>JAZQDM010000130.1:0-15509 GCA_045546775.1 Lachnospiraceae bacterium | reverse complement strand
TATTAAAAAATTTAATTTCATTGATGTGGAAAATAAAGAAGAGTTTGATATGAATTTTCAAATTCTTATAAAAATTGCAGCTCTTATACAAGATATTAACTTGACGAGTAGTGATACAAATCATTTTTTTGGAGATTTGTTTGAGGGGTTACTATCGAAAAATGTACATCAAACTGAAGGTCAGTTTTTCACACCTCTTCCTATTGTGAATTTTATGTTAAATTCTTTGCCAGAATTCCCGGATTCTGACAATATAAAGGTGTTGGATTACTCTTGTGGGGCAGGACATTTTTTAACAGAGTTCTTGAAAAAATATCCAAAATCAAAAATTTATGGTATAGAAAAAAGTCAAACTTTAAGTCAGGTTGCAAAAATAGCAACAATTATAAATGGTTCGAAAGATTCGCATATTGTATTTAAGGATGCTTTGAGTTGTTTGAATACATCCGAAGCAAGATTTGTATCATTTGATAAGGAAAGTTTTGATTGTATAATTGCTAACCCTCCATATAGCGTTAAAGGTTTTTTGGAGACACTTGATGAAAGAGATAGAAGGCAATTTGAACTTACGAAGGAGGTTGATGAAAAGTCATATTCTAATAACAACTCAATAGAATGCTTTTTTATTGAACGATCAAAGTATTTTTTAAAGACAAATGGTATAATGGCTATTATACTTCCAAGTTCGCTTTTAAGTAATGAGGGATTATATGCAAAGACTCGTGAATTACTATTTGCTAATTTCAATATTCTTGCAATTTCCACAATGAACTCAAGAACATTTGGTTCAACAGGAACAAATACCATTATTTTGTTTGCTCAAAAAGTAGGAAAGAATGCAGAAGGATTGCTGAATACGTTTATTGCAAAGAAAGACTATAAACAGTATTTGAGCTGGAAAGAGATTGATAATTATATCGAAAAACAGGGATATAATAAGGCGGATTTCTTTGCTTTCATGCAAGATAATATTTTGTCTAAAAAGCTTTTAGAAAATGAAATATTTAAAGAATACATTGAAGCATTTAAACCACAAGCTATTTCTAAGCAACAACAAAAAGAATGGTTTGAAAATTCTTCTTTGTATAAAATTGGATTGAAAGAAAAGTCAAAGGAGTATAAGGCGTTATTTGTTAAATACCTTGATTCAGAAGAATTTAAAAAATCGGAAAAGGAAGAATGCATTCGAATGTTTGTGGACTATGCAAAGAAAATAGAGTATGACAAACTAAAAATATTCATTCAAACAAATAATAATTCTGTGGCGTTATTGCAATCTCCTCCTGATAAAGTAGATGGGAAAACAAATAAAAAAGAAATTATTAGTTTTTTGGGTTACGATTGGAGTAATCGAAAAGGAGATGAGGGCATAAAGTATGTTACCGACATAAAAATAGATGATTCCGAAGATGATGATGAAAAAGATGCAGAAATTGTGAAGGCAATAAACTCAATCAAGTATATAAAAACACCATTATATAACCCGAGCGATATAAATGATAATACAAAGTATTCATATGCTATTAGAAATCATATTCTAGAAAACTGTGTAAAATTTTGTTTTAATAAAAATGTGTCTAAAGGGAAGAATGATTTTAATGGTGATATGAATCAGTTGTTCTGTATTAAAAAATTGTCGGACTTAATTGACTTTGGTCATGCCAATTTTGATAAAAAAATGAATTTAAATCTATCTCGAATAAAAGAAGTTAAGAGTAAATGGCCATGCAAAAGGGTTGAAAAGATTTTACTCAAGGTAGATGGAAAACAAACAAAAGTACCGCAAAATGAAATTTTGGATAATGGGGAAATTCCTGTTGTTTCACAAAATAAAAATTTAATTGTCGAAGGCTATACTAACGATAAAGAAAGTATTACAGATTTGCCGCTGATTGTGTTTGGAGATCACAGTTGTGCTTTTAAGTATATTGATTTTCCTTTTGTGCGTGGTGCAGATGGTACACAATTGCTTAAAGTGAATGAAGAAGAGATAAAGACGCAATACCTATATTATTATCTTGCTTCGATTCAAATTGAAAATGCTGATAAATATGAAAGACATTTTAAATACTTAAAAACAACACTAGTCCCTATTCCGCCGCTTGATGTCCAGAATAAAATAATAAATGAATGTTTAGCAATTGACACTGAGATAAAAAGAGCACGCGAAGAAATTAGCGATTTGAAAGGAAAAATAGATAATCTAGTTTCAAATGTAAAGGGAGAAAAACAAAAATTAGGTAAAATTGCAAAGTTTAAAAATGGTCTAAATTATGACAAGTCAAGTGCCGGTGAAGAAATTAGTATAGTAGGAGTGGCAGATTTTAAGGACAATAAATCACCAATATGGAATGAGGTTGAGAGAGTAATAATTAACGGAAAACTAGATGATGCATACTTACTACATAAAAATGATTTAATCACAGTTCGATCTAATGGTTCTCAAGAACTAGTAGGCAGGTTTATGTATATTAATCAGGAACCAAAGGAAAAAACATCGTTTTCAGGTTTTTCCATTAGAGTTCGTCCGGATTGTAAAATTGTGAAAAGTGAATTCTTGTATTATTTACTTTCATCAGCGGATATTAGAAAACAGCTTACGACTGGAAGTAATGGGTCGAATATAAAAAGCTTAAATCAAACATTGCTTTCAAATGTTGAAATTTCTATTCCAAGCATAAAACAGCAGATGGAGATGCTTGCTGAATTGTCTGTAATAGAAAATAATATTGTAGAAGCAAGAAAGATTATAGAAACTGCTGAAGAAAGGAAAAAAGAAATTATCGAAAAAGAATTAACTTGATTTCTAGTCATATTTGCGGATGTAATATCTGTTTTATAAAAGGGACATAGCAAAGAATATAGTATTATGAAATTAAAAAAAACGTATGAATTGTAGTAAAAAGCAGTTCATACGTTTTTTGCGTTTGGAGTAACCGAAAGGTTGCTCCTTATTTTTATACTCAAAAATCGGAAAAATTCAATTTTGGCTATATCCCTGTCAGAAAGATAAATATTTTTTCGGACAAACCGATGACTTTTCTCTTTTAGGAAGTAGGAAGGGAAAAGTTTATAAAAACTTTTGAGATTTCTGGAAAAACAACATATCAACTGTCCTTTAGAAATTGGAAGAGGAGTGATATTAAAATTTTCGCGGGAAATCGGAAAAATGTCCTTTTCGGCTATATAGCAGATAGAAACTTAGAAAAACTACTCCCATTAGAGAATAAGACCACGCACCTTCTTTCAGAGTTGTTTGTATATGGCCAGCAGATTGAGAATACAATGCTGTTTCCAGATGGATGTAGATGGATGCAAAAGAGAGGAAAGAAACCCTATTACGATTATATGCCTTATTTTTTATATGAGTGCTTTGAATGTGGTGATTTTAGTGGTGCATTTATGGGTGATAAAGATTTAATTACTTGGATAAATAGAGAGAATCTGGGGTGTTTTTTTGAAGGAGAAATCCTTAAAGAGAATATTATTGATTTAGCCGGAACTGGTGATATTACGAACGGAATACCAGTTGATTTGGATAAAATGCTTAGCAAATATATAACCATATTACAAAAGAGAAAAAACAAATGAGTAATTTAAAGTAAGGCTGTTGTCATAAAGAGGTGGCCCCATAGTCATGTTATCATTTTTGATGTTAAGAAGAGTATTGGTAGTAGGTCTTCTCATTTCATTGTTATTTCTACTTCTAATAGGTAGTCACAACTTGCTAAATTATGCTACATTTTGCATATATGGCAGAGGCGCTTCGGATTTACTGGGGCGTTTTTTCTATGGAAAAATGATAAGGGTGACGATATATTAAGTGAGTTAAAATTATTGAATAAAGATGAAATTATATAATTAGTAGGATGTATTGGAACACAAGAATATGCGGAGGTCTATATGAATGGTTTAGGCTTTTATGATGAATATCTTAAACTTATGGGAAATCTGAAAGAAAAACCGGATTTGGCTACACCTTATAGAATAGAGTATTTGAAAAAAATAATTCAGAATGGGAAAGTATATAAATTTATATCTTTTGAAGAAAATGCAGAAATAAAAATTAGTACATTATTAGCAGGGAAAATATGGTTTTCTTTTTATAAAACATTAAATGATGAAACGGAATTTGAAATAGATTACAGGGTAAAAAAGGTTATTGGGAAAACTGGGTATAAAAAAGAATACATAGATTTAATTATAAATTATCTTACTGAGATGTATGATGTGTTTTCGTTGACTTATATGTATCAAGAGTACATGTGGGAAGATTATGCTGCCAGTGGAAATGGTATTTGCGTGGAATTTGAAGTGAGTGATTATGATTACCTATATCCGGTAGAATATTGTGATAAGTCGCAGATAGATTTTACAAGAATGGTTATTTCCGCATTGAAGCAATCGGGAGTGGAATTGTCTATTATTCCATGGGTGGTTAAAAACCCATACAATCATACATCTGATATGGATTCTACGAGGGAAAAGGAAGTTAGAATGTTATATTGTCCATATGATTTAGCAGAATTTAATGGAGGAACAATAGCCTATAATATCAAGGAACGGAAGGATTATAAGGGGATAGCGAAACCTTATAAAGATTTTAAACTAAAAATTGCTAAAGTAATAATCGGTGATAAGTGTAGAGTAGAGCATGTTTCAGAATTGCAAATGTACTTTGATGTACATGGTATAAATTATATATTACGCGGGAAAGAGTAGGATAAATAGAGTATGACATACGATAAATTATGTCTGCTTGAATGATATTCTGGAGAAACACAGATGATTGGGAGGAAAAATCAATGATGCTATATCATTATTGCGATAATAAAAAGATGGCAAATATTGTAGCAGGACATACGTTAAGAATGAGCGATATTACAAAAAGTAATGATTATGAAGAAATTCAGTTGTTTTATCCTTATATTATGACGGCGATAGAGAAGGAATACAAGCTGAATCCTTTTTCTTTGGATTATAAAGGAGAAAAAGATTTTGAAGCATTGAAAAGATTATTGCATGTTACACATAAGTTAGTAAATATTGAATTAGATGTGGGTGAAATGACAAGCTTTGTGGTTTGTTTTTGTGAGGAAGGTGATGTACTTAGCCAGTGGCGTGGATATGCTGATGGTGGCAAAGGAGGAGCGATAGGTTTCTCTCTAGAGGAATTGAAAGAGTATTGTAAGCTATATGATGGAATAATTACGCTTGCGAAGGTAAAGTACATATCTAGGGAAGAATTGCAATCCGTTATTGCGGATAAAGCAAAGGAAGTATTGTTAAATTTGCAAAATGATATAGGTTGGATAGCAGATAAGTTTTCTATGTTTGACGATGGTGAAGAATACAATATATTACTACAGACAAGAATGCTACACATAATTAAAAAAGTTTTGATTAGTTCATTGGAGTATAAGCATGAATCTTTTTCAGAAGAGAAGGAATGGAGAATATTTTTTTGTGAAGAAATTACAAAAAATCCGCAATGGCTATTTGCAGATGAAGAAGATTCTATAATGAAATATCATCATGTTATTCCAAAGTTGAAAAATAAAATTGAGTTTAATATCACGGATAATGATATGATTCCATATTATCCCATTGATTTATATGATATATCGAGTGAGCCGATAAAAGAGATAATTCTTGGACCGAAAAACAATATTTTAGAAAGGGATTTCGAATTATATGCAGCTAAATATAATATGAAGAATATTGTTTTAAGGCTCAGTGAAATATCGTTTAGAGGGTAGAGGTAAATAAAATATGGGTTTGAATATGTGGCATGAAGAAAGCCCTTAGTAGTAAGAATTCCCCTTTTACTATTATTTCTACTACTAACAGGTAGTCACAACTTGCTAAATTATGCTATAATTTGCCTAGTTGACATCTGAACAAGGATTATAACAAAAAGCCGGAATACCTTGCAAAATGGGGAGTTTCACGGCATTTTAAGGAGTTTGATAACAATGATAAAAGTACTTTTCATCTGCCACGGCAACATCTGCCGCAGCACCATGGCAGAGAGCGTTATGGCATATTTAGTAAAACAAAACAACCTGCAGTCCCGCATTCAAATCAACTCTGCCGCCACCAGCCGCGAGGAAATCGGCAGCACGCCGCATCACGGTACCGTGGGCAAATTGCGACAGGTGGGCATTCCGGTCGTTCCGCACCGGGCAGTGCAGATGACCAAGGAAGATTACGCCGAATATGACTACTTGATTGGCATGGATACGGCCAATATCCGCAACATGAACCGCATTGCAGGCGGCGACCCGCAGGATAAAATTTACAAGCTTTTGTCGTTTGCAGGTTCCGGAAGAGATATCGCGGACCCGTGGTATACCGGAAACTTTGACGAGACATACGACGATATTATGGAAGGTTGCACGGCGCTGCTTTCCTTTCTGGAGCAGTCTCTTTCTTAAAGAGCCACACAAAGCGGCCAAAATCCGGCAGACCACGCCATGCGCAAGGCAACTAAAATCCGACCCGCCGGCGCATAACATCACAAAAAAGTGAGGAAACTATGAGTAGAAAAACAGCTTTTATTACCGGAGCATCCCGGGGCATCGGGGCGGCAATTGCCACCGAGTTTGCCAAAAACGGTTACGATATTTTTGTTACATGCAAAAATTCCAAAGAAACATTGCACAGCTTGTGCAAGCAGCTTGCAGACCAATACAAAGTGCAAGCCACACCGCTTATTGCGGACATGGGCAATCCGGTCGAGGTGGATGCAATTTTTGAGAAAATAAAGGAAGTCGATGTGTTAGTAAACAACGCGGGCATTTCCTATGTAGGCTTGCTGACAGACATGTCAGTGGAACAGTGGCAGCAGGTCATGAATACAAATTTAAATTCGCTTTTTTATACATGCCGGAAAGTCCTTCCGGGAATGATACATAACAAAAGCGGAAAAATCATCAATATTTCTTCTGTCTGGGGCAATGTGGGCGCTTCCATGGAAGTGGCATACTCCGCTACAAAAGGTGGTATGAATGCGTTCACAAAAGCGCTCGCCAAAGAGGTGGCACCCAGCAACATTCAGGTAAATGCCATTGCCTGCGGCGTCATTGACACCCGGATGAACCGGTGTTTTTCCGACGAAGAGCGGGAAATGTTGCGGGAAGAAATTCCGGCGGACCGTTTTGGCACACCGGAGGAAGTGGCGCAGCTTGTAATGCAGCTTGCCACAGGAAACGAGTACCTTACAGGGCAGATTATTACATTGGACGGCGGCTGGATGTAGCCCAACCACACGAAAGGAGTAACTATGTACGATTTGATTATTATAGGTTCCGGTCCGGCAGGCTTGTCGGCAGCAGTATACGGAATGCGCGCAGGACTTGACTTGCTTGTATTGGAGCAGAGTGGCATGAGCGGCGGGCAGGTTCTGACCACATACGAAGTAGACAACTATCTCGGACTTCCGGGAATTAACGGTTTTGATATGGGCATGAAGTTCCGCGAGCATGCGGACAAGCTTGGTGCAACCTTCGCGGAGGAAACCGTACTCAAAATAGAAGACGGCGGAAATTGCAAAGTAGTTGTGACGGCAAAAAACCGTTACGAGACAAAAACAGTTATCGTTGCCACCGGCGCATCCCATGCCAAATTGCACATTCCCGGTGAGGAGGAGCTGGCGGGAGCCGGCGTGTCCTATTGTGCCACTTGTGACGGCGCCTTTTTTAGAAACCGCACGGTTGCCGTAGTGGGTGGCGGTGACGTGGCAGTGGAAGATGCCATTTTCCTTGCCAGAGCATGTGAAAAAGTATATTTGGTGCATCGCCGTGATTCGTTGCGCGCAGCAGACATTTTACAGAAAAAATTGATGGAGCTTCCGAACGTGGAAATTTTGTGGAACAACATCGTGACTTCCGTGGAAGGGGATGGACAGGTAGAAAAAATGACCCTTCAGAGTACCCTGGATCAGACGGAGCAGACAAAAGACATTGACGGTTTGTTTGTGGCAGTAGGCATCCGCCCCAACAGTGGCTATTTGGAAGGCTATTTGGAGATGGACGAAGGCGGTTATATCAAGGCGGACGAGTTGGGATGCACAAGTGTGCCCGGCGTGTTTGTAGCAGGCGATGTTAAGACGAAACGTCTGCGTCAGATTATTACAGCTGTAGCGGACGGTGCAAACGCGGTTGCCGCGGTACAGGACTATTTAATCGCCAAATAGGCGTTTTCCACAATTGCCAATTTCTTCCGATGGTTGACAAAGTGTTGCATCAATGGTATATTAATTTTTGTTGTAACAATTTTGTAACAAATGACTATCCGGTTGGGTGGGTATACGGAGGTTAAAATGAAACAACGAAGACTGAAAGTGGCAGTATGCGGCATTGCAGCAGCAATTACGTTTTGTGCATCTTCTATTACGGTGCAAGCTGCCGGAAGTGTATCAGATGCGCTTCCTTCAGCCGGTGTAACATTGACATTGGCAAAGAATACGACTTCTTTACAAACGATAAAAGACAGTGTGAGCGGAAACGAAGGCACTGGAGCAATAGACAGTACGACAAAAGAAATTGAAAAACAGCAGGATTTGGCACAGATTGTTGCGATGCAGCAGGAAGCCGAAGCGCAGGCACAGAAGCAGGCAGAGGAAGATGCATTCAGAAATCTTGTTATTGCGGATGTGGACAACTATGTAAATGTAAGAAGCATGCCCAGCGAAGAGGGTGAAATTCTCGGAAAGTTATATGATAATTCCGTAGGTACATTTATTTCTGAGCAGAACGGTTGGTATGAAATCAATTCCGGTTCTGTGACAGGTTATGTAAAAGCAGAGTATTGTGTGACCGGTGAAGCCGCAGTTGTGATGGCAAAAGAGGTGGGCACAAGAATTGCTACCGTAACGACAACAACGTTAAAAGTAAGACAGGAGCCCAGCTTAGACGCTCCGGTACTGGGACTTGTACCAATTGACGATGACTTGCTTGTAACGGAAGAGTTGGAAGGTTGGGTAAAAGTTAACATCGAGGAAGGTGACGGTTACGTTTCCACAGACTATGTTACTTTGACAACCGAATTTGTAAAAGCAGAATCCAAGGCAGAAGAAGAAGCGCGTCTTGCAAAAGAAGAGGCAGAACGTCAGGCAGCACGCCAGGCAGCCGCACAGGCGCAGGCAAGCCAGAGCCAGTCTTCTTCAAACAGCACGCAGACAACTGTTACGGTTTCCGGTGGCGGCAGTGAGAGCGGTAAAGCCGTTGCAAACTATGCGTTACAGTTCTTGGGCAACCCGTATGTATACGGCGGAACAAGCCTTACAAACGGTACAGACTGCTCCGGTTTCGTTATGAGTGTTTATGCAAATTACGGCGTAAGCCTCCCGCGTACCTCTTCTTCCCAGAGAAGCAGCGGTTATGCGGTAGAAGGTGGTTTGGCAGCAGCACAGCCGGGTGATATTATTTGCTACTCCGGTCACGTAGGTATTTACATTGGTGACGGACAGATTGTCCATGCTTCCACAGCAAAGACCGGTATCATCATTTCAAGAGCAGATTACCGTCAGGTTCTTGCAGTACGAAGAATTTTCTAACAAAAAACGATTATAGTCGCAAAGATTTTGGTATCCGAAGTCTTTGCGATTTTTATTTTGGATGATTTTCAGAAAATCATTTTTTTCAAAAAATGCCTTGACAGATTTGAACTTGTGCAAGATAAACAAATCGTAAAAAAGGACAATTTTTTTGTCGGAATTTGAAAAAAATAGGAGAAAAAGTTATCCACAAAATAAAAGGGCATAAATACGGGCTTTTTGACTTATGCACCAAGTTATCCACATTATCCACATAAAACGGATGCAAAAAAGTGGAAAAAAGACACCGTCAAAAAAGAACGAACGTTTTGTGAAGTTGTAATAAAAATACTTTTTGCAAGACCAAAAATGAAAAAAATAAAGCGTTTGTGAATTTTGATACACTTTGTTAAATTTAAGTTAATTTTTCCAAATTGTTGTAAAAACGTTACAAGGTGTGGTATAATGTTCATACAATATTTAATCGGAAGGGATGATTAGCATGAAATTTATAATTAGCGGAAGAAACATCGATGTAACAGACGGATTAAGAGCAGCCGTAGAAGACAAGATTGGTAAACTTGAAAAATACTTTACCAAAGAGACGGAAGTGCACGTTACTTTGAGCGTTGAAAAAGAGCGCCAGAAAATCGAAGTTACAATACCGGTGAAAGGAAATATCATTCGTTCGGAGCAGGTTAGCAACGATATGTATGTATCCATTGATTTGGTGGAAGAGATTATAGAAAGACAGCTTAAGAAATACAAAAACAAAATTGTGGACAAGAAGCAGTCAGCAGGTTTCTTCAGTCAGGATTTCCTTGAGAAAGATTATATGGACGAAGAGGAAGTTAAGATTGTTCGTACGAAGAAGTTTGACATCAAACCGATGTATCCGGAAGATGCTTGTATCCAGATGGAACTTTTGGGACACAACTTCTATGTATTCTGCAACGCAGAGACAGACGAAGTGAACGTAGTTTATAAGAGAAAGGGAAATACGTACGGTTTAATCGAACCGGAAAATTAAATAGATTTCTTGTGAGGCTTAAGGGATTCCTTAAGCCTCTTTTTTACACCGCGGGATAGGTTGGGAGCAACCGGGCATAAAAAATCATGTGCCGTGCTGTAGTGTGAGGGCAGTAGTACTAAGCATTTTCGAAAATGTATTGGTGCGTTACGCAACCGTCGCAAATTCGCCATCCATGGCTCATTGCGACTTCTGCAAGCGTCCTGCTTGCAGATTGCTGACATTGTAAAAAATGCTAAGTACTACTTGCACTCACACGACAAGCACGTCACATGATATTTTTATGCCCGGTTGCTTTTAACGTTATTCTCTGCTTGTAAAAAGAGAGGCTACAGAAATCGCAATGAGCCACGATGGCGAATTTGCGATGGTTGCGTGACAAGCAGTAAAACCTTGCACAAACCAACCCCAAATTTCCCATACATTATGTACAAACTTTGAAATAATTTTAAATAATTTGATTTATACATTGCAAAACAATATCCCCTATGTTAAAATATAAACAATTGCAATGATAAAAAAATAACAATCATTGTTAAGCCCAGTGTTTTAGGGCGTTTTGAGAGTATGGAGGAAAAGAAAAATGGCAAAGAAAGTTGTATTAGCAGGTGCATGTCGTACCGCAATCGGAACTATGGGTGGAACACTTTCCACAACTCCGGCAGCAGAGCTTGGATCTATCGTAATTAAGGAAGCATTAAACAGAGCAGGTGTTGCTCCGGAAGCTGTAGATCACGTATACATGGGTTGTGTTATCCAGGCAGGTCTTGGACAGAACGTAGCTCGTCAGGCTTCTATCAAAGCAGGTCTTCCGATTGAAGTTCCGGCTGTTACAGTGAACGTAGTATGTGGTTCCGGTCTTAACTGTGTAAACATGGCTGCACAGATGATTTTGGCAGGTGACGCAGACATCGTTGTTGCAGGTGGTATGGAAAACATGTCCATGGCTCCTTATGCTGCAATGCAGGGACGTTACGGATACAGAATGAACAATGCAACTTTAGTAGATACAATGGTTAACGATGCATTGTGGGATGCATTCAACAACTATCACATGATTCAGACAGCTGACAACATTTGTGATGAATGGGGTCTTACTCGTGAAGAGTTAGACGAGTTCGCACTTAAGAGCCAGCAGAAAGCAGAAGCTGCTCAGAAAGCAGGCGCTTTTGATAAAGAAATCGTACCGGTTATGGTTAAGAAGAAAAAAGAAATGGTAGAATTCAAAGTGGATGAAGGTCCTCGTGCAGGTTCTACAATGGAAGGTTTGGCTAAACTTCGCCCGATCAACAAAGACAAATACGTTACAGCTGGTAACGCATCCGGTATCAACGACGGTGCTGCAGCAATCGTTGTTATGAGCGAAGAAAAAGCAAAAGAATTAGGTGTTACACCGATGGCTGAATGGGTTGCAGGTGCTCTTGCAGGTGTTAGACCGGAAGTTATGGGTATCGGCCCGGTAGCTTCTACACAGAAAGTTATGGCTAAAACAGGCATGAAGATCGAAGACTTCGATATTATCGAAGCAAACGAAGCTTTCGCTGCACAGTCTATCGCAGTAGGAAAAGATTTGGGTATCGATGTTGACAAACAGCTTAACCCGAACGGCGGTGCTATCGCATTAGGACACCCGGTAGGTGCTTCAGGATGCCGTATCTTAGTTACATTGCTTCACGAAATGGAAGCAAAAGATGCTAAGACAGGTCTTGCTACACTTTGTATCGGTGGCGGTATGGGCTGCTCTACAATTGTAAAAAAATACGAAGCTTAAAATAACGTCGCGTACGACGCCTTAGGCTTTCTCAAGTGAAAAAATGAAGTGCCGCCTAAAACGACGGCACTTTCGTTGAGAAATAAGATAGGAACAAAATGCATACATATACCCGGCGGGTAGGAAAGGAAACAAACATGGAATTTGTTTTATTTGAACAAAAAGGTGCGGTTGGCGTTATCACAATCAGCCGTGAAAAAGCATTAAACGCTTTAAACTCCACAGTTCTTGAAGAATTGGACAAAACTTTGGACGCTGTAAACTTAGACGAAGTAAGATGCCTTATTTTAACAGGTGCAGGCGAGAAATCTTTCGTAGCAGGCGCTGATATCGGAGAGATGAGCTCCCTTACAAAAGCAGAAGGCGAAGCTTTCGGTAAAAAAGGTAACGATGTATTCCGCAAATTGGAAACATTCCCGATTCCGGTTATCGCTGCAGTAAACGGATTCGCTTTAGGCGGCGGATGCGAAATCGCTATGAGCTGTGACATCAGAATCTGTTCTGAAAACGCAGTATTCGGTCAGCCGGAAGTAGGTCTTGGTATTACACCGGGATTCGGCGGAACACAGAGACTTGCCCGTTTGGTAGGTGCTGGTATGGCAAAACAGATGATTTACACAGCAAGAAATATCAAAGCTGACGAAGCATTCAGAATCGGCCTTGTAAACGCTGTTTATCCGTTGGAAGAGTTGATGCCGGCAGCAGAAAAAATGGCAGCAGGTATTGCAAAAAATGCTCCTATCGCTGTTCGTAACTGCAAAAAAGCAATCAACGAAGGTTTGGACGTAGACATGGACGCAGCAATCGTAATCGAAGAAAAATTATTCGGCGACTGCTTCGAATCCTATGACCAGAAAGAAGGAATGGCTGCTTTCCTTGAAAAAAGAAAAGTAGAAGCATTCTTAAATAAATAAGAAAGAAAAACAGGAGGTACTTAAAATGAAAGTAGGTATTATTGGTGCCGGCGCAATGGGCCAGGGTATTGCAAAAGCTTTTGCTCAGACAGAAGGATATGAAGTTGCACTTTGCGACGTAAAACAGGAATGGGCTGACGGCGGTAAAGACAAAATCGCTAAAGGCTACGCTAAATTAGTAGAAAAAGGTAAAATGACACAGGAAACTGCAGACGCTATCGTTGGCAGAATCACAGCTGGTCTTAAAGAAGATCTTTGTGCAGATTGCGATTTGATCGTAGAAGCTGTATTTGAAAATATGGAAGTTAAGAAAACAACTTTTGCTGAACTTGATAAGTTCGTAAAACCGGAATGTGTATTTGCATCCAACACTTCTTCCCTTTCTATTACAGAAATCGGAAACGGCTTAAACCGTCCTATGATTGGTATGCATTTCTTCAATCCGGCAGACAGAATGAAACTTGTAGAAGTTATCGCTGGTGTTAACACTCCGCAGGAAACAGTTGATACAATTGTTAAGATTGCTGAAGAAATCGGCAAAACTCCGGTACAGGTGAATGAAGCAGCAGGTTTCGTAGTAAACCGTATCTTAATCCCGATGATTAACGAAGCTGCATTCATCAAAATGGAAGGTGTTTCTGATATCGCAGGTATCGACGCAGCTATGAAACTTGGTGCAAATCATCCGATGGGACCGCTTGAGTTAGGTGACTTTGTAGGTCTTGATATTTGCCTTGCTATCATGGACGTTCTTTACAACGAAACAGGCGACAGCAAATATCGTGCATGTCCTCTTATTCGTAAGATGGTTCGTGGCGGCAACCTTGGTGTTAAGAGTGGTAGAGGTTTCTACGTATACAATGCAGACAGAACAAAAACACCTGTTGATGCACAGTAAATAAATTATTAATCATATATGGAGGAAATTAATCATGGATTTTACTTTAAGCAAAGAACATGAAATGGCGAGAGCTCTTTTTAAAGAATTCGCTGAGAAAGAGGTAAAACCTCTTGCAATTGAAGTAGACGAGACAGAAGAATTCCCGAGAGCTACTGTTGAAAAAATGGCAAAAGCTGGTTTTCTTGGAATTCCGGTTCCGAAGGAATACGGCGGACAGGGCTGTGATATTTTAACATATGCTATTTGCGTAGAAGAATTGGCAAAAGTTTGCGGTACAACAGCAGTTATCGTATCTGCACATACTTCTCTTTGCTGTGATCCGATTTTAACATACGGTACAGAAGAGCAGAAACAGAAATATTTACCGGATTTAGCAAGCGGTAGAAAAATCGGTGCTTTCGGTTTGACAGAGCCGGGCGCTGGTACAGATGCACAGGGACAGCAGACAAAAGCTGTTTTGGATGGTGACGAATGGGTACTTAACGGTTCCAAAATCTTCATCACAAACGGTAAAGAAGCTGACGTTTACGTTATCTTCGCTATCACAGGTGTAGTGGAAAAACGCGGCAGAATGACAAAAGAAATCTCCGCATTCATCGTAGAAAAAGGAACACCGGGCTTCACATTCGGTACAAAAGAAAAGAAAATGGGTATCCGTGGTTCATCTACATACGAGTTAATCTTTACAGATTGCCGTATCCCGAAAGAGAACATGCTTGGTGCACAGGGCAAAGGCTTTGGTATCGCTATGCATACTCTTGACGGTGGACGTATCGGTATCGCTGCTCAGGCACTTGGTATCGGCGAAGGCGCTTTGGAAAGAACAATCGAATATGTAAAAGAAAGAAAACAGTTCGGTCGTGCAATCGGTGCATTCCAGAACACACAGTTCCAGCTTGCTAACATGGCAACAAACGCTCAGGCAGCTCAGTTGTTAGTTTACAAAGCAGCTTGCACAAAAGATCAGTATACAAAAGACCACAAAACATCTTACAGCATCGAAGCAGCTCAGGCTAAATTATTCGCAGCTGAGATGGCTATGGACGTAACAACAAAAGCAGTTCAGTTACATGGTGGTTACGGTTATACAAGAGAATACGAAGTAGAACGTATGATGAGAGATGCTAAGATTACTGAGATTTACGAGGGAACAAGCGAAGTTCAGCGCATGGTAATTTCAGGTGCGTTGTTGAAATAACTAAGAAATTGCTTAAAGAACTTCGCTCGCGAAGTTCAGAGAATGGTAATTTCTGGAGCATTGTTGAAGTAATAAAATAAACAAAATTAGAATAAGGAGAAAATACAATGAAAATTGTTGTTTGTATTAAACAGGTTCCCGATACCAAGGGCGGCGT
>JAZQDM010000129.1:0-2363 GCA_045546775.1 Lachnospiraceae bacterium | reverse complement strand
TAAAATAAAACAAATAGTTATGTGCTTTTCTTTACATATATAATCTGTTTTAGGGGGTGGTTGTTTGATAAGAAAAATTTTTTGCAGTGCTGCAAAGCATACCGCAGTTTTTGCTGTCGTGCTGTTTCTGTTGTGGCTGCTCCTGTTTCTTTCTGCACTGATCCCCAATGATATGATTCGGGACAATATGGAACAAAGTGCGCTTTCCTATAAAGAGCGAACTGCTTTTGAATTTACAGATGGTAAAAAGCTAAATTCCGTAGCGGATCACTATGCTGATTCTATATGGCTGAATGTTTCGTGGAATATGGGTGAAGACAGTCCGCTTATATCTTCAATCCGTACAAATTATTATGATGGCGGAGAACTTGGCGTAAATGCAGGACTGTATCTTTCGGTAACACAAGGCACAGAGCCAAACAAAGACTACACACGTTACTGGCACGGAACGGTAATGTTTATACGGCTCGGACATCTTATTACCGATGTTGAAGGCGTGAAGCTAATCGGATTTATTGCCTTTCTGCTTCTTGTTGGGCTGACGATTTTTATACTTGCCCGAAAAAGGCATTGGGATTTGGCTGTAATACTTGCTTTGTCCCTTGCGGCGGTGCAGATTTGGAATATCCGGCTCAGTATGGAATATCAACCCGGCTTTATCCTTGCTTTTGTACTTGTTCCGTTGTTTTTCATTTTTGAACGCAGAGATGATAAATGGCTGACAATATTAAGTGTTGTAAGCGGAACGGCAGTTGCCTTTTTCGACTTTCTCACAACCGAAACGGTAACGATACTTATTCCTCTCGCTCTTGTGATTGCAGTCAGAACAAAAGAAAACAGGCTCGGCAGCTTAAAGGAAAATTTGCTTCTGCTCCTGAAATGCGGAATATGTTGGGTGCTTTCATACGGCGGAGCCTTTATAGTTAAATGGCTTATCGCAAGTATGGTAACAAATACCAACGCATTTGAAATGGCTCTTTCCTCTGTCGCAGAGCGTATGGGAAATAAAGTGGAAATGTACGCCGATAAGCCAAAATCAATTCTTTCAGCCGTTGCGGCAAATCTGTCAATGCTATTTGGGAGTGAAATTAGAGTTGATGCAGGACGGACGGCACTCGGAATTATATTTTTGGTTCTGATTTTACTGTCTGTATGGTATCTGTTCAGGGGCAAGGATAAAAAATCGGAGGCAACAATAATTTTAATTGTACTCGGTGCAGTTGTTCTGATAAGATGTCTTGCACTTAACAATCACTCATACCTACATTGCTTCTTTACATACAGGGCACTTGTAACGCCTATATTTGCTCTGCTTGCGGCAATGTGGCTGAACATTGAACTGCCTCACAAGAAACGGAGGCGGAAATGATGGAATTTACATTCTTAATGCCGTGCCTTAATGAATCGGAAACATTGGAATTTGCAATAAACGAAGCCAATAGTGCCATAGAAAGATTAAAGCTCAATGCGGAGATTTTAATTGCCGACAACGGCTCAATTGATAACTCGGCAGAAATTGCAATAAAAAACGGTGCGAGAGTAGCAAATGTGAAAATAAAAGGTTACGGCTCGGCACTCATCGGCGGTATTAAAGCTGCAAAAGGAAAATATATCATAATGGGCGATTGTGACGGAAGCTATGATTTTGCACATCCCGATTTGTTTGTGCAGGAATTAAGACGCGGAGCAAAGCTCGTTATGGGAGACCGTTTCAAAGGCGGAATAGAAAAAGGCGCAATGTCTTTTAGCCACAAATGGGGTATCCCGTTTCTTTCGGCACTTGCACGTTGGCGGTTTAAGACGGACATCCGTGATTTTCATTGCGGACTACGCGGCTTTGTCAGAGAAACCGCATTAAAACTAAATCTTGTCTGTCCCGGTATGGAATTTGCAACCGAAATGATTGCAAGGTTTGCACAAAGCGGAGAAAAAATTGTACAGGTTCCGACATCGCTTAGATGTGACAGACGCTCCGGCAGGTCTCACCTTCGCACAGTAAGGGACGGCTTCCGGCATCTTAAATTTATTTTGTTTGATAAAAGAAATTCTATAAATTGGAGGTATGACAAATGAAAAAGCGATTGAAAGGGCTTGCCTGCTGGTGGCTGGTTCTTGTAATGTTGGTTAGTACGCTGGCAACTCCGGCTATGGCGTTACCGTCCAACACAATATACATATATGCCGGAACAGAACCTTTGAAAGCAAATGACGAGTTGTACCCTTATGTACGTGAAGGAGTGTACGAAGGCACGAAGCTATCTTCGTTGGTACCCCTCGGGGATGGTGTGACGCTGACAGGTTGGAACCTATGGGAATTTGACAATATAAACAGCGGTTATGTTATTACTGACAAACTGCTGACA
>JAZQDM010000128.1:0-13615 GCA_045546775.1 Lachnospiraceae bacterium | reverse complement strand
ACCCGGCGCAATCATACGGATTGGAAGTTTGCCCTTCTCCATCTCACGTACCTGTACCGGAGATGTCTGTGTACGAAGTACGATGTCCTCTGTCACATAGAAAGTATCCTGCTCATCTCTTGCCGGATGGTCTTTCGGAATATTGAGTGCCTCAAAGTTGTAATAATCTTTTTCTACTTCCGGGCCTTCCACTACTTCATACCCCATACCGATAAAAATACGCTCTACTTCTTCCAAAGCAATCGTATTCGGATGACGGTGTCCCATATTGTTTTTCTTTGCCGGCAAAGTTACGTCGATGACTTCTTCTTTCATCTTTGCTTCACGGACTGCTTTTTCCATTTTGGTTGTCTGTTCTTCCAAAACCTTTTCGATTTCTTCTCTGACTTCATTTACCATCTGACCAACTTTTGGTCTGTCTTCCGGTGCAACGTCCTTCATGCCTTTCAAAACTGCAGTGAGCTCACCTTTTTTTCCAAGGTATGCAACTTTCACTTCGTTCAATTTTTCTAACGAGTCGCTTTGTGCAATCTGGCTAAGCGCCTGTGCCTTAATCTGTTCTAACTTTTCTTTCATTTTTATTTCCTCCATTATGCAATCATTTTTTTATTATTCACAATTTTTCCTACAAATCTATATCAATCTCCGGAAGGGCTTCCCACAGTCTTCTCAGCTCTTGCGGATTTTCCGCCAAAGGCGTTCCTTTAATGTAAAGTAACTCCAGATTTTTCATTTTTATCAACTCATCCACATCCGCAATGTCCGTATACTCCAAATCTAAAACTTTTACATTTGCCATTTCTCCCAATTTCTCCATGTCCAACCCATCGCTTCCATTGAGCGAGACAGAAATGAGATTTTCTAACCCCGACAAATCACCAACCTCAGACAAATCGCAATATTCCAGCGAAAGGCGCTCTAGATTCTCACAGTTTGAAACCGTCGAAAAATCTCCTGTCGTATGCGAAAAAGATAGCGTAGTCAAATTCTGCATCTGTTCCACGTTCTGCAAATCATCCACGCTGCAATCCGTCATTCTCAAATACGTAATATGGGAATTTTCATAGATTGCACTAAAATCAATATTATGATAATTTTCCAAGGTAAGACCGGTCAGATGCGTTGCATCTTTTACGAAATACATGTCGGTAAGTGGCAGCAATTCATCCTCGTTGTTAATACGAAGCGTCATATCCTGTTGGTTATTATCCAAAATCTCTTTTAGCTCTGCCTGTATCTGCTCTACTCTCTCCGGACTTTCCGGCGTCATAGTTTTTGGATTTAACAAATAATCGTACGGATATGAACACACCGCAAAATTCGGGTCACCAATCACCAAGTCATCTATTTCATTACATTTTTTAATATCTGACAACGTGTCATATAACTGCGTATAACCAATGTTAATCCACTCTACGTCTTCTAACTCTTCTTTCGACAAAACTTCGTTGTCCTTAACACGAATGATTTTTCTTATTGTTTCCTCCATTTTGGCATCTTCAAACTTTACGGAAACAAGTTTGGCCAATTGGGAACGCAACATCCATATGCTCAACGCTGCACTACACAAACATACAACAACAAACCACAGCAATAATTTCTTTTTTAAAAACTTATTCACGCTTTCTCCTTCCACGCTCGCACCCACACGTTTCACAATAGGTTTGCTTGCAAAATAAAAAAATCCCTTGCACAAATGCAAGGGACGAAATTTCCGCGGTACCACCCAACTTCCTGACTTACGTCAGGCACTCTTCAGCGTAACGTGCTGTTTACGTCTTAAACTACTAAGTTTCACAAAAATACTTACATTCATCTAAGCAGCTCCGGTGGGAAATTCGAACATCATCTGAACTTAAGGAAGCTTACAGCCGGCGGCCTCCTCTCTCTGGAAGAAAATGATTTTCTACTAGACACCTTCTATGCCTTTCTCTTCACTAATTACTCATTTTAGTGAAAAATCGCGTGCTTGTCAAGCTTTATTAAACTTTTTCACGCCTGTCACGCCTTTCTACGAAATAATGGTTGATATGTGCACCGAGCATAAAAATATACATACAAAAGTAAAGATAGAGCATTGCAATGACAATTGTAGTCAGACTTCCGTATGTGCCAAATACGCCAAGCCCTTTATACGTATCTACATACAAAGAAAAGCACCAGGAAAATAAACTCCACGCAATGGCAGCAAACATACCGCCTGTCATCTGCTCCATAAAATGCATTTTTTTATTTGGTATATACGTGTATAGCAGTGTAAAAATGAGTGTCAACACAGCCCACGATAGCACAAAGCGGAACCGGACCACAAACCCGCCTACGATGTTCAAAGTGGGCAATGCTTGAGAAAATGCTTGTATAATCGAATTCCCAAAAACCATCAAACTCAAACAACATATGGTTCCAAAAATCATAATAACCGTGTAAAAACAGGCAACCACCCGAAGTACAAAATAGTTGCGATTTTCTTCCACATCGTGGATAGCATTTAGTCCCCGGATAAGGGCTAGAACACCTTTCCCTGCCGTCCAAAGCGTTCCCAATGCGGCAACGGAAAGAACGCCTGCATTCCGCATATATACATCTCCTATCATACTTTGTACAAGAGGACGTATAATTTCCGGTATATGATTGGTTGTTACGGTAAGCATCATTTCTTTCGTAACCGGTGTGTACGGCAGTACTGCACAGATAAGGGCAAACAGCGGAATAAGCGACACAAACAAAAAGAAGGCCGCACTGGCTGCATAAGCACTAATATTTTCTTTCGAAAGACTTTTTCCAAATTTTCTAAACCGTACTATCGTATTGTAAATCATTTGTTTCATCATCACTCCCCATTTTCGTTTGTTGAGAAAACACGACTTCCGTCATAAAAGAATGTCAATATATCTTCATACGTGCAGCCCGCTTTCGCCATTTGCTTTGCACCGTTTTGTGACATTCCGACGCCATGTCCGTAACCGCCACCGGTCAAGTGGTATCCGGTAACAGCACCGTCCTTTTGTACAGAAATAGCAAAAAAACCACTGGGCAAAAGGGTTGGTGATGCAACGCTGCTTCCGTCTTTTCGTACCACTTCTGCCTTCCCATTGTTCAAAATATAACGCACATTATACTCACTGATTACTTTCATCGTCGCCTTTTCAAAAACAAGAATAAGTTCATCAACCGCTCCTCCCGGCAAACGCTTTTCCACATAAATATCCTGCAATTCACCAAGTTTTTCCGGTTCGTTTCTCTCGTACTCTCCTGCATCATTTTGAGTAAGAATCAAATCCGGATTCGCATTATAGCGACTTTGAATACGTTCTTCCAGGGCAGAACAGTCCACAGATTCCACTTGATACGTCCACCGATACCAGCTTTCTTCACTTTCAAAATTTCCTTCCAAATCCGTTGTAATAAATTGCAAAAAGTTTTCTTCCTCCGACAACTCTTGCGGAGAATAATCAGTGGACGCCATTCCTATCGGCTTTGCTTGCAAATATGCAATCTCTCCGGCACCGCCTTTCCACACCTCCGCCGTGGTCCCAAATCCACAGGATGTAGAATAATAATATGCTCCGACCAGTTCCTCTCCGTAAGCAAGCAATTTCCCCGTTGTCTCCTTGACCGCCTTTGTTGTTTCGCTTTTTTCAGCAATGTTGTTGTACACTTGATACGAAGTGCTGTCATCCACATGAGCTCCGTACCAGGCAAGTGGTGTATGCAGCATTTTACCGTACGCATACGTGCGGGCACACACCGCTTGTGCTTTCAATGCTTCTATCGGATAAGATGCAGGCATTTCACTAGGGACAACCGAATATAAGTATTCTTCCAGCAATACTTCATTGACGATATATATATTTCCTTCGTCACTTGTCAATTCTATCGTTCCGCGATATTGCGGAACTCCCTGACTCCTTGTCATGTGTTGCAATTGCACTTTCCCGGATAGTACATCTGGTGAAATCACCACCCGGCCTTCTGAAAAACAAGCGCTATCCGGCGTAAACTCCACGCTTTCACCTGTCTTATATTGTTCCGTTTTTTCTGCTCCATGGTCTAGATAAGACACCGTAAAATCCGTATCGCAAGTTACTTTTACCGTATCATGGACATATCCCGCAAAGCCGGAATCTTTTAACAACACACGAATATGTTGCATCGTTTCTTCTTTCACAACAAGCGCTGCGCAAACTTTCCCATCCTCCATTACAAAATCCGTAAAATCATATCCGATAATCAAATCGCTTTTTTGCTTTTCTTGCAGCGTTCCGTACAATTGGTATACCTTGAATTCATCTGCCAAAGAAAACGTACCGTGTCCTGCAATTTCTATCGAATCTTCTTTCAGACTCATAATTTTTCCATTTACTTTTTCAGTTTTGGAAACACCATAAACCAGCATTCCATTTTCAAATGACAAATCGGCAATTTGCTCCCGCATCACATTTTTTTCCACGCCGGCATCTACCTGTTCCGGTGGTATTGTCACTTCACAATCATTTAAGAAGAAGCGGATTCCTGCATTACTTCCGGTTTCCACAATCCATATATTGTGCATTTCGAACGGTTCATCCAATGTATGCTTTACCGTAATAAGCTTCCCCTTGTAACAATAATGTTGGGCTGTCTGAAATTTGGTTTTCTTGATTGCCTCATCCGCCACCTCAAAAACACCTTCTGTCGTTAAGACATGAACCTCCTCAAAAAGTGCACCATTGTAATATGCGCAATTACTTTTATCGCCTATTACAGTAGTCGTTAACACCGTCATGTTCTTCTCTTCATCGTAGTCCCGCAAAAAAAGCTCATACCATGCCTCGAAATCTTCTCTTGTCACAAAGTGTTCCGGACTATACTCTTGTTCAAAAAGCGGATAACCTTTCTCCGCTCCTTGCAATGCCTGATATAGTTGCAAATACTGCTCATATGTCAAAAAAATCTCTTCCTTTGGACGTTGCAAAAACAGTTCTTCTAAATTTTGAAATAATTCCAATTTAGATAACGTCCCGGGTTCTACCGTTTCCACCAATAACTCCACTTGATATAACGGCATATATTGCCCTTCCTTTTGAACATTTCCCGTCAAATTTTTAAGTTGCATGATAGCAAGCAACAATAACACAATACTTCCAACGAGAATAACTATCGCTTTAAAATGAATTCGTTGTTCTTTGTTCATAGACTTTTATGCCTCCTGTCAGAAGTTCTATTATAATGTATGCTTGTACCATGTTTCCAATACCAAAAAAGCAGCCACAAGGCTGCTTTTTATATCTTTTGTATTGTCCCAAAATGCCGACTCCTGTCTTTTGACTCCTAGCATATGCTAGGTGGGTAACCGCAACCATCCTTCTGTCTTCCTCTGCGCAATGAAGGCCTGACATCTACATGGCAATGTAGGAATCCCGTTTAAAGTAACTGTAGGTTCAAAACAACAAGAATTATCGAACATTTCAGGTTACTTATATTATAACCATTTTGCTTGCACTTTACAAGTATATTTTCTGAAAAATCGTTTGATTTTTCACTGGAATTTCGCAAAAACATCGCTTTTTCTATTATTTTTCAATGGAACGAATCAAATTCACCATTTCGATTGCACCAAGTGCACAATCGTAGCCTTTGTTTCCTGCTTTTGTTCCGGCACGTTCAATCGCCTGTTCAATTGTATCTGTTGTTACAACCCCAAACATCACCGGGATATCACTGTTCATAGAAACATTTGCAATTCCTTTAGATACTTCACTGCAAACATAGTCATAATGGCTCGTAGCACCGCGAATAACCGCACCGAGACAAATGACTGCATCATACTTTCCGCTTTTTGCCATTTTGGAAGCAATAAGCGGTATTTCAAAAGCCCCCGGAACCCAGGCAATCTCAATATCATTTTCCTCTACATCGTGACGTTTTAACCCGTCTACCGCTCCGCTTACAAGCTTTGAAACAATAAACTCATTAAATCGGGATGCCACGATTCCTACTTTCATATTTTCTGCTACTACATTTCCTTCATATACTTTCATTCTTATTCCTCCTGATTTTAAGTTGTTATGCTCTGTTTTTATTTCATCTAATACGACAAAAAGTGCCCCATTTTTTTATGCTTTGTCTGCAAATAAAACAAATCATGCTCCGTAGCTTCCACTTGAATCGGTACACGTTCCACAATTTCCATCCCATAATCGCTAAGCCCTTCTACCTTCTGTGGATTGTTTGTCAAAAGACGTAAGGTTTTCACACCTAAATCTTTTAAAATATGCATTCCTATGTAGTATTCACGCATATCTGCCGGGAATCCTAATGCCAGATTTGCCTCCAACGTATCCATACCCTGCTCTTGCAATTCGTAAGCACGCAACTTGTTCAAAAGCCCGATACCTCTTCCTTCCTGGCGCATATACAAAAGAATGCCTCTTCCTTCCTCCTCAATCTGCTTCATAGCAGCCGCAAATTGCTGACCGCAGTCACATCGCAAAGAACCAAAAACATCGCCGGTCAGACACTCCGAATGGACGCGGCAAAGAATGTTTTCTCCGTCACCAATTTCTCCTTTTACCAGTGCTACATGATGTTCTCCATTTAAGCGGTTCAAATAACCATACGCCTGAAAATCGCCGTATTTTGTCGGCATTTTTGCTACTGCAATGCGATCCACAAGTGTATCTTTTTTCTTGCGATATTCCAAAAGAGCCTGAATGGTAATAAATTTCAAATTCCATTTTCGCGCAAGTTCAATGAGACGTGGCTTTTTCATCATTGTCCCGTCGTCTTCCATAATTTCACAACACAGACCACAGGGCTTTAATCCGGCAAGCACCATCAAATCCACCGTTGCTTCCGTATGGCCTCTTCGCTCAAAAACGCCGTTGTCTTTTGCCACAAGCGGAAACATATGACCGGGTCTTCGGAAATGTTCCGGCTTGGCATCATCCGCTACACATTTCATCGCAGTCATACTTCTTTCTGCGGCAGAAATTCCGGTTGTTGTCTCCACATAGTCAACCGATACGGTAAATGCTGTTTCGTGGTTGTCCTGGTTGTTTGTAACCATCTGCGGAAATCCAAGCTTCCCACACAACTTTTTACTCATTGGCATACAAATTAATCCTTTTGCATGAGTTGCCATAAAGTTTACATTTTCCGTCGTTGCAAACTGTGCCGCACAAATGAAATCTCCTTCATTTTCCCGGTCTTCATCATCGGAAACAATGATGATTTTTCCTTTTTTTAAATCCTCCAATGCTTCTTCTACCAAGTTGTACATAAAGTCTTCCATCGTTCATTCTCCTTCTCTCGGTTTATTTCTTTATTTTCAAACGTAAGCAACCGTTCCACATATTTGCCTACTATGTCATTTTCCAGATTAACCATATCACCGGCTTGCTTTTGGGAAAGAGTTGTTTCCTTGGCAGTATGCGGAATAATCGAAACAGAAAAACATTTCTTTTCCACGGTTGCCACCGTGAGACTAATACCGTCTATTGCTATGGAACCTTTTTCCACTATAAAGCGCATTATGTTTTCCGGTGCCTCTATCGTATACCAGACTGCAATGCCTTCCCGTTTTACTCTCACAATTGTTCCCGTTCCATCCACATGACCGGAAACAATGTGACCGCCAAACCTTCCGTCGCATTTCATAGCACGCTCTAAATTCACAAAATCGCCACTTTTGATTTGTGATAAACTGCTTCTTCGTAACGTCTCATTCATTACATCTGCGGTAAAGCTCTTTCTATCTATCTTGGTTACGGTTAAACATATTCCGTTCACCGAAATACTATCTCCGATATTAGTTCCTTCTAATACCGTATTGGCCTGTATTACAAGGTCTGAATTCGCTCCGTTTCTCCTGACAGCTAAAACCGCTCCTACCTCTTCTATAATCCCTGTAAACACATCATTTCCTCCTAAATATCTCCTTCCAGCAATAGATCTTCGCCGAGAATTGTTATTCGTTTATTTTTTAATACAAATGCCTCACTTGGCTCCGACACTCCTTCCCCTTCTATCGGAGTTTTTGCATTTTTTCCTCCAAAAATCTTTGATGCAATATATGCCTGCACACTATTTACAATGCCGTATTGTAAGGCAGATTCATTCAGCGTTCCGCCACCTTCCAAAAGTACACTGTCTATATTTCTTTTTCCCAGCTGCTCCATCAAAACATCCAGGCGCAATCCTTTTTCCGTTTCCGGCACTTCCAGCACTTCCACACCAAGACACTGTAACTGCTTTTTCTTTTCTACATCCGCCTGTTTTGCGCACGCTACAATGAGCGGAACTTCCGCCGCCGTCTGCACAAGGGCAGAATGCATTGGTATACGAAGATGCGTATCACAAATTACACGAATCGGATTTTTCTTTCCTTCCAACCGGCATGTTAACAACGGATCGTCTGCAAGAACGGTGCCGATTCCCGCCATAATGGCCATATGCTTTGCCCGATCCTCATGCACCCTTTTTCGCGCTTCCTCTCCGGTAATCCATTTTGACGCACCGGTATAAGTCGCAATTTTTCCATCCATTGTCATGGCATATTTCATCGTTACATACGGTCTTTTGGTTTTTATGTAATGGAAAAAAATTTTATTTAATGCCTTGCATTCCTCTTGCAATACACCTTCTGTTACAGCGATTTCTGCATCCCGTAAAATTTGCATTCCTTTCCCTGCAACAACCGGATTGGCATCCAAGGTGCCTACCACAACGCGCTTTATTTTATGTTCTATAATGGCTTCCGTACATGGTGGCGTTTTCCCGTAATGGCAACAAGGCTCAAGCGTCACATACAACGTTGCACCTTCCGGTGATTCCATGCAATTTTGTAACGCATTTCTTTCTGCATGTAGGCCTCCATATCTTTCATGATAGCCTTCTCCGATAATGCGTCCATCCTTTACGACGACAGCCCCTACCATTGGATTAGGACTTACAAAACCTTCCCCTTTTTTGGCAAGGGTAAGCGCACGACGCATATATTGTTCGTCCTCTTCCAAAAAAAAATTTTCTGTCATTTTATGTTTTCCCTTCCTCTCAAGAAACAAAAAACCCTGAAACAACATCTCTGTCATTTCAGGGCAAATGAAAACTATTATAAAAAATGCTTGAATGCACGCACAAAAAATACTGTCCGCCCACCAAACGCTCTCTTCTTTCATCCAGACTATACTGTCGGCTTCGGAGTTTCACCGAATCATGCATTCATCCAAAAGATGTCCGCTCGTGGGCTATACCACCGGTAGGGACTTGCACCCTGCCCTGAAGATTCTCTATTAACAATACGAATTGTAGCATTGATATATAACAGTGTCAATGCAAAATAACAATTTCATATACAAAACTTTTGGGTTCAAAAAAGGACCGGCAAGCCGGTCCCTCTTTGCATAATCAATCATTTTTTTCATTTTTCTTAAGGAGTATTTAATGAATTATTTGATTATTACAGATCCGAAACTAATATCACACCATAGTTGCAAGGTAATGTGAAGCGCACTTTATATGTATTATTTTCGAATTCAATAATTTCAGGTTTCTGGATTTCTCCGGTAAATGTATCCCACACTTCCGGCTCATTCACAGATTTGACAACGACTTCAACCTCTTTCGGTACGTTATCGTAATTCATAAAGAATGAATTTCTTCGACTATCCTTTTTGTATCTGACAAAACGAACACCACTCAAGTCTTCTCCATTGTGGCGATACGGATCAATCAAATACTCTCCGTAATAAGGATGGTCATTTCCGTTATTTTCTCCGCCCTTTGTGAGTACAACAGGTGCATCAATCAGCTCATTGATTTTTTTGCACAATTGCGTTCTTCCTGCAATCGGAAGGAACTCTGCGTTCGGAGATTGTTTTATCTCTTCCATAAGACGATTAATATCTTCATCCTGTGATTTATCCATTGCATATTCCGGACAATCACCAACTACAAATAATTTTCCGCCTGCATTCACAAATTCTTTTGCAAGCTCCAACGCTTCTTTTGTGATTACGCGGCACATTGGCAATACAAATACGGAGAATTTCTGACCGTTTGTCTCATTGACAATCTTTCCATCCGAAACTTTAAAGTTTTCAAGCGCATCTCTATGAAGCAACTCAAAATCCAAATTGTTGCAAAGAAGCTCGTTATACAATAACTGTGTTTCCATATCAAGCTTTCTTGCTTTTTCATTGTCAATACGCGGTCCGTCGTCGTAACCGTGTTTGTAATTTTCATTACCGATATATTCTAACCAAAAGCTCTCAACCGGATGGTACAAAAGAACTTCATTTTCCGGAACACCGTCCGTAAGTGCATAGTGCAATCTGCGCACCATTGCATTTCCTTCTGCCATGCGGTCCCAACCTTGCCACTGGAAAAACTGTGACGGTGGCCAGTCGTTTTTACGAGTGTCTCTTGTTGAATAGAAAAATCCGTGATTAATAATAATTTGCATACCTTGCTGGAACATCCATGAAATCATACGGATATATTCCTCAAAGGTAAGCCCCCAGCCGCAACCTGCAAACACTTCTACTGCTGTACGTGTTTTTCCGTAGCTTCTTGCAGCTGTGGAAGCGAATTTAATATTTAAGCTTCCGATTCCTTTTCCAAGATGATCTACTCCACCTACGTCAAGATATCTCATCTGGCGCATAAAATCGCCACTATATCTTACTTGTGATGCCAAAGTTTCTTCTCCGAGAAGATGCGCATAAAATTTAATTCCATGTGCTCTACTCCAATCACCGAGAATCCCCAAGAAGTTTTGCTGGAACAATTCTGCTACTACATCAAAATAGTCACATCTTGTTCTACCCGCTTCCACTCCCGGCAAAATTAAATCAAATACTTTGAGAAGAAAATCATAGCCTTTTCTTTTTTCAAAATCTTCTGCAAAGCTCTTCATCCACGGAAAAGCATTTGCCATTCTTGTCTCGTCATTGAAGACGCATTTGATTGTGTTTGAAAAATATTCGCCAAACTGCTCATAATATTTTTCATATGTGGAATCCACAAATTTTTTTGTCACGTCAGCATCTAAGTAATTGACACATCCGGCACCCCAACTATCATATGAATCCACATGAATCGTCACGATGTAAGCAACCGCATCCGCATCGCTCTTGAAATCTACAACAGAGCCAATGTAGCTTTTTATAATATAATCAGCTACCGAATACGGTTTTCCTGTTTTTGCATCTGCAATGTAAACATTGAATGCATAATCACTTAAATCTACGTCATCCTCTAATCCTGCAAGATTTTTTCCATGAAGTTCTTTTAACTGTGCACGGAAAACTTCTCCAGCCGGAATTTCAAATTTTTGGAAAGACAAATAACGTTCTCTGTTATTTTCATCCAACGTTAAAGTCTTGTTACAAGTCCCTGCCGGCCAATCCATTTCATCATACAGCCACATTGTTTCATCGTTGGCTTTCTTGTACTCCAACACAGTTCTCGTTTTCTCAAACCAGTCTTCGTCCAAGTAGCCACCGATATAACCATCCCCATTGTTCATTCTGGCATGAGGAATGGTGCATTTTACACCTACGTCAGTTTTCATTTTCAACTGACGTAACAATTCCTCATTTTCCAACTTATCATTCCAAAACCATAAAGGGCTCTGGCTTTCATCCAATGTTTTTTCTTGCTGTGGTTTCTTCCAAATATCCTTCTCCATATTTTAACCCCATTTATCCTTTTACTATAATAATTCTTTATATTATCCTTTTACAGCACCTGCTGCAATACCATTAATGAACTGTTTCTGCAATACAGCAAATAACAAAATCAACGGTATAGCACAAAGGACACAGGAAGCAAACAATACGTTCCATTGTGCCGGGTTCTCTTTATCACCGAGGAACTGAATCATACCTACCGGCAAAGAGTACTGCGCTGTTTTGGAAACGAATACCATCGGATAGAAATAGTCGTTCCAAATCCAAACACCCTGCGTAATAACAACGGATGCGGTTGCCGGTTTCAACAACGGGAATACTACGCTGAAAAATCTGGTCCACAAGCTTGCACCATCAAGGTAAGCAGACTCTTCAATTTCAATCGGAACAGATTTCATAAAGCCTGTAAATACGAACGTTGAAAACGGTAAACTACATGTAATAAACATGATCATTGGTGTAAATCTTGTATTCGGAATGTTCAAATTACCAAATGTCTGTGCAATCGGAACAATTACCATCTGTGACGGAATTACAAGACCTGCAATGAAAAAGTAATATAAACCTCTACTTAATTTTGTTTTAATTCTTGCAACCGGATAAGATGCCATAGTTGCTATTAAAACAATTACAATAACAGAACCTGCTGTTGTCATAACACTGTTTAACAACTGCATTGGATAGTTCATTCTTGTATATGCCATTTTGTAACTTTCCAGTGTGAACTGTGAGAACAAAATAAGCGGTGATTTCATATTTTCCGGATCACGCAAGGAACTGGAAAATACGATAATAAGCGGAGCCATAATAATAACACAGAAAAGAATTAACACTACATAAAGTGCAATAATACCAGGTGTAATCTTTTCCTTTTTCTCTACCTCACGGTAGCCACCTTTCTTAAATGCCATTATAATTCTACCTCCCGCTTATTCATATAGAACAGCATAGCTATTGTCATCGCAATAATTACGAGGAACGCTACAACTGCAAGGGCACTACCTTTACCCATCATGGATTCTGTGAAACCAATTTTAAATACGGTAAACATCAAAGTATTTGTTGATTTACCAGGACCACCGTTTGTCATGATAAAGGAGTAGTCAAATGCCTTTAATCCGGCAATAACATTCAAAATAACATTGATTGTAATTGTGGATGAAATCAACGGTAATTTGATTTTACGGAACAACTGCCATTCCGTACATCCGTCAATTCTACCTGCTTCTACAAGACTTTCATCTACCGTCTGTAAGCCGGCAAGATAAATAATCATTGTTGTACCGAAACCTTTCCAGATATCTACAAGAGAGATACCGTACAAAGCAGTTTTATAGTTTCCTATTATATTAAAGGAATTGCCATCTAAACCAATCAGATTCAATAAAGATGCGATCATACCACTTTCCGGCATGTACACATAACTCCAAATGAAACCAACTACTACTGCACTAAAAAGTGCCGGTATGTAAGAACAGGTTCTAAAAAATGCTTTTCCTCGTATTTTCACATTTAATGCCATTGCCACTGCCAAGCCAAGAACGTTCGTTCCAACTACAATAACAACTGCATATATTAATGTATTCTTTATGGAGTTAACCATATCACCCTGTTTGAACAAAGTTACATAGTTTTTAAATCCTACAAAATCAAAGTTAGGGTTTGTTCCGTTATAGTTTGTAAAGCTGTAAAAGAACAACTGGATAACCGGGAACACCCAGAATGTTAAAAACAAAATCAAAGCCGGTACTACAAATACATACATTCTCTTCGGGAATACCAAAGAAAGACTGGTTGATTTTCCTTTTCTTTTCATAAACATTTTCCTTTACTTTTATCGTAGTACAGGGGCCCAAATTGTGAGCCCCTGCCATATGAACTACTACTGTGTGTTCAATTCTTCAAATTTCATCTGCATTGCGTTTGTAATATCTTCAACAGTT
>JAZQDM010000127.1:0-7739 GCA_045546775.1 Lachnospiraceae bacterium | reverse complement strand
ACAAAATACCCGGTGTGTCCAAAAGCTCCAAGCCCTTATTCAGACGAATCCACTGTTTTCCTTTTGTTACTCCCGGCTTGTTTCCGGTCTTCGTACAAGCCTTCCCTGCAAAAGCATTGATAAATGTAGATTTGCCAACATTCGGGATACCCACAACCATGGCTCTGACCGGACGGTTTAAGATGCCTCTTTTGCGGTCGCGCTCAATTTTTTCTTTGCACGCCTCCTGCACAATGCCTTGAATGGATTTGATGCCGGCACCGCTTTTGGAATTGATTTCCAATACATGGAAGCCTTTTTCTTTAAAATATTCCATCCATGCCGCATTTTGTTTTGGATCGGACAAATCGGATTTGTTTAACAGCACAACTCTGGATTTGTTTTTTCCAAGTTCGTCGATGTCCGGATTGCGGCTGCTCAAAGGAATTCGCGCATCCACAAGCTCAATCACCAAATCGATTAATTTTATATTTTCCTGCATCATCCTTTTGGCTTTTGTCATATGCCCCGGATACCATTGATAATTCATAAATATACCTCTTTCTAATTTATACTCTTTTTGTCCTTTTTCTATTTCACAAAGCCAATTCCCGATTCCGGGCATCCCCAGTGAAACCATGCCCTACCGACAATATCTTTTTCTTTTACAATACCTACGTTGGCGGAACGGCTGTCCTCACTGTTATTGCGGTTGTCTCCAAGCACAAAACACTCGTCTTTTTGGAGCACGATTTCGTTCTCCGCAATACCTGCATCCGCCATTTTATCAAATTCATTTTCTTCCTGCGGCTCGCCGTTCACATACAAAATACCGCCTACGATTTTTACCGTATCACCCGCTGTTGCCACAACACGTTTCACATAATAATGAGACTTTTCATTGCCGTTTGGCAAAAACACAATCACATCGCCAATCTTTGGACCGGACAACTTGTAGGAAAGCCGGTTAATAAAAATCGTCTGCCCGTTATACAGCGACGGTTCCATAGACACACCAATCACACTGGTTGTCATACCAATGCTGTACACGGTTATAAAAGCAAGAAAAATGCTAAGCAAAATTCCAATAACCCAACCGGATATTTCCTTCAAAATCTTGGAATTCATTTTCCTTCTTTTTTTATAAAAACTAAGACCTTTGCTTCTTCTCATTTGTAAAATACCTCTAGGTTAACACACTATTTTGAGTATAGCACATTTTTTAGCATAGGCAAAGAAAAAAGGTATCCGAACTTATCGAATACCTTTCACCGTCTGCATTATTTTACTAATTCTTTAACTTTAGCTTTCTTACCTACACGGTCTCTTAAGTAGTTAAGTTTAGCTCTTCTTACTTTACCTAATCTCACTACTTCAACTTTCTCTACGTTAGGAGAATGAAGCGGCCAAGTTTTTTCAACACCTACGCCGTTAGAAGTTTTTCTTACTGTGAAAGTAGCTCTGTTGCTTCCACCCTGTTTTTTAAGAACAACGCCTTCAAAAACCTGGATTCTTTCACGGTTACCTTCTTTGATTTTACCGTAAACTTTAACTGTATCACCTACGTTAAACTCCGGTACAGATTCTTTTAACTGTTCTGCTTCAATGCTTTTAATAAGTTCGTTCATTGTGTGCCTCCTTAATATTAGATGTTCTTGAATACCACCCCGGTAACAGAGGACCATCGATTTTTCACAACGTGTTTAAGTTTATCATATAACTTTCAAAAATGCAACTGTTATTTTGTCAACCAGTACACATTTTTCTTGGCAACATACATATTCAGGCTTTTCTGCATATGTACCGGCGTATCGTTTCCGCAAATAATTTGGCAATACGGTGTTTTTCCCTGCTTTAACAGCTGGTTGATACAAAAAGATGCCAGCACCTTACCGTAGCCTTTGTTCCGATACGCTTCAAACACTTCCAGCATGCCAATTGCGCCTTCTTGATGGGTGCCTACAAAACCAACCAGCGTATCCCCTTCAAACGCGCCGTACATAACACCTTTTTTCAGCCGTTCCTCCACATAAGACCGGTCTGCAATCAAATGATAATGTTCGCATACTTCATCCAGATATGTCACATCCAGTCTGCGGATATCCGTGCCCTTCTTTAGCGGAAGCGGCTCTTTTCTCGTGTACACCGACTGCAAACATTCGGTTTCTTTTTCCAAGCCAAACATGCCGCAAATTGCGTCGTTCATAAACTCCTGATGAGACACAAAGCGTGTCGGGGTATCTTTTATAAGAGCAAGCATCTGCTCTCCGTTTTCTCTGTCCGATGCGGTAAGCATATACAGACCGTTTTGCTTTTCCCGCAAAAGAACACCGTCTTTTCCGAAATATACGATATCTGCTTCGCCACTTCGCAAAAGCTCCAGCATATCCATATGGAGCAATTTATCCTTTAGTAAAAACTGTTCGCATTCTTTTAATTTTTTATATTTTTTATACAAATCCGGACGTCTTGCCTTTGTCCGTTTCTTAGACTGTTCCAATCTCCAAGCCTCAATGCTTTTGTGATTGCCGGAAAGAAGCACATCCGGCACTTCTTTCTCCTTCCACACTTCCGGTCTGGAATACTGCGGGTACTCCAACAAATAGTTGTGAAATGATTCGGTTTGTGCTGACTCCTCGTTGTTGAGCACACCGTCTACCAGTCTGGAAATACTGTCAATCATAACCATCGCCGGAAGCTCTCCTCCGGTAAGCACGTAATCTCCGATAGAAACATAGTCGGTTACAATTTCTTCCAAAACGCGCTCGTCAATACCCTCATAATGCCCGCACAAAAAAACTAAATTTTCTTCCTTAGCAAGCTCTTTTGCCATATCCTGGGAAAATGTTTTTCCTTGTGGCGTCATATAAAGTACGCGGGGTGCTTTCTCACTTACTTTTGCAATTTTTTCTTTTACCGCAACATAACAGTCATACACCGGTTGTGCCTGTATAAGCATGCCGGCGCCTCCGCCATACGGATAATCATCCACTTTTTTGTGTTTATCCTGCGTAAAATCTCTGATGTTATGCGCTTCAATAGTGATATTTCCCTGTTTCGTTGCTTTGCCGATAATACTCGTATTTAGGCCATTTTCCACCATTTCAGGGAACAATGTCATGATATGAAAATTCATTTGTCTTTAAAGTCCTTCCAAAATATGCACTTTGATGTAACCTTCTTCCACATCCACCTCAAGCACACACTGTTTGATTGCTGGAAGCAACACTTCCCTGCCGTCATTCATATGAAGCACGTACACGTCATTGGCACCGGTTTCCATCACATCATCCAACGTACCGATGTGTGTACCCTCTTCATCCAACACCTTAAGGCCGATGAGATCTGCAATAAAATACTCATCCTTCTTTAATTTGACTGCATTTTCTCGCGTCACGTAAAGACTTTTACTCTTATATTTTTCAATATCGTTTATGTTATCAATTCCCTTGAATTTCAGAATGGCAAATTGTTTAAAAAATTTGACCCCTTCTATTTCAAGCTGCAATTGCTCTTTTCCGGTATCCAAAATCACTTCTTTTAATTTTTTGAAGCGTTTCACATCGTCCGTCGTAGGGAAAACTTTTACTTCACCGCGAATCCCGTGTGTGGACGCAATCACGCCTACCTGAAATCTATCTTCCATGAAAAATCCTTTCCGAATGGTATAATAAGCGAACCCACAAACATACTGTTCATGGGTTCTTATCTCGTCAATAGACAAATGTTCTTAGAGGATGTCAACATCCACTCTTTTATCGTCTTTGGATGATGCTGCTTTTACAAGAGTACGGATTGTTTTTGCAATACGTCCCTGCTTACCGATTACTTTACCCATATCGTTTGCAGCAACATGAAGCTCCAATGTTACATTTTTTCCTTCTTTTCTTTCTGTAACAACGACTTCATCCGGATTATCAACAAGTGCTTTTGCAATTACTTCTACTAATTCCTTCATAATCCACCTCCAAAAGATGTACAACCGTTACTTATTTCTCAATGCCTGCTACTTTGAAAAGTTTAGCAACTACTTCTGTAGGCTGAGCACCGTTAGATAACCATTTTTTAGCCAACTCTTCGTTAACTTTGATCTGGCTCGGGTTTGTGTTCGGGTCATATGTTCCGATTTCTTCGATGAACTTTCCATCTCTAGGAGATCTGGAATCGGATACGATGATTCTATTGGAAGGAGCTTTCTTCTGTCCCATTCTTCTTAATCTGATTTTTACTGCCATAGCATTTCACCTCCGTGTAATATTAAAAAAATTATAATTTATATTTGAAACAGAAAATCGTATTAAATTTCCTGATTCTGACTAGTTAATTAAAACGGCAATTTCATACCGCCCAATCCGCCTAAGCCTCCGAAAAGACCTCTGCCTTTTTTGCTGCCCATTCCGCCAAGCTGCTTCATCATTTTCTGACTCTGTTCAAACTGCTTTACAAAACGGTTTACCTGGCTGATATCCAGTCCTGCACCTTTTGCGATACGATGCTTTCTGCTCGGATTTAAAAGTTTCGGATTTCTGCGTTCTTCCGGTGTCATGGAAAGAACAATCGCCTCTGTGCGGGCCAACTGCTTTTCGTCGATGGCATTTTCCAAATCACCCATCTTGGCTCCCATGCCGGGCATCATACCAAGAATACTGGAAATACCGCCCATCTTCCGCATCTGTTTCATGCTTTCCAGGTAATCTTCAAAATCGAATTTCCCTTTCTTCATGTTCTCAGCCATTTTCTTTTCGGTAGCCGCATCGATATCAACGCTTGCCTGCACCTTATCAATAAGGCTAAGCACATCGCCCATACCGAGTATTCTGCTTGCCATACGGTCCGGGTAAAAAGGTTCCAAATCGGAAAGCTTCTCGCCCATACCTACGTACAAAATCGGCTTGCCGGTTACCGCTTTTACGGATAATGCCGCACCACCTCTTGTATCGCCGTCCATCTTGGACAAAACAACACCGTCAACACCGACTTTTTCATTGAACTCTTTCGCCACGTTGACTGCGTCCTGACCGGTCATCGCATCCACAACCAAAAGGGTCTGGTGCACTTCCACGCCGGCTTTGATTTCCTGCAGTTCTTCCATCATTTCTTCATCGATATGAAGACGGCCTGCAGTATCTAAAATAACAACATTGTGACCATTTTTCTGGGCATGCTCCAGCGCTGCTTTTGCAATGTTGACCGGTTTGTGATTGTCTCCCATGGAGAACACATCCACACCCTGTTTTTCACCGTTTACCTGCAACTGCTTGATAGCAGCCGGACGATATATATCACAAGCGGTAAGAAGTGGCTTTTTGCCTTTTAATTTTAACTTACCTGCTATTTTAGCTGTTGTTGTTGTTTTACCGGCACCTTGCAAACCGCACATCATAATGACGGTAATTGCTTTCCCGGGCTGCATCTGGATTTCGACCTGCTCGGAACCCATCAGGGATACCATTTCTTCGTTAACGATTTTGATAACCATCTGACCGGGATTTAAGCCGTTCAAAACATCGCTGCCGACTGCACGTTCTTCCACAGATTTTACAAACTGTTTTACAACTTTAAAGTTAACGTCGGCTTCCAAAAGTGCCATCTTTACTTCTTTCAAAGCTGCTTTTACATCTTCTTCCGTAAGACGGCCTTTGCTTCTTAAATTTTTGAACACATTCTGTAATTTGTCTGTTAAACTCTCGAATGCCATATTATCCTCTATAATTCATCCAAAATTTGGTTTGACAACTGTTTTATCTGTCGCATCTGCTCCTGAAGTGTCTCTTCGTCGCTGCTGTCTGCCGCTTCCGTCAAACCGCTAATGAAAGATACTTTTTCTTTTATACTTTGGAATTTCTCCACAAGATGCAATTTGGCTTCATAACCTTCCAGCGTCTTGTTGCAACGCTTCAGCAAATCGTGCACACCTTGTCTGCTAATTCCTTCTGCATCAGCAATTTCACTTAATGACATATCATTATAGACCGCATCTTCATAAATCTGTTTTTGATGTTCATTCAAAAGCTCGCCGTAAAAATCGTACAAAAGCCCTTGTTCTACAATCTTTTCCATAACGACACATCCTAGCTCTACTGATTCATACCTTTGGTATCATACAATATAAAAAATAAGCTGTCAAGTATTTTTTCTTGACAGCTTTAGACAGTTTTGAATTTTGCGCGTTGTAATGAGCCATGCTGGACAGTGGCTAAATACTGCTCGTCGGGTGCTTGCACACGTAAGAGCATATTTAGACAGTGGACAATACGGCGAACGCCGCGACAACGAGCAAACTCGTTTGCGAGTGTCGGCATGGCGATTCTCCGTAAAACTGAAAGTTTCACTCTACAACACAAAATGAATTATTAATCCCACAATCGTGCAAACAACAAGTGCAATCACTTCACCTTTTAGACTTTCTTTGATATGAAACCAATAGTCATGGTAATCTGCAATCATATCCTCTGTTCCCTCAAACACAAATCTCGGATTTTGGCAAAACCAGCAAATATCTATAATAACTGCATCATATATATTTACAATAGTCCAAAGCAGAAATCCATATCCAAAGCCTTCCATAAATGTAGTATACCCATTTACATATCTGAGAACCAAACTGATAATAACAATAACTACTATCGAAAAAGTAGCTTTGACTATTACTTTCTTTTGAGTTGTTGGTATTTTGCCCCTATACATTTCTAAAGACTTCACACGTTCTTGTATTTTCGGCGGGTAATTATATAATGTTTTTAATGGTTCTTTTGACATTATGTATACCATGACCGAAAACATAATACATAACAAAATTGCTTCAATAACTAAAATCAACATCTCATTCTCCTCCTATGCGTAAAAATTCATCTTTTAGTATTACCAGAATTTATACCTACGTATTTATGTAGTTTATATCTTCTTCAAAGTTATTACCCTTGTGTAATCGCAATGTATATTCTCTTTAACGCTTAGTTCATACTTCTCAAAATATGAATATAAATCCATCTTCATAAATTTGCGATATGTTTTCGGTTCCAAATAATGAATCGGTGCAAATAATATTCTCCTAGATAACTGTTTACTTGGTTCCCATTCTGTTATAATAATCTCTCCACTATCCTTTAAAACCCTGTTTGCTTCCGTAATTATTTTTGCCGCAAGTTCCTCGTCTAGTTCATGTAAAACAAGCGAAATAAGGATTTTATCAAAACAATTGGATTTGAATTTAAGATGTGTCGCATCCATTTGAAGTAATCTGATATTTTTTAGTCCATTTTCCCTTATTTTATTCTGAGCCACTTTCAGCATATCTTTCGACAAATCGATTCCCACAATTTTAGCATTTGCCTTTTTCTTGGCAATAGTAATTGCATTTGTGGCTGTTCCGGTACACAAATCAAGAACTTTCTCATTTTCATATATTCGATCCAAAACTGCTTTTCTCGGACTTCTTTCATAACTTCTAAAATATATTACATCTAACAAATCATACGTTTTAGATATTATTTTGTAAAATAAACTCATATTCATTACCTTCCTCCAAATCCAGTGGACATGCAATCTGAAAGATTTCTTCACAGATTTGATGTATGTGTTCTGCCACCAAGGTGTCAGATAGTTTATAGTATATTTCTTTTCCATCGCGGCGACTTACTATCAGACCGGCATTTTTTAAAACCTTCAAGTGATGTGAAACAGCAGGATCACTCATTTCCATTGCAGCTGAGATATTACTTACACATTCTTCACAGTGGCATAAAAACCACAATATCCTG
>JAZQDM010000126.1:0-184433 GCA_045546775.1 Lachnospiraceae bacterium | reverse complement strand
CTTCCATTTCCTCGATTAAGACTTTCTCTGCCTTAATAGACTCCGGAATCTCCGGATACTTCGTCTGAACCAATTCGAAGAGTCCTTTTTCAAACGCGAAAACATCCTCTACTTTAACGTCAAGTAAATGCTTTCTTGTAGCAGCGTAAATGATAATAACCTGATACTCTACCGGCATCGGTTGGTACTGTGGCTGCTTTAACATCTCCTTGATACGTGTTCCCTGTGCCAAACGCTCTGCTGTATCTGCATCAAGTTCTGAACCAAACTGTGCAAATGATGCAAGCTCGCGGTACTGTGCAAGTTCGATACGGATTGGTCCGGAGATTTTCTTCATCGCCTTAATCTGTGCAGAACCACCTACACGGGATACCGAAATACCAGGGTTAACCGCCGGTCTGAAACCTGCGTTAAACATTTCTGTCTCAAGGTAAATCTGACCGTCTGTGATGGAGATAACGTTGGTCGGAATGTATGCCGACACGTCGCCCGCCTGTGTCTCGATAATCGGAAGTGCTGTCAAAGAACCTCCGCCGTATTCTTCTGACATACGTGCTGCTCTTTCGAGAAGTCTGGAATGTAAGTAGAATACGTCACCCGGGTAAGCTTCACGTCCCGGCGGTCTCTTAAGAAGCAAGGAAAGTGTACGGTAAGCTGCCGCATGTTTACTCAAATCATCGTAAACAACCAAAACGTCCTCACCGTTTTCCATCCATTCTTCACCGATTGCACAACCGGAATACGGTGCAATATACTGTAACGGTGCAAGCTCACTTGCTGTAGATGCAACTACAGTGGTGTAGGACATGGCACCAAATTCTTCCAATGTTTTTACAATCGTTGCAACGGTAGATGCTTTCTGTCCGATTGCTACATAAATACATTTCACGCCCTGTCCTTTTTGGTTGATAATGGTATCAATGGCAATCGCTGTTTTACCGGTCTGTCTGTCGCCGATAATAAGCTCACGCTGTCCTCTTCCGATTGGTACCATGGAGTCAATCGCCTTGATACCTGTCTGAAGCGGTGTATCTACGGATTTTCTGGTGATAACACCGGATGCAACTCTTTCAATTTTTCGGTATTTACTTGTCTGAATCGGTCCTTTTCCGTCTATAGGCTGACCAAGAGCATTTACCACACGTCCGAGCATTTCATCGCCTACAGGAACTTCAACTACACGGCCTGTTGTCTTTACAACATCACCTTCGTTGATGTTTTTGTGGCTTCCGAGAAGTACGGCACCTACGTTATCTTCTTCGAGGTTAAGTACCATTCCGTATACTTCTCCCGGGAACTCCAAAAGTTCTCCCTGCATAGCATTTTCAAGTCCGTGTACACGTGCGATACCGTCCGCTACCTGGATAACGGTACCTACATCAGACACTTCCAATTCCGACGCATATCTCTTAATCTGATCCTTAATAACAGAACTGATTTCTTCTGGTCTTAAATTCATGGATCTGTACGCACCTTTCTTTTTATTTCACATCTTCCAACTTATCCTAACTGGATTTTCATAAGTTGTTTCTGCAGTTCTTCTAACTTTGTACTGATACTGCTGTCAACAACACGGTCACCGATACGGATTACCATACCGCCGATTAACGATTTATCTTCCGCAAAATGCATTTCCATACGGCGATATTTTGTTGTTGCAAGCAATCTTTCTTCAATTTGCTTTTTCTGGATTTCGCTCAAAGCTAACGGCGTCTTCACATAAGCAACACCGATACCTTTGTACTCCTTAACCTGATCAAGGAAATATTCCAGAATCGCTTCCGCCTCATTGTAACGATCTTTCTGAACAATCACGCTAAGAAAACCTACGATTTCGTCACTGATGCGTCCTTTAAATACATTCTCAATGACACGTATTTTTTCTTCTTTCAAAACCTTGGGATGATTCATGAATTTTGTAAATTCATCTTCTTTTCGAAGTATATCGAGAAGTCCCGTGATTTCTTCCATGAAAGCGTCCACTTTTCCATCTTCGACCGCTAATTCAAATAAAGCTTCTCCATATGTTTTTGAAATTAGCTTAGCCATGTGCTTTCACCTATTTCCTTTAAAGTTTCATTAACAAGACTTTCCTGCACCTTTGTATCGATGGATGCGGCAACCACTTTGCCTGCCATCAAAGATGCGATGGAAACCATTTCTTTCTTCACTTCATCTGCTGCTTTTTGTTTTTCAAGCTCTGCTTCTTTTCTTGCTCTTTCCATGATTCTTGCAGCTTCTTCTTTTGCGTCCGCTTCAATTTTTGCCGCATTGGAAAGTGCACGTTTTCTTGCATCACTCAAAATTTCTTCAGCCTCTTTGTCAATGTCTTTCAGCTTCGCTTCGTACTCTTCTTTCAAAGCCTTTGCGTCTGCCATATCCTTTTCGGCCGTGTCCATCTCGTCTTTGATCTTATCTTTTCTTGCCTGCAACATTTTGCGAGCCGGATTGAATAAGAAGTAGGACATTACCAAAAACAGAACGAATACCGCGATAATCATCAATACGGCATCGTGGATAAGCTGAAAGTCCAAATTAAAAAGTCTTTCCATCTTCTGCCTCCTTTCCCTCTTTTTTCAACCGATGTCTCCATACGCTTTCGTATTAAACTAACGGTTTTACGAATAAAAGAAGGAATGCAATAAGCAAACCGTAAAGACCTGTTGTCTCTGCTACTGCCTGTCCAAGAAGCATGGTGGATGTAATCTGGGATTTTGCACCCGGGTTTCTACCTACTGCTGCTGCTGCGTGTCCTGCTGCGATACCCTGACCTACACCAGGTCCGATACCTGCGATAACTGCAAGACCTGCACCGATTGCTGAACAACCTAAAATAAAGTTAGTATTAAATTCCATTTTTATTTCCTCCTAAATTTTAAAAATAGTATGAAGTTGTAATTATTCTTCTGATGGATGTGCATTCGTAATATATGTCATTGTTAACATACAGAATACATACGTCTGAATTGCTCCGGAGAACAAATCAAAATATACATGAAGTGCCGCCGGCCATATTGTCGCAAACCAACCTAACAATCCATATACAAGTGCCATCATAATTGTTCCTGACAATACGTTTGCGAACAAACGAAGTGATAAGGAAATCGGCACCGCAATTTCACTAATCAAGTTGATTGGAAACCAAATCGGCAACCATGGTGGCAATGGGGAACACATGTCAACCCAGATAGACTTCAACGAATTGTGTCTGAACTGGCAAACATGAATTAACGTAAACGTAATCAATCCAAGTGCCAACGTCGTGCCATAATCCGCAGTAGGCGGACGAAGCCCGATTAGTCCTGAAATATTGCTGAACAAAATGAAAATAAAAATCGTTCCGATGTAATTGCGGAAGCGTACGCTGTATTTTCCCATTACGCCTTCAGCCATATTATCCAGTTTTTCAACAATCAGTTCGACAACGTTCTGGAATGTTCCGGGCACTTCTGTAGCATGTTTCATAGCTCGTCCGGCTGCAATGGCAAATCCGATCAGAATAAGCATTACAATCAGGATACAAACATGCGATGTTGTTATCCAGACAGTCTGTCCAAAAATTTCATAAGAAAAGAGTCCTTCTATCATGAATCCGGACGTATCGGCGGATAACAATATACCCTGTTCCATACCTTCACCTCCTTAACTTTCAGCCTTCTTACCAAAAAGCCGAATGAATAATTTATGAGTAAACGGCTGTAAATAGGCCGCTACCTTCAACCCCATAATCCCGATAAATGCAGTCAGTGGATTCGCAATCCCTGTCACTGCCGAGAGTGTCAAAATAATCAAAATCGCTACATAGCGAATAATGCTTTGCGCCTGCATCTTTTTGGAAGCGGTTGCCTCGTCAAAATCAAGCGCCTTCTCAATACCGCTGCACATATTAATCGCGGTAATAATCGCTGTCACTACACCAATCCACAATCCTGTGCTGTATGTCCACTCATCAATCCAAAAAATCAATATTACTATCTGACAAACGATTCCGTACAAAATAATGCCGGAAATCAATTCAATTAACGTTTCATTTACGCCTGCGAACTTCTCTTTCATATCCGTGCTCCCCATCTTTTTGTTCATAAATTCTTTTCGCAAGTACATAGACGTTACGAAATCCTGCAAGTGCACCTACAAAAAACAAGACGATAAACCAAACCGGAGTTCCAAACTTCTTATATATCCATAATCCTAAAAAACAACACAAAAAAATAGGAACCAGCATATTTATCGAAAATTGTGTAATTAATGCAAGACTGTTATAAACCGTTCGATGATACTTCAATGCTGTTTCCTTTCTATTAATTTCCTACTTTGTAATCTTTTTCCTAATAATTCTATTTACATACATAAAATTATATCTATTTTTCACTCTATTGTCTAGTAAAATCAGACGTTTTCATTGACTTTTATTTTCCCCAATAGTAGTATTTTGAAAAGGAGGCTTTTTATGCAGAAAATTAGACTGTTCCGTAAGCGAATTATCCCCGATGAATGTATTTTTTTGAAGGATGATTGCATTATTTTTGCAAACGAAGACTTGATTGTCACAAAATGGAATGCCTTAAAGCCCAAAAAGGACTTGCACCACGGCTATTCCTGCTATTTTTTGAAGGAAGGATTCAAAGTCAGCAAGTTTTACCGCCACGACAATTCCCTTCTGTACTGGTATTGTGACATCGTAGACTACGACTATCACCCGGACACAAACGAAATGATTGTGACCGATTTGCTGGCCGATGTTATTGTGGAGCCGGATGGTTTTGTGCGCGTGCTCGATTTGGACGAAATTTCTGAGCTTCTTGATAAAAACGGCATTTCACCGGCACTTGTGAGTGTTGCGTTAAGACGCTTAAATAAGCTTCTTACGATTATTTACAGTGGAAAATTTGGAGAGTTAAAAGAAAAGATTGAAAGTTTAGAGGCGTAACATACAAAAGTTAGGAGGTCCACAATGAAAAAATATCTCATGCCCATTACTATGTTAGTCATATTTGAAACGGTTGCAATTACCCTTTGGCTGACAAAAGACAATCTGTTTTATTTGTTAAATTTCAGCTATATCGGCGGTTCCATTGCGCTGGGACTTACCCTGTTCATCAAAAAGTATAAGCATGCGCGACGCGTGACGCAGCTTTTGGTCGGGTTATATATGTTGCTCTATTTGGGCGTAATCTGTAACGAAAATATGCAAATTGAAGGCTTTTGGTATTACTTGTTCACCGGTGTTTTTGAGGCGGCTACCATTCACTATGCAGTGGCAAAAATTTTTGGACCGCTGATTTTTGGACGAGGCTGGTGCGGCTATGCCTGCTGGACCGCCATGGTATTGGATTTTCTGCCGTATAAAGTGCCGCAACAACCGAGAAAGAAATTAGGTTGGATTCGATACATTGTTTTTGCTGTGGCACTGGCATTTGTTTCCGCTCTTTTCTTGGCCCATGTCGGCAACATAGAAAAAATAATGTTTTGGGCATTTTTAATCGGAAACATTTTGTATTACGCGGTAGGTATCATTCTTGCTTTTGCCTTCAAAGACAATCGTGCTTTTTGTAAATACATATGTCCTGTGGCAGTTTTCATGAAACCGATGAGTTATTTTTCTATGGTGCGAATCAAATGCGATACAAGCAAATGTGTATCCTGCGGCAAGTGCAAAACAGTCTGCCCTATGGATGTTGACATGACAGATAACTCAAGAAAACGAAAAAACGGTACCGATTGTATTTTGTGTTTTGAGTGCACAAAAGTATGCCCCAAAAATGCTTTGTAGGTTTTAGGTTGCCTGAGGAAAGATTGACGCTTTAGAACCGCAAAGAAAGGATACGATTTTATGGAAGAAAAATTAATAGCATTCGTTATTTGGACAATAATAGGCGTACTTTTTATTATAATGGGCATTTATGATTTTCATTCCAAAAAAGCAAAACCCTTTGGTTTTTGGGCAAATGCTGAAGTGGCGCCCATAGAAGATGTGAAAGGTTATAATCGCGCTTTGGGTAAATTGTGGTGCGTGTATGGTGTTTTGTTCACATTAATCGGATTGCCTTTATTAAATGGGCAAAATTCCGGTTTAATTATTATACCGATATTGGGTGCGGTGCTTATTAGTATTGCGGCGATGGTAACATATGTAGTAGGTATTGAACCTAAATACATGAAAAAGAAATAGAGGGAAACTTTCGGTAATTCAGTATGTTTTACAGAGAGACGAATTTGGCAGGAAAGATTCTTGGAAGTAAGCAATTTGCATTGATGTCTTTTATACTATGAGAAAAGTTTATTTATATATAACCCAAGGAAAACGTAGTGATAACATCTATTGAAATGGATGAGATGAATGGAGGAGTATATGGATATGAAAAGGTGGGTAGAAAAAAATATAGTTGCAATAATACTTGTTATTGCGTTTACTTTATTATTTATTCTCACAGAAATAAATGGTGAGGTTCTAAGTTATATAGGAACAACTTCCATTGGGTATATGAATTATGAGTTTTATAGATGGATTACTTGTATATTTTATCATTACAATTTTTCGCATATTTTTTTTAATTCACTTGCATTGATTTGTATTGGGTCACTTTTAAGTCCTTTTATTGGGAAATGGAAGACTTTGTTGATATTTATTTTAGGTGGAGCGATTGCGGAAATTCCATATTCTCTTATCGTTAATTATGGAGAGGTACATTATGGTGGTGGCTCATCAGGTGGTATATTCGCATTAATAGCAACTTTTCTTGTATGCTATTTACGTTTCCCCAATGCGTTCAATTTTAAAGAGTTTAGGCTCGATCTGGTAATCGTTTGTATCTATTTTGTTTTTGCAAACGATAACCTATTTTCTTTTTTAACACATGTTTTTGGGTTTTCAGTAGGGATTGTGATAGCGACAATAATGGTCGTATCAAAAGTCATAAAAAGCAAACCACAGAGTGTGAAGCAAGAAAAACTATTACATTAGGAGAGTTGGTTCTTGGATGATTGTGGGAGCGTGGATATATAAATGACGAGGATTCTAGATATGTTCTAAGATAGTAATGAGAACGGAATATTTTGGATTAACAGATTATTCAGAAGAATTCCTTAACATACTTAATTGCACGACAGTATTATGGAATCATTGAGGTTATTACAATGAAAATAACAGTATTAGTGGATAACAACACATACATAGATAACTATTTTTATGGCGAACCTGCGGTAAGTTTTTATATCGAAACCGACGATGCGCGCATCTTATTTGATACAGGTTATTCGGATATTGTATTGCGAAATGCTAACAAAATGGGAATAGATTTAAAACAAATAACCCATATGGTGCTTTCTCACGGACACAATGACCATGCAAACGGTCTAACATATTTGGTCAAAGAGCTTGGGATAGCGCATGTAAAATTAATTGCTCATCCGGATTGCTTTTTACCTAAATTTTATGACGAAGAATATATTGGAGCCCCCTACTCGTCGGACGAAATACAAAAGCTGGTGAAATATGCACCGTCCGAGACACCTGTGCATATCACGGAGCGCCTCATTTATTTGGGCGAAATTCCACGAAAAAACGATTTTGAAAATAAAACTCCGATTGGAAAACAAGAAAAAAACGGACAATGGGCAGACGACTATCTGGCGGATGACACAGCACTTGTCTACAAAGGAGCCGAGGGCATCTTTATCATAACAGGCTGCTCCCACAGTGGAATATGTAACATTATCGAATACGCAAAAGAAGTTTGCGATGACGACCAAATTCTCGGAGTGTTGGGCGGATTTCACTTATTCGAAGACAATGTGCAATTGAAAAAAACAATAGACTATTTCGCATCATGTCACATAAAACAACTCTATCCATGCCATTGTGTCTCCCTGCTTGCAAAAGCAAAAATGATGGAAAAACTACCGGTTGCAGAAGTTGGTGTAGGAATGGAAATTTCGAAAATACTTTAATCAAAAAGGAGTAATTGCTTTTCGGTCTTGGACACGAAAAATCAACTACTCCATTTATTTTTGCATCTTAATAAAAAATATGTCCCCCGATACTAATTCCGGTCAATCCCGGAATCGGTGTTCTAAAGTATACACAGTTACCTACGTTTGTGTAGCCTGCCATCGCTTCCTGTGCGGCGCGGTAACAGCTGTCCGTGGCGCGGTCTTCTGCAAGCGCCAGTGCCAGTCGTCCACTGCCTACCGGCGAAAACTGCTTTCTCTGATAAATAACGCCTACTACGGTATCCGGATAAACCGAACTCATTACACGGTTCATAACAACCGCACCTACTGCCACTTGACCTTCGTACGGTTCTCCGCCCGCCTCGCAATAAATGAGGTTTGCAAGAAGTTTCAAATCCCCGTCCGCAAAAGTGACTTCCGAAATATCTCGTTTGGCAGAATTGGCCGCCAACTGGGACATCGCCTTTTCTTCTTCCAGCTTAGCTTTCAGATATTCAATATTTTCTTCCTGTTCCTTGATTTTTTGCTCATATGCAAGCGCTTCCGCTTCCGCCGCAGATATCTGATCTGCATACTGGGCAATGTTATTGGAAGTAGAGCTTACAAGCCCTGATACTCGGCTCTTTTCGGCTTCTGCCTGAGCTTTCAACGCTTCCAACTCTGTCTTTTCAGCTGTCAGTCGTGCTTCTTCCTGCTCAATCAAATCAATGGTTGCCTTGTATTCTTCCAGCATAGCGCTGTCGTACTCCGACAACTGCTCAATATAGTCATTATAATTCAAAAAATCTGCAAAATCATCGGTCTGCATCAGCATTTCAAGCAACATAAAATCTTTGCGCTCGTACATAAACTGAATACGCTTTTTCATCGCTTCATACTGTTCACGCTCAATTTTTTGTGCCTCTTCCAATGCCCGCTGTGTCACTTCGATTTCGAGCTGTTTTGTGTCAATCTGGTCTTCCAGTTCCGACAAGTTACTGCTCACTTCACTCAGCTGCGTATTCAGATTGTTGAGCTCACCTTTCAAAGTATTTTGCTCATCTTTCAAACCGTCGATGTTTTCTTTTGTATCATCCAGTTTTTGTTCCGTGTCCTGCTTTTCCTGCTCTGCCTGGTCCAGTTTTTCCTGCGTTGTTGTGGCATACGAAGCAAGTGGCATCATAACAAGCACGAGCGTAATTGCCAACACAAGCGAAAGCATCGGTCGGAATCTATATTCTCTTTTCACTTACTTCACCGCCTTTCTTGCAGTAATCTGCATACTACTCTATTCCATATGCAGCTCCACTACAAAACTACATGTCCAGTATAACTTGTCTACCGGTATGCTGATACTGGTAATATCTGACGCCCGCCGCATCCAACATGCGCTTAGAGGCAATGGTGGACGGCGTATTAGCATACTTATCACTGTCATACACGATGGTGCGGATGCCCGCCTGAATAATCGCCTTTGCACACTCATTGCAAGGGAAAAGCGACACATAAATCTTGGCGCCTTCCAAGCTGCCACCGCGATAATTCAAAATCGCATTCAACTCGCTGTGTGTCACAAACGGATATTTTGTCTCCAGCGAATCTTCACCTTCCCGCGCCCACGGGAATTCATCGTCTGAGCATCCCTTCGGAAATCCGTTATAACCCATGGACAAAATTTTGTTGTCCTCACTTACGATGCACGCGCCGACCTGCGTATTCGGATCTTTGGAACGCATGCCGGAAAGCATGGACACTCCCATAAAATATTCATCCCATGAAATATAGTCTTTTCTCTTCATTTTTACCGCCATACAACCCTCTTTTCTACGCCTAAAGGCGCCTCTACCCCTATGTTAGCCTTCGATAAGGTCAATTCTTCTCTGGTGTCTTTCTTCGTTTGAGAAATCTGTATTTAAAAATGTTTCCACAATATCCAATGCAAGGTTTGTTCCAACAATGCCTGCACCCATTGCAAGCACGTTTGCATCATTGTGCAATCTTGTCATTTTTGCGGATAAGGTATCGGAGCAAAGTGCGCAACGCACGCCTTTAATTTTGTTTGCGGAAATGGAAATGCCGATTCCGGTTGTACAAATGACAATACCTTTTTCACAAGTACCGTCTGCTACAGCCTGTGCTGCAGCACGTCCAAATTCCGGATAATCGCAGGAGCTTTTGTCCATGCATCCAAAATCTTTGTACGCAATACCTTTTTCCTCCAAATATTTGATCACTTCCTGTTTTAAATCAAAACCACCATGGTCGCATCCAAGTGCTATCATTTTTGTTTCCTCCATTTATACTAAAATTTAATTTGTCCAACTCTTTGTGCAGCCTACACTTCTTCTATATGGTGCCCTGCTGCCTTTAGCAGACGGTTCATAATTGCCTGTCCGATTCCCTCGCCGACAAACGCCTCCGAGTATATCACCGTCACACCTTCATCGTCAAACTCCCGCAAAATACGGTAAAGTTCTCTTGCAACCGTCTCTTCTTCCTGACGGTTTCCGGCACTCTTAACACTGTGTGCGCGGTATTTTGATACGGTGGCATCGGTACCAATCACACCAACCTTTTCGCCTTGGGCGCTCATCTGATTACTCAGCGTGTTGATACGGTTTATGACTGCCTCTTCCGCACCGGAAATAATCGTCAAATCCCCTTGCGGTGCGTAGTGTCTGTATTTCATGCCGGGCGCCTTCGGCGCCTCTTTACAATCGCCGTTCATCATCGTTTTGTCCAAATCCACTTCCGTGCCAAGACAATCTTCCAGCATTTCCTTTGTCACATAGCCCGGGCGCAAAATCATGGGGCGTTGTCCGGTCAAATCCACAATCGTTGACTCGATTCCGATACCTACTTGTCCACCATCCAAAATCATTTCGATTTTGCCGTCCATGTCTTCCTGCACAAAACGCGCAAGCGTAGGACTCGGCTTACCGGATGTATTGGCACTGGGTGCCGCTATATAACCGCCTGCTGCCCGGATAAGCGAAAGTGCTACCTTATGCTCCGGCATACGCACTGCAACGGTTTCAAGGCCTCCCGTCGTCTCCTTCGGCACAACATCTGCTTTTGGCAAAATCATCGTAAGAGGTCCCGGCCAAAAACGGGCTGCCAATTTTTTTGCACTGTCCGGAATAGCCTGCACGATATGGGACAGTTTGTCCATATCCGCAATATGCACAATCAGCGGATTGTCTGACGGACGTCCTTTTGCCGCATAAATTTTGCCCGACGACTGCGGATTCAGCGCATCTCCGCCAAGCCCATACACCGTCTCCGTCGGAAATGCCACAAGACCGCCCTCTTTCAAAATACGTCCTGCCTCGGCAATCACTGCTTCGTCTATATGTTGTTCATCTACTTTCTCAAATTTTGTAATCATCGATTATTCTTCTTTCAAATACTGCAAAATGCCAAGGTGCAATGACCACGCTACCTTTTCCTGATACTCCTCTTTCACAAGTGCATCCGCCTCCCCATAGTTGGACAAAAATCCGCACTCTACAATGACGGTAGGAACCGATGTCTTTTTCAAAAGATAATACGTATCATTTGCCTTTTCTACCCGGGTATTTTCTTCATCCAAGTCTGCCACAAGGCGTCCTTGCAACACCTGTGCCAATTCTTTGCCGTCTACGCTTGCATTGTAATAAAATACTTGCGCCCCTTTCACATATTCCTCGTGATAGCTGTTTTGGTGAATGCTGATCACCAAATCGGGCTGTGCTTCTTCGATAATGGCAATTCTGTTTTTCATGTCCTGCACTTTTTTGTTGGAAGCCCCTTCCTCGTACAAGCCTTTGTCCTCAGTACGTGTCATAATCACTTCCACGTCCTGCGCTTCCAAAAAGAGTTGCAGTTTTTTTGCAATAGACAAATTGATGTCTTTTTCCAATGCGCCGTTTACGCCTACTTTACCAGGGTCATTTCCACCGTGTCCCGCATCAATCACAACGCACAGATTTTCTTTCTCTTTTATGCCACCGGAAAGTACACCCCACATGAGTTCCTTTCCGGCATACAAAATGCCAACCAAACATAGCGCACCGGCAAAAACTTTAATCAGTTTTTCTTTTGCGCTTTGACTGAGTTCTATTTTTTTCATAAACAATGCAATCCAAACTGCGGTTTCTATATATCCTATGAAACACGCCTTGTCCGGTATGCATCTATTCATTCATGTACTGTTCAATCAAATCCCAGACATCGCGGCTTTCCAAACCAAGTTTCCAGCCTGCCACACCGCCGAGATTGTATTTTCTCATAATGTTAAGCTTATCCTGCAACGCATCCGTATCTTCCAACCAAACCTGATACAGCGTATTGCCCATCTGCTTCTCACCGTAATTGTGGCATGTAGTCTCGTTCCAATAGGTCTCGATACCGTTGTTTACGATAAACTGCTCTGCCACATCCATAGCAACGGACTCGCAGGACAAGGAATCACCCGTTGTTTTCCAAACTCTGGAATAAAACGGCACTGCATTGATAACTTTGTGTTCCGGCACAACCGCAATCGTGTCGGCAATTCCGTTTTCCACATAACTGATAGACGCTACCGGACCTGCCTCGGCACTGCCGGAATAATATTCGTCGTATCCCATAATAATAACGTAATCCACAAAAAGTCCCTGTTCTTTTCTGTTGTAATGCGCCGTATAATCGGTAGGCACATAGTTATCTACAGAAAGAACAATGCCTTCTCTTCTGCACACAACAGACAATTCACGGATGAACTGGATATAATCGTCGCCGGCATCCATCGCCACCTGTTCAAAGTCGATGTTGATACCGTCAATACCATAATTTTTGACTGTTTCCACAAGGTTGTTAATCAAGTAAGTTCTTCTTGTTGTAGAAGAAAGCACAATCTTTGTGTCAACCTCTGTACTGAAGTTGTCAATCAAAGCCCACACTTCGAGCCCCATATTGTGCGCCTCGGTCACATACGACTTGGACGCAATATTGGTAAAGTTTCCTTCGTTGTCAGAAAGAGAAAACCAGGTCGGTGAAATTACATTGACCGACTTTGTGGATGCCATCATCTCAGAAAGGGTGCTGTTTGCGGCCGCTGTCCAAACCTGATGCCATGCAAGATTGATTTTGTAATCTCTTGTCAGGCTTGTACATTCGGGCTCCACATAATCCGTTACCGGAATCTGCTCCACCGTCTCATAATTGGTCAGTCGTTTGTTTTCGACATAACCGATAAATGCATCCGCTGTTTTTATCTTTGTCCAGCTCTCCATTTTTTCAAGTACAACGACTTGTTCGCCTGCTTCTATCTGGCGCAAAATCTCACTCTTGACACCGCCGCGATAACGGACTGCTGTATCCTTCTTGATTTCTGCAGTCTCAACCTGTCCCCACTGTGTGTACACCTGAAGGCGGTTCGGACCGGTAAATGCCTCATAAGAATAATTGGTTACTTTTTTTACATAGTCAGCTGCCACGTAAAGCGTCTCACCTTCGTAAAATGCAATGGTATAACCTGCCTGTGCATCTGCACCGTTTTCGGTAAATACATCTGTGCCGATGACGGTACGGATGGTATCCACTGCTGTCGTATACAACAGCAAACCTTCTACTTCATCTACATAAAAGCGGCTGTTAAAATATTTGCGGACCGTGGCGTAATCAAAATAGTAAACACCGTCACGAAGCAGTGCTTTTTCTTCCACTCTCTCGTCCTGCAAAACAATGGCAACTTCTTCTTCGCCATTCAGCGCATAATATTCATTCAAATCTGCATACTCTTCTCCGTAAGAGTATTTGTCCAATAATTTTGTACCAACGTATACTGCACCAATCACTACAATAAGGGCAACAGCAACGATAACCGGAATCGCTTTTTTCATTTTTTTCCAGCTCCTTTCTGACTGCCCTCTATTATAGCAAACTATTCAATTATCGTCATTACTAAATTTGACATTTTTCATCCCTGATGTACATTTTTTCTGCCTTTTTGGCAAAACAGCCGCAAAAAAATTTTTAAGCATGAAGGGCCGACTCTCCGCGTAATTATTTTTTAAATACGTCTGCTTTGCCGTGTGCTATGTACAGAATTTATTTACTACAAATTTTGTTGTACCTGATTTCTGTCAATTCGCCCAATTCATCCCAGACATAATCCGGCATATAAGACATCTCTTCATTCACGCACTGCCTGGCTATGTCCTGCGGGGTGCTGCTCTCATCGTCCAGATACAGGCGGACACCGCTTTGCATTGCCTCGCTCAAATCATGTACAACGGCTTTTTTCATTTCCCGTAAAAACACTATGCATCATCTCCTTTTTCGGAAATACAATGCATTGTCAAAAAGAGGTTTCGCGATATATTTAGCTTGTATTTCCATTATACTTTCATGAAAAAATGACGATAATATAAGTAGAAAGAGATACTCGGACATACACATTAAGTATTGCCGATACACTAGAAAAAAATGAATTATAATTGTTGATAAAATTTGGAAAATTAATCTTTGACTTTCGACCAAGCGTATTGATTTGCTTGTAAGATTTCCATATAAATTGTATAATAAATATAGGAAGTTGATTTGTCTAAAAGACAGATAAGTTTAAAGATTAAATATAGAATAATGCGGATAGAACCGCCTTGCGTGTATCTCCACACGCCTCCTTCCGGTGCTGATTGTCCGAAAGTACCTCTTAGGAGTATTATATTCGTATTTAATTTTAAATGCAATAGCAAGTTTTTGAATTTTTATCCTATTGACTATCCGGGCGGAAAAGTATAAGATAGTCTAACACCAAACGCCGACACGCTTTTAAAATCGGCTGTTTGGACTAAATGGTTTCCTACCTGCACAGTTTCCTGTCACACACAGGCGATTGTTCAGTATCTTAATAGTAAGGATGTGATTACATGAAAATAGAAAAAGTAAACGACCATCAGATTCGTTGTACACTGACGAAAGAAGACTTAGCTGACCGCGAGTTAAAAATCAGCGAATTGGCCTACGGCACCGAGAAGGCAAAAGACCTTTTCCGCGATATGATGCAGCAGGCGTCTTTCGAGTTCGGTTTTGAGGCAGAAGATATTCCTCTCATGATTGAAGCCATACCGCTCAATTCCGAGTGTATCGTGTTGATTATTACAAAAGTGGAAGACCCGGAAGAACTAGATACCCGCTTTTCCAAATTTGCTCCGTCTGTAAGCGACAGCGACGATGAAACCGACAATTTGTTGGAAGAGTTGGCAGAAGGTGCTGACGATGTGCTTGATTTGTTCCGCAAAATCCATGAAGATGCAGCAAATGCTGCAGGCTCAGACGCTGCAAAGAAAAAAAATGCAAAGAGCAAAAAAGCACCTGCAAAGGCACCAAAAGAAACAAAGAGAATCTTTACTTTCTCTTCTTTGCATGATGTTTCCCGCCTTGCACGCATTGTTTATTACCGCTACGAGGGCGAAAATTCACTTTACAAACACGAAGCAACCGGCGAATACCTTCTTGTTGTATCCGAAGGCGAACACACGACGGAACATTACAACAAAATGTGCAACATTTTCTCAGAATACGGCACACCGGCTAAGCTTTCCCCTGCAAGTGAAGCTTATTTAGAAGAACACTACACCCCGTTAATTAAAAAGCATGCATTACAGTCGCTTGCTGAAATGTAACCTTTTTGGGCGATATGATTCTTCAGTCATAACAACAATTACAAAAAAAGGAACATATCTCCGATCCGCATATGCGCTATGCCCTTCGAAAGATGTGTTCCTTTGTTTTTTCTATAAGCTATCCTGTTTTTATAAAGCAGTTAATTTTTCCATCAAGTCATCAATGTTCATACCGTGAACCATAACTGCTTCTTCCAAGCTTTCGCCCTGTGCGGAAGGACATCCTAAACAATGCATTCCTGCTTCCATTAAAACCGGTGCTGCATTCGGGTAAGTTCTGAGAATTTCACCGATTGTCATTTCTTTTGTTATATTAGCCATAATAAACCTCCTTATAGTGTGTTTTTCGTAATGATTGTGTGGACATGCCACCCAACTAGTATAATACTTTCCGCCCTTTCTGACAAGCAAATGATTTTTTGAAAGAAAGTGCCCATTTTGTATAGAAAAAAGTACATTCGTCTCCCTTGACGTTTCTCGCTATAATATCCTATAATAAGCTCAAGATTAGCATATTTATTAAGGCATGCAAACACCTTCACGGGTGTGTGGATTTCAATCGAAATCCGGTAATATATTAATCTAATTTCAAATTAATAGGAGGCTATTTCAAAATGAGACCAGAATGGAAAGATTTTGTAGGCGGAAAATGGGAAAGTGAAATCAATGTTCGCGATTTCATTCAGAAAAACTACCATCCTTATGATGGAGATGAATCATTCTTAGCTGAAGCTACACAGAACACAAAAGATTTGTGGGCACAGGTACTTGATTTACAGAAAAAAGAACGTGAAGCAGGCGGTGTTCTTGACATGGACACAAAAGTAATTTCTACAATTACTTCTCATGGTCCTGGATACTTAGACAAGAGCAAAGAAACTATCGTTGGTTTCCAGACAGACAAACCGTTCAAACGTTCCTTACAGCCGTACGGCGGTATCAGAATGGCTGAAAAAGCTTGCTCTGACAACGGATATGAAGTAGATGCAGAAATCAGCGAGTTCTTCTCTACACACAGAAAAACACACAACGCTGGTTGCTTCGATGCATACAATGCAGAGATGAGAGCTTGCCGTTCTTCACACATCATCACAGGTCTTCCGGATGCTTACGGACGTGGACGTATCATCGGTGACTACAGACGTGTTGCTTTGTACGGTATTGACAGACTTATCGAAGACAAATTAGAGCAGAAAGATTCTACAGGACGTGTTATGACAGATGATGTTATCCGTCTTCGTGAAGAAATCTCTGAGCAGATCGTAGCTCTTAAAATGATGAAAGAAATGGCTGCATCTTACGGATGTGACATTGCAAGACCTGCTACAAACGTACAGGAAGCTATCCAGGCTACTTACTTCGGATATTTGTGTGCAGTTAAAGAACAGAACGGTGCTGCTATGTCCCTCGGACGTACATCCACATTCCTTGACTGCTACGCTGAAAGAGACTTGGCTAACGGTACATTTACTGAAGAACAGATTCAGGAATTCGTTGACCACTTCATCATGAAATTACGTTGCATCAAATTTGCTCGTACACCGGAATACAACCAGATCTTCGCTGGTGACCCGGTATGGGTAACAGAATCCTTAGCAGGTGTTGGTGTTGACGGACGTCACTTAGTTTCTAAGATGTCCTTCCGTTACTTACACACATTGACAAACTTAGGTGCTTCACCGGAACCGAACTTAACAGTTCTTTGGTCTACAAGACTTCCGGAAAACTGGAAGAGATACTGTGCTAAGATGTCTATCCAGACTTCTTCCATCCAGTACGAAAACGATGACCTTATGAGAGTATCTCACGGCGATGACTACGGTATCGCTTGCTGCGTATCTTCCATGGTAATCGGTAAAGAAATGCAGTTCTTCGGCGCTCGTGCTAACCTTGCTAAATGTTTACTTTACGCTTTAAACGGCGGTGTTGACGAAGTAACAAAGAAACAGGTTGGACCTAGATACCGCGCAGTTGAAGGTGACGTTCTTGATTACGATGATGTAATGCAGAAATTCGTAGACATGATCGAATGGCAGGCAGATGTATATGTTAACACACTTAACATCATCCACTACATGCATGACAAATACTGCTATGAAAGAGCTGAAATGGCACTTCATGACAGAGACGTAAAACGTTACTTCGCTACAGGTGTTGCTGGACTTTCTATCGTAGCTGACTCCTTATCAGCTATTAAATACGCTAAAGTAGAAGTTATTCGTGATGAAGACGGCGTTATCGTTGACTTCAAGACAACAGGTGACTTCCCGAAATATGGTAACGATGATGACCGTGTTGACTCTATCGCACAGGATATCGTTCACAAATTCATGACAGCTATCAGAAGACATCATACTTACAGAAATGGTGTTCCGACAACATCTATCCTTACTATTACTTCTAACGTAACATATGGTAAGGCAACAGGTAACACACCTGACGGACGTAAGAAAGGACAGCCGTTTGCTCCGGGTGCTAACCCGATGCACGGACGTGATACTCACGGTGCAGTAGCTTCCCTTTCTTCTGTATCCAAACTTCCGTTCAAAGATGCACAGGATGGTATTTCCAATACCTTCACAATTATTCCGGGTGCTCTTGGTAAAGAAGATCAGGTATTCGCTGGCGACATTGAATTAGACTTAAGCAAATAATTCACCTTTTTCAGAAAGGAGCATTACTATGGATAACAATGCAATGATTGATGATTTGGTAAAAATGTTAGATGCCGGTATGTCAAACGGTGTCGGTCATGTGAATATCGATTACGATGCTCAAAGTACAAATGATAAATCAGTTCAGACAATGGGCTGTTCCGATTGTTCGAGAACCCCGTTAGCATGTAGTGTTCCTACCCTGGAACAGGGACTTGATGATTTCAACTAGAAACAAACAAAATAATTCAAATGGAGGTATAATACTATGACAACAAATAGAGCTCAAGAAGATAACTTAGTAGCATTATTAGATGGTTATGTAACAAAAGGTGGACATCACCTTAACGTTAACGTTCTCAACAGAGATACATTATTAGACGCTCAGAAACATCCTGAGAACTACCCGCAGTTAACAATCCGTGTATCCGGATATGCTGTTAACTTCATCAAATTAACACCGGAACAGCAGGCAGACGTAATCTCCCGTACATTCCACGAATCCATCTAAGATTCAACGTTAATTGAATAAGTAAAATGAATGAGGGCTATCGCAATTGCGATAGCCCTTTTAAATCATTCTTCCATAAAAAAATGGTCATGAAAAAAGATAATAATAAATTCATTCGTCTCGTCATTATACAATCCGCCTGATTTTATTTGGTAATGTTCAGTGGTACCCTTTTCATACACCATGAAGGTATATTGGTCTAGTTCCTCTTCCACAATATTTTCGATAAAATCCAATCTTTCCGAATGAACAAATTCATCTGTCAGTTGTTGCTTAAAGAAATAATCCAGTGACCTCGAATTTTTTGTAGGATAATAATAGTACAAATAGTAATGCTTCAACTCTTTGTAATCTTCATCGTCCACAACAAAGGACACACCAAATTTTTCATCCAACATCCCGGAATAATAATAGTATTTCACATTTGTTGCACTGTCAGGAAGTTCACTTGGAAAAAAATTTGTTACCGAACGTTTATAAAAACTATTATAGTTTTTATAATTCGTCTGCTCTCTCGGTAAAAAATCCGCGAAAAAAATATCCCACCAAGTTACAAAAAACCAGATAACTACTAATACAGCTCCAACTATGAATTTAATGATAATCTTCGGGACTTTCTTGGTCGTATTTGCCATTTATAATTACCTTTCTTTTTATATCATCCAACACTATTTTTCCATAAAAAGCTGGTCATGATAAAAGATTATGATTAAACTCATTTGTCTCATCATTATACACTCGTATCGGATTCAATCAAAGTATCATAATGAGACCAGTATATTTCTTTCATATATTCAAGTTCTACATCATCAATGGAAAAAGATAGTTCATAAATTTTATCAACCATACCATAATAATATTTTATACCTGTAGCACTTTCCAGAAGCTCACTTGGGGAAAAAATTCATAACTGCGTGCAATACCGAATAGGTACTCATTCTTTTTCCATGAAAAGTTGATCGTCATAAAATATAATGACAACTTCGTTTGTCTCATCATTGTATAATACTCCTGATTTTATTTGATAATGTTCACTGCTTGATTGTTGATATAGCAAAAAAGTATATTTTTCATTTTCTTCCGCTATGATATTTTCAATAAAATCCAATCTTTCTAAACGAACGAATTCATCCGTCAATTGCTGTTCGGAGAAGTATTTAATTGCCTTCGAATCTATCAATGGATAATAATATGACAAATAATACTCTTGCATATCCTCGTAATCCTCACCGTTCACAACAAAGGACACCCCGAATTTTTCATCCTGCATACCGGAATAATAATAATATTGTATGTTCGTCGCACTTTCCGGAAGTTCACTTGGGAAAAAATTTTTGATAGATTGTTGATAAAAATCGTTGTAATCCTTAAATGCTGTTTTTTTGTATGGCACAATATCTGCAAACACACTTTCCCATAAAATTATAAATACGCGTCCAAATAATATAAATGAAATTATTAATATGTTTGCTATTAATAGCTTCTTTTTTCTTCTCATCTTAATCACCACTTTACTAATTCACCAAAAATAACATATACTGGGCGAACACCTTTTTTCCATGTATATCGACCATTACAATATCCATATAATTCATAACTTCGTGCCATACCAAGTAAATCCTGCTCATGTAATTCATCCAAATTTTCATAATCATAATAGTCTATCAAATAGTAATTATAATCTATTGTATATTCCTCCGTTTCCGGATTATATGTACAATAAAAATTCCCACCCGCTTTAGCGTTATTAAAGGTCCCAAATGCCTCTATGTTTGTTAATACAGTAAAAAAATTTTTGACAAGATTTTTATAATTTGAATAATCAACATAATCACAACCTTGCCATTCCGCACTTGGAGAGGTAGCTATATATACTTCTTGATTGTATTCATTAAGTACCCTCTCCGCTACAAGCATCGCTTGTACCATATTGTCTGAATAATAATCTCTTGCCGAATTAAAACAAGATCTATTCGTCAGAATCCATTGTTCCGCATCTATGTATTTCCTTGTATAACCATCTCTCCATGCTTCGTAATCTCCCCCTTTTCCGGTAATATAAACATCAAAGCATTCGCGCGCAGTATAATCTGGTGTTGCCACTTGAATGCCGACTGCAACCAATGTATTGTAGTCGTTATATTTCTTTTTTTGTTCTTCACTCACCTCGGGTAACATGTCGGAAAAGAGGCCATGCGCACCAGCTGCACCGCCAACGCTTTTGTACATCTCTTTTTCATCCTAATGTACCCCTTTCGATTATTTTCTGTGTAAAGAGAAATAACCGTTTTCACAATCCCACACTACACAAGTTGTCTTGCTGGATGATAGTTCGCAGTTCTGCTTTCATGGCAACCAGCTTTTTGCACAAAAAAGGCTGCAATGAGTCTCACTGCAACCGAACCATCAATATAATAGAGTCCCACACATTCCCCATTACTTAGACTTCCTGCTTTGCGTCCTTACGTTTCCATAAGTTTGCCCTCTCTCTTATACACAAGTTTATTTTATCGAAATATTCTGCAAATTGCAACAATATTTTCACAAACACCACCATAATTTAATTATATTGCGGATAGTCACAAACACGCCATTCCACAAAAATTGTACTTTTTACAACACATGACTAGTTTTTTCAGGTACAGAATAGTATACTAATTGTAGCATTTTTATTCAAACTGCATTTGCAGAATACGCTTAGTAAAGGAATTGAAATATGAAAGGCAGAATACATTCTTTAGAAAGTTTTGGTACAGTAGATGGGCCCGGCGTACGCTTTGTCGTGTTTGTACAAGGCTGTCCGATGCGATGTGCATATTGTCACAATCCGGACACATGGGAAATGAACGCCGGCACAGAAATGGAACCTTCTTATATTATTGAGCAATATGAAAGAAACAAAAGTTTTTACCGCGGCGGCGGCATTACGGTTACCGGCGGCGAACCGCTTATGCAGGTAGACTTCCTGATTGAGCTGTTTACGCTCGCCAAAGAAAAAGACATCCACACCTGTCTGGACACATCCGGCATCGCTTACCGGAAAGACGGTAACCCGGAATGGCTGAAAAAATTGGATCATTTGATGACGTTAACAGACCTCGTTATGCTGGATATCAAGCACATTGATCCCCAAAAACATATGGAGCTCACGGAGCAGCCAAACGAAGGCATCCTCGCTTTTGTGGAATATCTGGCAGAAAAAAATGTGGACATGTGGATTCGTCACGTTGTTGTTCCGACTATCACAGACGATGATGTGTACTTGGAACAGCTTGGCTATTTCATCGGCCAGTTCAAAAACTTAAAAGCACTTGATGTGCTTCCTTATCACACGATGGGCGAAGTAAAATACAAGAAACTGGGCTTAGAATACAAATTAAAAGGCATTCCCGCCATGGAAAAAGACAAAGTCATCGAGAAAAAGCAAGTTATTTTAAACGGTATCAAAAAGCGCCGTGCTGAGATGGCAAATGAATAACTTTTTGGGAAATATACTTGTTTTCAAAGCCATTTTATATTACAATAATGAAAGATACTGATAAATATATATCAATATATTTTTTCAAAAATAAAGGAGGATATTATTATGGCATATGCTATTAGTGATGCTTGTGTAGCTTGTGGTGCTTGTGAAGCACAGTGTCCGGTTGGAGCAATCAGCATGGGCGACGGCAAATTCGAAATCAATCCTGATACATGTATCGATTGCGGTTCTTGCGCAGGTGCATGCCCGACAGGTGCTATTGAGCAGGCTTAATGCTTATTCAGAAGACATTCAAAAAAATGAATGTCTTCTTTTTTTGTCCTTTTTTTCGGGCTTTTCTTTTTTCTCACGCTTGTCCGAAATGCGGCTGCGGCTTCTCAAAAGTTCATCGATTTTTTTGTAATGCTCTTCCTCTCGACGGCTTCTTAAGTTTTCCCGCTCTTTTTCCCGCTCTTCCTCACGCTCTTCCTGCAAGCGGAACTGATAATCCAGCTCTTTTAAAACGGTCTCCTTGATATTTTCGCAAAGCTCTTCGTTGCTGTCGCGCACTGCTTCCACAAGCATTTGTTTCAAAAGCATCTGCATTCTTGCGGCTTTGTTTTCCGGTTCCAGATTCGTTTTGGAAATAACAGAAATAATCTTTTTGCTCTTTTCTGCATCTTCCAAATCTTTCTCAAAGCTCTCATCATCCTGCAACATGACCTTGATGGCTTTCAGCTGCAACCCCTTTTCTTTCAGCTTCTTAATCTGCACAAACCGGTTAATGTCCTCCTCCGTATAAAAACGGTGTCCCAGCTCGTTTCGCTTAATCGGAAGCCCAAGCTCCTCCTCCCAATAGCGGAGTACATGAGACTCTACCTCCACTTTTTTTGCTGCGTCAGAAATCAAAAAATAAGTCTGTTCCATTTTACACATTTCTCCTCTCTTATCACTTTTTATATGTACCAAAAGCAGGCATCCATATTGGACAAGCCCCCTTAATGGCAAAAAAGAGAACAGAAAAAAATCCTCTTCCGTTCTCTTTTGTAATCATAGTATTTATTTTGGCTATTTTTGCAAATTGGCAAACTTGGTGTAATTCGGTAACCATGCCAGTTCTACCGTACCAATCGGGCCGTTTCTTTGCTTCGCTATAATAATCTCCGCAATGTCCTTGCGCTCGGTATCGTGATTGTAGTAATCATCACGGTAAATAAACATAACAACATCGGCATCCTGCTCGATCGCTCCGGACTCACGAAGGTCGGAAAGCATCGGTCTGTGGTCCGGACGCTGTTCCACTGCACGGCTTAACTGTGAAAGGGCGATAACCGGCACACTAAGCTCTCTGGCAAGGGCTTTTAACGAACGGGAAATATCGGAAATTTCCTGCTGTCTGGAATCGCTTCTGCCACTTCCTGACATCAACTGTAAGTAGTCGATGATAATCATTCTTAAGTTATGTTCTAACTTAAATTTACGGCATTTGGAACGCAAATCCGCAATACTGATACCCGGTGTATCGTCGATAATCAAGTTTGATTTTCCGATTACCCCGGCACTTTCAATCAAATCTTCCCACTCTGCGTCGGATAATTGTCCGGTACGGATGTGTTGGGAATCTACTCTGGACTCCAAGGAAAACAGACGGTTTACCAACTGCTCCTTTGACATTTCCAAACTAAAAATCGCAACTGTTTCGTTCAATTTGAACGCAACGTGCTGTGCAATATTAAGTACAAATGCTGTTTTACCCATAGACGGTCTGGCTGCTACGAGAATCAAATCGGAAGGCTGCATGCCGGCGGTACGGTAATCCAAGTCAATAAAGCCGGTTGCAATACCTGTTACAGCACCTTTGTTTTTGGCTGCCGTCTCGATTTTTTCCATGGCGTTCATAACGACCTGACGAATCGGCACGAACTCTCCGGTATTTCTCTTTTGCACGAGATTAAATATCTTTTTCTCGGTTTCTTCCAGTATAACTTCCAAGCTTTCTTTTCCTACGTAGCATGTATTTGCTATTTCTTCGTTCAATTTGATAAGCTTGCGAAGTGTCGCTTTTTCCGCCACAATATTGGCATAATATTTGATATTTGCCGAAGTCGGAACCGCAGTAATCAAGTCGCGGATAAATTCCAGACTGCTCACTTCCGGAGGCACATCTTTTTCTTTCAGCTTGTCCTGAAGTGTGACCAAATCAACCGGTCTTCCCTCGTCATTCAACTCTACCATAGTGTCGAACAAAACGCCATACTGTTTGCTGTAAAAATCATCGCCAAACAAAATTTCCGAAGCGACTACAATCGCTTCTCTATCCATAATCATAGAGCCGATAACCGACTGCTCCGCTTCAATACTATGGGGCAATACTCTCTTTAAGAGTGCTTCTTCCATTGCTGCCATAATGTTATCCTTCCCTTACGCTTCCTGCACTTTTACTTTCAGCTTTGCAGTTACCTTCGGATGAAGTTTTACGTTCACTTCATACGTACCAAAAGCTTTGATTGCATCCTGCATCTGGATTTTTTTCTTGTCAATTTCCATACCGCACTGCTCTTTTGTAGCAACTGCGATTTCCTTGGAAGAAACGGAACCAAATACTTTTCCGCCCTCTCCTGCTTTCATTTTTACAACAACTTCTTTTGTCTCTAATTCTTTTCCAAATGCAACCGCTGCATCATACTGCTCTTTTGCAACTTTTTCATCGTTTGCTTTCTGCAATTTCAAATCGTTTAAGTTTTTGCTGTTCGCTTCCACACCAAGCTTTTTCGGAAGGATAAAGTTTCTTGCATATCCTTCGCTTGCTTCAATAATTTCGCCTTTTTTTCCTAAAGATTTTACATCCTGTAATAAAATAACTTTCATATTATTCTAATTCACCTTCCTGTATCATTGTATCAATCGTATCTTTGATGACACGAATCGCCTCTGCAAGAGACACACCTTCCATCTGACAGCCTGCCACATTCATGTGACCGCCGCCACCGAGGCGTTCCATAATAACCTGCACATTCACTTCATCAATGGAACGTGCACTGACATAAATCTGTCCCTGATATTCTGTCAAAATAAAGCTTGCCCGCACTCCTTTGATATTGAGGAGTTCGTTTGCTGCCTGGGCACCGATAATCGTCGGGCTTTGCACTTCATCGCTTGTACAAATGGAAATCGCATAGTACTCACGATAAATTTCTGCCTGACTCACCGCATCAGCTTTTGCCTTATATTCAATCGCATCTTCTCTAAACAACTTGCGTACTCTCGTTACATCCGCACCGTTTCTGCGGAGGAAAGCGGCTGCCTCAAACGTTCTTACACCCGTTTTTGTCATAAAGTTGTTTGTGTCAATAATAATGCCGGAATACATACAATCCGCTTCTTCCGGACGAATTTTAATATTATCTACGATGTACTGCAAAATCTCGGATACCATTTCGCAGGCGGAAGACGCATAGGCTTCCACATACGAAAGCGTTGCATTTTCAATCACTTCCGTACCCTGTCTGTGATGGTCAAGCACTACGATAGACTTGCAATGCTTTAGCAATTCCGGGCACTCGGTAATGCTCGGTTTGTTTACATCCACAACAACCAGCACTGCGTTGCCGCCGGCTGCATCGATTGCTTCCTGACTGCCGATAATCATGTCATCGTCATAGTCCGGATTGTCCTTAAACATTTCCACAAGGGGCTGCACCGATGTAGTCACATCATTGAGCACAATGTGCGCTTTTCTGTCCAATGTTTTTGCAATGCGGTAAATACCGATTGCTGCACCAAAACTATCCACATCCGCAAGCCGGTGTCCCATAATGAGTACCTTGTCCTTGCCGGTAATAATTTCTTTCAACGCGTGGGCTTTTACTCTCGCTTTTACGCGGGTATTTTTTTCCACCTGCTGGCTTTTACCACCATAATACGTAATGGCTTTTGGTGATTTGACAACAGCCTGATCACCGCCTCGACCAAGTGCAAGGTCGATTGCATTTCTTGCAAATTCATAATTTTGCGCATACGTAAGACCGTCCATACCTACACCCATACTGAGCGTAACAGCCATTTCATTACCGATGTTGACAGTTTTTACATCGTCCAGCAAATCAAAACGGCTCTCCTGTAACTGCGCAATCGCTTTTTTACGAAGAACAACAAGGAACTTGTCCTTCTCAATCTTTTTGCAAATACCATCCAAAGACGCAATATATTTATTTACTTTTCGGTCAATCAACGCAATCAAAAGGGAACGTCTTACTTCCTCTACACTTTCCAACGCCTCTTCGTAGTTATCCAAATAAATCAATCCGATGGAAAGACTCTGGTCATCCACTTCACGCAGTGCAATGCGAAGCGCTGTCTCATCAAACAAATACATGGCAATCAAATAACCATCGTAGCCATCCGCCTCGAGAATATCACTGTTAATCGCCATTTCTTTCAAAGAAATTTTTTTCAGTCTGGCAACGTAATTGCTGCCTTCGTGTTCCAAATCCACCACCAATTCATCTGCTTCGTCTTTTGGCCCGGGAAGTCTGTCCTTTGTAATCGTTGGAAAAAGTGAAGTAATCGAACGGGAATAACCCTTTTCTTTGTGAGTAATCCGCTCAAACTCCTTGTTTGTCCAAAAGACCTTTCCACTCTCATCCAAAAGTGCATACGGCAATGCCAAATCCCTTAAAAGTCTTCTCTGAATCTGACCATATTCCGTCGCAAAACTGACAAGCTCATTTACAATAATCGGTCTATTATAAAACATAAGCGCCAGAACTATCGCAAAATAAAATACGGTAAAGCATGTCAACAGTACGGCTGCTTGCACATGCAAAAAGTAGATACACAAATTCACTGCTACAAGCAATAACCCCAAATAAAGCGAAAACTGCAAATATGTTTTCAATCTGCCTTTCAATTTAATTCTATTTTTCATTGTTTGTACCCTGCCTCCATAAGCAACCCGCTTCTGCGGGCATTTGTATCTATATCCATGTTCTTATTGTCCAAGCATGGTATACTATACCATTTTTTCTACATATACGTGTATTATATCACTTTGTCTATTTATATGCCATAAAATTCTTCTGTAGAATGGTGTAGAAAAAACAGTGTCTGTGAAAATAGTGGGCGGATTGGGGGAGTTTGTGCTATGGATAAAATGTTTGATTTGGGTGAGGTAATATTTTTGCTTGACAAATTATGTGTTTGTTCTTAAAATGAATATAGTTTCATTTTTATTTGATTGGAGGGTTTTATGCCGAAAGTTACGGAAGAATATATACAAAAGAAAAAAGAAATGATTGTTCGCACTGCTTACGAGCTTTGTTTGAAAAAGACAGTCAGCACCGTGACGATGCAGGATATTATCGATGCTACGGGCTTGAGCCAGGGTGGCATTTATCGGTTTTATAAAGACATTGACGAAATTTTTAGGGACATGTTAATCGATAACCGGAGACGGGTAACTATCATTCCTGATTTGGACCGCATTTTTGAGGATGTCGAAACAAAAGAAATCCGGGATGTATTGCATCCAATTTTTGAACTGCTTGCAAACTTCATGACGCAGGAATTGATGGGCATAGTGAAGATTAATTTTGAGCTTTCGGTGCTTTCCATGAATGCGCCGAAACGGGTTGAAAAAATATTAGGCAAAATTGAAGGCACAGGAAATTTTGAGTATCTTTTCAGAAAGGTTTCGCAATATTTGCAATACCATATTGCGAAGGGAAATTTTCAGCCAAAAGTCAGCACGGAAGAAATTTTGACGTACCTTTCGACTACGTACAATGGCATCGAAATGAGCTGCATCATCAACCACTGCTACAAAAAGCTTCCGTTGATGGAATGGTACACGCCAAAAACACAGCTTCGGACTTTAGAAACGACTTTATATTATTTGTTAGGATTGGAGGATTAACATTATGAATGTACATGAATTTGTAGACGGCCAAAAGCCCGTCATGGTACTCATCCACGGCGTACTGACGCCATGGCAAGTCTGGATGCCGCAAATAGAAGCATTTAAAGAACAATATAATATTTATGCAGTTGCTTTAAGCGCACATACGGAAGAATCCGCCAGTGAATTCACTTCATTGGATGCGGAAGCAGGCGCCATAGAACAATATTTTGCATCGCACGGCTTGCATAATATTGAAGTGCTTTGCGGAATTTCTTTTGGCGGAAAAATCGCTTACGAGCTTTGGAAACGCAACACGCTTACCATCCGCAATCTGGTCATGGATGGTGCACCGCTCCTCTCCTGCCCAAAATTTGCGCAAAATATTATGATAAAAAATTATACCAAAATTATTCACCGCTCCAAACTCCGCGACAAAAAAGTGCTGGAGTCGTTCAAAAAGCAATTTCTTCCGGAAAAATATCTGGACAGTTACTTAAAAATAGCCGACTTCATGACAGATCAGTCTATGGAAAATGTTGTGCGCGCCGCTTTTTCGGACAACTTCAGCGACAACGTCACAAACAAAAGCAAGATTTTATTTATCCACGGTACAAAGGGCAACGAAATTCTTGCAAAAAAAGCTGCCATCCACATGCAAAAATGCTATCCCGAAACCCGGATTCATTGCTTCAAAGGCGACAACCACTGCTATAAAGCAATTTATGAACCCGAGAAATGGATTGAGGTTGTGGAAGGATTTTTAAAATGAATGTAGTAACAAGGATAACGTTAACGGAGGATAAACATGGCAAAGAAGAAAATACCAACAGTTGCAGAATTAAGAGAATATCTTCAAAAAGAAGACGCCTATCTCAAAGATTGTATCGAAAATAATAAAACCTTTGTGATTACCGGTCCTAAATTTCCGGGGGAAAACATCTGGCGCTCCAAGAGCACTTTGCCATTGTTGGAGGCTGCCGAATGTGTCGGAACTTCGAGAGAAGAAATATGGGAACTGTGTAGCAAAATCGCAAGTACAACACATGCCCCGGTAACGAAAAAAGAATATGAAAGAATGATACCTTTTGCCGAAAAGCCTGCTACCGTTGACGCGGTCCTTAAGTTCCTTGAAACTTATATACCACCTTATGATGACCCAAACCGGAGCTTAACATTTGATATTCCGGCATATTATTATTGTCTTGCATTGATTTCTCTGTCCGATTACAGGCAAAAAGACTGTGAGAAACAACTTTGGACTACAATCCACTATCACCTTGAAAACGATAAGGATAGGGGAACTGTTTTATTACGAAATATGAAAGTTTTGGAGCGTACACGCCCTTTCCTTAGTCCTATGAAGGAGAAATTGCAAGTATGCAAAAATGCACAATAAAACATGTTGCAACCCGAATGTATGTTTGCTGAAATAAGATTACGGAAAGTCCCCATGACAGGGTGGTAACCTCCCGAGTTTATGAATACCGGTTTACCGGAATACATAGGAAGGGAGGTGACGCTTATGACAGCTTATGAAATCGTTTCGATTTTTATAGGGATTTTGGCTTTGCTGATGTCCTTTGGTAGCTTAATTATTGCGTTGCTTGCCTTTCTCGATAAGAGAAACAAGCGAAAATAAAAATGCGTATCCTGTCTGACCCACAGGATAGGCGTTGTCCCTAAGGACAAATAATCGTCTAAACTTGGAGCATCCACCATTGGAGTGGGTGCTTTCCCTTTGTATAATTATAATAGCATTGATGCTTGAATAATTCAAGTGAATTTAAAAACTATGATTATTACTTTTGCCTATAAAAACAATGTTGCTCCCAGATTCACCACAATTGTTAAGGCTCATTGACAAATTGTCTGAAGCAATTGGTAGTATTTTGCAAACAAAAATACTACCATATTTTCATCAAGCAATACTCGGAACTATTGATGAAAAAGAAAGGTAGGATTTATAAAGATGGAATTTCACAACAAATTGTATAATCTACGAAAACAAAAAGGATTGTCACAGGAAGAACTGGCTAATCGATTAAATGTTACCAGGCAAACAGTTTCCAAATGGGAAGTAGGCGACTCGACTCCGGATATGGAAAAATTAATTGCGATTAGTGATTTGTTTGAGCTCTCTTTGGATGAGTTAGTGATGGATAAAGTACCTGCATCCGATAAGGAAACTTCTCCCACTTCAGAAATTGTAACTGAATTCAAGCAAAAAATATGGACCGAGGACAATAAGAAAAAAGCAAAACGTGGGTTAAAGATTGCCGCAATCATTTTCGGAATCATTCTTTTGATAGATGTGCTCTCTATGATTATTTACTTTGGTTTATACGGTTTCCCACAATAAAAAGGACAAAATTTAAACTTGAGGAGTACATATAACATGAAAACAACAAAAATGATTTTGAGTATTATTCTAAGCATACTAACATTAGTGGTTGCGCAAATTTTATCCCAACTGGTTGCAAGTGCTGCGATACTTATAAAAGCACCAACATTTATTGCTAATATAATTGCAGGCATTTTGTATGTTGTATTTGCCTATTTATTCCTTATGTTCTTGTGCAAAAAATATATAAAAGGCGATATGGGTGATTACCATATACCTGCATTTAAGATAGAGCTAAAATGGGGAATTGTCGCTATTATTTTGCCACTCATAGTTACTGCATTTTACATTCTATTTGTACCGGGTCACTTTGAACAAAATACGCTTGATATGAAAGCAAAATTAGATTTAGTAACCGCCGGCATTTTCTTTACCGGACTCGGTGCAGGTATTGTCGAGGAAATGGTCTTTCGTGGAATTATGATGCGCGTTATCGAAAAGCGATTCAATAAAAAAATAGCGGTTATCGTACCATCTGTCTTGTTTGGTTTCGTACATATTATCGGAATGGACTTTGACTTTTTAAGCTGTGTATTGGTTCTTTTGGCCGGTACGCTGGTGGGTATCATGTTTTCTCTTATTGCTTCCGAAACAAAATCTATCTGGAATAGCGCCATTGTTCATGCCTGTTGGAATATGATAATCCTTGGCGGGTTTTTGTGGATAGGTGCAGAATACGATGAATATTCTTTGTTTAGTTATGTGTTGGATACAGAATCATTTTTCTTAACAGGCGGGGAATTTGGAATCGAATCATCAATTATAGCTGTAATAGGTTATGTTTTGGTTTGTTTATTGGTATTGCTACTGAATAGAAGGAAACATGAAAAGGCTTAGGTAACTTACAATCTTACAAAGATTCGGAAAACCGTAAATATGCGAATTTTGAACCACAATTGTTGTGGTTCTTTTTTTGACTTGACAGCTAATCCAAATTAGCTTACAATAAGGCTAATTCAGATTAGCCTAGGAGAATATATGGATACAAAGAAAAAAATCTTAGATGTTGCATTAACATTGTTTTCAGAAAAAGGATACGGTAATGTTTATGTTGGACAAATAGCAGAAGGCGTAGGAATTAAAGCTCCCTCTTTATATAAACATTACAAAAGCAAGCAGGATATTTTTGAAGCAATACTTGAAGAAATGCGAAAGCGTTATGACAAAGAAGCTGCCCTTTTGAATATGAACGGGAAAGATTTTCTAACAGATTTCGAGTTGTATAACAATATCTCGGAGGACGAGCTGGTAAAGATGGGAATTGGACTTTTCTCTTTCTTTTTGCATGACGAATATGAATGCAAATTCAGAAAAATGCTTACGATAGAGCAATTCTCCAACACAGAATTGGCAGAACTTTTTTCTCATCAATATTTTAATGAACCGCTAAAATACCAGACCGGATTGCTTCAATTGTTAATTATGCAGGGACATATGAAAAATGAAGATGCGAATATTATGGCACTACAATTCTTTGCTCCGATTCATTTATTGATGACAGTATGTGACAGAGAGCCCAAAAGAGAGGCAGAGGCATTGCGGCTATTAGAAAAACACATTCGACAATTTAGCAAAATGTACAGGGAGTAACACGATGAAGATTGTAATGATACATGGCCAAAATCACAAAGGTAGCACTTATCATATCGGCAGAATGATAGCAAGTAAAATCAGCTGCGAAGAAAATATTGTAGAATTTTTTCTCCCCAGAGATTTAAATCATTTTTGCGTTGGATGTTATGCATGCATAGAGGATGTTACAAAATGTCCGTTTTATGAAGAAAAGAATAAAATTATGACAGAGGTAGAATCTGCGGATATACTGATATTTACAACACCTACCTATTGCCTTCGAGCATCCGCTCCTATGAAGAGTTTCATTGATTTGACCTTTAATTATTGGATGTCACACAGACCAAGAAAATGTATGTTTAGCAAAAAAGCTATTGTAATTTCAACTGCTGCGGGAAGTGGTGCGAAAAAGGCTGTCAAGGATATAGCAGATGCCTTGTTTTATTGGGGCATTCCCTATATATTGTCATACGGCATTACCATTCAGGCTATGAATTGGAGTGGAATTAAAGATAAGAAGATGCAACAGATTGAAAAAGATACCACTAGGATTGCCAATAAGATATTAAAGAAAAATTTTGTGAAAGTGGGTATTAAAACAAAAGCTATGTTTATGCTCATGCGAATGATGCAGAAAGCGAACTTTGGCTCAGGTGATGCAGATAGAGCTTATTGGGAGAAAAATGGTTGGTTAGATAAGAAAAGACCTTGGAAGTAAGGTAGACATCAGTTGTCAGGTAATAAATCACGACATTTCTCACTTTATGTCGTGTTATCTCACGAAGCTTTTGTTTAAGATATTGATGAAAGGAGGCACTGCGGTGGACCAGAAAAAAACAGGTGCTTTTTTAAAAGCATTACGAAACGAAAAAGGACTCACGCAGGAAAAAGCTGCTGAGCAGTTTGGCGTGGCCGGAAGAACCGTGTCACGTTGGGAAACCGGAAGCAATATGCCGGACCTTGGCATTTTAATAGAAATCGCCGAGTTCTATGATGTTGATATCCGCGAAATCATCGATGGAGAAAGGAAAAGTGAGAAAATGAATATTGAAACAAAAGAGACTTTGCAAAAGGTTGCCGAGTATGTAGATTTAGAAAACGAGAGAGTCTTCAAGGAAACCTTTTCTATAAGTGCAATAAATATTACTCTGCTGATTACCAGTAGTATTATCTGCTGTTTAGAAGTGTATAAAAACGTTCTAATTGATGGCGGGATAAAACTCTTGTTAACAGGTTTTTCATTGTTAACTTCGATTGTATTACTACTATTTATAGCGCAGCTTAAATTTGGGAAGAAAACGTCAAAAATAAGCGAAACGGACGTATGCGCGTATATATCATACATATTTGGAATCATAAGCATTCCGCTTATTTTCACTGTTGCTTTTTGGATGATACCGGCGTTTTTGTCTGTCGGTGTAGGCCTGTTGGCTTTAAAAAACAGAACAGAGAAAAAAAGGATTGTCATTATTGGCATTCTATGTTCCGTTATAGCAACACTGCTGGCAATTTTATTACTTGTTACAGGATATTTCGTTTAGCACATAAAACTATAAATACATTACATAAAAACACACAAGGAGCTGTCCAGATATGCCCTGTCCACTCGACAGGGGCATATCCGACAGCTCCTTGCTTTTATTTATGATATAACGTATTTTCAGATTCATATTTCGCTTCACAAGTTAAATGAATGCCCAGTCTTTTGAAAATCTGTTCGTCCACGGAAGAAAGCAACACCGACGAGTGTGCCTCCAATCCCTTTAACTTCGGAATCTGGTTCAATGTGATTTCAGCATTTTTGTCAGATGCTGCCGACGTAGAAAGTGCAATCAAAATCTCATCTGTGTGAAGGCGCGGATTGCGGCTTCCTAAATAATTTGTCTTAAGTCTCTGAATCGGCTCAATTGCTTTTGGTGACACAAGATGCAAATCATGGTCAACGCCGCCCAAAGCTTTCAAAGAGTTCATAAGAGCTGCTGCGGAAGCACCAAGCAAATCGGATGTCTTGCCGGTAATGATGCTGCCATCCGGAAGCTCAATTGCCACAGCCGGATGTCCGGTCTCTGCCTCACGTTTCAGCGCTGCATTTACAACAGCACGGTTTTCTACGCTAAGGCCTGCCTGCTTCATAATCAATTCTAATTTAAACAAAGTATCTTTGCTGCCAATGCCGCGTTTGCAATCGCACAATCCCTGATAATATCTGCGGATGATTTCCTGGTTAGACGCTTCTCTGCACGCTTCATCGTCCACAATACAGTTGCCCGCCATATTCACGCCCATATCGGTCGGTGATTTGTACGGACTCTCACCCAAAATCTGTTCAAACATCGCATTTAGAACCGGGAAAATCTCCACATCACGGTTGTAATTAATGGTCGTTTCTCCGTACGCTTCCAAATGGAATGGGTCAATCATATTAACGTCATTCAAATCAGCTGTTGCGGCTTCATAAGCAACATTAACCGGATGTTTCAGCGGAAGATTCCACACCGGGAATGTCTCAAATTTTGCATAACCGGCTTTGATTCCGCGTTTATGTTCATGATACAACTGAGACAGACAAGTCGCCATTTTTCCGCTTCCCCGTCCCGGTGCCGTAATAATGACTAACGGTCTTGTTGTCTCAATATATTCGTTTTTTCCATATCCTTCATCACTAACAATCGTCTTGATATCACTCGGATAACCCGGAATTTTATAATGATGATAACTGCGGATTCCAAGATCCTGCAAACGTTTCTTAAACTGGTCTGCAGCCGCCTGACCTGTATATTTTGTAATACATACGCTGCCAACAAACAAACCGATTTCACGGAATGCGTCAATCAAGCGCAAAATATCCACATCGTATGTGATACCCAAATCTCCGCGGATTTTGTTGCCTTCAATATCTTCTGCACTGATGACAAGCACAATTTCAGCCTGTTCTTTCAATTCCAATAACATCTTAAGCTTGGAATCCGGTTGAAATCCCGGCAACACGCGTGCGGCATGAAAATCATCAAAAAGCTTTCCGCCAAATTCCAAATACAATTTGTTATCAAATTTTTTAATTCTCTCCAAAATGTGTTCAGATTGCATTTTTAAATATTTATCGTTATCAAAACCGATTTTCATGTCGTATTTTCTCCTCAAACTATGAACTAACTAACACCTTTCTATTTTAGTACAAAATAGCAAAAAAGGGAACACTAAAATCAAAAAGACTGTCGCAAAATTGCGACAGCCTTGTCGTTTTATCTTAGTCACAAGAGTACGGCATCAATGCAACGTGACGAGCACGTTTGATTGCTACTGTAAGAGCTCTCTGATGTTTAGCACAGTTGCCAGTAATTCTTCTAGGAAGAATTTTTCCTCTTTCAGATACGTATCTTTTTAATTTGTTTGTATCTTTGTAATCGATTACGTTATCTTTACCACAGAATACAGAAACTTTTTTTCTTCTGCGCATTCCGCCTCTTTTTCTCATTGGAGAATCAGATTTCTCTGCTTTATTGTAAGCCATGATAATGCCTCCTATCTTAAAAATCAAACTTAATTGAATGGTAACTCTTCATCAATTCCGTCCGGAATGTTCATGAATCCGTCACCTGCTCCACTCGGTTCCGGTCTGCTCATACCGCCACCAAAACCACCATCTGCTCCGGAACTGTTTTTGCTTTCTGCAAATTCCTGTTCCTCAACAACAACGTCCGTAGTATATACTTTAACGCCATCCTTATTGGTATAACTACCAGTCTGGATACGACCTGTAATAGCTATCTTTGTTCCTTTGCGGAAATATTTTTCTGCAAATTCACCAGCTCTACCAAAAGCAACACAACCGATAAAATCTGCTGTCTGCTGGTCCCCACCGTTACTACGGCTGCCTCTGCGGTCAACCGCAAGTGTATATCTTGCAATCGCCATTGCATTTTCACCCTGTGAATATCTCACTTCAGGATCTCTAGTTAACCGGCCCATAAGAATTACTTTATTCATACTACTTCTCTCGCTTTCTATTACGCCTCGTCCTGTCTAACGCACAAATATCTGACTACATTATCCATAATACGGATACGGCTTTCGATTTCTGCCGGAGCTGTCGCTTCCGCATCGAACTGAATGAAATAGTAGAAAGCTTCTTTCATTTTCTGAACTTCGTAAGCAAGTCTCTTCTTACCCCATTCGTCAACGCCTGTAATCTGACCACCGAATCTTTCAACAAGAGCTTTCACTTTATCAACTACAGCAGCTCTTTCATCATCTTCGATTTTTGCACTAACCACAACGGCTAATTCATATTTGTTCATGCTTGTACCTCCTTTTGGTCTCTGGCCCTCGCCTAACCGAGAGCAAGGATAATTTAATATATCACGAATTGATATGATAACATGAAAATATTTATTTTTCAAGTACTTTCCTTGATTTCTTTCACATTTTTTTCCACAAGTTTGCGCGCTATCATAATCTGGTGTCCGCATCCGAGGCATTTCAGACGAAAATCCGCTCCGATGCGAAGTACTTCCCATTCACTGCTGCCACACGGATGCTGCTTTTTTAAACGCACTATATTTCCAACTTTAATATCCATTTTTACCTGCTTCTTTCCTACCGCGCACGTTTGCAAGCCGATACGTCTTACCGTGCCGTAGCTTTGAAATATGACTTTATATGGAACCGAATATTTCCCCGATACTGCCATACACAACCAAGTCCGCCTGTTTGTCGCGCGGGGTCGCTGTTTTGTTCACCAAAATCAGTTTGTTTCCCCTGTAATAATCAATCAGACCTGCTGCCGGATATACCGCAAGAGATGTCCCTCCGATAATAAGCACATCCGCATTGCTTATGTAGTAAACCGACTTTTGCAACGTTTCCTGGGACAAACCTTCCTCATACAAAACAACGTCCGGTTTGACACTTCCGCCACACTCACATTTTGGCACGCCGGTGGACTGGATAATATGATCCACGCCATAAAACTTGCCACAACTTTCACAATAATTGCGAAGCACACTTCCGTGCAATTCCAGCACTTCTTTACTGCCGGCTTTTTGATGCAAGCCGTCAATATTTTGCGTAATAACCGCTTTCACTTTGCCTTGTGCTTCCCACTCTGCAAGCTTCAAATGAGCCTTGTTTGGTTCGGCAGAAGTAAACAACATTTTATCCCTGTAAAAGCGATAAAACTCCTCACAATGTCTGCGATAAAAAGTATGACTCAGTATCGTCTCCGGCGGATAATCGTACTTCTGGTTGTACAGTCCGTCCACACTTCGAAAATCGGGAATACCGCTCTCCGTGGACACACCCGCACCGCCAAAAAAGACAATGTTGTCACTTTCATCCATGATTTTTTTCAGTTGCTCCAGTTCTTTTGTCATGCCTCATCCCTCACTACATCACAATTCACATGGCCACTCTTGCCACAAGTTGCTATCACATCACACCTGTCAGCTCATAATACAGGATGCATGCAAATTCTCTCAACATATTCGCCGGAAGCATAAGCACCTGCGAACCGGCTGCAATGCCATATACATTTTTGTAGCCTTCCAGCTTTGCCAGTTTTACGCTCCGATACACATGAAAATTGTTTGTTACAATACCAACTCTGTCTTCTTCTATATTAATATATTCCGCGCTAAAGTTCAAATTCTCTTTTGTCGTTGTGGACTGATTTTCCATAATAATTCTTGTCTCATCCACACCGTGCGCCACAAGATAATCGCGCATTCCCTGCGCTTCACTGACCGGCTCGTCCGCGCCCTGTCCGCCGGAAACAATCACTATCGTATCCGGATTTTGTTCCAGATAGTCAATTGCCTTATCCAGACGTTGCCGCAAAACAACACTGGGACCACCATGGTTCATTTTGGCACCAAGCACAATAATATAGTCTAAATTTTCCTCACCTTTTTGAAAAAATCCCGAAACAACAAGCCCTTCTATATTTAAAAAAACGATCAGCAAAATGCCACCGATGACCGCCGCAAACTTTGCCGTTTTTTTGGACACTTTAAATTTGCCAAAGCGCAAAGCCGCACCAAGCGCTCCAAAAAAGATACCGAAAACAAGCCATGCATAATTGAATTTGTTATAAAGCCCTGCATACGACACCAGACCTACAAAATACACCACACATGCCATTCCCAAAATCAAACTAACCGTTCCAATTCTTTTTTGAAGCTTCATCCTCTTCCTCCGTACACACTTATTTTTCTCCTCTATTATCCTAGCATGTAATTGCGCACGGAACTTTTAGTTTTTCTTAATTTTTTTTGAGGATTTTTATTGGCTTGTCCCCATCCGCTTAAAGTTTTCCTGCACGGCGCGTGCGATTCTTTGCTCTGCCGGAATGACAAATTGCACACCCGCAAGAAGCAGCACAATGACATACAGATAGCAATGGAACGGGGAAAGCAGTTCCATTGTCAATCCGAAAATGTTCATCATACACGGAATAAGCGTCTTTAACATATATTCATTTCCGCACAAATACAATGTGTTACGGCCAATCTTTTCAAATAATTTGATGCCCTCCAATAATTTTGCCACAGTAAGATTAAACCAGATAAGTATCAATGCCTTGATAATCGGTACAAAAATTCCTATGTACGGAATTGCCACAAGCTTTGGTGCGACAAAATCCTGTCCCAAAAACACGATGATTGCGTATGCAAAGCTAAGTATTCCGGTCACCGTAAATACTACACGTTTTTGCAGCGTGTCCATCTTAAACAATTTTTGAATATACGGATATGCGATAAAACCAATTGCATAATAAACAATATAATAAAACGCACTGTCCAGATTGTAATACCAATGCGGCATCAAAATCGGACGCGGGTCAATTACTTTCTCAGCTACGACAAACAAAATCAGACAGATGGCTAACATAAACCATTTCGCCTTGAAATATTTGAATAATTTAAAAATGAGCTCCATGACAAACAAACAGGTCAAAAACCACAGCGCACCCGAAAAATAAGACAATCGGATTGTTCCCTGAGCTACGCACAAAAACATCTGGCCAAGCGTTGCCACATCCAGATTGTTTCCAATCATGCTTACGGCAATTGTCATCAGACAAAACAGCCAGTAAGGAACCATAATTGTCTTAATTTTTTTCACTACAAACCGGCCGAAATTTGTCTCGGTATCGTATGTACTCATACAACCGGACAATAGGAAAAATAATGCCACATGATATTCAAACACAAAGCTTTGTGCATACCCTGTTGCTTCTCCAAAATGTCCGAGATAAATCGCAAAAACTCCCAAAAACTTCGCAATATCAACCCACTTTACTCTTTCTCTCATTGTACGCTCTCCCATTGTTTCTCCTCATAATGCAAAAACCCGTCTGCCTCATCCATTCGGACAAAACAAACGGGCTTTATGTATCTTTTTAAAATTAAATTTCGAAGCTTCCTGCAACGTCACCGTTAATTACATAGTAAACCATGCTTTCTTCCGGTTTTACATACAAGTCAACGCTCTTGAAATCTGCAACTTTGTTTTTCAAATCATATTTCCAAACATCTTTTGCAATTTTAACAAGATCGTCTGTTCCGTAAGATTTACCTGCAAACTGAACGTTTACAGATGCTTTCACAGCTTCTTTTTTAGCTGCTGTTTTTGTTGTTGCTTTTTTAGCTGTTTCTTTTTTAGCTGTTGTAGCTTTCTTTGTAGCTGCTTTCTTTGTTGCTTTTTCAGCTGCTTTTTCTTCTACAACATCGAGCTTCATCTGCTCTGCTTTTACTTCAACTGCTTTTGCTTCTTCAACTTTTGCCTTAACTTTCGCTGTCGGTTTTGTTGTTGCTTTTGTTGTTGCCATAATATTCTCCCTTCACATTGCACGTGCCGCTACACGCGGAACGTCAACTCCTAAGTTACTCTTTACAGTGATAAATCCACCACCCCTAGATTACCGCGTAAATGGCGGATTGTCAACATTTTGTCACGTTTTGTTTGATTTTTTTGATGAAATTTATCTTTTTTCTATCGAATCAAGTAAAAATATGCTAAAACAACGATACCAAGTACGATTCTGTACCATCCAAACACTTTGAAATCATGTTTCTGGATGTAACCCATAAGGAAACGGATGACAAAAACAGATACTGCAAAGGCAACGATAAGACCTGTCAGCAAAATCATTGCTTCCGTGCCGGAAAATACAAGACCAAATTTTAGCAGTTTCAGTAAGCTTGCTCCGAGCATAACCGGAATTGCCATAAAAAAGGTAAATTCTGCTGCCACGGTTCTGGATACACCAATCAAAAGCGCACCTACAATGGTTGCACCGGAGCGGGAGGTACCCGGAAAAATCGCTGCAATCAACTGGAACAATCCGATAATCATTGCGGTTTTGTAAGTCAGCTGACTAAGCTCTGTTACAACCGGCTTGCGGTTTTTGTTGCCGTTTTCCACGATGATAAATGCGATACCAAACACGATTAACGCAATCGCTACACATATCGGGTTATAAAAAAGTTCTTCCAGCTTTTCATCAAAAAGCAAACCGACTACGGCAGCCGGCACACATCCGACTACGATTTTAAACCACAATGTAAAAATGTCCTTTTGGATAACCGGCTTTTCTTTGAATTTGAACGGGAAAATCTTTTTCCAGAACAAAAGCACAACTGCAAGAATCGCACCGAGCTGAATAACTACAAGAAACATTTCCCAAAATTCCGGCGATACATCCAATTTTAAAAACTCATCCAACAAAATCATATGACCGGTACTGCTAATCGGAAGCCATTCTGTGATACCTTCCACAATACCAAAAATAATCGCTTTTATAATCTCAATCATTTAAATATTCTAACATCCTTTCATAATTTTTTTCACCGTCTTCATAGCCTGCTCGATACAGTGCATGAAGCTTTGTTACATCTTTTTCGATTCTGCCTACGCCACAGCTGTCTGTAGGGCGGAACACAAATGCCTGCCCGTTTTCTTCCCGCTCTTTTAAGTAGTCCATTGTCGTATTGTACTGCAAATGACGGTCGCGCATCGTTTCATATACTTTTGGATACACCGCATAACGCGTCTTTGCAAGTGCCAGTGTAGCGAAGGAAGAGGGCTCTCTTACAAATCCTTCTTCTTTTGTTAACACAACAATATTTTTGCGGTTACCGTCCAAAATGGATTTGCGAATCGGAATAGAATCCGCAAGCGCACCATCCAAGTACAAACCATCTCCGATTTTGACACTTCTGGACACAAGCGGGAGCGAGCCGGACGCTCTGACTGCCGCCAAATCCTCGATTCCGTCTTTTATACGAATATATTCTGCTTTGCCGCTTTTTATGTTCGTGACAACCGCATACGCCTTGCCTTCGTATTGCTTGAACGTATCGTTGTCAAACGGGTCCAAATAATTCGGAATCAACTCATAACACATGTTGACGTTGAACAGATCTCCGGTCGTCAAAAGACTGTACACGCTACAATAATTTTTGTTGTCAATATAGTCGGTATAAATACGGTATGCACGCTCTTTTTGCTTTGACAAATAGCTGCACATCACAATGGCACCCGCGGATACACCGTACACATTTGAAAAATCAATTCCTTTATCCAAAAAGAAATCCAACAATCCGGCGGTATACACGCCTCGCATTCCGCCGCCTTCCAGAACTAATCCTGCCTTAAACATCTCTACCTCTTTTCCGTGCATCCGCGCTTTTTCCGTGCATCCGCACACTTTCCCAAACTTTTACTATTTTACACCGTACTCATTTTGTACAAAGCGACGAAGCGCCTCCAGAGAACGTTCTACTTTTTCTGTATCAATGCAATATGCCATGCGGAAATAACCCGGACATCCGAAGCTGTCTGCCGGTACCAAAATCAAATCGTATTTTAATGCTTTCTCACAAAATGCTTTTGCATCCTCTTCCAATGCCTTCGGGAAAATATAAAATGTTCCGCCCGGCTTCACACAAGTAAATCCTAAGCTCACAAGCTCGTTATAAAGAATATTCATATTTGTCTCATAGACAGACAAATCCGATGTTTCCTCCAGCATATCCACGATACCAAGCTGCATGAGGGAAGACGGACAGTTATGACCGATTCCTCTGGAAATCTGACCACACATATTGACAATCGTTTCTGCATCTTTGCAAGCCGGATTTACGGCGATATAACCGATTCTTTCGCCCGGCAGTGACAATGATTTTGAGAACGAATAGCACATAATTGTATTGTCATAGTATTTGGATACAAACGGTGCATCCACGCCTGCAAAAACAATTTCACGGTACGGTTCGTCAGAAATCAAATAAATGTCATGACCGTACTGCTTGGATTTTTCTTTTAACAAAGCAGCCAATTTTTGGATTGTATCCGTAGAGTACACAACGCCGGAAGGATTGTTTGGCGTATTGATAAGCACTGCCATTACTTTTTCCGTAAGCATGCTTTCAAATGCTTCAAAATTAATCTGGAAATTTTCCGTATTGGCCGGCACAATCTTTAACGTAGCACCACTCAAATTAATATACGGATTGTACTCCGGGAAAAACGGTGCAAATGTAAGTACTTCGTCCCCCGGCACAGTCACACAGCGGACTGCATGGGCAATGGCACTTGCCGCAGCCGATGTCATAAAAATATGTTCCTTTTTGTATTCCATGCCAAAACGTTTGTTTAACGAATTCGCAACCGCCTGACGCACTGCCGGAATACCGAGACTCTGGCTGTAACCGTGAAGTGTCATCGGGTCTTCATTTTGCAATAATTGAATCAGTGTCTCCCCAAATTTTTCCGGTGCCGGTACTGACGGGTTACCGAGACTGTAATCAAATACATTTTCATATCCTATTTCTTTTCCACGCTCTGTGGCAAATTCGGAAAGCTGTCGGATGACAGATTTTCCGTTAAGCATTTCTTTATATTGTTGTGCAATCATGTTGTGATACCCCTTTCTGATGGTATTATTTTCTTTTTTTTATTTCGTTTCTATTTTCGATCTTTTCTACACTTCTTTTACTGTAGATGCGATAATTTCCATATTACCCTTCAGTTTCATTTCACCATATCCGCAAGGCACAATAAAATGATCACCTTTTTTTATGTTTTGCCCGTTCAATGTGCCTTCTCCTTCTACTACGCTCATGAGCAAAAACGGATATTCCTGTTGAACCGTAGTTTCTCCCGAAACACATAATTTGAAAACGACATATTTGTCACATTTTTGCAAAACATTCATTTTATTCACTTCCATATCAAGCGTAGAAAATAAACTGTCTGCCAAATTTTCGGAAGGAACGGTAATTACTTCCATACTTTCTTGCAGATGAAGTTCCCGTTTTTGTCCGTTTGTAATGCGGTCATAATCGTATACCCGGTATGTCAAATCGCTGTTTTGCTGCGTTTCCAAAATCAGCATACCACCTTTGATGGCATGCACCATTCCCGGATTAATCTGAATAAAATCTCCTTTTTTGATAGGAATTTCGCGAAGAAGCTGTGACCACTTACCCTCTTCAATCATTGCACAAAGCTCTTCGCGCGTTGTCGCATTATGTCCAACGATTAACGTTGCATCTTTGACACAATCCAATATATACCAACACTCTGTTTTCCCGGTATCTCCGCTTTCATGCGCTTTTGCATACGCATCATCCGGGTGTACCTGTATACTCAAATCCGTGTTTGCATCAATAATCTTTACAAGTAATGGAAATCTGTCCCCACCAATATCTCCAAACAGTTCCGGATGATTTTCCCACAAATCCGTCAATTTCTCGCCTGCGAAAGGACCATTCTTTACTGTACATACACCTTTTTTATGTGCACTGATCCCCCAGCATTCGCCTGTGTCATCACCCGGTATTGTATATCCATAATCTTTTGCCAGTCTGCTTCCGCCCCAAATCATCTGTTTGAAAACCGGCTCAAGAAACAATAACGACATTCATTTTCCTCCGTTTCATGTAAACAATTAACCCTTATTGTAACACACGTAAGCCAAACGGGCAACTAATCTAATACTCTCTTAAAACATCTGTAAAATTTGTTTCGAATGGGAACCATTTCTCCCTTTTGAAAACCGAGTTTTTTGCACAGCCTTATGGATGCCTCATTTTCTTCTTTAATGTAGGCATAAAGTTCCTCCAACTCCAACTCTTCTTTTGCATAATTTGAAATTGCGTCACACACTTCGTATGCATATCCTTTTTGCTGGTAGGGCACTGCGATAACATAACCGATTTCCACTGTCTGCGTCTCTTCTCTCCAACTAATGCCGGCTCGTCCGATTACGTTTCCCGACTCTTTTTCCAAAACAGTCCACAGGCCATACTCATAAAAATGATATATATTTTTGATATAATTTTTGACATACGCAATTTCTTTTTCCCGGTCCTCAAACAAGCCTTCCATATGCGCCGTGATAGACGGTTCTGCATAAATTTTGTAAAAAGCATCCACATCTTCCACGGTTGTTTCCCGCACAATGCACCGCTTTGTCTGCAAAATTTCCCACGGCTTTCCGGCATATCTGCGGCAAATCCGCTCCAAATAAGTAATATCTATTCCGTCAAAACTTTCTATCGCATATTTTATCCCTGCAAAACTTTCACCTTCTGTGTGATTCCCCAAATAAGCAATGCAGGAGCATTTTCCCTGTACCGCCAAACGACAGATTTCCGGCACACTGCTGATAAAAAGAATATCCTGTTTTTCTTTCTTTTCCTCCGCAAAAATATCCGGCACCTCTTCCATCGGCTCTCCGGCATAATACCACACGCATTCCACCTTTTCCCTGGCCAGCATATTTTGAAACTGCTCTTGTTCCTCCGGTGATATGACATTTTGCAAAATCACTACTACTTTTTTTAACATTTTATTTCACACTTTTTCCCTTTACGAACTTACACTTATCCTATAAAATAATAAACATATTTTACCAAAAAAATTCAGAAAGGAATACTATTATGGCACAAAATCCTATTGTAACATTTACAATGGAAAACGGAGACGTAATCAAGGCTGAATTGTATCCTGAAATCGCTCCGACTTCCGTAAATAACTTTATCAGCTTAATTAACAAAAATTACTATGACGGACTTATTTTTCATAGAGTCATCAAAGGCTTTATGATCCAGGGAGGATGTCCGGAAGGTTCAGGCATGGGTGGCCCGGGCTATTCTATCAAAGGTGAATTTGCACAAAATGGCTTTGAAAACAACTTGAAACATACAGAAGGTGTGCTTTCCATGGCACGCAGCATGCATCCGGATTCTGCTGGTTCCCAGTTCTTTATCATGCACAAAACTTCTCCACACCTTGACGGCGCATACGCTGCATTCGGTAAGGTAATCGAAGGAATGGAAGTAGTAAATGCAATCGCAGAAACACAGACAAACTATGCAGACCGTCCGATGGAACCGCAGGTTATGAAAAGCGTTACCGTAGAAACTTTCGGTGAAATTTATCCGGAACCGGAAAAAATGTAATCCAATTTGACACGTTCATATTTTGTTTACATTTCATTCAGAGAAACTTAATTTCAAAAACATTGCTTATTCATTTCTCTTTTATATACTCAATATATAAGATAAATGAATAAGCAAATAACAATTTATTGATTTAATAAATAACTTTTTCATAATAATTGCCAAGTAAAGGACCCTTTACTTGGCATCCTCCCTTTTTAGGGGCTTTTTTTATTTTAGAGGGAAGTTTTTTGATTTGTTGGCTACTGTAAAACGCATGAGCTTCCAAACGACTACTTCAAATATAAGTTTTTCTAAGTGCTTTTGGAAGCTCACGCGTTTTGCAGTTTGCCAACAAAATTAAAAACATCTTTGGTATTTTAATTAACAAATATTAAAGCAATAATTATCAAGAAAAATGTTACTACCAAATTCACGTCGTCTATTAACTCATGTTCTTTTCTTCTTTTCCACAACAAATGCAAGAAACATTGGAATAATACAAAAACGATGCACTTTACCCCAAAACCCAAAAGAGATATATATGCAAAACCCATCCACGTAAAGACAAGCACTATGCTTGCAAGTCTATCATCCTCTAAACGTGTTCTAAGAAACATATCCCATAGTGGCTTTTCATACTTTAACACAAAAGAACACCAAACAATACCGCCCAATATCGCCATCGGTATCAATAGATTTAAAAAATAACACGCTATCATTATTACATTTAAAACCAATCGTTTGGTCATGCGATACTCTCCCCAGTTTCTTTTACAATTCGTATATTTATTGTATCATATCCGCGACAGGAGGTCGAGTATACGCCAGTCACGTCACTTGCGACACCTTCCTCCTAAGCACTCAGAAAATACGAGTTTATTCGCAGGAGCCCAAACCGAGAAATACCACCCCGCTCACACTCATAGCAACTAAAAATGGCACCGTGTCTACGACACAGTGCCATTTATTTTCATGTATTATGCAATTCTTATGCTTTTCCAACAGAACCGAATAATTCCATTTTTTCTTTTACAGTTGCTTTGATTGCTTCTGCACCCGGAGCAAGAAGTTTACGAGGATCGAATCCTTTTCCTTCTAAGTCTTTTCCTGCTTCGATATATTGACGTGTAGCTTCAGCAAATGCAATCTGGCATTCTGTATTTACGTTGATTTTTGCAACGCCTAAAGAGATTGCTTTTTTGATCATGTCAGCCGGGATACCTGTTCCACCGTGAAGAACTAACGGAAGGTCTCCTGTTAACTGCTGAATTGCATCCAAAGTTTCAAAGCTGAGTCCCTGCCAGTTAGCCGGGTATTTACCATGGATGTTACCGATACCTGCTGCAAGGAAGTCAACGCCCAAATCAGCGATTTCTTTACATTCGTTCGGGTCAGCACATTCACCTGCACCTACAACACCGTCTTCTTCTCCACCGATAGAACCAACTTCTGCTTCGATAGAGCATCCTTTTTCATGAGCTGCTGCAACTAATTCTTTTGTTTTTGCAACGTTCTCTTCGATTGAGAAATGAGAACCGTCAAACATAACAGAAGAAAATCCTGCTTCTAAGCATTTGTAGCAGTGTTCGTAGCTACCGTGGTCTAAGTGAAGAGCAACCGGAACAGTGATATTCTGGTCTTTGATTAAACCGTTAACCATTCCAACTACTACATCATATCCGCCCATGTATTTGCCGGCACCTTCGGAAACACCGAGAATTACCGGAGAATTATTTTCCTGTGCTGTTAACAAAATTGCTTTTGTCCACTCAAGGTTGTTGATGTTGAACTGGCCAACCGCATAATGTCCGGCTTTTGCTTTGTCTAACATTTCTTTTGCTGAAACTAACATTTTTGTACCTCCATACGATTATCTTTCATATATTACCGTTTTATTATAACCTATAACATTTTAAAAAGAAACAATAATATTTTGCAAAATACAATTATTTCCTTTCTTTTTCTGACGGAACCATAATTTCTACTGCCTTTGCGCAGTTACGGATATCTACTTTTGTATGATTTCCGCCAAATTCTCCGTCCAATGTCCACGGAAGCGGTTCATCTGACTCCAAAACAATATGGTCTGTCTTAAAGCAATACATACATTTGGCATCCATTTGCTGATTGAATAGTGCTGTCACAAGATCATTAAGTTCAAGCGGATTGCGAGGCAGTTTAATTAATGTAACTTCAAACAAACCATCATTTAAACTGACATTTTTTCCGGTAAGACGCTTGAACCCTCCTACAGAAGTAGAGTTTGTAATCATGCAAAAAACAAAATCATCCTCAATGCACTCGTCACCATACGTAATTTTAAAATGATACGATTTGATGGACGGAAGCGCCTTAATTCCTTCCACAACATACGCCATATGTCCAAGCACATTTTTTGTTTCCTGCTTTGTTTCATACGAAACGTTTGTAAACAATCCAACGCCTGCCACATACACAAAAACATCCTGGTTAAACACACCTATATCGCACGGAAACACCTCTCCTGAAACAACCGTTTCCGCCGCTTCTTTCATGTTTTTTGGAAGTCCCAGACTTGTTGCAAAATCATTCGTACTTCCGGCCGGAATATAGCCGAGTGGCAATGTCTTACCGCTCTTCATCATACCGGTCACCACTTCATCCAAAGTGCCGTCACCACCACTGCACACAATAATATCATACTCGTCTGGCAACTCTTCCATAAGACGCATGGCATCCCCTGCCGCCTGTGTCGGATATGCAGTCACAAAATAGCCCCCTTTTGTGAACACATCCAGAATGTCGTACAACTGATTTTTAATTTGCGCCTTTCCTGCTTTCGGATTGTAAATAAAAAGCATTTTCTTTTTCATAAACCATTCACCCCTTCTAAAAAAAGAGCTTCCGTTCATACGATAGCTCTTTTCATCTCCATAATTATTCAGCTCTTAAGAATTTCTCCATGCCATCCATAGCAGCACTTTCGTCATCCCCGTTTGCTGTTACTTTTACCATCTCCCCGTTGTCGAGCCCAAGACTCATCATTCCCATAATACTTTTTGCGTTTACACGCTTTGTTCCAGCTTCAATATAAATATCGCTGTCATACTGACTTGCAACCTGTACAAGCAATGCAACAGGTCTTGCTTCCAACCCGGTTTCTAAACCTATCTGTACTTCTTTTACCATCATAATATAATGTTCCTCCTTCTACGGCCTCATCTTATCCGCAAGTTCACTCAATTTTCTCAAGCGATGATTCACACCGGATTTTCCTACTGTAGGGTTCAAATATTGACCCAGTTCCTTCAATGTAGCTTCCGGATACTCCAGTCTGACTTCTGCCATCTCCCGCAAATTTTCCGGCAAATTTTGAAAACCATAACTATCACGCACAAGCAGTATGTCCTCAATTTGCTTTGAGGATGCATTTACTGTCTTGGTAATATTTGCAGCTTCACAATTTACCCGACGATTAATGGAATTCCGCATTTCTTTTACAATACGGTGATTTTCAAATTCCATCAGTGAGACATGTGCTTCCATAACATTCAGAAGGTCAACAATGCTGCTGCCTTCCTTTAAATAAACAACGTAGTATTTTTTTCTTAAAACAATCTTCGCTTCTATCTGGAATCCCTGTATCAAATCTCTCAACTGTATTGCTTGAGACTCGTTTGTACAAACCAATTCCATATGATAACTCTTTTCGGGGTCACTCATGGAGCCTATCGACAAAAAAGCACCTCTAAGAAAAGCTCTCTGACAACACGAATTTTTAATAAGCAACGCATTCACCGGTCGTTCGGGCGAAAATATTTCTCCTTCCGCATCCACTAATTTTACAGCCTGCATCACCTTATATATCTGCTCGTCATCCTCTAATACAAAGGAATATGTATGCGTTTTTCCTTGCTTTTCTGTCGCTTCCCCAGCAACATCAACACTTATATTAAATGTTTTTTTCAGTAATGTAAAGTACTTTCTTATAACTGCCTCATTTTCCGTGCGAAAATAAAACATGTTTTTTTTGCCATTTTTTTGTAAATCTGCACAAAAATGTATCATTGCCGCAAGCTCTGCTATTTGGCAATGTCGCGTAGAACTTATATGTTTGGAAAGCTCTTCTTTTACTTCTCCGGAAAAAGACATGTGCACACTCCTCTATCTTCCATTCTCAACATCACGATGGGAAATCTTAAGCCCATAGCTTCCTTTTCCTTCCAGTTGCTTGTACAATTCGTTAGCAAGTGTAACACTTCTGTGCTTGCCTCCGGTACAACCAATGCCGATTACTAACTGATACTTGCCTTCCTTAATATAGTTTGGAATCAAAAATTGTATCATATCCGTCAGTTTTGCAAGAAACGTATGCGCTTCCTCAAATCCCATAACATAATCTTGTACTTCTTTATCATTTCCTGTTTTTTGTTTTAACTCTTTGATATAAAACGGATTGGGAAGGAAACGGACATCAAACACCAAATCCGCATCTGCCAAAATACCGTTTTTAAAGCCGAATGAAACAACATTTACAATCAAACTGTTGTATTCCTCGCCCAAAACAAAAATTCGGTCAATCTCTTCTTTCAATTCTCTTGTCAAAAGGCTGGACGTATCAATGACATAATCTGCCTTCTCGCGCAAGCCGCCCAAAATCTTACGTTCTTTCTCGATACCTTCCACAACTCTTCCATCCATTTCAAGCGGATGGAGTCTGCGGCTTTCTTTGTAACGTTTTAGCAGCACCTGGTCGTTTGCATCCATAAAAAGAATCTCAAAAGAATGTCCTTTTTCACGGAGCATATCCAATGTTTTTTCCACGCCGCCTCTTGTCTTGTCCGATCGCACGTCCAATCCGAGAGCAACTTTAGACTCTGCTTTATCCGGCGTAGCAAATACTTCCATAAATTTTTCAATAAGAGGTTCCGGAAGATTATCTACACAATAAAATCCAAGATCCTCCAACATTTTAAGGGCCGTTCTTTTTCCACCGCCACTCATGCCTGTCACAACTACAAATCTCATTTGTACCCCCGTCTGCCCAAAAGGCAACTAAAGTTTTTTTAAAATTCACCAAGACAAATTACTTCCGGTTCCAACTGCACATCAAATTGATTTTTTACCTGTTTTTGTACTTCCAAAATCAACTTGTAAATATCTGTAGCCGTTGCTTTACCTGTATTAATCACAAAACCGCAATGCTTTTCTGACACTTGCGCGCCGCCTACCCGATATCCTGCAAGCCCTGCATCCATAATCAGCTTTCCGGCAAAATGGCCTTCCGGTCGCTTAAATGTACTTCCGGCGCTAGGATATTCCAGTGGTTGCTTTTCGCGTCTGCGATTTGCAAAATCGTCCATTTTTGCCTTGATCTGTTCTGCATTTCCTTCCTGCAGCTGAAGCACAGCAGAAAGAACGGTAAAGGGACGGCTTTTGATAATGCTTGTGCGATATCCAAACTCCATCGTCTCGTTGTCCAAAACAAGTTCGTCCCCGTTCCAATCCAGAACCGTAACTTCTTTCACAATATTTTTCATCTCACCGTCGTATGCGCCGGCATTCATCACAACAGCACCACCTAATGTGCCCGGAATGCCGGATGCAAATTCCATACCGGTAAGTCCTGCCTCATATGCCGCACGGGCTGCTTTCACCAAGGGAACTGCCGCTCCGCAAATCAATCGGTTACCCAACACTTTTATATGTTCAAACTCACCTGTCAACTTCAAAATAATGCCATCATAGCCTTTGTCGCTGACAAGAAGATTACTTCCGTTGCCCAATAAAAAGAATTCTCTTCCTGACTCCTTTAAAAAGTGAATCAGTTTAGAAAGCTCGTCACTGTTTGAAACTTTAATCAAGCAGGCCGCCTTTCCGCCAACGCGGAAAGTCGTATGCCTGCTCATAGATTCATTCAGCACTATGTTTTCTTTCGGTATAATTCTGCCTAAATTTTCAATAAAAGTTGAACTTAACATATGCACCTACATTTTTAATTAGTCTATCATCATTTTTGCTGCGCCATAAATGCCCGCATCATTGCCAAGCATAGCCAGTCTGAATTCCACCTCTTTGGATGCATGGAATGCGTATTTTAAATAATATGGCTTGATGTACTCAAAAAGAACTTCTCCTGCTTTTGAAACACCACCGCCGACTACAAATATTTCAGGGTCAATAATTGCAGACACAACTGCAAGTCCTTTACCCAAATAATAACCAAAACGGTCTGCTATTTTGATTGCCACCGCGTCGCCTGCTTTCACTGCATCAAACACTGCTTTTGCAGACAATTCACCGCTTCGCAATACACTGTCATCCTCGCAGGAAGCCAAAACCCGCTTTGCAATACGAACCACACCGGTTGCTGACGCGTACTGTTCCAAACAACCGTAATTGCCGCAATTGCAACGTTCTTCCTCGGCATCTTCCACATGAATGTGTCCGATTTCACCGCTGGCACCTACTGCACCGCAAAGAATCTTTCCGTTCACAATAAGACCACCGCCTACTCCGGTTCCAAGTGTTACAGCGATAACGTCCTGATATCCCTGACCGCCGCCTTTCCACATTTCACCAAGTGCAGCTGCATTGGCATCGTTTGTCGCTTTGACTCTCATGCCGTCAAGAAGCTCCGACAACGTATCGTTTACATCAAATTGGCCCCAGCCCAAGTTGACTGCAGAATGCACAATACCTCTTTCATCAATCGGACCAGGTGCGCCGATTCCCACACCTACAACCTGTTCTTTTGTAATGCCTTTTTCCTGCATTTTTTCTTTTATGGATGCAGCAACATCCGGCAAAATTGCTTCGCCGCCGTTTGCTGTACGTGTCGGTATCTCCCACTTATCAAGCAAAGAGCCTTCCGCTGTAAAGCATCCTAATTTTACAGTCGTTCCTCCGACATCTACTCCAAACACATATAATTCCATCCCCGTATAAATCCTTTCCCTATCATCCTTGTATTTTAGTCGTCATCCTCGTCACGTTTACGTGCCAAGGAGTTCTGTACTCTTGCGTACAACTCTTTTGCCGCATTGTATCCCATCTTCTTCTGTCTGTGATTAACCGCTGCAGATTCACAAATAATCGCAAGGTTACGTCCCGGACGAATCGGAAGGTTGTGACATACTATTTTATTACCAAGGTATTCTGTATATTCTTCTTCCAGACCAAGTCTGTCGTATTCTTTGTCTTTGTCCCAGTCTTCCAACTTGATAACAAGGTCAATGCCCTGCGTATCTTTAACACTGGATACACCGTAAAGAGCCTTAACGTCAACGATACCGATACCGCGAAGTTCGATAAAGTGCTTTGTGATATCCGGTGCAGTACCAATCAAAGTATCATCGCTTACTTTACGGATTTCCACAACGTCATCCGTAACAAGACGGTGACCTCTCTTGATCAATTCCAAAGCAGTCTCTGATTTACCGATTCCACTCTCACCGGTAATCAAAACACCTTCGCCGTATACGTCTACCAATACGCCGTGCACAGAAATACACGGTGCAAGTTTTACATTCAACCAACGGATAATTTCTGCCATAAAATCAGACGTTGACATTTTTGTGGAAAGAATCGGAATGCCTCTCTCACATGCCTTTTGTAAAAACAGTTCATCCGGTTTCATATCACGACAAAATACAATCGCCGGTATTTCAAAAGAAAGAAGCTTTGTATACACTTCTTCTTTTTGTTCCATCGTCATACCTTCCATGTAGGTATATTCCACGAAACCGATAATCTGCAAACGTGTCGCATCAAAATGCTCAAAATAACCCGCCATCTGCAACGCAGGACGGTTGATGTCCGGCTGTGTTACGCGGATACCTTTGATGCTGATATCCGGTGTCAGGTTTTCCAATTTCATTTTTTCAATAATTTCTTTTAATTTTACGCTCATAACCCACGCCTCTTTTCTTTACCATTGTCCTTTTATTTTAACATACGTCAAATTCATTATCAACAAAGGGGATGAAAAAAAGAATACACCGACTCTGCGGCGTTGACAGGCAACTGTGCCCGCTCCATCAGCTCCTCTACGCTTGCCTCCTTCATTTCATCTATGGAACCAAAGGCTTTCATAAGAGCCTTGCGTCGTGCAGGGCCTACGCCCGGAATATCATCCAACACCGATTTCACCTGGGATTTGCTTCGCAAGGAACGGTGATACTCAATGGCAAAGCGATGGGCCTCGTCCTGAATGCGTGTAATAAGCTTAAATCCCTCACTATGTCTGTCAATGGGGATTTCCACGTTATTATAATACAAGCCGCGGGTTCTGTGGTTGTCATCTTTTACCATGCCGCAAACCGGAATGGAAATGTGCAGCTCATTAAGCACTTCCAGCGCAATATTCACCTGTCCTCTTCCACCGTCCATCAACAACAAATCCGGAAACTTTGTAAAGCTTCCAAACGTATTTTCCAATTCTTTTTCTTCCAGTTCCTGCCGTTCTTCCATACCGTGCACAAAGCGTCTTGTGAGCACTTCTTTCATACAAGCATAATCGTCCGGTCCCGCTACGGTCTTGATGCGGAACTTGCGGTAATCACTCCGCTTTGGCTTGCCCTGTTCATACACTACCATGGAACCTACATTGGCAAAACCGCTGATGTTGGAAATATCAAAAGCCTCCATGCGATGAATGCGTTCCATACCAAGAAGAGAGGCAATTTCTTTGACAGCTCCGATTGTTCTGCCTTCCTCACGCTTGATTTTTTCCCTGTCCTGACTCAAAATCAAACGGGCATTTTGGGCTGCCAGCTCAACCAGTTTTTCTTTGGAACCTTTTTTCGGCACACGGATATATGCACGGCTACCACGCTTTGTGCTAAGCCACTGCTCCAAAACTTCTGTATCTTCAATTTCTTCCTGTAGCATCAGCTCCCTTGGAATAAACGGTGTGCCTGCATAAAACTGTTTTACAAAATCAAGCAATATCTGTGCTGCCGGCGTTTGCGACACATGTGTCATATGAAAATGTTCTCTTCCGATTAATTTACCGCCACGCACAAAAAATACTTGCACAATTGCATCGTCTTCATCTTGCGCAAGAGCAATCACATCTTTGTCTTCCATGTCACTGTCCGTCATTTTTTGTTTTTGGGACACTTGCTTGACACTGTTAAACAAATCACGATAACGGATGGCTTCCTCAAACTCCATGTTTTCCGATGCTTCCATCATCTTTTTTTGCAGATCTTTTAAAATAACATCATATTTTCCGTTCAAAAATTCCAGTGCTTTCGCCACATGCTCCGCGTACTCTTCTTTGGATATGTATCCCTGACACGGCGCTGCACACTGCTTGATGTGATAATTTAAACACGGTCTGTCGTTGCCGATATCTTTTGGCAGACTGCGGTTGCAAGTCCGAAGCTGATACAGTTTATTAATCAGCTCAATTGTATCTTTTACTGCCGCCGCACTCGTATACGGACCGTAATATTTTGACTTATCTTTTTTCATTTGTCTGGAAAAAAGCACCCGGGGATACTCCTCACCAACGGTCACTTTAATATACGGATATGTCTTGTCATCTTTTAACAGCGTGTTGTATTTCGGACTGTGTTCTTTGATTAAGTTATTTTCCAAAACAAGTGCTTCCAGCTCCGAATCCGTCACAATATATTCAAAACGTGCAATCAAGGTCACCATCTTGTCTATCTGTGGCCCTCTGCCGATGTTTTTGCGGAAATACGAGCGTACCCGGCTATGAAGATTGACTGCTTTTCCAACATAAATAACACTGTCCTGCGCATCCCGCATAATATAAACACCCGGATTTTTCGGGAGCTTTTTTAACTCTTCATCAAAATCAAACATATGACCTCCTTTCTCTAAGCTTAAAACAATCTCAAAATACTTTGCATCCACTGTTTATTTTAAACTTGCGGTTTTAACCATAAAATAAGTAGCGTAAGAACCGCAATCGGGATTATATAAAGAATGATAACCAGTCCACTGACCCCTTCCTTTTGCCGAAACACTCTGTTAGGGTTATCGATATAATATAATTCCAATACCATCGGCGGAAAATGCTGATCCACATAACCATATTTTTTCTTCCGGCCATTGATTTCATATTCGTAATCCGCCTCATACAAGCCTGTGGCCTCGCTGTCTGCTCTATGTGAAGCAGAATCATGACTATAACGGATACGGTTTGCTTTTATCACGTGGTTCATTGCCTTTGCTTTTTCCATTTTCTTCGTTGAGCGACCAAAGTTCAATTTCCCTTTGTACACAAGCACCATCTCAAACACAAAAACCGCAATCGTCACTACGACACAAATTACCATTTCCTTGTTTTCTATCATGATTTCAAATAATTGCTTGTACGTATCTATAAATTCCTTCATCCCTTGTATACCCCCATCTCTCTAAAAACGTCTCTTGTTTATACTTTAAAAATGTAGAACCTATTTTCACATTTTAATATTACACAGAGACGCGTTACGCTTTGCGTATCGCGTTCTGATTAGCGGTCGTCAAATGGTCATCCGTGCAAGCACGATGACCACTTTCCTCGTCGCCATAACAAAAAGTGCCGCCAAAGCGACACTTTTCCACACTTTATAATCGTCGCTGTATGCGATAATTTTTATTCTTCATCTGACGGCAATCGCACGGAATCTCCCAGCCCGGAAGGTGCATGCGAGAAACGTCCCAACTGCTCATCAATAATGTAATCAAACGAAGGCTTATTTTCTTCGCTTGACTGCTCTGTCGGCGGTTGGTCATTCTCCGGTTGCTCCGACGTCGGTTCCTGCACATCTTCTGCAGTAGTTGTTGTTTCCGTCACTTCTTCGGACTCAATCTTTGCTTCCTCCGCATCCGGTTTCGCCACTACTTTATCCTCTTCCTCCGGCTCCGGAATACCCTTAGCCTCGCGGAACATCTTCATGAATTCTTTGCCTGTAATCGTTTCTTTTTCGATAAGATACTCAGCCAGTTTATCCATCAGTTCACGGTTTTCGCTCAGAAGCTCTTTCGCCTTCTCGTAGCTAATCCGCAAAATTTCCATAATTTCTTTATCCACATCCGCAGCAGTCACATCGCTACAGTTCATTGCTGTTCTGCCATCCAAATATTTGCTTTCTACCGTTTCCAGACCAATCAATCCAAAACGCTTGCTCATACCGTACTGTGTCACCATGGCACGTGCAACTCGCGTTGCTTTTTCAATGTCGTTGGCCGCTCCTGTCGTAACAGTATCAAACACAATTTCTTCTGCCGCACGTCCTGCAACAAGACTGACAAGCATGTCACGAAGCTCTGCTTCGGTGTTCAAATACTTCTCCTCTTCCGGCACATTCATAACATATCCCAGTGCCCCCATTGTTCGCGGAACAATGGTAATCTTTTGTACCGGCTCAGAATTTTTCTGTAATGCAGAAGTAAGCGCATGACCGATTTCATGATAAGAAACAATACGTCTCTCCTCTTTGCTCATGATGCGGTCTTTCTTTTCTTTGCCCACAAGTACCTGCTCTACTGCCTCAAACAAATCCTTCTGGCTGACGCAGCCTCTGCCTTCTTTTACCGCGTTGATAGCTGCCTCATTAATCATATTCGCAAGGTCGGAACCAACCGCACCGCTTGTGGCAAGCGCAATTGCATCAAAGTCCACACTGTCATCCATAAGGACATCTTTTGCATGCACTTTTAAGATTTCCACACGACCTTTCAAATCCGGTTTATCTACAATAATTCTGCGGTCAAAACGTCCCGGACGAAGCAACGCTTTGTCCAAAATTTCCGGTCTGTTTGTGGCACCGAGAATCAAAATACCTTTGGAAGTATCAAATCCATCCATCTCGGAAAGAAGCTGGTTCAACGTCTGTTCACGCTCTTCATTTCCACCGCCGTATTTGGAATCGCGGCTTCGACCGATGGCATCAATCTCATCAATAAAAATAATACACGGCGCATTTTTTGTTGCTTCCTTAAACAAATCTCTTACACGAGATGCACCTACACCAACGTACAGTTCGATAAAGTCAGAACCAGTAAGAGAGAAAAACGGAACGCCTGCCTCTCCTGCAACCGCTTTTGCAAGCAATGTTTTACCGGTACCGGGAGGTCCTACAAGAAGCGCACCTTTTGGCAACTTCGCACCGATTTTGTTGTATCTTCCCGGATTGTGAAGGAAGTCCACCACTTCCTGCAAAGATTCTTTTGCCTCATCTTCTCCCGCAACATCTTTAAATGTAATGCCTGTCTCTTTTTGTACATACACTTTCGCTGTTGATTTTCCAACGCCCATCGGGCCACCGCCCTTTGTTGCTTTGCGCATCAGGAAGCTTAACAAAATCCACACAAAAACGAGGGGCAACACATAAGTCATAATAATTGACATCAAAAATCCGGAATTGTCCGGCACTTCACCGGTCACTTCAATTCCTTTATCCAAAAGACGTTTTGTCAGCGTCTCATCTTCCTCAATTTTTCCGGTATAATATGTTACGGTAGCTGTACCATATAAGCCAACCTGTTCTTTTTCCAACGGATAGATTGTCACCTGGTCCGGCGTAATCTGGACAGACTCCACTTTCCCTTCGTCTACCATGCGGATAAATTCGCTATAGGAAATCTCTTTTTCCGTGGCACCGGTCATAAGCTTCATCATGTAGCTGGACACCAAAAGAGTAATGAGCGATGCCAGCAAAAACACTAAAAATCCTTGTTTTTTCGGCTCATTATTTCCATTGGAACCATTGCCGTTTCCACCATTGCGGTTTCCGTTCCCGCCATTGTTGTTATTGTAATTATCGCCGGAACCGTTTCCGTTGTTATAATCGTTTACACCATTATCCATGATACTTCTCCATATAATCGCATAGACTTATGCCAATTTAATTTAACAAATACTTATTTTATTATAAAGATAGCATCTCCATTAATCAATAAGCTATTTGTGAAATATTTGACATAAGTCTAAAAGATTTCTAAACAATATTTAATATGCTTTACCCCAGTAAACCATTTTCTTAGCCGGTTTTCCGCAACATACACATGTTTCAGCAATCTGTTCCTGCTCAAAAGGCATACAACGGCTTGTTACTGCAAGCTTTTCTTTAATGGTATCTTCACATGCCTGCTCGCCACACCACATTGCTTTTACAAAGCCTGCTTTTTCTTCAAAGATTTTTACAAATTCTTCAAAGTTTGTAGCAGTGTAAGTATGCTCTTCGCGGTGCGCTCTTGCACGCTCCAACATTTCTTTCTGCATCAACTCAAGAATCTCGCCTACTTTGCTGTCCAATTCATCCAAACATACTTCCATTTTTTCTCTTGTATCGCGACGGCAGATTACACATTTGTTTGCTGCGATATCTTTCGGTCCGATTTCCACACGAAGCGGAATACCACGCATTTCCTGCTCGGAGAATTTCCAGCCCGGACTCTTTTCGGAATTGTCAACCTTCACACGGTAGTCTGCTAATTTTTCTTTTAATTCCGCTGCTTTTTCAAGCACACCTTCTTTGTGCTGCTGAATCGGAATAATCATAACCTGTGTGGGTGCAATACGAGGCGGTAACACAAGACCGGAATCGTCGCCGTGAACCATAATAATCGCGCCAATCAAACGTGTTGTCATTCCCCATGATGTCTGATGCACATATTTTAATTTGTTGTCTTTGTCTGTATACTGGATGCCGAATGCTTGTGCAAATCCGTCGCCGAAGTTGTGGCTTGTACCGGACTGCAACGCTTTTCCGTCATGCATAAGTGCTTCAATGGTATACGTTGCTTCCGCACCTGCAAATTTTTCTTTTTCTGTTTTCTGACCTTTGATAACCGGCATTGCCAAATATTCTTCACAGAATTTTGCGTAGATGTTTAACATCTGAACTGTTCTTTCTTCTGCTTCCTCTGCAGTAGCATGTGCCGTATGGCCTTCCTGCCAAAGGAATTCTCTGGAACGAAGGAACGGTCTTGTCTCTTTTTCCCAACGAACTACAGAACACCACTGATTGTAAACTTTCGGCAAATCTCTGTAAGACTGCACTTCATTTTTGTAAAAATCACAGAACAATGTTTCAGACGTCGGTCTCACACAAAGTCTTTCCTGCAAAGGATTCAAACCACCGTGTGTTACCCATGCTACTTCCGGTGCAAAACCTTCTACATGGTCTTTTTCTTTCTGCAAAAGACTTTCCGGAATAAACATCGGCAAATATACATTTTCTACGCCGCTTTCCTTAAACATGCTATCCAACTGGCTCTGGATATTTTCCCAGATTGCATAACCTGCCGGTTTGATAACCATGCAACCTTTTACGCTTGTATAATCAATCAATTCTGCCTTTCTTACAACGTCAGTATACCACTGCGCAAAATCCACATCCATCGATGTAATCGCTTCTACTAATTTTTTCTCTGCCATTTTTCCTCTTTCCTTTCCATACAAAAAACCGCCAAAATATCCGCCCCGCAAGGGACCGAATACTTCGGCGGTACCACCCTAATTAGTGTTATTACACTCAACTTTTCTGTCATTAACGCTGACACACGTTGCATTTTCATACAAAGCTCCGAGGCAGGTTCCAAATAATCCCCGTAAAAACCTCGCACCTTTGGTTTTCTCTCTGCAACGCTTCCTACTTGTACTAACCCTCTTCATAGCCATTATCGATTTAATAACCTTGATTGTAGAAGAAAGGAAAAGATTTGTCAATCGTATTTTTAAATTTCATCTAAGGTTATATCATTTTGGCCGGGCTTTTACAAATAACTTATTTTGCAGCTGCGAAAGAAGACATAAATGCGTTGATAGATTCTGTGTCATCACCCATATCTGTGATGATGATGTAGTACATATAATCACCTAATCTGTATGCATAGCATTCCTGCATTACTGTAATTCCCATTGCAGAAAGCTCGATATCGATATAGTCAAACTTAACTCCACCAAGCTCTTTTGTTGTAACATCGCTCATCTCTACAGCATAGCCGTACATTTCGTATGTAGACTTTGTTGTATCACGCAAGCTTTCTAAGTATAATTTGGAGCTAACGTTGTTACCGATAGTAATTTTCATGTTTTCTGCTGCAATCTGTACAGAAGAACCAAGTTCTGTCATAAGTACTGCTTCGTAAATGATTGCATCATCCATTTCATCTGAAGCCATATCTACAGAAGCAAGTGCCTGCTCTTTAAAAGCAGCCATTTCTTCAGCTGTAGCGTAAGTTAAACTTTCCGGAGCTGTTGCTGTGATTCCGATGGATTTGTTTGTGTAAACGTTTCCTTCAATAGTACCTGCTTCAAATTTTTTGCCACCACATGCTGTCAAAGAAAGTGCCATACCCAAAGTAAGCACAACTGCTAAAATTCTCTTTTTCATGATTTCCCTCCATTGTAGTGCGTCTTTTTTGACGCCACTTATCATTTCGTGTTTCCTTAAATTCTACAAATTACAATTTTACCACGAAATTTATGATTGTCAATGAAGTATTCCAATATTTCCGTATTTTAGGACATATGTCATAATAATCGACATCAAAAATCCGGAATTATCCGGCCCCCGGCGTCACAGTCTGATACAACAGAGACGCGTTACGCTTTGCGTATCGCGCTCTGATTAGCGGTCGTCAAAGGGTCATTCGTGCAAGCACGATGACCCTTTTCCTCGTCGCCATAACAAAAAACCGCCCAAGCATCCGCCCCGCAAGGGACCGAATACTTCGGCGGTTCCATCCTAATTAGTGTTGTTACTCGCACCTTTGGTTTTCTCTCTGCAACGCTTCGTATCTGTGCTAACCCTCTTCAACGCTGTTATCAATTTAACCTTGATTGTTGAAGATAGGAAAAGATTTGTCAATTATATTTTTTGAAACTATTTCACTGCTTCAAAAGAATTCATAAACAAATCAAACTCCTTTGTAGAGCCACCAAGGTCTAAAAGAGTAATGGAATACATGACATCACCCATGCCATATACATACCATTCCATGGAACATGAAATACCATTTATAGAAAATGACGTATCCGTATATGCAAATTCTAATCCACCTATTTTTTCTGTTTTAAATTTAGAAACGGTCGCACCTGCCATCTGATATTTCATTTTGCACTGTGCTACCATACTTTCCAAATACAACTTCTCACTTATAGTTCCTCCTGCAGTAATCTTTACATCTTCTGCCATAATCAAAATGAGCGAACCATCTTCTCCTACAAGAAGGGCATCATAATCGTATGCTTTCTCATATTCTTCTCTAGTATGTTTTCCTCCGCTGCTCACATTGTTATCGATTGTCTCTTCTTTAAGCTGTTCTAGCTCTTCCGCTGTCGCGAAAGTCAATCCATCCGGCGCAGTTGCCGTAATACCAACGGATTCGTTTGTATACACGTCACCGTCCACAGTACCCGGTTCAAATTTCTTGCCACCGCAAGCGGTCAAAGAAAGTGCCATCCCCATTGCAAGCACAAGTGCTAACATTCTCTTTTTCATGTTACCCTCCACCTTTTGTTTACTTTTCACACTTTTGTTTTTATTTCTTCATCGACTATTCCATTGCCGTAAATGAATTCAAAAATTCGTCAATCGCATCCGACGCATCGCCCAAATCCGTAACCGCAACGGAAAACATATAATCCCCATACCGATGCGCAAACTCTTTTTTTCATTGTAAGTCTCCTTGCCTGTATGTTATGAAAACACCGATTATGCGACGTTCTTTTTTATACTCTATCCATCATTTTACAAAAATACGTTTTATTATCAATCAAGTCGTTTTGTTCAGGTACTCCCCAAATGCCAAAAGAACAAATACTATGGGCGTGCATATGACCTGTTGAAAACTAATCATGTTGTGAACCGTATACGACAAAATGCAGATTGCACTGACAAACAAAAGACTTTCCGCTTCGGCTGCCTTCTTAAGCTGCCTCGCTATTGCCGACACAAATATTGTGGCATAAAAAAGCAGTCCCCACATCCCGGTATTGACAAGCACCGTAAGCCACTCGTTGTGGGCGTTTGTAAGCCTTGCATCGCCAAACATTCCGCGCACTTCCAGCGCAATATCTACGTTGCTGTACACATACGCATAAAAACAATCCGGTCCTGCGCCAATCAATTTTTGCATTGGCATCATCGTTTTGTACGCCTGCACACCTGCCCACCATGTCATGCCACGCCCGTTGCCCCAGCTTTTGTCTGTTATCATGCCCGGCAACTGCACCAGCACAACACAAACAAAAATGACTGCTGCCACAAGCACCGCTTTTTGTACAATATGAAGTTTTTTTATGCTCACCTGTTTTTTACGAATCGCAAAATGAACTACCGCATACACACATACCGTCACACTCAAAATAAGCAGACCCGTTCCGTATTTTGTAAGCATATTGATAATGTCATTTTCGTAGTTCATCTGCTTGGGAAACGTATTTCGTAAGACGCTCAAAACAAGCAGACTTCCCGAAAAAATCATCGTTTCTTCCAAAAAGCGAAGCAATTTTTCTCCATCCCGAAAGGAAAAAAGAAACATGACAAAAAAAACCACTGCCAGCGATAAAAAGCCACTACTGCTGCCCTGCACAATTCCTGTCATAAACCCAACCGCCAAATACAACGCCAAAAGACATTTTTTCCATGGACGGTCCGCCTCTTTGTTCCAATACATCACCATGCCAATCGGAAAAACAACCATCCAATAACTGCAAAACCAATTAATGTTGCCAAGCGTCGATATAAATCCGGAATTGGCACCTTCCATTTTTATAGGATAGATCGAAAAACGATTCAAAAGTCCCAGCAAAAAAACAACAAACGAAGCGGCCAAAAAAACGTAGTACCAGCCTTTTATATTTACCGCAAAACGGGATACTGCAAAATAAATTGCAACAAACAAAAGTTGCGACACAAGTCCCATATACCAACCGTCCGTGCCGTAAAACGCCTCCCGTTTCCACATGGAACCACAATAAGAAATCACGACAATCACACTATAAAACAACACCCCGTAATCCGTTGGCGAAAACCGCTTTTTCCCTTTATTTTTCCAAAAGGTCGCCGCAAAGAAAATGGCCACCGGCACAAGCGCCGCCACAAGCACATAGCTGATGGAGCGAAAAAAATAGTATTTATGCGTACCGATTGACACGTACCCTTCCGGGGCATAAAACGGAAATACAGCAACAAGGAAAAAAAGAAAGGCGCACACAATCACTTGTGCATATTTTTTTACCATCGCCGAAACTTCCGATACTGTTATTTTATTTTTTTCACGATTGATGTATTTCTGAAAAAGTCCCAAAAATTGCTCCTTCCGGTTCTATGCAAAATTCCATTTCTTTTTTTGTTTTCGGATGCACAAAGGCAAGTTTGTAAGCACACAAAGCGATGTTTTTTTGCGAACCCGCCACGCCGTACTTCGTGTCACCAAGAAGCGGTGCGCCTGCTGCCGCAAGCTGGATGCGGATTTGATGATGCCGTCCGGTAAGTAATGTCACATTTACAAGTGCGATGTCCTCTGCTTCGCGATAGGCAATAGTCTTTGCAATCAGCTGTGCCTTTTTTGCTCCCTTTTCTGTGGGCGACGCAATGCGCGACACATTCCCTTTGCTCTCTTTTATCAAATAATCCGTCAGCGTCGTCTCTTCCAAAAATCCTTTGCCCGAAACGACCGCGTAATACTGCTTGTGAAACATACTGCTTGTCAGTTGTTTGCTCAGTTCCTTTGCCGCAAAGGTTGTTTTGGCAAACACAAGCACACCCTCCACCGGCTGATCCAGCCTGTGAATGAGCCCTACGTATGCATCTTTTCCCAAGTAATTTTTCAGTTCACTCACCATATCTTTTTGTCCGATTTTTGCAGTCTGCGTGGCAATCCCCGCAGGCTTGTGGCACACCAAAATATGATTATCTTCGTACAAAATTTTATTCTTCAAGGATGTTTCCTCCATCTTCAAACCAATATATTCCTATTTCCCCTTCCTCTTTGCCATGTACTTATTTTATTTCCAAATTATGCAAAAAACAACAATATTTTGCCCTTTTCTAGCGAAAAACAGTTGACAAGGTTTTTTTACGTTAATAGAATAAATTTGTTGTATATTCGAAATAGTTAGGAAGGTATCAAAAAAATGGACAACACAATTGAAATCAGATGGCACGGCCGTGGTGGGCAAGGTGCCAAGACGGCTGCATTGCTTTTGGCAGACGTTGCTTTTAAAACCGGAAAATATGTACAGGGATTTCCTGAATACGGCCCGGAGCGTATGGGTGCCCCGATTACCGCATACAACCGTATCAGCGACGAACAAATCACCATTCACTCCAACATTTATTATCCGGAATATGTTGCAGTAGTAGATGACAGTCTCTTGGAAAGCATCGACGTTACACACGGCTTGAAAGAAGACGGTGCCCTTATTATTAATACGGAAAAAAATATCGAGGAACTGATTCCTCTTTTACACGGATACAAAGGCGACATCTATACGATTGACGCGCGTGATGTTTCTGTCCGCACACTTGGCAAAAATTATCCGAACTCCCCGATGCTCGCTGCAGTTGTAGCAGTTTCCGGCATTATGGAGCAGGATGCGTTTTTGGGAGAAATGCAGACTTCCTTTGAACACAAATTTGCAAAAAAACCGGAAGTAATCGAAGGTAATATGAACGCACTTAAGCTTGCTTTTGAAGAGCTTAAGCTTTCCAGAAAGAAGGTAACAGAATGATTCACGATAGAATAAACGAAACAAGCCCTTGGCAGGACATTACTGCGGGCAACCAAATATACGAAGCGGCTACTTCCAGAGAATTTTGCACAGGCGAATGGAGAACCGCTACACCGGTATGGGACAGTGAAAAATGCAAACAGTGTCTTTTGTGCACACCGACTTGCCCGGATTCTTCCATCCCGGTAAAAGACCAAAAGAGAACCGATTTTGACTTTGACCACTGCAAAGGCTGTGGCATCTGTGCAAAAGTATGCCCGTTTGGCGCAATCACAATGAAGGAGGGTAAATAAATGGCTATCAGAGAACGTTTATCCGGCAACGAAGCCGTTGCTTACGCAATCAAACAGATTAACCCGGACGTTATGCCGGCTTTCCCGATTACTCCTTCCACAGAAATTCCGCAGTACGTGGCAAACTACATAGCAAACGGAGAAATCGACACCGAATTTATTCATGTAGAAAGTGAACACAGTGCAATGAGCGCAACCATTGGTGCTTGTGCAGCAGGTGCGCGTGCTCTCACAGCAACTTCCTCCTGCGGTATGGCGCTTATGTGGGAAGAACTTTATGTGGCAGCTTCTGACCGTCTTCCGATTGTACTTGCTTTGGTAAACCGCGCCTTGACAGGTCCCATTAATATCAATGCAGATCACTCTGACAGTATGGGTGCACGCGACAGCGGATGGATTCAGATTTACGCAGAATCCAACCAGGAAGTGTACGATAACTTTTTGCAGGCATTCCCGATTGCAGAACACAAAGATGTTATGCTTCCGGTTATGATTTGCCAAGATGGTTTCATCACAAGCCACGGTGTGGAAAACATTTTGCTTGTAGAAGATGACGCCGCAAAACAGTTTGTTGGCGAACGCAACCCGGAACATTATCTTTTGAATCCGAATGAGCCGATGGCAATCGGTCCGTACGCGGTTTCAAACTACTATATGGAAACAAAACGCGGCCAGCGCGAAGCAATGAAAAATGCACGTAAAGTTATTTTGGACGTAGCAAAACGCTTCAAAGAAATGACAGGACGCGACTACGGTTTCTTTGAAGAATACCGTTTGGACGATGCAGACTATGCTATCGTAATCATCGGTTCCGCAGCCGGAACATGCAAAGCAGCTATCGACAAAATCCGTGCCACAACAGGCAAAAAAGTGGGTCTTCTCAAAATCAGAGTATTCCGCCCGTTCCCGGAAGAAGAAATTGCAGCTGCGCTTGCTCATGTAAAAGCAATCGCTATTATGGACCGTTCCGAAATGTTTGCTGACACAAGCGGACCGCTCGGCGCTGAAGTAAGAGCTGCTCTCTATCAGGCAAAATGTCAAGCTGAAACAGTAAACTATTTTTACGGTTTAGGCGGTCGTGACATTACCGTTGAAGATTTCGAACAAATCTACAACAATCTGGAAGAAATCGCAAAAGACCACAAAGTAAAAGACATGTACGAATACATCGGTTTGCGTAAATAATGGGAGGTCACAATGGAAACAGCTTACAATTTTAAAGAAGTAATGAACAAACCGGAGCGTCTTGCACCGGGACATAGAATGTGCGCAGGTTGTGGCGGTACCATCGCAGTACGTTCCGTTTTGCGTGCTTTGCACGAAGGCGACAAAGCCGTTATCGGAAACGCTACCGGATGCTTGGAAGTTTCCTCTTTCATGTATCCGTACACAGCTTACGAAGACAGCTACATCCACAACGCATTTGAAAATGCCGGCGCAACATTATCCGGCGTGGAAACTGCATACAACGTATTAAAGAAAAAAGGCAAAATCAAAGATACTTACAAATTCATCACATTCGGTGGTGACGGCGGAACATACGACATTGGATTCCAGTCTCTCTCCGGCGCTATGGAGCGCGGTCATGACATGGTTTACGTATGTTACGACAACGGTGCTTACATGAACACCGGAACACAGCGTTCTTCTGCAACTCCGCAATTTGCAGATACAACGACAACTCCTGCCGGAAAAGTTTCAAACGGTAAAGTACAGATTCGTAAAGATTTGGCTGCTATCATGGCAGAACACCACATCCCGTATGTGGCACAGACTACTTTTACCGCCAACTTTAAAGACTTGTACACAAAAGCAGAAAAAGCAATTTATACACCGGGCGCTGCATTTTTGAATGTAATGTCACCGTGTCCGCGTGGCTGGGGTTACGAGACAAGCGAGCTTATGAACATTTGCAAACTTGCTGTAGACACTTGCTACTGGCCGCTTTTCGAAGTTATCGACGGCAAATGGATTTTGAGCTACGAGCCGAAAAACAAACTTCCGTTGGAAGACTTCCTTCGTCCGCAGAGACGTTTCCGCCACTTATTCAAAAAAGGCAACGAAGAATTACTCGTTCAGTTCCAGAACGAAGTCGACAGACGCTGGGAAGAATTAAAAGCAAGATGTGAATAATAGAAAAAGGTGGTCGCTTCTGCGAACCACCTTTTTAAATTCTAAAATCCACCCAGTAAAAACAACATAATCGCTGCGCCTGCGGCACCTAACACGGCGCCAAAGATTAATTTTAAAACATTTTGATACGGACGCTTTCCGATTTCCTGCTGCTTTTGAATTTCATCAAGCAGTTTTCCTTCTGAAAAAGCTACGATTTCTTTGTAAGTAGTTACGTCATTATTTTTCTGGATTTTTCTCGCCTTCCATGCAAACACAAGACCAATTGCATAAATGATAATCCAAGCAATAAATCCGTAAAGTCCAAAAAATTTCACAAGCGGCACCGGGGAAAGAATACCTACAATAAACAATATCGAAAAAATATTTCCGTAGTGATTGTGCAGTGCAACTTCTTCTTTGTTAATTTCTTTTTTCATCATTTCAATATCTCCTTTTATCAATTGGTCAAGAGATATTTCAAACAAAGAACTAAGCAACAGAAGGCTGTGAATATCCGGGTAGCTTTTTCCGGTTTCCCAGTTCGAGACGGTCTGTCTCGACACGTAAACGCGCTCCGCCAACTCCTCCTGAGATAATGCAAGTTCTGTCCTGTATTTTCGTATTTGATTGTGTAATTCCATTTCTCCTCCTCTCTCAATCAGTCCTCTCCCGACCTGATATAAGAGTAGCGAATTTCTTTCCGGTCAGCCACCAAAGTGCTTTGACATCGGCTATTTTCACGCGTTTTTTTGTATGTCAAATCACTTTGACATGACATGCTTAGCAACATTTTACGCCGTGTTTTTACATTTTATCATCATCGCTATACTGTTTTTGTGACAAAGACTGGTATGGATTTCTCTTTTCAAAAATTTTGCGTAGCGGTCCCACGCCTGCAAACACCATAAGCAGTCCTAACAGAACCATAAAAATATTGGACCATTGTCCCTCTACAAAAATGCAATAACAACCGCATATAACAAACGCCGCGCCGATAAACGCAATAAAAAGTCTTCTGGATAGCATCATGCCTCGAATCATTTTTCCAAGCCAATCTTTTGCCTGCTGCACCTGCTCGGTGGTATATTCTGTTTCTGCACCCGCAGCATTTTCAATTTCCGAAAACATGGACGAACTCTCTGCGTTTTGCATGTTCATATTTTCATTAAAAACTTCATTGTTGTTATACTCATTCATTATTTTTCTCCCTTATTAAATTCCCCACCGACATAAGCCGATGGGGAGCATTTACTAATTATTATACATTTAGTCTATCATTACAGTACTTCTGCACCAACTCCAGCAAATCCATCGCCGTAGCAATCTGATCTTCCGCCTCAGCTTTTGTCGCAATATAAAAATCGTCATAATCGCTTGCATGTCGAATTTCCGCTGCTTCTGATATTCTTCTGCCAATATTACGCGGAAAAATCTCCGTTTTAACGTATTCCTTATTGAAATTGGCCAAGGCATCTTTATGTTTTTTGTAGGTATTTTCATCTAGAGCATGTATCGCAGATATCGCGTGATATATACCGTAATATGCTCTATTATTTGAACTGCGGTATTCGCCTGCTTCCGCTAAAATTTGTGCAGACTTAATATCACTTTTTGCTGTTTCAATGCGATGCAATACCAAATCTTTCACGGTTCCTATATTATTATCAGGCTGTTTCAAACAGTTTCACTCCCTCTCGATTAACATTAGCATAAAAAGGATAATTTTCTACCCACTTCATAAAATGTTCTTTACTTTTCGCAATGGGTTTAATATCTAAATCATATGTCATATAAAAATCATACGTATGCTCTGACAATTTATGTCTATATTCCTTTATCTCTTCATCTGTTAAATTAAGAAGAATCATAATATCCACATCAGATTCTTTGGTAAAATCTCCTCTGGCATAGGAGCCATATAAAATAACAGACTGCAAATGACTACCGTATATATTCTGTAACTCAACAACATACCCATCTAATAAATTCTTTACTGAATCACCCATATAGCTCCTCCTTTCTTAATCTAACTTAAGTATAGCATTATTTTTTCCATAATAAAAGTGTCTGCTACACCTTAAACCGATATAGCACACCCCACCGCTATTTTCTTCTTTGTATAACCTTTTTATCTTATTTTCGGGGTGTTTAATGGCTTTTTTCAAGTTTTTGGCTATACAGAAAATTGTTTTTAACACTTTTTCTAAACTACTTCTTTTTTTCTGTGGTAATATTCCCATTTCGCTGATATAAAAATTATAACTCATAACACCCCAAAAGCAACTCATATTTTATATGAATTTTGTGGAAATATTTCGGAATTTTTGGCAGAGAAAAAGATACTACACATTAAGCATAGTATCTTTCATAGCACTAAATACATCAGTATTATTGTCCATAAATTTGAGCAATCAACTCTTCATATACCATATCCATTACTTCCTTGTTTGGATAATGTCCCGAATTGTTTACAACTTTACATTTTAGATATGTACTTTCCTCTGCAACAGCCTGCACTGTTTTGGTAGATGCAACTATATCTGTATCTCCTTGTATTATTGTGTATGGGATTTTTATATTTTTTAATGTTGATGATAAATCTATTTTTAATATTTCTTTCCATAAAGAAACATTGTTCAAATAACCATTCATCATAACAGCTTTAAAATCCTTAAATTTATAATCTGGGCTTGTTAACAATCCCCAAATAACAGCCCCCATCGGTGTTGCTTCTCCGTTTTTATTTTCGTAACCACTTGTATATTTTCTTATGCTTGAAGAAACCAACTGTAATTCCTTTGGTGTAATTTTATCTATATCGGCACTTTTAATTGTGCTTAATTTCGAGTCTGGCAGTTTTGATTTTTGTAATGCTTCATATACTTCTTCATTAAAAAATACTTCTTTTATGATTTGACCACAAACCACAACACCCTTTATCATATCTGTTATTTTTTCCAAAACTTTCGCACTTAAAATAGACCCCCACGATGTTGCAAAAATATAAATAGAATTTTCGGGAAACATTCTCTTTATTTCACAAATTAAATCTTTTGTCATATCAACAAACTTTTCTATTGTGAACTGTTCATCAATAACATAATTATTAATTCCACAACCTAATTGATCCCAGTATACCATTATAAATTTATCTGTAAATTGCGGAAACAATCCTCGACAACCCACAGAAAAAGGTATCGGCGTGCCTGGGCCGCCGTGCAAAAAAATTACTATCGGTAATTCTTTCTTTTTACCTTCAACCAAAACTTTTTGATTATATCCGCCAAGATTTAATGTATATATTTCAGATATTTCATTATTAGCAATAATTTCTTTTCGCTTTTTATTCATTATCTCTGCCTCACTTAAATTTGAAAAAGGATTGCTCATTAAAGCAATGCTTCCAACTCATTAATACTCTCTATAAAGTGTTTCTCCACCGTCGAAATCTGCTCGTCATATTTTGAGACATATTTTTCATATTCTTTATGTGCCTTCTCAATAGCCTGTTTATGCGTTACTTTCCCTTTTGTAACCAATATATCTCGTCTGGTCATTTTCAAATAATCATCTATTGTTTCCAACCAATCCTTCATATACATAGGTTCCTGTGCCAACGCCCGCACCTCTGCGATGTCTAAATAAGCGGTTACTATTTTATTTAATGCATCTATTTCCTCACTATTTAAATAGTTTTTTGCAATTTCCACATCCGTCCGCTTAATTTGCTTTCCATCCCAGGATGTAAGACCCATGTTATCACTATCTGCATTCGCCCGTTCAAAAATAATTTCAGCAGCAGTATGCTTGTGTGCCGCCCAATGCATTTTATTTTGCACCTGCTTAAAAAACAAAACAGAGCTTTCTGCCTTCGGATTATAATCTATACTGGTAGCATAAATTTCCAGCACTTTTCTCCAGAACACCTTTTCCGAAGACCGAATATCCCGTATTCTGGAAAGCAATTCGTCAAAATAGTTACCACCGCCAAGTCGCTTTAAACGATCATCATCCAACGCAAACCCTTTGAGCATATATTCTTTCAAGACATTGGTTGCCCAAATACGAAATTGTGTTCCACGTAAGGATTTTACCCGATAACCAACAGAAATGATTACATCTAAATTATAATACGCAATTTGACGCGTAACCACTCTTTCTCCTTCGTTTTGAACTGTTGCAAAAAATGCAACAGTTGCACTTTCTCTCAACTCGCCTTCTGAAAATATATTTTTAATATGTCTGGAAATAGTAGACTTGTCCCTCTGAAACAATTCTGCCATTTGGTCTAAAGATAACCATACTGTCTCATTATCAAAAGTAACTTCTACCTTTGTGATACCGTCTTCTGTTGTATACATTAAAACATTCGAATTTTGCAAATAGACTCCCCTCCATTTTTGATTTACGGTTTCCAAGCCTTTGTTAGTGTCTGCTACACCTTAAACCGATACCCCACACCCCAAATTGTCTCGATGTACTGCGGTTTTGCGGTGTCGAATTCAATCTTTTCACGGATCTTTTTGATGTGGACGGTTACAGTGGCGATGTCGCCGATAGAGTCCATGTCCCAAATTTCGCGGAACAGTTCTTCTTTTGTGTACACATGGTTCGGATGCTCTGCAAGGAATGTGAGCAAATCAAATTCCTTTGTGGTAAAGCTCTTCTCTTCGTCGTTTACGTAAACACGTCTTGCTGTTTTGTCGATACGGATGCCGCGGATTTCCACCATATCATTGGCCGGCTGGCTGCTGCCCACAAGGCGCTCGTAACGTGACATGTGCGCTTTTACTCTGGCTACCAGCTCACTTGGGCTAAACGGCTTTGTCATATAATCGTCTGCGCCGAGACCGAGACCGCGGATTTTATCAATATCATCTTTTTTGGCAGAAACCATCAAAATCGGAATGTTTTTTTCTTCGCGGATTTTTTTGCACACTTCAAAGCCATCAATGCCCGGCAACATCAAATCCAAAATAACCAAATCAAAATCACCCTTCAATGCAGTCGCAAGACCGACATCCCCTGCATTTTCGATTTCTACTTCAAATCCACTTAACTCCAAATAATCTTTTTCCAAATCTGCAATTGCTTCTTCGTCTTCAATAATCAAAATTTTGCTCATACGGTTGTCCCTTTCCCTTCTTCAAAATAAAAAATTTATACTACGCTTTTTCTCCAAAATATTTTCTAAGCACGAAATGCAGGCACGTACCCTCACCCTCTTTGCTTGTTGCCCAAATATAACCGCCGTGGTCCTCCACAATTTTTTTGACAATGGATAAACCGATGCCGCTACCGCCTTGGGATGAATTGCGCGAGGAGTCTGTACGATAAAAACGTTCAAAGATATTTGGCAAATCTTTTGCCGCAATTCCTTTTCCGTTGTCCTCGATTTCTACACGGATGGAGTCAATCTCATCCAAAATACGGATATCGATTTCCCCCTTTGCCTTGTCAATATATTTCACACTGTTTCCAATAATATTGTCCACCACCCGCTTAAGCTGTTCCGGATCTGCAATGATCGTCACATCCGGTTCAACCAAGTTGGAATACTGGAATTCAATGTTTTTGGATTCCAAATCCAAACCAACCTCTTCGGCACAATCTCGAAAATAATCCGCCACATTAATCCGATGGAAGTGGTACGGTATTTTGTTGGAATTGATACTGGAATAAACGGTCAACTCGTTGATAAGCCGATCCATATCGTTTGCCTTATTATAAACGGTACGGATGTATTTATCCATTTTTTCCGGCGTATCTGCCACACCGTCCATAATTCCTTCCACATAACCTTTGATAGCCGTAATCGGTGTTTTTAAATCATGGGAAATATTACTGATAAGCTCCCTGTTTTGTTTTTCCTGTTGTAATTTTTCTTCCGCATTTTCTTTCAGACGCAAACGCATATCTTCGTAGTTGCGATACAGTTCACCGATTTCGCCTTTGCTGTTTTCGTTCAAGCGGTATTCAAAATTACCGTCCGCAATTTTTTGCATTGCCAGGTTTAATTCTTTTACCGGCAAAATAACACCTTTATGAATCCAGCGTGTCAACATAATACTCGTAAACAAAAGAATGAGCGCAATGGCAATGAACATATCAATCATCAACTGCTTGGAAATCAAGCTTCTGATGTGTGTAATAATAAAGATGGAACCTGCGTCGCCATCCGAAAAGACAAAGTCGATTTGCTTCCCGATGCGTTGCACTTCATTAAAATAGTAAATTTTATCTTCGTGACCGCCGTTATCAAATTCCGGCAATATATCAAAAATTGTGTTTGCTTCTTCATCACCTGCAAAAAATAGCTCGTCTCCTTTTCTTACTATTAAAAAGGAAAACTTTTTCATAAGCGATTTATTTTTCTGCTCCAAATAAGGAATGTCTTGCGCCCTACTCGGATTTTCGGCAAGCTCTGCCCTAATTTCCGCATGAATTTCTTCCGCCATCTTGCCGTACGACTGAATGCCGTCGGACATCAGCGAATAATCAATTTCGGTAATCGTACGATTTTCCGTCGGATACACAAGACACACTGCAATTCCTAAAAACGCAAGTGCCGTAAGTCCCAGCGGCAAAAGTACAATCGTTGCAAACGTCACACGTAACCTTGTTTTAAACTTCATGTCCGGCTCCGCCTTTCTGCCCATTTTTTCACTACTATGAGTATACCATATTTGAAAAAACAGTTTATAAAAATAAGAAGATTTTCTTATAAAATCTTTCTAAAAAAATTTTTTAATTTTTTTTTACAAAAAGTGTTGACATATGAAAAAAATATGCTAAACTAAAATAGTAATCATTACTATTATCGAAAGGAGAGATGATGGCACTTAAGTACAGCAGACAAAGAGAGTATATCAAAGAGTTTTTAAAAACCAGAAAAGATCACCCTACTGCTGATACCGTTTATATGAACGTCCGGGAAGAATTCCCAAACATCAGCTTAGGTACGGTTTACAGGAATCTGACACTGTTGTCTGACCTCGGTGAGATACAGCGTTTAAGAGTCGGCGATGGCATGGACCATTTCGATGCAGATATATCGTCGCATTATCACTTTATATGTGATACCTGTCATAGTGTAATTGACCTCGAGATGGATAGTATAGAAGGCATTATTGAGACAGCGGGGGCACACTTTGGCGGCACAATTACCGGTCACGTTACGTATTTCCACGGTTGTTGTGAAAAGTGTAGTAAAGAACACATGTCTTAAATGTGAAAAAAAGGAAATACTTTTTGCTAGGAAAACAATAATAAAATGATACTGAAAAGGAGATTAAAGTTATGAAATTTGTATGTCAAGTATGTGGTTATGTTCACGAAGGAAATGAAGCACCGGATTTTTGCCCGCAGTGCAACGCACCGGCTGCTAAATTCACACAGCAGAGCGAAGAAAGAACATGGGCTGCTGAACACGTTGTAGGTGTTGCTCAGGGCGTTAGCCAGGATATCATCGATGATTTGAGAGCAAACTTCACAGGTGAATGTACAGAAGTTGGTATGTACCTTGCAATGGCTCGCGTAGCTCACAGAGAAGGTTATCCGGAAATCGGTCTTTACTGGGAAAAAGCTGCTTGGGAAGAAGCAGAACACGCAGCAAAATTTGCTGAATTACTCGGCGAAGTTGTAACAGATTCTACAAAGAAAAACCTTGAAATGCGTGTAGAAGCTGAAAACGGCGCTACAATGGGTAAATTCGACCTTGCAAAACGTGCAAAAGAGCAGAACCTTGACGCTATCCATGATACAGTTCATGAAATGGCTAGAGATGAAGCTAGACATGGTAAGGCTTTCGAGGGACTTCTTGCTAGATACTTTGGTTAATTTAAAAACTGCATAGTATGAAAATATTAAGGGGGTAGTTCTCATCGAAGAACTACCCCGCTTTATTCTCATCTATCTCTTTTTATAAACAAGCAGCTCCGGATTTTCGCCATTTTCTTCATACGTGCATACAAGAATAAATTCCATATTTGCAACGACGCCAAAACATCGTTCCCCGCCAAATTCGCATTCCAACTGATTGCCCAAATAAGTAGCACCATCATCCAAAAATGTAACACTTTTTCCATTTGGAAGCTTATACTCAAGATTGACGTAGCCTCCAACAAGAGCATTGAGCGTTTCTACTTTTGGCATACCTTCGATTTTTAGCGCATTGATTTCATCGAGGAGTTGTTGCTTAAATTCATCAAATTTTTCTTCTCCGCCAAGTGCAGCATATTTTTTCCAATAATCCAGCTTCGGCAGCATATCTTTCATATAAGCACGCACCTGTTCCGGAGAAAAGTTTTCATTCGCCATATGTTCCGCGCAAAATTCAATCAAATCATCCATATTTTTGTATGTGTATTCCCCATCTGCATAGCACCACTTACAATAATCTTCATTGAAAATACCATCGGTTTCTTTGCTGATATTTGCATCTTCAAGTGGCATACCGCAGCACTGGCAAACCAGTTTCCGTGGTGATCCAAGAAGGGTGTTAATTGAAACGTCAAAAAGTTTGGACAACAACTTTAACGTTTCGATATTTGGTGTCGTTTCTCCATTTTCCCACCGCGATACCGCCTGACGGGTAACAAAAACTTTTTCTGCAAGTTCATCTTGTGAAAGACATGCTTTATTTCTTAATTCCAATATAATATCTTTTGTTTCCATGAAATTTTTCACCTCCACCTATATTATAAACTTTGCAGACTTTGGCGCAAAGCAACCGGCTGTTGCTCTATATTATTTCTTTTTTCAATTCCAAAATTCTACGTTCAATTTCCGCAATGATAACCTTAAAATCCTCATCACTTTTTCCTGTCGGGTCTTCCAGTTCCCAGTTATCATCAAATTCTCTGCCTATAAAAGGACATCCTACATTGCATCCCATAGATATCGCAATATCCGGATCCGGAATATCAGAAATCAATTTTGAATACTGTGTCCGCTCCATATCAATTCCATACAGCTCTTTCATAATCCGAACTGCATCTTGATTAATCTGCGGTTTCGTTTCCGTTCCGGCAGAATAACTTTCAAACACATCACCGGCTAAATGTTTTCCAAGTGCTTCCGCAATCTGACTTCTGCAGGAATTATGCACGCATATAAATGCTATTTTTTTCTTTTTTGCTACATAAAACGGACAACGATTTCCGATACACTGTTCATTCTTTTCACGAAAGAAACATGCAATCTCATCGCTTTCCAACTCCACATCATAATTTGCATTTACAAATTCGATTGCTTTTTGAAAAGATAAAAACGCGTCCCTTTTGCAACATCTGGGGCCTCCGATTTGGGATAAACTGCGCAATGCATTAGAAGTAAACTCCATATGTTTTCCCCATGAAGCATCTGTGCTTAATGGCCCCGTTTTGTCAATAATAGAAAGGGCAGCTCCCATGGAAGACACAGCTCCGCAAACGCCCCACATACCACACGTTGCTCCCGGCATTTGCAGACCTCTTTGCATCAGCTCGTGCAAACTACTTTCCAACTCTAGTTTTCCGCCCGCATTATAAAAAGCAGTTAACAGTGCCGCACCGTCCAAAATATGATGTTCCGGTCCATGTATTCTGACAAAATCGTTTTTAGCAATTTCGATAAATATTTTCACAGGATTTTTGCTCTTCTCCTGCAGACACATATTTATTATTTTTTTTGCTCTTTCTTCCATGACTAATCTATCCCTCTTATCCGACATTTACAATATCACATTCACATTATAGCGAACTCTACAATTTTTGTGAATCCATTGACAAAATATTTCTATTAATTTATAATTTATTTTATAAATATTCTGTATATTTCGCCACTGTTTTCAAACTCGTTTGACACTATCGGCGCGACACAAAATTTAAACATAAGCAAAGGAGAATCTCGTATGGCAAAAGTAAATGGAGTACAAAGAGTTGAAACTATTCCCGGAAGAAGAATTGTTTTATCTGCAGGCGTTGGCAAAACTAATATTGATGAACTGAAATGGCTTCAAAAAACAGTTCTTGAAAGCGCAAAAGCATGGGAGCGCACCGGTTGGGCGTATATTGCGGATTGTTCCCAATTGGAACCCGTAGGACCAAATGAGGGCGGCGAATTAGTTAAAATGACACGCGCTTTTGTAGATGCAGGCTGCAAGGCATTCGGTTTTGCCGAAGGCTCGTCTATCATGTTAAGAATTCAGACGAAAAAGAACACCGAACGTGCTGAAACCGGTGTAATTGAAGGTCACTTTGCAACCGTTGAAGAAGTTCTTGATTGGTTGAAGAAAGATATTCACATCTAATTACATACAACAGCGTAAGAAGCAGACAGTTCTCAAACGTGTCTGCTTTTTTTAATTCCAAAACAACCTATTAAAATCCTTTCTCATAGCAAAAATCCTTGTCACACTTTGCCGAATACTATATAATTTTGAATTATAAAAAAACAGTAAAGATTATAAACAAATTATAAAATGCTATTATGAAATGAGGACCTTATGTTTGGAAAAAGACCTGATGGACGCATCTTACGAAATCTCGATCCTATGCAACAAATCATGCCCTATATCATGAAAACACGTACAGACTCTATGAACATGTTTGAGGATACTTTCGCATGCGAACCGCTTGATGCTTATATAAAAGAGAAGGCTGCCCAATCTATCAAGATTAATTATATGCACATTTTCATCGCTTCACTTGTGCGAGTATTTGCTCTTCGTCCGCAGTTAAACCGTTTCGTTATGAATGGGCGCATTTACGCAAGACCCAAAATATGGGTAAGCTTCGTTGTACACCCGACATTGCAGGACGGCAGCACCGGTACTACAATTAAGCTTTGTTTTGACGGCACCGAAAATATTTTTGAAATAGCCAAAATCATTGACGAAGCTATCGCGAAGGAAACAACAAACCGCGTAGGCGAAAACGGTACCGACAAACTCATGCGTGTTTTGATGAAATGGATTCCGGGACCGCTCATCAAAATCGTTATCAATACACTCATGTGGATGGACAAACACAATATGTTGCCCCGATTTATTTTGGAGCTGAGCCCTTTCCACACTTCATTTTTTATTACAAATTTAAAATCCCTCGGCATCAACCATATTTATCATCATACATACAACTTCGGAACGACCGGCATGTTTTTTGCAATGGGCAAGGAAAAAACGTTTCCCTCTGTTGTGCGTAACGAAATCGTTCCGGAAAAACATATGGGATTCGGACTTGTTTCAGATGAAAGATTTTGTGACGGACTTTACTTGGCTTTATCCTTGCGAATGTTACGGAAATTTATGAAAAATCCTTCCTCTTTGGAAGCTCCGCTAGAGAAAAAAACGGAAGACATTGATTAGATTGTCTTCCGTCAACTTATAGATTCTTACCATGTTATTGAGGTATGTTATGATGAAACGTTCTGTCAAAGAGACTATTTTACGAATTGTAATTTTGTGTATTGGATTAACGATTGCACATTTTGGTGTAACGTTATTTTTGCTTGCCGATTTGGGAACCGACCCATTCAATGTTCTTGTCCAGGGAATATTTAGGACTACTTCACAAGTAACAGATTGGTCCGTATTAACGCATGGAAACACACATATCGCAATATGCTTTTTGATTATCGTTATCCTTTTATTTACAGACCGTTCCTACATCAAAATCGGTACTATACTTTGTATGATATTTGGTGGGCCGATTATTGATTTTTTTACAGCAATCCTGAGCACGCCATTTTCAGGCATGGACTCTCTTATTCTCAAAATCCTTATGAACGGATTGGGCTGTCTTATTCTTGCATTTGGCATGACTATCGTCATCAAATCCGATGCCGGCACCGGACCGAACGATTTGGTTTCCATTGTTCTTGCTGATAAATTAAAAAAGAATTTTGGCGTTGTGCGAATTATTGTTGATGTCTTGTTCGTTGCAGTCGGTTTTGTACTTGGCGGTTCCGTTGGCATTGGAACATTAATTTGTGCCTTCTTGGTTGGACCTACTGCTAACCTTTTTTTGCCCATTAACGGAAAATGGATAGAGAAGATATGCCGCATATCCAAGTGATACAACAATGAGAAATACAGCAGAAACAATTGCCAGGCTCAATGTCCTTGCCTCTCTATTGGCAAAAACACTCAGACTATTTATAGCCATATGTGTCACAATACACGGCCACAAACTTTTTCCTTTGTAGAATAGAAGCGTAAATGCAAAACCTATTGCAATGGCGTAGCAAACTTGCATAATCGTTGACGCAAGCTCAGCTCCGTTAAGCAAATTCACAATATGACCCAATCCAAACGTAATGCTTGAAACAATAATCGCAGTTTTCACATTGGACTCACACATCGCCTTAAAGAGAAATCCTCTGAAAATAATTTCCTCCAAAAAGCCGACGCCAAACATACTAATAACATAAAATACTGTTTCCGGCACAGATAAATTCAACCTCAAACCAAACCATACATTTGTACTTGCTATCAACACCAACGGGATGTAGTACAAATATTCTTTTGCCCCTTTTTCCGGTTTGCAAAGTCCAAATTTTTCCATCAATCCGTTTTTCCGAATCCAAAAGAAAATCACTAGCGTCATAACAACTGCAAGTGGCGCCGTAACGCATTTTGCCATTCCAACAGATTCGGATAAACTGTCCGCAACACTCATCAATACTACATACAACCCAATCCATACAAGTGCAAAATTCATTTCATTTTTTTCATACAGTTTTGTCATTTGTCTACCTCCTGTTCAAAATCTTCCTGCTCCATAATTACTGCTGCCATAAATGCCTTTTCCAGCTTGCGCTGGAGCTCCGCCTCATCGTATACCAAATCATTGTTGGCGTACATACTGGCATAACCGTGAACAAAAATAAAAAGGGTGGAAAATATTTCCGTAACTTGCTCTTGTGATATGTCTGGCTGCTCACCGGAAAGTTCCATTTCCTGCCGGAATGCAGCAACAATCGGCTCCACATTTTCCTGCTGCGTCAAGTCCCATATCGCCCTGCCTGAAAATTCATTTGACTGAAAAAGCAGTCGGAACAAATTGCGCTCCTCTATGGAAAAACGAATATAATTCATCCCCATTGACAGCAACGGATTTCCATAATCCTTCTCCATATTCATAAGAAAATCGGTATGGTATTGATCCGCTTTTTCATAAACAGCCTGCTTAATCTCTTCCACAGTTGCGAAATAATATAGAACCGGTTGCGTTGAGCAATGCAATTGTTCGGATATTTTGCGAGCTGTTATTTTATCTGCGCCTTCTGCCCGAGCGATATGAAACGCTGTATCCACTATCATTTCCTTTGTTATTTTTGCTTTTGGCGGCATGTTATGTCTCCTTTTATAACTTTTGTTATATAACATATATTATATATTATCTTTTTTCTTTTTACAATAACTATTTGTTCGTTTTTTACCTTATACGAAAGGCATTCGTACGTCAACGTCTTTCCTGTTAAAAATAGGAGCGTCAACTATTTGACACTCCTGTTTTTGAGGACTCTATTTGCATAATTATCTTGGCTTCGTGACTCTATTTTTCAGATGGTATATCTGTACTCTCCAACTTAAAAATAACCGGGCGGAATCCGTCATTGCAACTGCTGATTGCTACTCCCGGTTCCTTTGTCCAAAATTCCATTTACTGCTTCAAATACTTGAGCCGTTCTTCCACAGTATGACTATCTATTTCCAATTCTTCTGCGATTTCCTTTACACTTTTACCACGGTTCAATTTTTTCTTTATCTGCGCATCCAATAACTTGTTATAGCCGTTTTGCTCACCAACCTGTTCGCCCTGAAGGTAACCGATTTGTTCACCTTTTTGATATCCGGCGGCTTCGCCCTCTTCATAACCCTCTTTGTACGTGTCCCGCATGTGTTTTTCTTCATCATATTGTGTTAAAAGCATATGCATTACCTCCATTATAGTTGATTCTAGTGCGTTTCTCAACAATTGTTGTTTGAAATATTCCGGGAAAACCGGCAGATTCATAAAGAATATTTTGAATAAAAAGAATATTTTGCGATTTGAATTCGCTTGATTTGTTTTGATGATACTACAGCAATTGGGAGATTGCAAATACTTTATCTGCCATCTCCCAATGTTTTTAGACTTTTCTTGCTACTATTTTTACACACCATACCACTGACTCATTTCGTCCGCATAGTAATCCGTTCCGTTTCTTTGGTCGAATTTGAGGGCAATATTTTTTGCGGTACTATAGTAATAGTCATGTAATTTTGAAATTTCATATTCCCCGTTTTCGGAATAGAGTGAAAACGAGTTATCCAAGTTTAATTTGATTGTTTGTCCGCCATGTTGCTTTTGTAATTGTTTGAAAAACGCAGCAACCAGAATATAAGACCGGAATTTGTCTTTCGGGCATCGCTGTTCCTCCCATTCTTTCCAGTGCTCTTTGTACAGCTTTAGTGCCTTTCCCATATCTGTAAAACTATAGCAATATAAAAAGCGGTCCCAATACTCATACTCGGTCATTTCGGTACGCATCGTCTGATGCTCGATTTGCCGGATATAATCTGATGCGCGGTCAAAATCTTTTTTCTTTAGATAGTACTCCAGGTAATATGACTTCATACGCATCCACGCCTCTACACCGTCGCCCCAACATTGCAGCGTAAAATTGTCAATATCGGCAGCAAGTTCATTCGCCTTCTCTACCTCGTCACGCTCCAAATAATAAGCAATTTCTTCATTTCTGTCGCAGGCTTTACAATCTCCGTTTTTATCGCTCGGCAACTGCTTAAAATGTGCAAAACATTCCTCTGCGTATGCCTTATCAATCGAAGAATACAACAAAAACATATTTTTGTAATAAGGTTTCAAATTGTATCCAAAAGCAAGGCTCCTCTTTTTAAAATCTTCCATAAAACGTTGGCAGTCTTTTAACGGAATTTGATAATACTCCCCACACGCATTTAGAACCCATTTGTAAATACACAAAACGCGGTCGAGCCCGTTTTTGTATCCGGTGTTTCCGAACGGCATCGGTATTTCCGGATGTTCGTCTACCAAGGCAAGTATCTCCGGAAATATAATCATCATATCCATTGCATCATCGTAAAACGTCGATTCGTAGCACAAATCCAAACGAAATGCCAACTGTTGTATCAAATCGTGATTTTCATCCGCCTCCCGGATTGCCTTACGAAGCGCAGAAATCTTTGCCTTTCCATGTTCAGTCTGTGCAAGTTCTCTTCTCAATGTAAACGGATTATACATCAGAAAGCCCCCTCTCCATAAGTGTTAAAATATTGCGATTCAATAAACCCAATTCATTATTGTGCAGCGGAAAACCTCCGATTTGCAATGCCTGCACATACAAAATTTCAACTAAGATTTTTAATAAATCCGGCTCGTCCAAATCTACCAGTTTTTTGACAACCGGGTTGTTGTAATTAAAATATAAAGTTGCCGCCACGTCCGTAGGAATTTCCGTGGTAAACGCATCCAACATGTTATAAAACATGGAATCTGCGCATTTTCTGGCTTCTGCAATTTGGCGTTTTAAAACAATATTATCGTCCAGCAAATAAAACGTGGGCTGGTTGTCCGGGAAAAAATATTTTAGTTCTGCCTTGCAATCGTATTTTTTCAAAATGTGATTTGCCTGTCTCAAAAATGCAAACCCTTCATCCGCGTGTCGGGAAGACACGTCTTTCATCAAATCTTCGACTTCCCATTCTGCTACTGCATTAACTTCGATTCCAAAGAAAGTTCCGAGGTGTTGCAACAGTTCCAGAGAATGCACATAAGAAACGTTAATCAACAACTCATTTTGTGCAAAAAACAATTGGGAGAGCTGTTTATACTTTTCCTTCGTAGGTGCATAAATGAGCGGCTCATTGGCCGTTCTCAAATCATAACCGGTCAACATTCCCCGTGTCGTCTCAAACTCAAAATAATCAATTAATGTTTCAAAAAGCTTCGGTGACTCCAACGCTAATGACATGAGTGTCAGATTATGGATTCTGAAAAACTGGCGGAAACGTCTTTGATCATTTTCTGCAATATCAATAATGAATTCCCGGATTGTTTCCTCCATGTTTTCTCTTGCTTTTTCCAACACGTCATCCACATAAAAGCCTTCACGGGAGGCGGTGGGACGCAAATCCATGGCATTGATAATACATTTTGTAAAAACGGCCCAATGCGGGACAAGATTGTCGCCTTTTTCTGTTAAAAGCATGTTTTTTAAATAAATGCGATGCCCCATTGTGGCGGATGGCGATACACCATAATTTAAAATATAAATCGCACCGGAAACATTTCCTTCGTCGGAATGGAACGGAATGCAATCAAAAAATTGCTCGCCAAACGTCATCTGACCAAACAATAGCATTTCCGCCTTATTTGTCTCCCGACCTTCCCACGGCAAATACATCGGGTTAATCCGTTTGCTTTCATCCGCTTTTTTAATGATAACCGGAATGTGTAACAGCATTCCGTAGTAATTCACTAACTGCTCTATTTTCTTTGTTGTAAAATATTCTTCCGCGCCCTTTTTTGCATGCAAAATTACTTTTGTACCGGAAGTTTCTGCAAAGGTATCATCTTCGCATTCCTGTATCGTATATGTTCCGTCGGGCTTACCGCACCATGTCAATACCGGCGCATCGTCACTTTTGCATGATTTTGTAATCATGGTAATTTCATCCGACACCATAAAACAGGACAACAAGCCGATTCCAAACCGACCGATATAATCCGATTCGATTCGTCTGCTTTCTATGTTGCGTTTCGAGGACTCACCGATAATAGCCAGAAATTGATGAATCTCATCCTCGTTCAATCCCTGTCCGTTGTCCACAAATACTAACTTACTTCCTTCTTCGATTTCCAAAGTAATTTCGCCCTCATACTCACCGGCACCTTCGTCCGTCTGCATGAACTTTTTCAACCCTGTAATCGCATCAACTGCATTTTGTAGCAGTTCTCTAATAAATACATCCGGACTACTGTATAAGTGATCCGACAAAATCTCAATCATTCCCCCGAGATTTACTTTAAAACGATAATCTTTCATAAATAATTCTCTCTTTCTTGCTGTGTTAGCCCATCAAGCAGAAAATTGTGAAAATGACGTATACTATTTTTTATGATACATCTTACCCTTGTTTTCAGAACATATGTTTGTTATAATGTTTTTAGGTGCTACCATAACGGTAGGCGGTTAGCCCTCTACGGAGGACTGTGACCTCCGATTACATAGAAATCTGTTCTCAGAAATCTTAACCAAGGAGGCTTTGCTTATGCTCACCATCGAAAGCTTGATTGCTGTCATCAGCTTATGTTTGACGTGTTTCAGTCTTGGCTATTCGTTTGGAAAGAATAACAAGACACAAAAATAACCGCCAAAGCCTGAACAACTAAGCGGTTATTTTTACTAATCTTATCTTCGGGCTAACCGTCTATCGGTAGCACTTTTTATATTATTATCTTACCACTCAGCAATATCACTGTCAACAAACCCGTTTCAATTATTTCATAACACTCCAAAGCCTATCTCACTGCTTCCCTCTCGTAATCCGAATCCCATATGTAAACCAAATATAAAAATACCAAAACACAAGCGTCCATATCGGATATGTAATTTCACAAACACGCATAATCACTGCCACAATGATCAATAAAAGTGATAACACATTGATATAGCGCCATGTTGTTTTTCGCTCAACAAATAAATTTACTATTGTAGAAACGATAAACGAAAAGTCCATTGTAATAATAAATACGCTGACAACATCAAACCATTTCAACGCCATGCCTTCGTAAAAAACTGCAGCTATCGCCACTGTTGTGGCAAGGAAAACAAAATAATTTAATATTTGCGATAATTTTTTCATTTTATTCTACCTCTCTGCCTATTCCATATTCTTACGTCTTTTCGCCCGCATTGCAGCACATAAACCTCCTGCCATTCCAAACACACCCATCATCGTAAGTGCTGCCAACCTTGCTTTTTCTTCTTGTTCTTCGGTCGGCACCATCTCAAATGAACCGGTCACAAACCACAGCAATGACACAACAAATCCCACTGCAAATATAACAATCAAAATGTTACAAATAATTCGTATCGCTTTTTTTCCCATAAATATTCTCTCCCTACTAATTTGTTCAGTTGGCAATCAGCTCTAGTATTGGTCTGATGATTTCGGAATAATCTCAATCGGGCATTCCGAATAATCTTCTATGTTATTTGAAAAATCACCGATTACCATTGCTTCATCCACACGCTTCTTCGTTAAATACACCGCTATGCTAAACCCTAGCATAATACCTGCCATAATCGCACCCAAGTACAACTCTTCCATTGTCATAATTTGACCTCCCCGTCTCTTCTTTGTCGATTCCTCACATATTTTATAACTTTTACCGAATTGGTACGCATATGAATATTTCTCCATGTGGTTAATAAACTTGGAAAAAGCAGACGTATAAAATAGCATGATACTACACCCACTGTACCAAGTATGTACACCAACGGTTCTATCATATACCCTAAAATAAATGCAATCGCAGTACAAAGTGAACAAGCTATCATTAGTACCATAATAAAAAAGAGAATAATCTTGATTTTTGAAATCGGAAGCGAACCAACTACTTTTCCGGTTTGTCCGTTTACAACAAATGTATATGGCTTTAAATCATAACGAAATGTCATAAACCACGCCGGTAAAAGCGCATACTCAGAACGCAAAATGTTCCGTGTAGGATTTGCAGTTTCCAGTATCGCTCCTTCCCCTTGCGTCCTCTTTACAACAGCAGGTATAAATAAGCGCTCTGCCTTTTGGGCCGCGGTCATATTACATCTTGATTCGTTAATATCATACATATCTGCATAATATCCTGATAAATATTCCGGCTGAAAAATTTTTTTTGACTGCAAGTAAAAAGGCTCAATTCGTTGTGTGATTTCATCCGTCAACTGTAGTGATCTTGGAACCGGCAAATCTTTAAATACACCTTTTGCCACTGCAGCACAATATTTACCCGTTGCATAATCCCTATTCGCTACTATATTGTGGCAGTACTCCATGTCATACAACTGATACGGTATATAAATTCCTCGCATATTTTCAATGGAATATCTTTTTAATTTACTCGGTACAAAAAGAGCATTTTCAATCTTTTGACGGATTCTGCCCATTGCTTCTTCTTTGCTTATGCTGAACGGCACAATATATTTTGGCCGCAACTCTTTGGACACACGTCTAAAAACAATCGTCGGTTGTCCGCAATAGGCGCAGAACGTTGCCGATTCCACATCATTAATGATAAGCTCTGCTCCACAAGTAGTACAACTGTAAATCCGGCAAATCATTTCGTCGGCATCTTGCGAAGAAGCATCGTCGACCGGCTCTGTGCCGGCGTCATCCGGTTCGGCAACTTCGTATTCATTGCCACAATAGTGACACTTTAACTTACCAAGCACCGCATCATATTCTATTGCGCTGCCGCAACTCTGACATTTACAAATCATAAATATTCTCTCCCTCCCATATGCTCCCATTTTATCACAATAAAGTGCATTCGCCTACGATAATTTACCTGTTGTCCTTTCTACCTATCTATGCTATAATAAAAATACGCATTGTGTACTGTTAGGAGGTGCTTTATGGACGTTTGTAAAAAAATCAAAGAATTAAGAGAATCTACCGGTATGAACCGCAGAGAATTTTGTGATTATTTCAGTATACCTTACAGAACTGTGACAGAGTGGGAGCGTGACAACCGACATGCACCGGAGTATGTCATTCGCCTGCTTGAATATTATATCCGTAATGAGAAGCTGGATAAAAAAAATCAAACGAATGATACTATCTAGCGAGCGGAGGAACTATGGAACGAGTTTTAGTTACGGGCGTCACCGGGAAAAGTGGGCTCGCCTTTTTACAGGAATTATTGAAAAACAGTGAGGATTTGAAAGATTACTCCTTTCGTTTTATTGTGCGAAATCCGGACAAATTGAAGACATATGAACTCGACAAACTAAACTGTCATATTTTGACTGGAAGCTTGGATGACGAAGCGTTTATTGAAAAAACATTCAACGAGGGACAATTTACGACAGTGTTGCACATTGCCGGCATTGCGCGGACACTGCGCTTAATTCCGGCCGCAGTCAAAACGAATGTGAAACGCCTCATTTTAGTGCATACAACGGGCATTTATTCCAAATACAAAGCCGCCGGGGAAATGTATCGCAACATCGAAGCGGAAGTGGAACGCCTGCTCAAGGGCACGGATATTTCGCTGTCCATTTTGCGCCCCACAATGATATACGGCAATATGCAGGACAACAACGTCTCCACGTTTATCCGCATGGTAAATAAACTTCGCTTTTTCCCGACAATAAGCGGGGCAAAGTATGCGTTGCAGCCGGTCTGGTGCGGTGACTTGGGGAAGGCCTATTATCAGGTTCTTACCAATCCCGATGCAACCCGCAACAAAAACTACAACCTTTCCGGCGCTGAACCGATTTTGCTCATTGAAATGTTACGCACCATTGAACATTATCTTGGCGTAAAAAGACACTACTTTTCGGTTCCGTTTCCGATTGCTTATGCCGGTGCATGGGGCTTGTATCTCATCACTTTTGGAAAAAAGGATTATCGCGAAAAAGTGCAACGTATGGTAGAGGAGCGCACTTTCAGTCACGCAGAAGCTACAAAAGACTTCGGATACGCACCGCTTGCATTTAAAGATGGCGTAAAATTTCAGATTGAAGAATTTTTAGATAACAAATAAAAAAGATACGCTGCTACATACTCTCCTTGTCAGGCAAGGTATGTAGCGGCATATCCCTTTAATTTTTTAACCATTTTTACTCTTCTTTCAGCTTAATGCTACTTCCGAAAAAACCGTTTACTTCCACTTCAGCAGCATATTTAAGTAATCAATCCAGAGCTTTGTCTATTATGGGCTTAGACGGTGCGGAAAAAATTGCAGAGTATGTGACAATAGTGAATGGAGTCAAAGTAAATGTAATGTCAGCGATTGAGAGTATGGAGGGAATTACGGAATGAGATTACTTGTTATTCTTAGCCGACCGAAAAATGGGGAACTAAGACAGAGTATACAAGGCTTCGAAAGTTTTTACATAAAAATGGTTATTTGCGAATCGCACCGGAAGTGTATATGCGGATAATGCAAAACAGAAAAGCAATATAATAATATATATTTGGTGACAGGTGAACCGGATTATCAGGAGAAGATAGTTGGTATAAACAGTCATATTATGTTACAATATGACTTGTAACAGATTACCCATCTATACCAAGTGACAAAGGGGAAACAAGAATATGAATTTGACTATTCTAAAGCAATCTTTACAGCAAATGTGGGGAATTATACTTTTAGACTGTAAATATCATGGTAACCTGCCAAGTATAGAGAATTATCACACTGCTGTTAAATACTCCTTGCCATTTAGAGGACAATGGGTTGTTGTTAACGGTGGTGTAAATAAAAACACCTCACATTCATGGGACATACCGACTCAAAGATATGCGTATGATTTTATTATCTTAGATGAAAACGGAAAAAGTTGTTGCAAAGATGATAATTGCCAAACTTCGTTTTATTGCTATGGTCAGGATATTTTGGCATCGGCAGATGGTATTGTTGTAGAGATACAAAATAGTCATCAGGACAGCAAAATATATTCACCCAGACGAGCTTCTTGTAAGGCACATGATATTCGTGGAAATTATGTTTTGATTCAACACGCAGAAAATGAGTATTCTTTATCGGCACATCTCAAACCGAACAGCATATGTGTGAGTTTGGGTGAACAAGTAAAACGTGGGCAAAAAATTGCAGAATGTGGAAATACAGGAAATACTTCTGAGCCCCATTTGCATTTTCAAATACAAAAGGAAAGAAGTTTCTTTAATTCTCCGGGATTGCCTATTGAATTTGAAAATATTACCGCAATTCCTTTCCCTAATTATGAGCTGTATGATGATAGAGGAACCGATGAGAATATGAACGATTCCCCTTACATTGCAAGAGGCGAATTGGTAGAAAATGATAAAGAGTAAAAAAGCTGCAGATTTTGTTGAATGCCCCGCCAAAAATGGTGCATCGTTCAACCCAAGTTTATGTTGTTTTATACCCATTTCACACCAAACATACTACCAACTTAGGTTTGCTTTTTGGCAACTTGAAGTTGCAACATGCTAAAATACGCTGTGACACACGATTTTGCTTTGTATATCTTACTGATTTTCTAGCCAGTCTGCCAGCTCTTCTCTTGAAATGCCGGATTTGAAAATTTGTCCCACTTTTAATGTTGCGCCCGGACAACTATGTTCCAAATTCTCAACTGTTTCACCAAACCCGCTACTGCCGGAAGTTGCGAACAAAATAATCTGTTTTCCCGAAAAATCATAACTTTCCAAAAATGTATTGATAATAGTAGGCGCCTTGTACCACCAAATCGGGAATCCGACAAAGACCGTATCATATTCTTCAATATTAGCATTTTTATCAGCCATTGCAGGACGATAAGACAAATCATTCATCTCAACAGTACTTCTGGACTGATTATCCATCCAGTTCAAATCTTCTTTCGTGTAAGGAACCTCCGGCTTAATTTCGTAAAGGTCTGCCATAGCAGCCTCCGCCAAAGTTTTTGCTACACCGGCAGTGATACCACTGGCAGAAAAATATGCAACTAACTTTTTACCCATAATAAAACCCTCCATTTATTTTTTATTTGCCTCTTCTCTCTGACGACAGATTTCAGCCCAGCTTGGAATCGATTTGATTTTCTCATTTAAATCTTTCAGGGCAGCAGGAATATCAATGTTCTGCGGACAGATTGCCGAACATTTTCCACAACCGATGCAGGCAGACGGCTTTTGGTTATCTTCCATGAATTCAATGTGCATAACCGCGTTTATCGTCGGCAGGCACCGAACCTCATTGTAGGCGCCGAGCAACATCGGTATATCAAGTCCCATCGGACAGCCGTCACAACAATACCGACAAGCTGTACACGGAACGGAATCTTTCATGCCTTCCGCAATGTCCAGCACCATGCACGTCTCTTTCTCTGATAGTTGCATGCTCTCCTCAAACGTTTTCACATTATCTTTCATTTGCTCCATATTGGACATACCGCTGAGCACCATTTTTACATTTGGAAGTCCTTGCAAAAAACGAAAAGACCATGCCGCAACAGACTCATCAGGACGCAGTTCCTGTAATTTTGCATTACTTGCATCATCCAGATTTGCCAGTTTTCCGCCCCGCACAGGCTCCATAACCCATACCGGAATACCTCTCTTAGTCAAAAGCTCGTATTTTCCTTTTGCATCCTGTAATGTCCAATCCAAATAATTTAACTGAATCTGACAAAACTCCATATCGTCGCCGCATTTATCCAAAAACTCACGCAATCCGGCGGTCCTGAAATGCGTACTGAATCCAAGATGTTTAATTCGCCCAAGTCTTTTTTGTTCTTTGAAATACTCTATAATATCCCAGCGCGGGTCCAAGTAAGTCTCCATGGATTTTTCATATACATTATGCAGAAGATAGTAATCGAAATAAGTAACGCCGCACTTTTCAAGCTGCTCTTCAAAAATGGTTGCAGGATTGTACCCGTCGGACAAAATCTGGTGTCCCGGGTATTTCGTGGCAAGATAGTAACTTTCACGAGGATACTCACTTAATATACGTCCAATCACACGCTCGGATTCTCCATTGTGATAAGGATATGCGGTATCAAAATAATTCACCCCATGTTCCATCGCATAGCGGGTCATTTCTCTAACCTGCTCTTCATCAATGCTTCCGTCTTCTTTGACCGGCAGACGCATCGTACCAAAGCCCAATAATGATAATTTTTCATCCTGCAACTCGTTATAAATCATTTTCTCAACCTCCTCAAATTTCCTGATAGTGCCAGGTTGACACTACGTTTTACATATCATCTGTTATTTTTTATTCTCTATCCGTTTTTCATCTTATAATATTCGTGCAAAAGGCTACGATACCCCCAGGCTTTCATCTGCTCATAAGTAATCCGATAATTGCCTTTGTAATGTCTTCCGGTCACACAAAACCGGATGTATTGCTGCATGTAAACATCAATTTCTTTCAGTCGTCCGTCTGTCGTAAGTGGAGGAAAAAACCACCGGCTCCACGAAAACTCCGTACCATCACCGCTATCATAAAACTTGCGGTTCATCGCCTTAATAAATCCTTTTGCCCCTCGCTCTGCGGGCAACTTCTTTTGCTGCTGCCATCTGCGAAGTGCATGTGCCTTACGTTTGATTTTTGCCTTTATCTTGTTCATCGTATTGTCCGACAAATCCACCTGGCCGTCCAAAAAACAAAATCCCAGAAACTCAAATTTTTCACCCGGTTTGCTAATATGCACCTTATTAGGATTGAGTGCAAGACCATGTTTCGCAATGCTCTCATACAGTCGGTTTTGCAATCGCGCTAATTGCTCCTCATTATCTGCAAAAATCAAAATATCATCTGAATAACGGAAATAAAGCACTCCTGCATCCTCAAAAAAATGATCTGTTTCCGTCAAATATACATTTGCCAAAAACGGGGAAAGCGGTGTTCCTGCCATCGCTCCGCGCTTTTCCTGTACAACGCACTGCTTTCCGTCCTCCTGGCATAGTGCCTCATCCTGTGTCAAGAGCCTTTGCAAAAATGCAAAAAGCCTTCCGTCCTTCCCTTTCAAAAAATCCAATTTATCGAGAAGTTTTGACACATCAATGGAGTTGAAGTAATTGCTAATGTCCACTTTCAGGCAGTACTTTTCATGGATTCCCTTTGTGCTTCGAATGCGTCGGATAGCATCTTTTACTCCATAATTGCGCCGAAATGCATAACAATTGTCCGCAAATATTCCATCATACCGATAGAGCAAATAGGTAAGCATCTTCAAAAGCATATTGAATTCTTTCGGAAAGGAGTAAACAATTCGCTTTTTGTTCACACCGCTTTTGTTGACTTCCTTTTTGCTCGGAAGCGGCAACGCACACTCATTGTTCTCTATTTGTGCAAGCACAGACAAATATTTTTCCTGTAAAACATACTCCTGCATCTCCTCCACTTCGCGCTTGGAAAGATGCTGTTTTTGTTCTTTGTATGCTATAAATTCCTGCCACTTCTCCGGCAAAAATAACTGTTCCCATATTTCCATGACTTTTCCTCAAACTGATACAATCCGCATCGTTTCACATACCTTATGTAACAAAAAAAGAAAGAGAAATAACTTTGAAGGAAACAAAGCGTGCTTGTTTCTACCAGACTGAACATATCCCTGCTACCTGCAAAGCCATGTGCCGGAAAACGGCTGTCGGAATATGCTTTATCTGCCACAGGTGCAACTATCGTCACATTTCTCTTTCTTTTCTATATACTATCGCATGCATCGGTTTCCCGATGCATGAAACAGCCCTTTATGTATGCATTTGCACGATTATGCCAATGCCTTGCGAATTCTCTCTTCCATGTAGCTGACTTCATTCGGAAGATATTCGAAGAAATTTAACATTTTAATGCCATTGTTTTTGCAATACTGCGCAATCTCACGATTCGCATAATGATTATAATATTTGTAATCAGACCACAAATTGATGATGAGCGCACGCGCACCGCCCTGATACAAAACGTAAGACATTGCATCCGGCTTTGCATAACAACCGCCTCTGGTATAAATCTGTGTTCCTGCTTCCTGCTCCAGCTCATCTACAGATACATTCGTACGAATGTCAAACATAGAAATATTTCCTAAAACGCTCTGCAACTTCTCATCAAAACTTCTATCATCTGTGCTCTGATAAGCTGTTCTTCCAAGATTTCTATCATCGTTCTGGTAAACTGTCCGGCCGGAATCGTTACGATTTGATGTATTATCTCTTCTGCTAAGTCCCAATCCGTCTGTCACTTTGTCAGCAACCTTTTCGGCTACTGCATCTGCTACCGCATTTCCTACGGTTCTCATTCCTCTTCTTACAATACTGTCAAATAACCCCATCTTTTCCTCCATTCTTTGGTGAAAAACTTTTTTACCATTCTACCAAAAATGTTTGAATTTTTCAATCCCAATCGCCATCAGTACAACAGACGAAATCACCGCGACCAGAATCGCTTTTGTATAAAAATCCGGCCCTTCCGTTCCAACCAAAAGCGTCCCTGCATTCATCAGTGTAGTCGGCATATATTCCTTCAATTTTGGCAACAAACCGGCAAGATAAGATACAAAAAATACGCCGCCTGTTCCTAACAGTACACCGGAAATTCCTCTGCAAACAGTGGAAAAGAACACAAGTAAAACAATCGTCCAAAGTCCAAGCAACCACCAGCAAATAACTGCAAAAACAAGATTGTGTGCAATACTATTATCCCAAAAGAAAGCATTATAGGCATAAGTAACTGCGAAACAAATCACGTATCCCACTGTCCAAAGAACTGACAACACTGTCGTTTTTGCAGCTACTACTTTGTAGCGCTCCAGTCCTTTTGTCAGCGCAAGCACAAGGGTGCCGGACTCATATTCTTTTGTAAAAATGCTGCTTTGCAGCAAAACAAAGGCAATCAGCGCCATAGGAATATTTTTGAAAAACTGGGTCCAGGAAGTCATGGCATCTACCGTAACTGCCGTGACCGTCATGCCGGTTTCTGCCAAAGTTTCCGACATCAGTTCCAGTAACCACGGAGTCAGCTTTGCAATAGCAGGATTCATAATCCCAAACAAAGCAAACAAAATACCAAGAATCATAACACGTCCGGAACGTACTTGTTCCATCCATTCCTTTTTTATAAATGCAACGAATGATTTCATTGTTCTACCACCTCCAAAAACATAGATTCCAGCGATGGTTCCATACGCTCCAATTTCAGCACCGGCATTTTCTTTTGCATAATAAAACGCAATACTTCAAACAAGCGGTTCTCTGTATCAGCAAAAATCACCTGATTTCTACCGGTTTGTCTCATGCCCGCAAACTGCGTCAAAAGTTCCTGTAAATCACTTTCACGCTCCGGCTCAAGCACATACTCCTCACTGCGATATTTTGTTTTGATATCCGCAAGCTTTCCCTGTATATGAATCGTACCGTTGTTCAAAAAAGCCACATCCGTACAAATGCGCTCCACATCCGACAAAATATGCGTGGAAAATAACACCGTTGTTTTTTCACGCACCGCAAGAAGCACGTCCAATATTTCCTTTCGTCCCACCGGATCTAACGCCGAAGTGGGCTCATCACAAATGAGAAGCTTGGGCTCATTAAACAATGCCTGTGCGATGCCGAGGCGCTGCTTCATCCCTCTGGAAAATCCTTTGATGCGGTGTTTTTCTCCGGCAAGTCCCACAAGCTCCAAAAGTTCTTCGCTCCGGTGCTTCATTTCTTTTTTACTGACACCCGTTATTTCACCGCAAAAGGCCAGATATTCCGGTGCTGTCATAAAGGAATAATATTCCGGCACATCGGGAAGATATCCAATATGCCGGTTTGTTTTTGTCTGCCCGTAAACAACCTTTTCGCCCGCTACGGCAATATCACCTTCATCCGCGCGAAGCAATCCTAAAACTGCTTTCATTGTCGTTGTTTTTCCGGCACCGTTTTTGCCGATAAAGCCAAATACGCTTTTTTCGGGAACAGACAATTCAATTCCTTTTAATACTTCTTTGTCGCCAAACCGTTTTTTCAAGTTGGTAATTTGCAACATATCCATGACTATGCTTCCTCCTTACCAAGCAGGAAGTAAAGAATCGGCCCGACAAAATTCATGCCTACAAGCGTCACAATAAGCCAAACTGTGCGATTGCCTCTTTTGTATGTTTCATGTGTAAAAATATGATGTAACGTATATGCTAAAAGTGAAAATTCCACAATAACAAGCGGAATTAAAAATGGTAATATTTCTTTTATGTTTTCCATTCCTCTAAATCTCCTCTCCGTAAGTCTCTACGCAAAATCCATTGTAACCGCAACAGGTGCAAGTAAGTTTTCGTGTGCTCGGCGTATGTTTTGCCCAAAACATTTCTTTAAAGCTTGGTTTGAATACTTCGTGGCAATCCGGACAAATATATGCTGCTTTTTTGTAATAATATTTTACAACAACAGCTGCTAAAATAATGTCCACCAAAATCCACAATGCAAACGGCCACCAAATGCCTTTTACAATCCAGAGCACAACAGCTGCCACTTCCGCGATGTCAAGCGGAATGCCCACTGCAAGCATAACAGCCCGCACCTTTCTTAATTTTTTCTTATTTGACATCACATGAGCTATATCACCGATAGATTCAACGGAAAAATGAGAAATATTTTTGAGCTCCTGCTTCATCTCCACAATCAAATCCAGTCTCGTGCGGCGCTCATCCATCTCCTTGCGAAGTGCACTCTCCTGTTGCTCAAGCAAAAGCGAAATAACTCTTCCCGGTTCTTTTTCTGAGAGCAGTTCACCAATGCTGTTGATTGGCAAATCAAGCTCACGAAGAAAACATATAATGCGCATGCGCTTTAAGTCCTCTTCCGAATAAAGACGACGACCGCCTTCGCTCAATTCACTTGGCACAAGAATGTTTCTCGTATCATAATATTGTACCGTCCTGACAGATACGTTACACAACTTCGCGATTTCTCCGGTTGTATATTTTGACATAGCTTTTCACCTCCTTATGCACCTATTGTGCATCATTACGCTGCGTCACAAGCAATACATTACGCTAGGGGATTTTTCAAAAATTATAATTTTTTAGTTTCTTTTTCTTGTCATACTATATACGATAATACCAGGCACCAAAAAGAAGAGACCAAGGACAAACATGGCTACATTATTTGCATTGGGCAATACTCTTTTGGAGTGCGTCCTCGCATCCACCAAAATGAGAAACGCATCTCCCACTTCAGCGCCCTCTTTATTTTCCAACCGGTTTTCTGTCTGCACTTGACCTTCCAAATCCACCCATTCTACATTGCAGGCTCCAAAATCTCTGCCTTTTCTGCTATGTGTGTGATAGGTGTCCGTCACCGTTGCATAGATTTCCTCTTTTTCCATAAAAACATCCGCAATCTTATAGCACATCATACTGCCTAACACAATTAAAAAAATAGCAAATATTTTTGCGGAACGGTTCTTTTTTGGTTTCACACTCAAATACCTCCCCTTTCTTTTTCTTTCTATATTCTAGCTTTGGCTTTACAGGCATGTCAACGGAAAGCTATAATAAATCTTGTGAGAAACTAATTTATTGGGAGGATAAAAATTATGCGAAAGAAACAGGATTGGAGACTTTTTGTTATTTTTGGCGCGTTGGTCGGATTGCTCTTTGTCGGATTGGGAATCGCCATCATCACAAGCGGAGCGGAACCTCTCGCAGGCGCAGCTTTTATTATTATGGGGCTTGCACTTGCCATTGGCGTTGTTGCCGTTTTTAAAATTTTTGCAAATGCAAACGCAGGCAAAAAAGACGACTCCATTCAAGTACAGTACACAATGTCCATAAACGGACACACGGAACCGCTTACCGACATGCCGCGACTCATTTATGAACTGGAAAATATGCCGAATAATCAGGAAATACTGATTACTCTTTCACCGGAATTTTTCGGTCTTATGGCATGGAAATTTACCAAGCTCAAAAATCAATACATATCCTTTGTGCAACTGCGCAAAAAAGACAAAATACGCGACTTTTTTTTAATGCCGGTACAAAACGCCGAAAATGCGGTTACAGCCTTTGCAGAAGTGTTTGAAGAGCACCGCGCTGTCAACACCTCAAACTTAATTGAAATGAAACGCTTTGAGGCCGTATGCGCATATTATGATTTGAAATAATAAATTTCGGACAGTGGAAATTTGAAAGATTTTATGTATCAAAAAAGGATTGGCGCGCCAATCCTTTTCTTTTTTTACTTATTTTTTTCCAAACAATCCGCTTAAAGCTTCGCCAATTTTTTCAACGCTGATTTTTGCTTTAATAGCATCCACTACAGCTTCGATTTTGTCATCCGGAAGGTCTACACCAACTAACTCCTCTACCGTTTTCACCGGATTGCTTTTGAATTTGTCCATTAATTTGTCATCTTTTTTTAATTTTTCTACGAGTTCTTCAACTTTTTCTTTGATATCCATTTGTGGTTTCCTCCTGAAAGTATATATCGATATAATTATACTTTTTTTGCACTTTAAAAGCAATATAAGGATGCACTTATTTTTCACTTTAAATCCGCCTGCAAAACATTAACAAAATATTACCTGAATTGCGCATATTTCTTGACTTTTGGGGGCTTTCCTTATATCATAAATTTATGGAAATTATTACAATATTTTTATCAATTATTATTCTAGTTTTGGTCGTTTTTTTGCTTGTTTATTACACACGCAACAAGCAGGTTATCAAAGACATGAAGGAGCGTTCCGGACGTGTCGATTATTTGCAGCAGCAATTAGAAAACGAACGCACCACAAACGCCAAAACATTAAAAAAACTAAATAAAGTAGCATACACGAACCCCATTACAAAGCTAAAAAACATTGATTTTTTCTTAAAAGAAACCGGAGAATTATTTGCGGATGAGCCGGAGGAGCAATACACTTTGGTTGCTTTTAACATTCAAAACATCGGAAAAATCAATCAGTTGTTTGGTCCGACGGAAGGGGACCGCGTTGTGCTCCATGCCGCAGATGCCCTGCGCACCGTTTGCGACCGTGAGGAATATTTGTACGCTCAGGTTTATTCCAACCTGTTCTGTATTCTTGTACCGACCGGAATCAATGATGCGTTGCTTGCAAAAATAGAAGAGTTGACTCAGCTGATACAAAGCTACAGCGAAAACTTTACCGTACTTTCCTCTTTTGGTGTATACGAAATCAAAGATTACAAACAGCCTGTTATGGAGATGGTAAATGCCTGTATGCTTGCCCAGAAGTTTGTTAAAAATCCGGAGGAATGCAATTATGTGATTTATTCGGATGAATTGGAAGCAAACTTCCGTCAGAACAAGCATATGAGCGAGGAGATGTCTGCCGCTTTGGAGGAAAACAAATTCCTTATCTACTTGCAGCCGCTTGTTGATTTGCGCACTTTCCGCATTGTAAGTGCAGAAGCTTTGGTCCGTTGGGATTATCCTGGAAAAGGCATCCTTTCACCGTACAGCTTTATTCCGCTTTTTGAAAGTACCAATCTGGTGCAAAAGCTGGACTATTATATGTGGGAAGAGTGTCTGAAAACAATCCGTCGCTGGATAGACAATCATATGGAGCCGACGCCGATTTCCATGAACATCGCGCCATTCCATTTACAAAATACAAAGTTTATCGATTATTTGGACGAACTGTGTGAGCATTATCTGATTAGCAAAAAAATGCTGATTTTGGAAATTCCGGAACGTGCTTTTTCCGGCGACAACGAAAACACAAAAGCCATTATGCAGAAGCTGAAAGCACACGGGTATCGCATCTGTATCGATAATTTCGGAAGTTTGAACAGTCCTATCAGTCTGATTCACAACTACCCGATTGATCAGATTAAAATTGACCGCAGATTTTTTGAACAGAACAGCAAAACCGAAGAAGGCATTTCCATTTTGCGTTATTTGATTGCTATGACAAAGGATGTCGGTGTTGATGTTACTACAGAAGGTGTTGAGACATTAGAACAAGCCAATTTATTAAGTGAGTTATGCAGTGATTCTGCTCAAGGATATTTCTTCAGCAAACCGATTCCGGTTCGCGAATTTGACGCCTTAGATCACTCTATGGTAAAACGGATTTATCAGAGTGATGCGTATTATCCGACTTTTGAAGATTTGGAAAAAGATTTGGATTTGATTGCGTATATGTTGGAAGACCGTTAGACTTTCTTAATTACACAAGAGAACATCCCCCAATCGTTAGATTGCTAACTTTTGGGGGATTTTTTACATTCTATTCTACTCCAAATCTGTTTTTACTTTTGCTACCGTGTAGATGAAGAAGTCATTTTGCAATTCATTCCCTACTTCCAAATCTGCTGCCTGTGTTGGCGCACTGTCTGAAATAATCAAGTATGCACGAACACGATAGTTTGTAAAATCAAGTCCTTCTTTTGCGTACAATGTGTATTCTGTCTCTTTGATTTCACCAAGCGTAATATCCGCAAACTGCATTGTATTGTAGGTAATCGGTATCGGAGTTCCAACTACAGCACCACCTTGATTTCCGCCTGTAGAACCATCACCGCTTGCCGCTGTGGGGTCTACGGTACCGCTGTAAATTTCAATCAGGTTGCCGTTATATTCTTGATACTCGGTCTCTCCTGTCTGGTCATTTACCATCTTTTGTTCTGTCTTAAACACAATGGTATAATACTTATCTTCCAGCGCATCTTCTGTGTAGCCGTCTGTCGGGAAAGCAATTTTAACTTCAAAAGGAATGACACCTTTGTCAGTTTCTTCCGGTTGGAAACGGTTAACTCCAAGCGTCATCAAATCTGTCGGTTCAACTACCAGGCTGATATCAGAAACAACTTGCAAACCAACCTGCGCCAAAAATGTATCTTTTACTTTACCGATTTCCGGATTTTCTTTATCCGTTGTTTCAATCAGTTCTGCAGAAACATGATAAATAGTATCTTCATCCATATCTGCGAAGCCGCTTAAATCTGCTGCTGAAAAATCCATTGTAACACGCACGGACTCTGTCGTCGTTCCAGGCGACATCTGCATCAGATTTTTGAATCCGCTGTTTTCATAGAAATAAACTTTTGAAGAATCCTGTCCTTGCACTACACAAGAACCGACTGTCTCATAAACCGTATCACCATTTGCATCTGTGGTTGGTGCTTCAAAAGTTACTACGGTTCCAATCGGTACCGGAATCGTAAACTGTCCGCCATCTACCTGGCCTGAAATACCAATGCCGATATCAAAATATCTCGGCAAACCTGCATTTGTACCAAGCCATGCTCCATCCAGCGTAATGTCATACGTAATGTCCATGACAACCTGACCGTCATCCCCAATCACACTATCTGTTGCAACCGTTGTCTGCGCAGTCACAAATTCACTTATCATGCCCTGCGTCTCACTGATCATAACCGTACAATGCTCTTGTTTATCAATCCAGCGGAATGTCTCCTCCGTGGCATCGTCCTCCGCAAACCGCATACGCAACTCGTATGTTGCAATGGTTCGGGATTTGTCCTGTACTGCATCGGTATCTACCAACAAAACATAGCGCTCCATTGTCACATCGTTTTTTTCGTTTCCGCACACATCAATAAAGCTATCTTTGTATGTACATTTTTTCTCATTTCCGGATACTACATCATTCTCATTGACATGTTTGGCTACATAATTGTTGCCGTCACCGTCCGTAAAACTTGCAAAATCAATGGCACTTCCATCCGCATCGCCAACCGTGTAGTAATACGTTTTTCCATTGTCCTCCAAATCAATGAGTGTCATTCTTGTGCCGGATAAAAACGGAATATTGTACTGGCTATCCATATAAATTACTTTGGGAACTGTTTTACCGGGATACAATTCTCTCGTTTCCCCGTAAATATATTCCAAATACAAGCTATAGCTAGATCCTGCATCCAGTGCAACCGCTGCTTTTTGCTCCGCACTACCCGGTACGTATTGTCCGTTTTTAATCGTGTCTATGTTATACTCGATTCCTTCCACAAAACGCATATGCGTGTTGTATTCCAGACGCTGTTCCACATAAACCGGAATTTCCATTGTCCATTTTGTCTCGCCGTCATACTGATATTCTACCGTGATAAGTGTAAACGTTGCATTTTTTGCATTCGTCATTGTATCATACAGACGATTTTCGCCGGACTTATTATCGAATACGTATTTATTACTTGTTTCCGTTGCCTTCACAACAGCGGTCGGATTATCTGTGTTTTCTTCCACTACACCATCCACAAGCTTCATGGCTTTTGTGGAAACGACAATATCCTGACCTTCGTAGCTGTTGATAGCACCGGAGTTATTACTAAGCACGTTAATATATGTTTGTAATACTTCGTCCAAACTACCGGAAGCGCTGGAACGGAACACTACCATCGGGAAAACACTATCGTCTGCCAGTTTGAATTCAGACTGATATTTTGTTCCGTCGTGATAAGTCAGCTCGCAAACATCTTCCACGGAAACAAGGGAAAGCGCTCCTTCCAAATAGTTGGTATGCAAGTCGTATGCATATGCTCTGCTTATCGTTTCATCCTTGTAGTCTGTCAAAATAGCTTCTACATTGGAGAATCCATGATACTCACCCGGCTGCCCACCGGCTAACGGATGCTCCGTTTCCATTGCATCGTACACGATGAAAAATCCATCACGATATATCTCACGGACTTGCGTGTAATTCGTCAACGTAGCCGGTTCGCTACTGATAAGTCCCACATCTGCAAAAGGCATATATGCTGCATCTGTATACTGCACGTTCACACCAATAAAATAGTTTATGTACGCGCTGTTACTTTTACGCCCTGACAAGTTTCCTACTTGTAATGAATATTTATAGGCCTCTTCGTCCGAAATATCGCTAATCAACTTGTAACTGTTTGTCAAATATTTCCAATACAGTTTTTGTTTTAAATCGTCGATGCTCTCCGCTACAATATCGATTTTTTCATCATCCGGTAATTCTTCATTATTCGGCAAATATCCGAGATAATTATCTTTCAATTTTATGTTGTAAAAGTACAAATTGGCCTTACCGATTCCAAGTACACCGCCAAGATAATCGGAATCATCCAACTCACCCGTTATGAGATTGTCTGAAATAGTCAGATTTTCAATACAATCTGCCATGTCTAGTGATGTTGCGATTTGTCCCGCGAAACCACCTGCATTGGAACCTCTCATAATACTGTTTTCTTTTGGTTTGGCAACAATTTTGTTCGCAGTTACTGCGATATCACTCATTCCACCAACTACTGTGTTGTAAAAACCAAACACACCACCAACGGTCTGTCCGCAAATGTAACTATTGCGTACCTTATTATCGCTATTTAAAGACGGAGAGACGGATACTCCCTCGGCGCCGGAAGGTATATATCCGATATAACCACCTGCCGCATTGCCCAACTTATCTACAATCGCATAGCAATGTATCGTGGAATCAAGCACCTGTAATCCTTGCATGGTACCGGTTCCGTAAATCAACTCACCGACTGCTCCGCCTGCGTAACACAAACTTTGCACTTCAATACCGCCAACGGTACTGTCTGTAATCGTAATATCGCCTGTTTTTCCGGCAAATCCGCCACTTCGTCCATAGCCTTTGACAAGAGTCGTACTGCCGCCGTTTCCGCTATGGCCTTTGATCGCGCAATTTGTAATAGTGATACCGTTGTCTCCTTCCGTTGTGTATCCGATAAATCCGCCTGCGGCACTTTTTTCGTTCAACTGCTTAACATCACTGGTATCCAGCACACCGTTCGTTGTTGTATCGTTTTCCCATTTCAATTGAATGTCAACGTATTCGTTTGCATCGTCGCTACCAACAACGGTATTATACATTTCAGCATTAAGGTACAAACCGCATCCGATTATCCCTCCTGCGTACATACCAATTTCATCAAAACGATTTGCCGTATACACTTTCAAGTTCGTGAGAGTCGTATTGTACACATACGCTTTTATTGCATATATGTTCAATGCATCAACGTAACCTACAAGTCCGCCTGCGGAAGCATTTCTTCCGTGTGTGGATACTTCGATATCCGTTCCCGTAATGCCACTGTATGTATCTTTTTCAAAAGTATTATCCGCGCCGATATATATACGGCTACCATTGTAACCGCCAACTTTCATTTTTCCGATAATACCGCCGGCATGGCCGCCTTGCACACCTTCTGCATAATTTAATGTGCCTGCTGCCACGCTCAAACCATCTATCTCCACATTTTGACAAGCGATATTTGTATTCCATGCCTCTTTTACAACACCAAAGAAACCGCCCGCATTACCCGTTGCTTTGACAGTCAAATCCTGTACACTGACATTTTTTACAGACATACTGGTAATCACATCGCTTGCCAGACCGCCCGCATTGTATTCCTTATTGGCAATCCAATATTCGAAGTTCACATCGTAGTCTTCGTCGTATGCCACATCGCTTCCTTCGTTGATGACAGTTCCTTTTAAGATGATATTTTCTACTTTCAGAAGCGCGCTGCTGTTGCTTTGCGGTATCTCGTTCAAAAGACCGACACGCGGGGAATCCATCGCAGCTGTTACGTGCATGTCCAAAATAATCGTAACCGGATTGTCCGAATCACTTCCTCTGAAATGACTTTGGAACAAAAGTGTCGGGTCTGCCACCTGCACCGTATTGTTGTATTGCGTACCATTTGCCTTTGTAACGGTATACTCCGTGCCGTGATAACGCGCACCAAAACCCCGGAAACCCTTCTTAAAACCGGACATGTCATACGTACTTCCGGTCAACTCATAGGTAAGCACATTGCCACCTGACGCAAGTGTCGTATTTTTTGGATGACTTCCGCCGGTGCAATTGTAAAACTGTATCAGGTAACTGTCTGCCACACCGGTTCCGTTTTCTGCTTTTGTATCTGCAAATGCAGTGGCAAAGCCTGCATCACCCACTTTTCCAACAAAGGAATAATCCCCGTTTCTCTGGCGGGAAGATTCGTTGTAAGGCACATCCGAATCTGTTCCGCTCTCGTAATTTAAGAAACCACTGTTGAGCGCCATGGACATAATCTGAAGCTGCTTATTGTCCGCAATCTCATAAGTCGAATTGTCCCATGCGATTTGGGAAGCTGTTGATTTCAAATATCCACTATTCAAAATATCGTATGTGTTACACATTGGAAGCGCACTTGAATAAGCAGACGCAGCATTTGTGTCTGCAAACAATTCTTCTCCGCTTTCAGAAGTCTCACATACTACATAACCGTCCAGAACATTTCCGACGATTCCTCCCACATACACATATTCTGCCGGTTCCGGATAATCCATAGAATCCGTATCCACCGGGTACGTTACAACAATGCCGTCCATGGTTCCTGCCGGCATATCACGGATAATGACACCACCGAGTTCTACTACGCCTACGTATCCACCAATGGATGCAGCAGCACGCTGAGGCTCAAAACTTCCAACACCATTTCCGGTAACACTTACACCTTCGATGATATTATCTCCGCCTATAACATGTGCAATCACACCGCCTGCCATACATTTTCCGTTGTCATTTCCTACTTTGACGGTAGTCGGAATATGAATGGTAAGGTCTTTTACAACGGCACCTTTGGCAGTTTGAATCAAACCATATGCCGGCAAATTGCTGACACTGCTTTGGGCCGACAATGTCACTACCGGCTTACTATCATCTGCTTTTCTGCCCACAAATACACCTACAAACGGCTGGTTTGTCCGTCCAAATCCAATAAACTCTGAATAAGAGCTTAAATCGATATCTTTGCTAATCAAATAATACGCTTGACTTAATTGTTCCTTCGTTGGGAATCCGCTTACTTTATAATTAAGCAGGGGGCCATGTCCGGTATTTACCGCTTCACTCAAATCACACAGCACATCATCCGTTCCCTTTCCGGTCGCGTGCATTTGCCACTCATAACCGGACAACCCAAATATTTCTGCGTATGTCTCTTCATCGTACAAATAGCGGTATATCGAAATCAACTGTACCGGCGAATCAATGATATATGGGTCTTCGTATGTACCACATCCTTGCGTAATACTTTCTACCTTCGGGTTGACCAAAATTTCTTTTCCACCCGTAAAAACATAAGGAATATAGTTGCTGCTCGCATACGGAATTTCTGACACCAAAACATCACCGCTCTTACCAACCGGATTTGCTGTATCGAAATATTCAATTTCTGCATAGTTCGTTCCGGAAACATCTCTATCTCCAAGTTCTACTCCAAGCGTCACTATGTGCGGTTCACTGTCGCCTGCATCCGCCGTTTTGCCCAGCTTACCGACCATATAGTCTTCTTCTGTAAAGGTATAGATTACACTAGAGTTTGCACTGTATTCATAGCGGTAAATAAGAGATGATTTTGCCAGCGCTTCTTCCTGTAAAGAAGAATTTAATGTGGCACTGCTTTTTCCTGCTGCCGCATCCATTATATCCATATTTTTCATAATAACGGACATATATGTGGCATTGCCGTCACCTACAACACCGATAAGAGAGCTTGCGGCACTGTAATCTGCAACTCCATCACTGTTTGCATCCACGTCTTCGTAACCGGTCATATAAATGCCATCCATCCTAACTTGCGCTCCGGCAGCAATTTTGCTAATCATTAAACCGAGCGGAAAATTAAGCTGGGAACTGGCCTTTTTATATTTTGCGTCACTGTCTACACACCACAAATCGTCCAATGTGATATTCGTAAACTGATACACCACATTTTTGTCATACAGTGTACGTCCCTGCTCATCCTTTTGTGGCAATTCCACACCCATAATGTTACCGGCAACAAGTCCGCCTGCCATATAATCTCCGGAATACGCATAACGGCTGTATGTTCCGCTTACCGTCAATCCATCTACGGAAAGCCCTGCGTAAAGGTTGCCAAACAAACCGGTTTGGAGCATATAGTGCTGATGCGTTCCATCCGATGGAATCTTTCTGATATATCCGTTTCCCGCCGCTGCAAGAGTCTTTTCACCGGCATAAATATTTTGTGCATCAAAAACAATCTTTGCACCGCTTGTTCCCTGATAGGTTTCTGCCTGTGACAAACTGGTCGGATAAATGCTGTAACCGCTCATGTCAATCGTACCGGTTATGGTATAATTCGTCGGAATAGTCGCATGTGCCAACGTATCCGTAAGACAATAATCACGCACATAATCGTTAGCATAATGCATGACATGCCACACCATAACGTCCTCGGCACTATCCATAGTTGTATAATCTACAGAATAATCCAACTGATCCAAATCATAATAATATCTTGTATTTTTGTTATAGCGGGTGTTTACCTTATACGTTCCACCCTCAAACACTACATTCGCACCGTACTCGTAACATTTGTATGCGGCACTATTTCTTCCGAGATGATAGGTCGTACCGACATTGATAGAGACGATACCTCCACGGTCTGCCCCGTCACCGCCCATGTTGGACCCTACAAGCTCATCAAAATGCGTACCGGTATAATTTTTTACGGTAACACCTTGCTCCACATCATACTCGTTGACATCAAGATAGAGATTTTCTCCCTCTCTAACTACCAAAGCACTGTTTACACCGCCTCCGCATGCATCTAAAACAGTATTTGCTCCATAGGTCACCCCATCCAGAGCCATTTTTCCTCTCACATTCTGCACAAGACCACCAAAGGAAGTTTTGGCAATAATCTCACTCGGTGCATCTGTACCAATCGATACATTGGCAAGTGTCACATCACAACAATTCCACAAAAATCCCAAAAAACCGCCAATGCTATAATGCGGGAGAGTTGTATCTGACGCACACACTTTGAATCCGTCAATTTTCATACCATCCACAGTTACGACGGTCTGAATACCTGACTTGCTGCTGTTACCCGCCATAATTTCCGTAATGAATCCACTGGCCATCAAACTACTTCCGGTCTCGCTGTTTGTACCGGTTATCGTTCCGCCAATGGTGATATTGGTGGCGTTGATGGAATGAGTTCCGTTACCCGGTGCAGTCACGCTTCCTATTACTCCACCGACTCTCGCGTACTTTCTCGCATATTCCATCACCACATTGGCTGTAATATTTTCCAATGTAAGCGACTTTCCTTCCACACCGTTATACATACCAAATAATCCGCCGCAATAACTTCCATTGGCCGGATTTTTATTATCATAAATGGTCGTATCATACTCTACGTCTGATACGATAATATTATTTACCGCAACTGCCGACAATCCGCCAACTATTTGCATTATATTGCGATCACTGGCAACACTGTTGTTACAATATTTCACTTTTTCAAGTGTTACATCATACTGTATGTGAAGATTATCAAAAGTAATACTTGTTTTCGTTTCATTGACACTTCCATTTACACATGGAAATAGTCCAATGTACGACTGCATATAAGCTGTAACTTTATTTTTAATAATTGGCTTATTGCCTGCTCCATCCACTTCCCCATAAAACGAATTTAAAATGGCAACATTTTCCAGATTACGGAACATCGAAATAATGCCACAGTTGGTCAAATCATACGTTCCGGGTTTTACTGCAAAATCCGCCACACGAAGTACCCAATACATATCTTCCATACTGTATTGGGTTATGGCACCTGCAACATCCATACCAACCGGATAGTATCCACTGATTTCTCCGGTAGTCTGATTCCAGTTTGCAGTATTACCAAAAATTGCAAAGCGCATCCAGTCGCCCACTGTTTCCAGTTTTAGCACATTCTGACCGGTTGCTGCATCGTAATGATCATATTTCCATGCACCGGTCACTTGATGGTCTTGAATGAGCCATGTCGCTTCATCAGAATTGTCTACCGGCAAACCGTCCGCTCCAATCGTACCATCCCAGTTCCCGTTGCGGAATACAGCACCATAATTTCCGATTTCATCACAACGAAACTGTGTGGATTTCACAAGCTCCGCTGTGGGCTGCAAATAAATAAGCGAATAGTCCTGTCTTCCGACAACTTGTCCGAATGTAGTTCTCGCCACTTCCGGATTAAGCGCATAAAAACGATAGGCATTGCCTTTAAAGTTTACTGCGTTGCCACCATTCATATAAATTTTTCCATCCAGACACACCGACGATTTTTGTCCTACTGCACCTAAAATACCACCGTAATTATACGGAATAGCATTGCCGTTGTATCCCGGATTTCCGACAAGAATATTGGTAATGTTCACTTTGTAATTTACATTCCGTGTCTGACGCACTGCTCCAATCGCGCCACCTACATAAGTCGGGTCCTGTCTGTTTCCGTAGTTAAAATATGCTGCCGTTGTAAACTGATTGCTTCCATTTACCGTGCCCTCAAGATTTAAATTCGCATCTACCGAACCGACAAAACAACCCAAATATACCACTTCCACTTTCGGATTGCTTGTATTGACAAACACTCCGACAACGATAATATCTTTTAATGTTACCGTTGCATTTTCGTCTCTTCCATATATCATTCCAACACCAAGTGAAGCAGTGTCTTTTGCATGATAACTCAAGTTACCGCTGAAACAATTTTCAACGCTGATATCACAATCTTTCAAATACATGTAAGCAATGAGTCCTGCTGCATTGCCATTGATGGCAGAAGCTGTCGTTGTCCCTTCCACAGACGTATAATTAAGAACGACTCCATCTACCGTGCTGTCACCTACGTAATAACCGATTGCACCTGCCACATTTCCATAGGTCAACTCGGAAGTAAAATCAACAATGGTACACGCACTTGTGCTTGTGAAATTGAATTTTGCATTTTCGGCATAACCTGCCAGACCACCAATGCTATTCGTCGCTGTTGCGCCGGTTGTATTTTTCACATAAACATTATTGAGTGTAATTGTAGCATTCCCGCTGGTCTGAACCGTTGCATTTTTAACCGCGCCAACAAAGCCACCAAGCCCGTTGCCTGTGACTGCTGATGTTTGACATATGCGTACCCCTTCTCCTGCAGCAACAGTAAAAGGTGCTGTGAAAGTAACTGTGGAATCTACAATTCGTCCGGCAAATGCACCTGCATTTATTGCCGTTAAATCAAAAATTTCTGTGCTGTCCGCTTCTGCATATCCGGCATAAGACAATTCCACACCAATATTTACCGTTGCATTTTCTATGGTTCCAAAAAATCCGCCTACGCTCTCAAATCCGGTTGCAATATCATTCTGTGCATCGTGGTTAACCGGCTTTTGGTAAGCAATGGCGCCCCCCGTTGTTGTCAACGTAAATTCCGTCGCTATATTTGTATTTCCTACTTTTCCGACAAGACCGCCTGCTACGGCATTTGCTCCGCTTGCTGCAGTATAAGGCGCATACGTAATTCCGGTCATATCAACCGTAACTTTGCCGGCAACCGTTCCGATAAGACCACCTGCAATGTTACCGGTTACATAACAATCTACTGAAATATTTGCGCCACCAAGCACAAAGGTAGTATCCGGCATATCGTTTGTCACGTTGGCAAACAAACCACCTGCCACACCGCCTGCATTTGTAATTCCGGTCTGCAAATGCGCAGCATCTGTATGGCTGACGGAAATGTCCGAAAACTCAGTAAATGCGGCACTTTTTACGACAAGATTTTCTGCCAGACCGGCGCATGCACCGTTTTGCGGCTGCAACTTAAGATGATGAATCGACGCCTCTGTCGATAAATAGTTAAAAAGCGGACGGTCTAATGTGAGCAAAATACCGCCGGCATCCGCTGCGTACAACGTTCCGGCAAACGGATATGTCTCATTTCCCAATCCTTCAAAAACTTCCGTTGTCTCCACATCCGAAAAAGTCAAATCATAATTTGCCACACTACCGCTGCCTTCCACACTTCGGCCGATAATGAGGAAAGAATAACCTGCCAAATCGGTTGTCTTACTTAATGCCTGCAAATTAATCCAGTCCTGATAACTGGTGATATAATACGTCGTTGTAGCACCTAAATCCGCCGCAGAAGTCGGGATAATGGACGTTCCCGGTGAAACTCTCGCCTGGGCATTAAAAACAACGATTTCTTCCCATGCCTCTTCTTCCGTTTCCTCTTCTTCTGTCTCGTTTTCTTCTACGCCCTCTACTGCTTCACTGCCTTCCGCCTCTTCGGTCGTTTCCTCCGTAGCCGTTACTTCCCCACCATTTTCCTCGGTAGTATTCTCCTGCGTGGTGTTCTCCTCTGTTACATTAGTAGAACTTTCACTAGGCTGTGGCGTGGAAGCTGTTTCCTCAACGTCAGTCTGTGGCGTTGTGGATGGTGTTTCCTCCACGTCGGTCTGTGGCGTTGTGGAAGTCTCTTCTGACGCATCACTGGACGCCACTGTGGAAGGTGTCTCGGTCATATCACCTGCCACGCTTTCTGTAGTCTCTGTCACAATCTCCACGTCTGACGGTGCGGAAGCCCACGCTTGTATTGTTAAGGTATCGCCAAGATGACCATACAAGATTTCTGCTATCAAAACGAAAGCCAACACAAAAGCCAGCCATCTTTTTCTCATATGTTTCATCCTGCGACACCTCCTTTCTTTCTAATCTTTGTAAATTTTTAATTTTATGGTGTTTTACTTAAATCAGTAACCGTAATTAATTGTCTGAAATCATCCAGCGTTGAGATGGATGAAAAATTGTCGGACCGGTAAAAAACAAGATTCACCGTCTCATACGGTGATACACTGATTGTAAGGGTTTGCGTAGTCCCTGAAGTTGCCACTTGTGCTATATTTTCGTCAAATTGATTCAACACAATATAATTGCTGTCCCATTGAAGTTGTATGTCGTGCGCACCAGTGTCTGTGGCGCCCGGACGATATGTAATTTCATACGGAAAACCTGCCATGTTTTCCACAAACGTTGTCCAATCTGCTGCCTGAACCAATTCACTTATAAAAGTATAATTGGCCTGCAAAGAATACTCTGCCGAAACAATACCGGCATGCAAAATGCTTCCGATTTCTCTTCCCTGTAAATAATTCGGCGACGTAATTCGAGCAGTAATTGTCACTCCTTTGGAAACATAATCATCATCAATGTTTGCAGGCGGTGTAAAAATCACAGAGAAACTATCACTGTTTGCCGTTCCGCCGTCCAACGTATAATTTTGCAACGTTAACGGTGCTCCGATTTGCAATGTGTGTGTCACTTGGTTTCCGGAACTGTTTTCATACTGTACCTGATATATACCGCCGTCACTTTCCTCTAGGGAAAATGTAATATCATATGTAATGTCCAAATTTTCTCCGTTGTACAAAAGCTGGTTTTTGTAATTTTGTACAAAAACCTCAAACGTATAAGCACCGGTTCCATCCCATGCAGAAGTGTTATACATATGAATCAGACCATCCGATGTATCACGCAACAGATTGCCGGTAAAATAGTAATCCGCAGCCGCCGCAACACCTTTGTTGGCATTGTTTGCATAATATTTTGCCAATGCATAACCGCCGATAAGCAGCACTCCGGATAAGCTGACTACAAGAGCGATAACCCATCGTTTTCGGAAAATATTCGATTTTTTCTTTTCCTCTCTTTGCTCTTCCAATGCCTGCAATCCTTTCTTTACCTACTCCTAAACTTATGCTTTTGTATATCCATGTTCTACAAAAAACGGTTTACGGCGCAGCTACACTTTCTTCCGGCCTAGGTTGTATTGCTTTTACAATGATGTAGATTAAGTCCGTCTCTTTCCGGTAATCATCAAATGCTATATCATCCTGCCATTCCATTTCTATCAAAAAGTAATCCAAATCGTATGTTGTAGTACCTTGTGCGTCTACGGTTGTAGTCAAATGCAAATCGTTGCTTCCGCTGGCATTGTCGTACAAATCATATTGCACATAATTGATAATATCCGCGCTCTCATCCCCGACAGTTGCCGGGTCATCATACATCTCTTTGTTGTTGCTTACGGTCAGTGCCGCACTGTCTCCCGACTTTGTTAACAACATGTTTTTCTTTACATGCATCAGACCGTTTTGTATTGTAAAATCCTTCTGGTCTTCTGTTGTCTCAACCAACTCATATACGGTATACGTAATGGGGAGATTTTGTGTGTAGGCGAGTTCCAATTCATAAGCAAATTCTGTATTTCTTCCTACCAAATAATCTACGCTTGTCTCTCCTGCCGCCTTGTTGCTCACACCGATAATGACCTGTTTTGTTTCCCCGGGATAAAGATTACCGATGGAAAGCTGTAAACTTTCCTCATCATCTTCATTCAACAAATACAAGTAGTATGGCGCCATCACTTCTACTTCTTCGCTTTCGACAATGTGCCGCCCCGAATCGGTATACCAAGCAAACGTGCCTGCCAATGCGATGCATACAGTGAGCATAATCCCTATGATAATGTACTTTTTTTTGTTCTCTGTTTGCTTCATCCTACATTTCCAATCACTTCAAAAGCCATTTGCAATGTCTCAATTGCAGACCCTATTTTTGTATCTGCATAATCGTAAAGTCTTGTGTCATCATAGCCGCTTGCTTCGCGCTCCGGCTCAAAAAAATATTTTCTCGGATAATCCGCATCTGCATCTGCGCTGATTGCATTTCTGATTTCGTCCGGAATGTCCGCATATTCATATGGCCAGCACCAATAAATGGTAACCTTTGTACGCACACCTACATCATTTGCGTTATCCCAGCTCAGTGCATAATTTACCGGTGTATCGCTTTCAAAAACATCCGCATACGTATATGCTCCGGCCGTGCCTGTGCGGGTTTTAAAAAAGAGTAAATGACCTCTTAATAAATCTTTCAATTGCTCTTTTTCCTCATCCGTTGCATCTGCAGCAAGGTAAGTGATTGTCCACTCTTCTATATTTGTCCGTATGACGTCGCAGGATACGACATCCTTTCGAAGCGGTGTGACATACAATTCGATGGTTCCATACACGCCGGGTGCAAGAACACTGTCCCCCGTAACATTGGAAAACGTCGGCATGTCAAACGAAACATGCACCTGGTCGCCGCCGTCTGTCGACGCTTTCACTTCTTCATATTGACCATCCTTTAATACTTCCACTTTAATCAATTTTGTGGAGGCAGCCTCCACCTGCATCGTACTTATTTCTGCATCATTTTTTATATTAAACCAAGCAACGGTTGCACTGATGACACATATTATCGTCACTACAAACATAACGTATGTCATGATTTTAATATCCCAATTACGAAATCTCTTCCTCATCGTCCTCGTCCTCATCTACCCGCTCTCTTCCGGTAATTATCCCGAAAATCTGCCACGCATAGGAAACGAGGCATAACAACAGTGGAAAAATGATAAAAATAAAATATATTCTGCTGTCGGCAAGCGCAAGAAATGCTTTTCCGATTAGCTGCCCACCCGGTAATTCTCTTACATAGACACCTACAAATTGCTCACCGGACACTCTGCCTTCATCCACATACTCGCTCTTATCACCTTTTGTGATAAAATACGTCTGTCCGTTTTCATGCACAACTTCCTGCACGCGATGGGTATTATAAAACCCTTGTATTTTTTCTTCCTTCGATACAAACGTAATAATATCGCCTACCTGAACTTCCTCAATGGGTACCTCTTTGATAATAATGCATGTATTTTTTGCAATGGTAGGCTCCATACTGTCTGTCAGGACGCGCAACACCTGATAACCGGCAACGGAAACACGTTTTCCCTGTGACATCGTATAAATCAAAAAACAGAGAAACAATACGACCGCAACGAAAGCTGCCTTTTTTATAAAAGAAACTATTTTCTTCATAAATGTATCCGTCTCTTATCTGCGTTTTTTCTTTCTTCTGCGCGCTAAACGCTCTTTCTTTCGCTGTTCGCGCATTACCTTTTGGGCTGCATCGGCCTCATGATTTCGGCGCTCTTGTATAGCACGCAGTTCATTGTTTACAATAACGCGCAAGTTTGCATCGGAAGTACTTGTTCCTTCCACAATCTCTTCCAAAAGCTGCCTGATTCCTTGTATGTTCAACTCCTTTTTCCTTGGCTCCCTATGTACGTTAAGGGCATCAATGCCCTCTGTGTAATTATGCAACATTGCATAATGCCAAATAAAAGAATCGTAAATATCCTTTTCAAAGCTTCGCGAAATATTCGGTGCCTGTTTTAACAACTCAATCTTATAACCGACTTGATTGTAGGAATGTATAAAATTCCATAGGTTATAACATTTTTGGTAGTCTTTGTTTTTCGCAATGGCATTTGTTTTTACTACCGGATGCACAATAGACGGAAACCGTCGCATGATGGACACAAACTCTGTATTCACAAGCATATTAATTTCCCTGTGCACTTTGATGATTCGCGAAAAAATATCCTGATTTTCTTTTTCTTCCTCGACATCGGTCTGTTTGTCGCGGATTTTTACTTTTAACTGATACTCCACCGTCTCCGTATAATTTTGTACGGTAGATGCCACTTCAAAGTTAATACCCATCTCATCTTTCCGGGCATCAAAGATAACATCAAACCGCTTATTTACAAAAAACTGTAATTCCGCCAAAAGCGTACAGATAAAACGGTTTTCGTAAGTATTGAGCGATTCTTCTTTGTACACATTCAAAATTTTGTTCGGAATGACGGTACCGTCTTTTCGATATTCATCGATGTAATTGCTGTGTGCGAGCAAATGCCTAATGGACTCGGAAGTAATGTTGCGCGCCATCGCAATGTTTACAATTTCGCGCTCTTCCTCAATAAATTTGCGCGGGTGAAATATAAGGTACTGCATCGCCGGAATCGCTTCCTCGATTGCCTGTACCCACGCTTCATCCACTTCTTTCACGAGACGGGCATACGAATATTTCACGTAATTGCGCCCTGTCTCCAGCAAATTATAAAAATATTTATAATATGGATCGTCTACAATATTCTCTTTATTTTTGCCTTTCATTTTCGCATATGCCCGAAGCACATCGTCCGAATATTCATCGTATACCATACTATTGTCCTTCCGCGTCTACGCTCTGCTAGCCGTCTCATCCTTTGTCACAAAAGTGTGCCTACGCACCACTCATTTTCTTTAAGCGGGCCAGGTATGCTTTGCTGACTTTAAAATTGTCTTCCCCGTACACATGATTTAAATAATCGATTAATCCATCAATTTCATCCCTTATGAAACCTAATCCGAGGGACTCAAATTTGCGCAAAATCTTTTTGGCAAACATAAAGTCAATACCGTCAAGTTCGGTTCCGCCACATGCCACATAGCACGGAACAAAATCTTTCATCTGCCGCAAAATACGGTTACCAAACGTCAATCGGAAATGTTCAATCAAATAACGGTCTAACTTATCCAGCTCCATCAAACTTTCCTCAGAAATCGGATGGTCTGTTTTTGCCTTGTCATACAACGACTGCAAATAAGACATTTTTACCGGCATTGCGCCTGTGTTTGGTGCTTCAAACGGTGTGGCACGATCATCCAAATCAATCGGGATAGCACGGTCGTACACCTTGTCTGCCACCGCAAAGGTGGAGTCGTCGTTGTTGATCGTTCCCACATAAAATACATTTTCCGGAATCCACACTTTACCTTCTATCATCTTATCCGGGTCACTGTCTGCACTGCTGGAAACAACGGAAATAAAACGTTCCTCCGCTCTTGGCAATTCCAAAAGGGACAGCATTTCCGCAAAGTAATATTCCACGCGGGCAATATTCATTTCGTCCAAAATAATAAGACGCATATTTTCCTGATAGTGCGACTCATAAATCGTTTTTAAGAAGTCGGTCTCAGAATATTTTTTTGTAAAGTCATTGTAATAACCGAACAACTCGGTACGGTCACGCCAAGACGGCTGCACCGAACAGATCAAACTCGGATTTTCGATATACTGTCCGAGTGCATATGGCAAGGATGTTTTACCCGTACCGGAAATACCTTGTAAAATAAGCATCTTTGCTGCGCCGAAGGAAGCAAATACTTCCCGGATTACTTCCAACTCGTAATACAAGCCAAGCTGGGAAGCCGCATAATTTCTAAAATTAATACAAAGCTCTTCCAACGAATAATTTTGCAAAAACTGTGGTTTTTCGTAAGACTCAGACTGGTAATAGGCATCCACTGCAGAAAGCTTCGGGAAACGAAGCTCTGTCGCCAAAACCTTTGCCACCGGTTTTCCGCTTTCCTGTGCCGCAAGAAGCGCTGCTTTTTCCTCCTCGCTCAAGCCTTCCATGTTGGTCAAATCCGGTTCTGCGCCGTTTGCCTGTGCCGTCGCTTCCCCATCCGCTTTCACTTCCGTCTCCGCCATTCCTTCCGGGGCTTCCAAATCCAACAAATCTGCGTTTGCTTTTACGCCCAGCTCGTTGATTTTCATGGCAAGGATTTTGTCCTTCTCGTAATTTGCCTTCATGATTTCACGCTTTAGGGTAACGACTTCGTCCTTCATCTTTTCGTATTCCACCACGGGAACTTTGAAACGGAACAAAAACCGGATACCGCGGTAAACCAAAAATGCCAAAAGTATAAAAATAATAAGCACGATAATATGTACAAGCAATGCCGCAATCCAGCCGCCTACCGACAAATCATCTTTGTAGGATTTGAACAGGTCGATATAAAATTTAATGTCCAAAATACCGGTGATGGCTCTCCATATGGATTTCAAAACATCCCACAGATAGCCGAATATGGTATTCATAAAGTTAAAGAAATATTGAAAAAATGCATCCATTTTTTTCTGCTCCCTCTTCTATGGGTTTATGGTGTCGTTGTCGCACTGTCTATTTCAAAGGAAAGCTGGCCGATAATATCCTGCGCCATAATCTCATCCGCACAACAGTCGTCCGTTCCTTCTAACCAAATTTCCATTGTAATTCTTGTGCCATCCGGTGTAACCGTTATGTATCCGTCGTTTTTTGCACTGTCAAACGTTCCGTCCTGCAATTGCACGTTGGTCGGTTCCACACCTGCCGTTGTAGCATTACCTCTTGCATCTGTTGCCATAGACAGCTGGCCTGTGGGTGTAAAATCGGATAACGGCTGGTAAATAATTTCCGTATCATCTGCCGCACTGACAAGACGAATTCTCAATGCTTTTGCTCCCACCTGTGTTGCTGCATCGGAAGTATTTTCCAAATAATTCAAAATGTACGTTCCTGTAATTTCCGTTGCATCATTTTGCAATTTGTAAGTTTCCGTCAAACTGGATTCCGCAAGTTTTACATTTACATTGCTTTCGCCTGTGGTTTTTAAATAAAAGGTCGTTGTGTAGTAATAATATTTCCCGTCCTCTGTCTCGCCATCTTTTAAGATTTCGTCACTTTCAACCGCTTCCACTGCCGTCACATCACCATCCGTGTATACCGGTTTTTGAATCGAACTGTCTGTCGCAAGCATGGTTGCCGGCAAGAGCGGTTTCGCTATGTAGTAAGTAGAAGTTGTATCATTTTCATCTGCCGCAAATTCCAATTCACTGCTGTATGTACCTGGTGTGCCATTTCCGGATTTGTTTTCATCCGGTGCAATTTGCAACCCCTGTTCACTTCCGACAGTCATGGTAAGATTCGTTACTTTTGCCGTACTGCTTACCGAAAACCATGCATACGTTGCTGTGGAAAGCAACAGCACGCAAATAAGTACCATCATAACCGTATTGCGAATTTTTCTTAACTGCTTTGTTGTTTTCGTTCCTTTTGCTGTTTTTTGACTCATTGTCTTTTCTCCTTTGTTACACATCAATAATAAAACTTCATTGCTACTTCCAAATGTCCTCCGATCAACTCATCCTTACAATCCGGGTCATCGCCTTCCAGCCAGATGACCACCGTATATTTATCTATCTCTCCGGATTCAATTCCTTCTCTAAGACCGCTGCATATGCGTTGCTTGCTCTCCCACGGAACGGTCTGCAGCTGATACAGCCCTTCAATCTCACCGAAATCGTGGTAGGCTATCATTTCTTCCGTCACATGCGCCTGCGCGGCATCTTCCACAACTGACTGCATATACTCCGGATTCTTTGCATATTCCATGAATGGGAATTCCCACCGGTTGTAAAGGCACTCTGCATAGCCTTCCTTGTTTTGTTGTGCATATATTTGTTGCTCCCCGTTATGAAAAAGCATCACCCAGGAAGCGGTATCCACTTCTTTTGAAGTGCTGATTACATGTAACTCATACTGATAGTCTCTCGTACCTGACGTATCATTTAACAAATAAAACGTATATGCTACATAATCTTTTCCGTTGTGCTTGCCGTCCACATCCATCACATCCGCCGGAATATCCGAAAGTGTAATGTTTGTCACATGCTCCACTGCATCGTTTCGAAGTGTTACAAGTTTTTCGCTAAAATCGGTCGTCTCGGACAAATAAAAACCTTCGTCCGCCATATCCGGATCCAGTTTGATGACAAACTCACCGCGCCCCGTATAAAAGGCCGCCATAATGTACAAAATGACAAGTATCGTCAACAATATAACAATTGTCTGCCAAGCTGCCACTGCCCTAAAAAAGGTTTTGGCAAAGCCCGGAATACCCATATACCAATGTCGGAAGCGGTTCGTAAACTCAAACCGGTCCCAATACTTTTTTCTCGTTCTTTTCTTTCTTGCCATACGTAACCCTATCTGACTTTTATGAATCTAAAAATATTTTCCTGCCTGTGCTTCCCATGCAGCACCAAGATTCTCCGGAAGCACGTCAATGCATTCCGCAAACAGACCTGCCAATTCCGGATGGAACTGCTTTCCTGCTTCTTCCAATACAATTTTTTTTACTTTTTCTTTGTCCATCGGTGTGCGGTAAGATTTCCAACTCGTCATTCCGTCGTACGCATCCACCAGCGAACAAATCGCTGCCTCTACCGGAATTTCCGTTTCTTTCAAACCAAACGGATACCCTTTTCCATCCCAGCGCTCATGGTGATATAATGCAATATTCGACAATCGGATTTTCAATTCATCTGAAATCTCCAGCTCATAAATACTGTCCAACGCCTCCGGTGTAAGCATCGCATGACTTTTGATTTGTGCATATTCTTCATCCGTCAGACCACCCGCTTTATTTTGGAAGCGAATGGGCACAAATATTCGTCCGATGTCATGCAAAATAAACAACGCTCTGGCCTTCTCCAAAAAAGATTGCTCAAAACCTTGTATCCACTCTTTTCCGTTATGTTCCAAAAATTTGCAAAATGCCTCACCGTATATTCCGACCCGCTCCATGTGCAATCGCACATCTCTCGGAATAACACTGTAAAGGCTGGACAAGCTCGGATAACACCCTGTCCTTGAGCTGGCCATGTCCTCCCGTTCGTACACGATCATGATGCACTATCCCCATTTCACCATATCTTGACATACTACGCTGTAATTTTACCATATATAGCGTTATAGCGTCAATAAAACGCACGCGTAAATAGTACTAAAAAAACCTTGAAAAATGCACTATTTTGCCCATTTTTTGTTGTTTTTATTTTTCCTGTTTTCACACAACCAAATGCGCACCAAAATATGCCCATTTATAAGTCAAAATTTGTCATATTTTTTGAAAAATGTCTTTTCCTACTTGTCCAATCTGTGATAAAATAATAATAGATTATTTTTGTATTGGGATTATAGGAGTTTTTACTATGGGTATGAAATTATCCGACATTGAAGAGGGCGGCAAAATTACATTGTTTATCAGTCAGGAAGACCGACACGTTGAGATGGATGCAATTATCAAAAAACGATTGCGCGAAAACATCTCTTTGATTACGTTGCTTTTTGAATCGGAACAGGTCCTTAATTTTGATAATGTAAAAATTGAAGTAGAACATAAACCGGACGAAGTACAGCCTTTCATTTGGCGCGTGGCACAGATTGCTCGTTTTAAAGGTGAGTATGTATTACAAGTGCAAAACGACGGCCAGCCTCACAACAGGCGTGATTCTTTCCGTGTTGGCGTCTCCGTAACAGGACGTCTTACCGGTGTCGGTCGTGGCACAAAGAGTATCATCGTGCGTGATGTTAGTATCTCCGGTTTTGCCATCACAGACCGCAAGAAAGAGCTCAACTTAGTGATCGGAAACACGCTCTCTGTCTACTTTGAAGATTGTGGACATATATTGGATTTGTCAGGTCGTGTTGTCCGTACGGAAGAACACGAAGACGCCATGGTTTACGGCTGTGAAATAACAAATCTGTGCAAAGATTTATCGTCTTACATCAGTACCAAACAACGACAAAAAAGGATGCATTAAGAACTGCTTTTGGCAGTTCTTTTTTTGCATCCTTTATAATCTCACAATGCCTTATTTACGTCTCTTGGTCAATGGAAAGTAAAATGTCGCGTTTCTGTCTTTTTCTCATATAAAGAAGACCAAACGCTCCTACACCGCAGTTACACGAAATCGTTGCTGACGCTTTTTGGAATATAATTCTTTCGAACTTCATACAACGTTCTACTTCTTTTTTAATTTCTTCCAATTCTTTGACCGTACAACCTGCATATGTAATAAATAAAAGTCGATTATCAATCTTTTTCTTTGCAGCCAAACGATGACGAATGTACTGTTTTCGCACATTTTCTATGGAACCGATTCTCATACCGCGCAGCTTTAAGCTTCCCTGGTTCAAATGCAAAATCGGCCGTAATCCCACAACATCACACAGCTTTTTCATTTCTTTGCTCACGCGGCCATTGCGGTACAAACTATCTGTTTTTGGCACAACAAAAGAGGTGGAGATACGCTCCTTCATTCGCTCAAGTTCTGTACAGATTTTCTTCACTTCATATCCGTCTTTCACCATAACAGCAGCATGCAGTACCATAATACCCATTCCGCTCGACAAATGTCCGGAATCCACAACCATTACGTTATCAAAACCTCTCGCCGCCGAAATCGCATTCTTGTATCCGTCGCTAACATAAGAAGACATGGAAATATGAATAATCCTCTCTGCTTTTGTGAGCGCATTGGCAAAAAATGTTTCATATTCTTCCACCGGTGCAGAAGATGACCATGCACGATTTTCTTCTTCTGTGATGTATTGCATCAGATTATCACAACCAATTTCTTTTACGTCACAGAAACGTCCATTCTTTGTATGAACATAATAATGCATCGTATCTATACCAAAACGCTCCAACCATTCTTCCGGCAAGTCGCACACACAATCTGTCGTAATGACAAGTTTTTTACGCTTTTTGGCAGTAACTTTTTGAATTGCAGCATCCAGTTTTTCTTCTTCTATCGTAGATGCACTATATTCTATCAGGTCAACCGGAAGATATTTTAACAAGGTTGCCTCAAGCAATGTTGTATTAATCGGTTTTGCCAGATAACCTTCAAAACCTTTTTCTTTGTAACGCTCTTCCGCTCCTGCCATGACATTCGCCGTGAGTGCAATAACAGGTGTCATCTTACAACGTCCGTTTTCCTGCTTTTGAATTCTTTCAAGCGTCTCCTCGCCATCCATATCCGGCATAACATGGTCCATAAAAATAACATGATAGGAATTGCTTAATGTCTTCTCCAAACATTCCTTACCACTCTTTGCTGTATCAATCTGAATTTTTGTATCGCGCAAAAGCTTCGTCACTACCATCAGGTTCATATCATTGTCATCTACAATAAGCACCTTGGCATCCGGCGCTTCAAAGCTTTGCTTGTATTTCTCACGCTCGTTAAGACGCATCCTCATAAGGAAATCCATCTCGCCGATTGGATTAGGACTCATGACATACTGTTCCACCAACACCGTAAACGTAGAACCTTTTTTGTAAATACTGTCAATTGTAATTTGTCCGCCCATCATCTCAATCAATTGTTTTGCAATGGAAAGACCAAGACCGGTTCCTTCAATATTGTGATTGCTCTCTTCATCCACACGTTTAAACGATGCAAAAAGCTCTTCCAAATCTTCCTTCTTGATTCCGATACCGGTATCTGCAACAGATATTTTTAAAAGCACTTTATTTGCATCAGACTGCTCTGCTTTTACGCTTAATGTAACAGCACCTTTTTCCGTATATTTGATAGCGTTGGTAAGCAGATTCATAAGTACCTGTTTCAACCGGACATCATCGCCGTACAACATGGATGGAATCTCAGGATCGATATCAATTTTGAAGTCCAATTTTTTCTCATGGGCGCGAATCCACATTATATTGACAATATCACTGAGCATCGTTCCCGTCTCATACTGCACAGGAACAATCTCCATTTTTCCGGACTCCAGTTTCGACAAATCCAAAATATCATTAATTAACGAGAGCAACATTTTACTCGCACGCTGGATATTCACCGCATTTTCTGCAACTTCATCCGAAATGTTATTCTCGCGGAGTGTCATTTCATTCAAACCGATAATCGTGTTAATCGGTGTACGGATTTCATGACTCATATTGGCAAAGAAAGCACTTTTTGATCTGCTGATACTTTCCGTAATAGCCGCCTGTTCTTCCGCCTTTGCTCTTTGTCTGTCATATCCACGTTTTTGTAATTTGATCAAAAGACCTATCTGCAAACCGACAATTACAATGGTCATGTAACTGCCGCCATTCGCCTCCTGCTGTGTTGCAATGGCGTTGGCGATAGCCGGATAGTTTTCTTTAATAAAAAACGTTACCATAGTAACAACTGTCGTCAACGAAACAAACAGTGCCAGAAGCTTTCCTTCAAAAAGCATAAACGCATATACAAAACCATATACAAACCAAGCTACAACACCAAAGTCTCCATTTGCACTGGAAAAGAGCACGTTAGGCAACAATAGCAGGTTTGTAATCAGTCCCATCAGACAGGCTGCAAGCACTACCTTTTTCCATTTTGCAATCAACAAAAAGGAAACGATCGCCGTTGTTGTTACTGCCAAAACAGGAACCATACCTTCTATCGGCAGCCCCGAAAAAACGCCTGATATTGCTGTAAAACTGGAAAATATGACCGAAAGCAAAACCGAACAGCGAAGCAACTGTTCTTTCATATCCGCATCGTTTCGGAATATTAATTTTTCTAAAAGCATTTTTATTATTCGCATCCGACTACCTCATTCTCTCAGCTATTGTAGCAAGCTCTTCCTGTGCTCCCATAAAGTCAAACTGCTCAATATTTTCTTTTACCGGCGCAAACATACCTATAAGCTGCTCACCCTGTATTTCATACTCCGCAAGTTCTTCCAAAATCTCAAATACACTCTCTTGCTCGAAACAGTCGATTTTTCCCTGCAATTCCTCAATACGGCCCAGCAAATCTTTCTTTGTAATTTCCTTTCGGCCTTTCTTTGCATGTTCCGTTCCGCTTTCTGCTTTTAAGCCGGAGAAAATATAATCATTTCCTTCGATAAGCATCAATATACGCTTATATTCCCTCTGTGTCTTGTCATGATGCGACAAAATATAATTTTCATCTTGGGCATTTCCTGCTGCCTCTAACCCTTGTGCCATGTCCGACAGCTTAGTAGCTCCGATTCCCATAGACATAGCTTTTAAAGAATGGGCAAGAATTGTATAATTTTTCCAATCTTTCTTTTCGCATAACTTGTCCATTTCTTTTGTTTTTGAAAGCCCCGTTGTATAGTATAATCGTACAACATCCACATAGTCTTCCACCTGACCGCCGCAATATATAAGGCCAAGCTTAACATCAATATCATCCATCTTCAGCAAGGATTCTTTATCATCCCGTTGTTCTTGTGTATGCGTTTCCGCTTTCAAATGATGCTGCTCTTCTTCCACCTTTATCATTTTATTCTCCGGGATAAAACGTTTAAGCACACGCTCCAACACGGATGTCTGTATTGGTTTTGCAACAAAATCGGAAAAACCTTCTGACAAAAACATCTCCCGCGCACCGCCGATGGCATTTGCCGTCAGCGCAATAATCGGCACTTCCCTAAAATAGCGTCCGGGCTTATTGCGGATGTTATGCAATGTTTCCACACCGTCCATCTCAGGCATCATATGATCCATAAATACAAAATCATATGCCATAGACTCTATTTTTTGTAACGCTTCTTTTCCGCTTCCCGCAACAAACACTTTAATCTTGTACGGACGAAGCAATCCTTCTACAACTTTTAAGTTCATAACATTGTCATCGACTACAAGCACATTGACTTCCGGAGCAACAAAACGCATACTCTGATAGTGGCTTCCGTCCATGCTCTGCAAAATCCGTTGTCCGTTAATGGCAGCCGCAACGGACAGCGCATAAAACGGTTTGTATATTGTAATAATATCTGCCGGAACTTCTTCTTCATCTTCATGTTCTTTGATGAGTACCACTTTTTCTGTGCCGGAAACTCTGTCAAAATACTGCTTATCCTCACAATATTCCTGCCAGCTGATAAAAAGATGTGTGAACTTTTCTTTTTCTACACGTCGTTTCATTTCCGCAAGATTCATACACTTGTGGCAATATACCCCAAGCTTTGTTACCAAATTTTGAATCATCATCGCATAACTGTCACGTATCAATTCATAATCATATTTATCCATATCGATGTAGAATGCAACACGGATGTCCTCCGGATGTTCCACAGTAACGATAGGCGCTTCATCAAGCACTTTCTGCGGAATAACAAACTGAATTTCACTTCCTTTTCCGTACTCACTTTTCACGGTGATAAATCCGCCCATTTTACTGATGATTGCTTTCGTAATAGCAAGGCCGAGACCAATGCCACCCTCCTGGCGATTTCTTCTTGTATCCACCTGATTAAAGGTTGTAAACAGCTTTTCAATTGTCTCCTCATCCATACCAATTCCGGTATCTTTTACTGTAACAATCAAATTGATACCATATTCTTCTTTTCGCATGCCGGCAGCAATAACAATACCGCCTTCGTTTGTAAATTTAATAGCATTATCCACAATGTTGATAATAGCACGACGAATTTTTTGTTCATCCCCGAGCAGACTACATGGCAACGACGAATCGCAATCCACGATAATTTCCAACGGCTTATCCCCTTTTTTGGCGATTGCCATATTCATTACATCGTTGATGGTAGATGTAATATTATAGGGTTCCTCAATAAGCTCCATCTTTCCGGATTGTAACTCGGTAAAATCCAAAATATCACTGACAACCGACAAAAGGTTTCTGCCGGCAGCCTGTATATCAAATACATCTTCCCGAATCGTATCCGGCAACTCTTCCTTCAAAATCATTTCACTCATGCCGGATATTGTATTAATAGGCGTACGGATTTCATGAGACACATTTGCCATAAAATCGTCTTTGCTTTTCTCGGCTCGTTCCAATGTCTCAATGGATTCCCATATTTTTTCATTGCTTTCCTGTTGTTTGATGGTGAGGTAATAAGACACATATTCCGTCATGAAAACAGTCATAATCTGAATCATTAGACTTGCCGCATCTTCCGCTGTATTCATACGGATATTTCCTGCAACCAATCCGTGATAAACAAGCAAAAAAGAATACGCCAAAACAGAAAGATAAACTACTTCCGGTATGCAATAGACCGAGAATAAAACAATCATGGCACACATCATAGAAAAAATGATTGTAAAATCATCTGCATTAATACCAAAAATAACAAATTCAATCCATGCCACACACGTTGTTAAAAAGGCGCGGAAACGATAACTTCGATACCTTTTTACAAAAACTATCCAGCACAAAATCATCCCTACAGCAATGAACTGCGGAACAACTTTATGCCACCTCAATAAAACGGATACAATCGCCAAAACAACGGAATAAAAACTGTATATCAACAATATAACCCGTTCAATTTGTCTTTTGCGCTGCCTTTCATTTTGTTTGTACTCCACTTCCAATCCACCTTCTTACCTTATCTTTTGCTACACCACCAAATGACTAACCTCAGACTTCTGTTGACTCCGCTTCACCCTGCACTTCTTTATTTTCCGCAGCAGAAGCATCGTCTTGCTCTTCACCGAGAATTTGACGAAGAAGCGGTTCCATCTCACAAAATACTTGCACAATCGTCGGATCAAACTGCGTACCCTTTCCTTCCTGCAAGATTCCAAACACCTTCTCTAACGGTCGGATCGCCGGTTTGTAACAGCGTTCCTCACAAAGTGCATCAAATACATCTGCCACAGACATAATGCGTGCACAGAGCGGAATTTCATCTCCGCTTATGCCGGTCGGATACCCCTTTCCGTCCCAGCGTTCATGGTGATACATAGCGATGTCACCGGCAATTTTTACATACTGCTCATCTTCCACATCACCAATAATATCGTTTATAATCTCACCACTGTAAGTGGTGTGTTTTTTCATAAAATCAAATTCTTCTTCCGTCAGCTTACCCGGCTTTTGCAAAATATGATCCGGAATTTTGATTTTTCCGATATCGTGAAGCGGCGCCGCCTTGCAAGCATTTTGCATATACTCGTCCGTAAGAATTTCATCAAACAGGCCCCGGTTGTGCAACTCATCCACAATAAGTTGTACATAATGCTGCGTATTTTTGACATGCTTTCCTGTACTGCCGTCTCTGGATTCAATCAAGTTTGCCATTCCTACAATGACATGGTCCTGAATCTGGCTGATACGCTCCGTTCTTTGCAACAAAAGTTCCGACTGTTCCCGCACAAGCTCTTCCAGTCGGTTGTGATAACGTTCCAGTTCTAAAATTCTTCTTACACGACTTATTAAAATGTCCGGCACAAACGGTTTTCCGACGAAATCCTGCGCCCCCGCCTGAAAACATTTCGTCTCCGTCTCCGTGCTTTTGTCCGCGGTAAGAAAAATAACCGGAATCGCTTTGTATTCTTTTCTGCGTCTTAGCTTTTCCAATACTTCGAAACCGTCTACTTCCGGCATATTAATATCCAAAAGAATTAAGTCCGGCTTGTTTCTCTCCAGATATTTTAAAGCTGCAACCCCCGAAGTCGCCGCCGCAATACGGAATTCCTTTCCCAAAATTTTTTGTGCCAGCATCAGATTTGCACTATCGTCATCTACCACAAGAATAATTTCCTTCATCATTCGCTCCTATACTGCTTTACTGTTGTATCGTAGACATAAGAGACGGTATTAATTGTTTCTTTCTTGATATCACTCCGTCCAGTCTGTAAGAGTCTTCGTCAACTGTAACCCCAAATGCGTTCTCAATCAGCTCTCCGGCTTCATTTCCCACAAACAACAATTCCGTTGACTCCCCGATAATATCCGTAAGCATAAAATAAATCATATTTAAATTCATCTTTGTAAGCGCTTCCGTCAAATACGGTTTTAACGCTTCTTTGATTTCCGCCAATTCCTCCCGTGTCATGGCATTGATCTGTCCAACCCCGAAGGACACATCGTTGATGGAAAATGTCTTGAAATCCTGATAAAAGATTTCTTCCGGCTTCTTTGCTTTTAAGTTGCTTCCCGCCTTAAACATTTCCCTTGCAAATTCTTCCACTTGAATGCCGGCAATTTTGGCAAGTTCCTCCGCTGCCTTTTTGTCATACGGTGTACACGTAGGCGAACGATACATCAGTGTATCCGATATAATCGCCGCACACAAAAGCGACGCAATAACCGGTGTGATTTCTACGTTATTTTCCTGATACATCTGATACACAATCGTAGCGGTACATCCTAACGGCTGGTTTCTGAAAAATACCGGTGAAATCGTCTCCAGACTGCCGATGCGGTGATGGTCAATAATTTCCAAAATTTCCGCATTTTCCACGCCGTCTACTGCCTGGCTCTTTTCATTATGGTCCACCAAAATAATGCGCTTCGGTTTCATATTGAGCAAGTTTCGTCTGGAAATCATACCGATGTAGTTGCCGTATTTGTCCAGCACCGGAAAATCCCTGTGACGCTTCTTTGCCATCGTCTCTTTGAGCGTATCCGTAAAGTCATCCATGCGGAACGTAATCAAATTTTGCTGCCGCATAAAGAACTCAATGGGCATACTCTGGTTGATTAGTCGCGCTACGGAATATGTATCATGCGGAGAGCTGATTACAACACAGCCCTTTTCCTTCGCCATATTTACGATAATCGGTGAAACTGCCGCACCGTCACAAACAATAATGCAGTCCGCCTTCCGCTCAATGGCACACACTTGGGACTCGTATCGGTTTCCGAGAATAACAAGGTCGTGCTCATCAATATAATTTTCCATCAAGTCCGGATTGGCTGCTGCCACAAGCACTTTTCCTTTGTCAAAAAAAGCTTCCTCATCACCTGCAAGCAAAATTCCGTCCAGTGTTTCCAAAATATTTTTGTACTTTGTCTTTGCAGTTGCCAACACGTTACTGTCATATACGTCCATGTAGGAAGTCGCGATATCACTAATACTAATCAAACCAATCAGCTTGTTTTTTTCTGTGATGGGCAACGTTACTACATTCTTTTCCTTCATGCGGCTCCACGCCATCTTTAAGGAAATCTCTTTTGGTGCACCTTCCGTATCGCGAATCTCGATGTCGCGCACCTGTGTTCTGACATCTTTTAAAAGCAACGGCGGCTGAATGCCAAAACGCTCCAGCACATACTGCGTCTCTTCATTGAGCTGCCCAGCCCGCATCGCAATATATTCCGCATCTTCATTCAACACGTATTTCAAATTTGCATAGCAAATCGCAGAACAAATCGAATCTGTATCCGGATTTTTATGACCAACAACAAACACTTTTTCTTTTCTGATACCCACTGTCTGCCTCCTAGAGTCTCCTCACGTCATCCCCAATCACCGAATGTTTTTTCATCGGCGGATTGGACTTAAAATCTATCTAAATTTTATCATAGTAAGAGCGGAAAATCAAAATATTTGTGCCTCACTATGCCATTCTCGCGCATTTTGTGTTATTATGTGAAAAGTATTAGTTTTATTATCCGAAAAGAGGGAAAAATATGATTACACACAAAGAACATTTTCACGGAAGTGACTTGGAAAAAATAGAAAAAATTTATGGAATCAAAAAAGAAAATATTGTTAGTTTTTCGGCAAATGTAAACCCTTTGGGACTTTCTCCGAAATTAAAAAGCACACTGGCAGACTGTCTGGATGTCATCACAACATACCCTGACAGAGAATATACGGACTTGCGAAAAGCCATCGGCACATACTGCAATGCGGACTACAAAAATATCCTTGTAGGAAACGGCTCCACCGAATTAATCTCTGCAGTCATCCGGTTAAAAAATCCAAAAACCGCTTGTCTTGTGGCACCGACCTACTCCGAATACGAGAGAGAAATCAATCTCTGCGGCGGTACTTGCGTGTACTACCAATTAAACCCGGAAGATAATTTTGCTTTTCATACAGATACATTGTTTGCCTTGTTGGAACAGTCCGGTTCCACGCTTCTTGTTCTTTGCAATCCAAACAATCCCACATCCACCGCTCTGCGCACGGATGCACTTTCTGAAATCCTTACATTTTGCAAAGAAAATGATATCTTTGTCATGATTGATGAAACGTATGTGGAATTTGCGAAAGAGTACGATTCCATTACCGCAGTTTCCCTGCTGGAGAAATACGATAATTTTATTATTTTGCGCGGCATTTCCAAATTTTTTGCTTCTCCGGGACTGCGCCTCGGCTATGGACTGACCGGCAACAAATCCTTAATCGGACAAATCAACGAAACAAAAAATCCGTGGACCATTAACTCCCTCGCAGAGGCTGCCACAAAAATCCTTCTGACAGATGAAGACTACATCTGCCGGACAAAACAACTGATTTTTTCGGAACGGGAAAAAGTGTGCAACACACTGCGCTCCATCGCCGGCTTAAAAGTATACGAACCTACCGCAAACTTTGTTTTGGTAAAAGTGGAAAAGGCTGATGTGGATGCAGATATGCTTTTTGATGCTGCCATCCAAAAAGGACTGATGATTCGAAACTGCTCCTCTTTTGAAGGACTGGACAATACCTTTTTCCGCGTTTGCTTCATGCATCCGGAAGACAACGAACGCTTACTTGCCTGCATTACCAAGTGTATGGAGTAGATGTTGTGTAAAACAGATGTGCGTTACTCAACCAATCCGAGCAATGTATCAATATCCGCTTTTGCGTAGGAGAATTCACCCATTAAAGAGACTTGTTCGTCCATGATTTGTTTCTTTTCTTCTGCAGCGGTTGTATCACCGTTTTCTGCATAAGCTTTGTACAAAAATGCAGCTTCATAATAGCGTGCAACCGCATACATGTTTTTCATGTCTCGTGTAGGCGTTACACCGGACGCCTCATTGGAATACATATACCACACCATGGTGTCGTAGTCTTGATGTGACAAATTGATAAAAAATTCCTCTTCTGTATGCACATCCATATTTTTGTACGACATATATTCATTAAAAACCGCAAATGCTGTAACGACAATCGCAACCGACAAAAAGACAATGACAATATTCAACAATTTTTCTTTATTCTTCATTTAATCCCAGTCCTTCCTCAAGTGCAACGCGGCGATTTCCTTCTGACATCTCGGAAAAATTTTGTGCATCTTCCGGGGAAATCCCTCCATACGTTACAAGAATCATTTCTACATCACGTTTCAACTGCTCCATTGTGCGCATGTGCACTTCACTATATTCGCCTCTTTTGTCATTCTCCTTTGGCTCTATGGCACTGTAAAACTCACTTATCCTCCGACTCAATCCTTCCAACGCAGATATTTTATTTTCCTTTGATTCGCATTGTATTATATAAGCAAAATCATAACGTATTGTCCCATGCAATCTGCACGCTTCCGCTACTGCATCATAAGAATCATACTTTTCACAGAATAAAAGTTTCTTCAACTCATAAAATACATAAAAGGCACTATAATTTCCGGTTGCCTCATAGGAATCTAAAAGTTCTGCATATTCCTCATAATTTTTCTTTGCTTGTCTCTCAGATGAATTGTACGCCAAATTCCATGCATTATTTTTCATAATAATCAGTGTCAGTTCTACTACAAGCAAAACTGCAACAATCGTAATTTTCACCGTCCACTTTGCAAAAAAGCCGCTTTTGCCGACTACATGCCCGCGCACTTTCCGATAATCCTCTTTGTACCGCGCCATATCTTTCCGGTGCTGTACATAATGCGGGTTTGGCACTCCACAATGTGGACATACCGCATCTTCTATATGCAGGTTATTTCCGCACGAATTACATTTCATAAACCATTCCTCCCGTTTTCCATCTTACTGCGCAAATCTCTCCCAAATTTCTTCCATGTATGCATCACTTATATCGTAATCAATCCAGCCTTCCGGACTACACTTTTCGTATAAGCTGTCTGCTTCTTCTTTTGTAAATTTCATATCTTCATACAAAATTTCTTCCAGCACAGGGCGAAACTCCTGCAGTCTTGCCCAATCCTCTTCCGGATAAAAATCTTCCTCAATCGAGTACAACACGTACAAAATCTCGCCGAGCACAAATTTGGCTGTATCCAAATCACTTTTGATAAGTTCCCTGCGTTCGATACAGAGCATACATCCGTTGTATGTATTCATAAACCAATAATGTTCCCAGTTTTGTAAGCTATATCCGGCTTCCCCCGCCTCACCGATCAGTTGATTAATGGCATCATAATCTTCTGCTTCAAACCACGCATCCAGCTTCGGAAAGTTTTCATTTTCCCACAAAAGCTGTTCTTTTTGGCTGACCGTATTTCCATTCCCGTTCATAAGACGATTATGCACAACGGACCAAATGCCCAACAATGCAAAAACAACAACTGCCGTCGCAACCATCGCTATAATTATCGTTTTCAAGCTTTTTTTTACTTCTTTTTTGTAAAGTTGTTCCGGCACCTGCTCCAATTCGGACAAATCTTCCTTGATTTCCTCCAAATCGCCCATATATTTCTTTTCCGCACCGATTTCATTTATAGCCCCGCAATAAGGGCAACGCGGTACATTCTGTTCGATGGAAGCGCCGCAATTGTGACATAAAATTTTCTTTTCCATACTGCACCTTTATACACAACAAGGGCATGTATCATCTCGTACTATGCCCTTGTCTGAATGTTTATGATTTTTTTAATGTGTCAAAATATTTTTTTGTCTCAGAAGCAACAACACCGCTCAATGCAATCAATGCAATCAAGTTCGGAATCGCCATCAAACCGTTAAAAATATCCGCAATCTTCCAAACAGCCTGTACGGTCATATATGGTCCGATGAAGATACATAAAATATAAAGCCAGCGATATACTTTCAACACTTTCTTTTTGTTTCCGGTCAAATATTCCAGACAACGCTCGCTGTAATAGTCCCATCCCAGAATCGTTGTAAACGCAAAAAATACAAGACAAATCATGAGAATAAAGGACGCCACCTGATTTGGGAACGGAAGTCCGAGCTGAAACGCTTTTGTTGTAACAGCTACGCCTTCCAAGCCCATGTCCCATGCACCGGTAATAACAATCGTAAGACCGGTCATTGTACAAATGACAATCGTGTCAATAAACGTTCCAAGCATGGAAACAAGTCCCTGTCTAACCGGTTCATTTGTCTGCGCTGCTGCCGCCGCAATGGGTGCACTACCGATACCGGCTTCGTTTGAGAAAATACCTCTCGCAATCCCTTTTTGCATTGCCACAATCATGGCACCAAGAGCACCACCCGCTATCGCACGAAGTCCAAATGCACTCTGTACAATCGTAACAACAGCACCCGGAATTTTATCTATATTGGTTAATAATATGATTAATGCTGTAACTACATATGTCATCGCCATAAACGGCACAACAACCTGTGCTACGGAAGAAATTCGTTTGAGTCCGCCGATAATAACAAGCGCTGCGCAAACTGTAATTAAAATGCCTGCAATAACAACAGTCCAGGAATATGTTCTTCCGAACAAATCCACCGTCCATGTATTGTTTGCATCAAAAAAGTTATGTACCGCTTCCGCAATACCATTAATCTGTGTAAAAGTACCGATACCAAAAAGACCTACACCAACGCCGAAAAATGCAAAGATTTTTGCAAGCCACTTCCATTTCGGTCCCATACCTCTTTCAATGTAATAGAACGGTCCGCCGAGTATATGTCCGTCTTCTGCTGTCACACGGTATTTTACAGCAAGAAGACATTCCGCATATTTTGTCGCCGTACCTACTAACGCTGCAACCCACATCCAGAACAACGCACCCGGTCCGCCGGCTACAATTGCCGTTGCAACACCAACAATATTTCCGGTACCGATTGTTGCAGACAACGCCGTACACAACGCCGCAAAACTGGACACTTCACCTTCTGCACCGTTTCGCTCTTTGGAAAACATATACTTAATTGCAAGGGGAAGCTTTGTAATTTGCAAGCCCTTTACACGAACAGTCAAAAAAAGACCGGTCGCTAAAATTAAGACGATAAGCGGGATGCCCCATACAAAATCATTCACCTTGGTTAATACATTGTTGATTGTTTCTAACATTTCTTTTCCTCTATTTCCTTTGCATTTTAAATATATATAGACAACTTACCACTCAAAAGTAAGCTGTTCGCTATCCTGTATAATAAACGATTCTTCTTCGTAATCTTCTTCCTCTTCGTCGTAGTCATCTGTTTCGTCTGCAATCACTTCTTGCACGGGCTCTGTCACTGCTTCCATGTCTTGTTTTTTTGCAACTGCTTCTTCTACTACTTCTGCCACATCAACCGATGCGGTTTCTTCTAGCGCTTCCTCATCCGGTGAGACATCCGTATCTTCCTGCAAATTGAGCGCATCTTTTGACGTCACGATGCCAAAACTGCTGCTGTAACCTACTTCTTTAAACAATTCTCGGATTGCTTTTTCCGCACTTTTGCTGTACACGGGCAGTTTTATCATAACGACACCTCTGTCATTTACGGCGTCGTAACCCTTTTTTCTTAAGAAACTTGTCACTTCGTCTTTTTCCATAGTAACCCTCTCCTAAACAAACTCTGCTAAACATTATACGGAAAAATTTTTGTTTTGTATAGTCAAAATGTCCATTTTTTCTAGTATTTCATTGCTTTTTGACTAAGAAAATGATATAGTAATGAAGTTAAATTTCACGTATTACCAAAAAGGAAGGAACAAAACATTATGAAAAAGATTTTAGCATTAGGATTGTGCATGGTTATGGCATTATCCACATTGACCGCTTGCGGAAGCAAAAAAGAAGAAACTTCTGCAGCAAAAACAGTAAAAGTAATTGACATCGAGTTGACAAGCGAAGAGTACGCTTTCGGTGTTGACAAAAACCAGCCGGAACTTTTGGAAGAGACAAACGCGTTCATCAAAGAAATCAAAGAAAACGGTAAATTTGATGAAATCTGCAACAACTACTTCGGTGACGGTACTCCGGTAGCCGTTACATCTGCACAGCTTGACGAAACAAAAGACCAGTTGGTTGTAGCAACAAACGCTGCATTCGAGCCGTTCGAATACACACAGGGCGAAAACTACTACGGTATCGATATGGAAATCGCAGCTGCACTTGCTGAACATTTAGGAAAAGAACTTGTTATCCAGAACATGGATTTCGACGCAGTTTGTTTGGCAGTTGGACAGCAGAAATGTGATATCGCTATGGCAGGTCTTACGATCAACGAAGAACGTAAAGAATATGTGGCTTTCACAGATGCTTACTACAGCGCATCCCAGAAATTAATCGTAACTTCTGACAACACAGAATTCGACGCTTGCAAAGATGCAGCTTCTGTTGAAGCAATTTTGAATGAAAAAGACAACACAGTAAAAATCGGTGTTCAGACAGGTACAACAGGCCAGTTCTACTGCGAAGGCAGCGAAGACTGGGGCTTTGCAGGATTTGCTGTAGAAACAGTTGGTTACAAAAACGGTTCTTTGGCAGTACAGGATTTGTTAAACGGAAACATCAACTACGTTATTATTGACTCCGCTCCTGCTGCATGCATCACAGAAGCAATTAACGAAATGCAATAATAATTTGCGAATGAGAGGTTTTTCATGGGTAACTTTGACCAGAAAGTAAATAAATTCATAGAGATTTTTGTTGAGCAAAACGGCTATGTAAAAGTTGTGGAAGGTTTGCAAAACACATTGCTGATTGCCATTACCGGTCTTTTAATCGGTATCCTAATCGGTACTTTGATTGCTACCGTGCGCGTCATTCCGAAATACAAAGTTCTTCCGCGTATTTTGAATGCAATTTGCAGCTTTTATGTAGGTTTGTTCCGCGGTACTCCTATCGTTGTACAGTTGCTCGTCTTCTATTATGTTTTGCTCCCAATGATGGGTGTTAACATTACCGGCGTACAAGTTGCTATTCTTGTATTCGGTTTAAACAGCGGTGCATACATATCCGAGACAATGCGAAGCGGTATTTTATCCGTGGACCACGGTCAGATGGAAGCCGGACGTGCTGTTGGATTGAGTTTCGGAACTACAATGATGAAAATCGTCATTCCGCAGGCCGTAAAAAATATTCTTCCCACACTCGGAAACGAGTTTATCGCACTTATCAAAGAAACTTCGGTTGTAAGCTTTGTCGGTGCCGCAGACCTTTATGTGGCATTCAGTTACATCGGAAGCAACAGCTATGAATTTATGGTTCCGTATCTGGTAATGGCTCTGATTTACATTGTTCTCGTGTTGATTATCAGCTTAGGAATTAAACTTATGGAAAGGAGCCTGAGAAAAAGTGATAGACGTCATTAATCTTGAAAAACATTTTGGCGATAATAAAGTGTTAAACGGCATTAATGTCACCATCGAAAAAGGCGACATCATGGTTGTTATCGGACCTTCAGGTTCCGGAAAAAGTACTTTCTTACGCTGCTTAAATTGTATGGAAGACCCTACCGGCGGACAGATTATCTTCAACGGGGTAGACATTGCCGACATCAAAGTCGACATCAACATCCACAGAAGACACATGGGAATGGTTTTCCAGCATTTCAATCTTTTTAATAACAAAACGGTAATCGAAAATATTATGCTTGCGCCGGTGTACGTGCAATGTCAGGAACTGCGCAAAGCAAAACGCAAAAATGCCATCACAAAATTGACAAATACATTCCGTGGCAAAGACAAGAAAAAGGAACTGATAGAAATTACAACTTCCAAAGCACAGATTAAAAAAGAAGCGCAGGAAAATGCCATTTCCCTTCTGAAACGAATCGGCTTGGAAGACAAGGCAGACGTGTATCCGTCCACGTTATCCGGCGGACAAAAACAGCGTGTTGCCATTGTGCGTTCCCTTGCCATGAACCCGGATGTGATTCTTTTTGATGAACCTACAAGTGCTCTCGACCCGGAAATGGTCGGCGAAGTACTTGACCTCATGAAAGCGCTCGCAAAAGAAGGCATGACCATGATTATCGTAACTCACGAAATGGGCTTTGCAAAAGAGGTTGCCAACAAAGTATTGTTCATCGACGACGGACAGATTTTAGAAAGCGCACCGCCGAAGGAATTTTTTGAAAATCCGAAAAATCCGAGATTACAAGAATTCCTCGCGAAAGTTTTGTAAATTGTTTTGCGGTTACAAATTTAAAAAATATTTAAGGAAAATAATACCTTCTGTATGTTATACTGAACGCATACAGGAGGTATTTTTATGTCTATGGTATTGTGGGTTTCAGCCGCTTTGTCCGGCTTATTGTTACTTTTATCACTGATTGGGATTGTTTGTATTTGGGGAACTTTTTATTTCTTTTGGGGCGGTTTGTCTCTTATATGGCTTCTTATTACGCTGTTTCGGATTCACAAAAAACATACTATCAAAGAACCTGTGATTTACTTGGCCGGACGTATTCTGCTTGCATATATTTTCTTTTATTTCTTACAATTTGAAACACCGGTTGCCGGTGGATTTAAAGCGCAATATCCGATGCAGATAGCGTATGCAGATAAATTAGGATATAATGTCTCCGGTTTTCCTGAAGTTTTGCCAAAAGAAGTCTCTAATTACTTCATTGAAGTTGTACCTTCCATGTTACAAGGCGGTGGATGGGTTAAATTGTCTTTTCAAACAGACGATTCCACTATTGAACACTACAAAGAAACGTATGCTTCACGAACAATTTGGACAAAAACAATGCTACAATGCCAGGAGGAAGGCTTCACTATCCTTCCGCCTCCATCAGATTACTTTGAGGAAAACCCGACAGATTCCATCGTATATTTTATATCTGATGACAAAACTTCCGACTACTCCCTTACCGTATTTATTATTATAAATGACACAGCAAACATGATAGAATTTCTTGTCTTATAATTGATTTTTGGAGAAAACTATGAACCTGACTATATTTACAATGACACACAAGGCATTTGACGTGCCAAATAATCCGATGTATCAGCCCCTTCATGTGGGAAGTGCGCTGCACGATGACTTGGGCTATTTGCGCGACGATACCGGGGATAACATTTCCCGTCTGAATTGCTATTATAGTGAATTAACGGGCTTTTACTGGATTTGGAAAAACTATCACGATGCAGATTATATCGGCACTTGTCACTACCGCAGATTTCTCGTAAACGAGCAGGAAAAAGTGTTTACGAAAGAAGATTTCGAAAAACTCTTTGAAACGTATGATTTGATTACAACACTGCGTGTAAAGCTGAACAACTCGTATCATTACGGCTTTTCTGCCAATCATAATGTACACGCCCTGGATGTAACAGGGGAAGTTATCCGGGAACTTTATCCGGACTATTATGACATGTTTGTCACTTTAGTGAACGGTCCGGAAACGTATTTTGGCAACATGCTCGTCACATCGAAAACTCTGTTTGATGAATACGCCCAGTGGCTCTTTACTATCTTTTTTGAAGTGCAAAAACGCATTGATTTGGACACCGATGAGGACGATTACCACAAGCGTGTTTTCGGCTTTATTTCTGAATTTTTGTTGCTCGTTTGGGTGTGCGTAAAAGGCTTAAAAGTATTGGAATGCAAAGTTGGTATGGTGGGTGAAAAAGCAGAAACACGGGAGACAAAAGAACGCCTCGCAGGCTTTTTTGCAAACAAAGATGTGGCCGGTGCAAAGGAATACTTTTTACACGTGCAAAAAATCCGCCCGGACATTTTGATGGAAGCGTCCGACATTACCGGTGAGCTTCGCATTTGCATGCAAATCATCGCAACTGCCGAAGAAGAATTGGAGCGCTACGGAAAATCGATTTTGGATAAAGGACATGACTTCCGCAACCTGATTCATATTTTCGGACGTTTAAACCAAGCTGTCGCCGCCCGCAAAACCGGCACCATTACTGCGGATGAAAAACGCTTTTTGGCGGAAGATGTGAGCGAAGCCGCTGTACAAATTGCGGAACTGATTTTACCGAAGGAATAGGAGTTTTCACATGCGAATTACAGGAGGAAACGTCTTTCGAGACGGTCGTTTTTTTGAAGAAGATTTGTATATAGATGGTGACAAAATTGCCGACAAATCCGCAACATCATCACGTAACGAAACCCGGCAACAGTCCTTCGACGCTTCCGGTTGCTACGTTGTGCCTGGGCTTATCGACATTCATACACACGGCGCTTGCGGAGCGGATGCCAGCGATGCGTCTGTAGAAGGCTTGCAAACAATGTCTCACTTTCTTGCCACACAAGGTGTCACAAGCTTTTGTCCTACGACTATGACGTTGGCCGAAGAACAGTTGTTGCGCGTGATTGATTGCATCGCTCAGACACCTATTTCATATGCAAAAATCGCAGGCATTCATTTGGAAGGGCCTTTTATCAGCGTGCAAAAAAAAGGCGCACAAAACGAGCACTTTATTTGTGAGCCGGACACACAGATGATGGATCGTCTTTTTAAAAGAGCAGACAGAAAAATCAAATTGATTACTGTTGCTCCGGAAGCAAAAGGGGCCATTCCTTTTATTGAACAAAACGCAAAAAAATGCACGGTATCCTTAGGACACAGTGCTTCTGATTATGCGTGCGCTTCTGCTGCTTATAAAGCCGGAGCTACGCACACAACGCATCTTTTTAACGGTATGAATACGTTTCAGTCAAGAGAGCCCGGAATCATCGGCGCTGCTTATGACCACGATGCAACTGTTGAACTGATTTGCGATGGGATTCATCTTCATCCGGCAACAATCCGCATGACGTTTGCCATGTTTGAAAAACGCTGCGTACTTATTTCCGATTCTCTACGCTGCGCCGGAATGCCGGATGGTATTTACGAACTCGGCGGACAGCGCATTCTGTTGCAAGCCGGCAGAGCCATGCTAAACGATAACACGCTGGCAGGTTCTGCAATCAGCTTGCTTCAGGCAGTGCAAAATGCGGTCCGCTTCGGAATCCCTTTAGAAAATGCTATTTACGCTTCCACAATCGCCCCGGCAAAAGTCATCGGACTTGACGCACAAATCGGAAACTTAAAAGCCGGTATGAAAGCAGATGTTGTAATTCTCGATAAAAAACTGAATGTCAAAGCCGTCTTTATCGATGGTAACCGGGTTGTATAAAAGGTACTGAAATTATACTTTTACCAAACCTAAAATCCACGCTGCAAATGCTCCGACCAAAAATGGAGACACATACATTATGAACATGAACGGTCCTGATATCGGATTCACCCTGTTTTCTTCTTTCGAATAAACCTTTTTTGGATTTTCATCATAATATAAGTTTATCGAATACGGCGGCGAATGCATTTCAAAATGGGCCGTATATTTGTATTCTTTGCCTTCATGGTTGTACTTGTAAATGCCAAACGCACGCTCCCTCGTGCCGATGGCTTTACGTCCGTCAACCAAGCTCCCCTGGCAAACATGCCCATCTGCAATTCACCAATACCCTTCATAGCTAATGCCTCATAAGTTGTACATAGGTGATGTCCGATGTCCCCACATTATTCAACACATCTCCTACTGTCGTACCTTCCGGGAAAGCAGTATGTACTTCGCTTATCTGCTTTGCCTGCTGTGATGCTGTTTCGTCCGACTTTCCGCATCCGACAAGCCCCCACATAGAAATCATTACAACACCTAACATAAATAGCTTTTTCTTTTTCATAAAAAATACCTCCTTACAAGCCGTCCCTCATAATAGAACTCACTTTTCTCCCTCATCTATAAAATACAACCGGTTATGGCTTCATTATATCCGCCCCTATAGGAAGCTTCTACCAACCGGACTTTACAACTTTTCGCAACTGTTAGTTGCAACGGTTATTCATTGCCTATTTTCCCAAACCGTGCTATTATCAAATTGTATTATTTTTAGTACATTCCGGGGTGGTATGCATATGAAAAAGACAACTAAATTTCATGTATTCGATTGTTATATTCCTGTATTAAAAGTATTTTTAACTATTCTTATTACGTTTCTTATTTGCTTTGGCATCATCGGAGCAATTTTATTTCCAAGTGAGCGTGATTCCTATATAAATAACTGCCGGACCTTTGAGACCGATTGGACTCAAATATTGGATGACGGCAGCAAAACTCCGGTACAACTTCCCGGAACTTTAAAGGCTGAATGGGGTGAAGTTGTGACGATTTGCACCACAATCCCTTCTGAAATTACAGCCGGAGAAAATTTGTGTTTCCGACCCATTTGGCAGGATGTAAACATTTACATAGACGGCGAATTACGCCTCCATTACAATACAGAAAACACCAGACCTTTCGGCACAAACAGCCCGATGCGCTATCTCTTTGTACCATTGGAGCCATCGGATGCCGGAAAAGAACTTGTATACCAGTTTTCAAGTAACTCAAAATATGCCGGCAATATGCAGGAAAGCTATATTGGAGATCCGTTAAGTATCTGGCTTTCCCTCGCAACCAAATCCGGCTTACGCACGATTATTGCAGCCTTGTTATTACTGCTCAGTCTGTTTTGTGTTGTTGTGTGTTTCATCTTGCGCTTTGCTTACAAAAAAACGCTTTCTTTGACTTATCTTGCCATTTCTATTTTCTTTGGCGCATTTTGGATGCTTTCGGAAATAGAATTCCGGCAAATTATAAGTCCGAATATATCGATTTTGTCCTGTTACGCATACTGGAGTTTGATGATAATTCCGTTTCCGCTCCTGCTTTACCTTAACGAAATTCAGGAAGAAAGATATCAACGGGTGTACTTTTTACCTATCCTGTACTCAGCCATCATGTTTGTGACGGGAACCGTTTTGCAAATATTGGACATCGTACAATTTGTGCAGCAGACACTATATATCCATATTGGATTACTGTTTGCCATTTTGTGCGTCATTGCCACCATTACCATCGACTTTGTCAAAAGAAAAATCAGGGACTATCTCCTTGTCGGCATTGGTATCTATGGCATGCTTCTGACCGCCATTTTGGAAATCATTTATTATTACAATGGCTTGAGTCATACGCTCGGAACGGTACTTGCTATCGGACTTTTGTTTTTGCTTATCATGGCGATTATCAAAACCGGACAGGACATGTTCCGCTCCGAAAAGAAAAAGCAACAGGCGATCACGGCGCGGGAAGCACAGGCAAAATTTCTCACAAATATGTCCCACGAAATCCGTACACCGATCAATGCCATTATCGGTATGAACGAAATGATTTTGCGTGAAAATGAAAACGAAACTATCAAAGATTATGCCCTCAACATCCAGAACGCAAGTAATATGCTTTTGGGACTGATTAATGATGTGCTCGATTTTTCAAAAATTGAATCCGGTCAGCTGGAACTTGTAGAAAACACGTACCATGTGGCTTCTCTGCTTCAAGATGAAAGCCTGATGTTAAACGCACGCGCTGCTGACAAACCGATATCCACACAAATTACTGCCGATGCAAATCTGCCGTCGAAACTTTTCGGGGACGAACTTCGCATCAAGCAAATCCTTACCAATTTGCTTTCCAATGCCGTAAAATATACCCCTCGCGGGCTTGTGACATTAAACGTGTCGTCCAAACCGCTGGACAACAATCAGATAGAATTATGCTTTTCTGTGACGGACACCGGCATCGGAATCCGTAAAGAAAATTTGTCACAGCTGTTTGACAGTTTCAAACGATTTGATTTGGATAAAAACCGCGGTATTCAAGGCACCGGACTGGGGCTTGATATTACCAAGCAGCTGGTTGACCTCATGCACGGCTCCATTACCGTAGATAGTAAGTATGGAAAAGGCTCCACTTTTACGGTTACCATTCCGCAAAAAGTTATCGATGCGCAACCAATTGGCGATTTGGAGACAGCTATACAAGCCTTAAAGAAAGAAAAGGGAACTTCTGCAAACTGTGCTTTTATCGCACCGGAAGCAACGGTTTTGGTTGTGGATGATACGACGGTTAACCTTGCTTTGATGAAAGGATTGCTGAAACGCACAAAAGTAAAAGTAGATACCGCATCCAGCGGAAAAAAATGTTTGGAACTTACAAAAGAAAATAAATATGATGTGATTTTTATGGATCATATGATGCCCGAAATGGATGGCGTGGAAACGCTGGAAAAAATACGTAACGACAACGCAAATCCAAACCGGGACACACTGATTGTAGCACTCACGGCAAACGCCATTGCCGGTTGCAAAGAAATGTATTTGGGATACGGCTTCAACGATTATTTTGCAAAACCTGTCCAAGCCGATAAACTGGAAGATTTCCTGATGAAACATCTTCCAAACAAATTGATATCGCCACCGGAAACGTAGTGCTTTAAACCTTTAAGAGAATTTGCGGATCCTCAAATAAATGCCTCTGTCATCCGCAATTTTTTGACACTGTGCAATCTCGTCCTCCGGAAGGACATCCACAATAGAAAGTTGTGTGTACGCAAACGCTTTTTGTGATAATGTTGCAAATTCCAACATGTCATAAAAGGCGTTTTCAAATTGCGGTCTTGTTACTTCCTGATATTTTTCGGCGGTTGGTGCATTCAAACTAATGGACACACTGTCAATTACTTTGGAAAGCTCCGGCACAATATTGCGCCCGTGATACCGGTTTCCGAGACCATTTGTATTCAACCGAATCTTTACTTTGTATTTTTCTTTTGCATAGGCTGCACTTGCAAGCAAATTGTCCAATGCGCACGTAGGCTCACCGTAGCCGCAAAATACAAGTTCTTCATAATTTGTAAAATCGAATGCATCCATTGCCTGCTTGATTTCATCCAGGGTCGGCTCCTTCTCAAACCAAAGATTTTCTGCCTCCCCCACACTATCTTTGTGGGACCGGATGCAAAACTGACAACTGCAATCACACCGATTCGTAATGTTCGCATAAACTTGATTTTTATATGTATACAAAATATCCGCCATATGTACCTCCTTTCTGTATAATCACGACGGGAATATTCGTCTGCTTGCCAGGCTGCTAACAAGCAGAAAAATATCCCGCCGTCTTATACTGCAAAAAATTTTGATTTCACGTGCCCTTTGTCAAATGCAAACCCAATTGCCACAAACACAATCGCACTTCCAAAACTCTGCACAAAGCTTTGGGCAAAAGACACAAGCAGCACCGTCCATGTCTCAAACAAAATATATTCCGCCAAGAAATATCCAACGCCGGTAATAACATACGCTATCACGGTAGCAAGGACGTTTCGCGGTGTCACGATTTTGGTTGATTTATTTGTAAACGGCAAAACAAGCAACATCTTGATGATGACCGTAGCCGGCACCCACATTGGTGCAGTCAGCAAATCTGCCAAGCCGCCACCGATTGCTGCCGCAAGCATGGCATATGGTTTTGGAAGTAATACTGCTGCCAAATAAATGAGAGCATCTCCAAAATGCACATATCCACCATTTACTCCTATCGGGATATGGCATATATAAGCTGTCATAATTGTAATAAATGCCGCCAATAAGCCTGTTGTTGCCAAATAAATTGTTTTTGTCTTCTTCATAATACAAGCCTCCCGTAACGCGTTGCCACATTTAAAGCAAACGTGATAAATATTTTTCAAAATTCACACCGTGTACCGGCGGAATGTTTTGTTCCGATGCTTCCTCGATTGCCTCCTGCAAAAAGTAAGACGCTTTTTCCATCGCCTTTCGCAAAGACAGGCCTTTAACCAAAGAACCGCAAATCGTTGATGCAAATAAGTCTCCTGTCCCCGAGAACCCGGTGCCTGTGTAGACATTCTCGATGAAAAAACTTTCCTTCGCAGAAACACCATAATTTCCGATATAAACCGTTCCTTCTTTTTTGCGCAATATACCGGTCACGACGATGGTCTGGTCACAATTTGCCTTTTCCAACAAAGCTCTGCAAATACTTTTTATCTTTTTTAAATAATCCGGCTCATCCGACTGTGCCGTCAGTGCGTCAAAATCCACATCTGCCAGCATACAAAGCTCCGTCAGATTGGGAGTAATCACATCAGCATTCAATGTCAGTTTCTTCATACCTTCCAAAAAATCATCATTGAACATCGGATACGGTTTTCCGTGGTCTCCCATCACCGGATCCGCCAAGTAAAATGTGCCTTCCTTCCGGAATCTTTCCAAAAAATAAAATACTTTTTCCACTTGCGCAGAATCCGCCAAAAAGCCGGAATAGATGCCGTCAAACGTAACATCCATTTTGCTCCACTCATCTGTAATCGTATTCATTTTTTCTGTGTAATCATCCGAAAAATAATGATCAAATCCCGTCTGCGCAGACAATATGGCAGTCGGGAGCGGGCAAGCCTGCATTCCCATCACAGAAATAACGGGAATTGCCGCTGTCAACGAACATTTTCCAAATCCGGACAAATCATTGATTAATGCAATTTTTTTCATACGCATCACTCCCCGATAGGTTGTTCTTTTGACTAAGTTCCTAAATCTTTTTTTATTGTATAAAAAATGTATGGATTTGTCATCGCATTTTTTTACAAAAGTAAAACTATATTCATTTACAGAATTAGTATTTTAGTATAAAATAAATTTTGCTAAATGTTTTATTTTACATAGGAGGAAAATTATTATGGTAGGGATTTTGATTTCTTTAGTCATCGGTGCTATTTGCGGATGTGTCGCAGGTTACATCATGAAAAGCTCTCACGGTCTTCTTGTTAACATCATCCTCGGTATCATCGGTGGTGTTGTAGGTGGATTTGTCTTCAACCTTCTTGGCTTTGCCATCGCAGGTTACCTTGGAAGCATCATCAGTGGTGTAGTTGGTTCTTGCATCGTTATCTTTGTTGTAAGACTTATCAAAAAATAATTTTGACAATTTGAAAAGTGATGGCTCCCATGCCCCGGTACTGCCGGTTTGCATTGTTGCCATCACTTTTTTAATGAGCAGAAGCCATCTTCTCCATCTCCTCATACATTTCTTTGCTTATATAGCAGCCAGCTTCCGGATACTGTGTCGCATTAATCGCACAATCAAATACTTCTATCATGCCGTTTACAGGCTGTACCATACCGCCCCATTCTTCGCCATATACCATACGCAAACGTTTCCAGTCCGTAAACATGCGCACTGCCTGTCTTCCGTTTTTCCCATCCATCGTCGGGAATTTCATACTCATGCCCTTTTCCAAAACGGCCTTTCCGTTTTCGTCCGGGGTTGGTACTTCTCCCTCATGCTGCATCGGAATTAACATTTTTGCCTTGGGCATCTCCAAAGACATAAATTTATAATACAAGCCATAGACGGTCTTTGCATCTTCGGTTTCCGGTTTGCCCATCTGTCCTATAAGAAGCATCCAACGCACTACATCCGGATTAGTAACCGGTATGTTTTGAAGCGGTACATTGCTGTAATCCGGTGGCGGCACAAGCGCATTTGCTGCTATCACAGCCTGATTGGATTCTACTGCAACTTCGCAGGCACCATTTAAATAAAAGGTACTGCCAAGGAAATTATAAATTCCCATTTTGTCCGGTCCGTTCTCAATTTTTTGAATCTCATAATGTTCCTCGGACAGCTTTGGCTTCATAATATCCGCATAGGCTTTGGACCCAATTGTAATTTGCGGCGGTGTACACATGTAACTTCCGTCATCACGACGCACGGTCTGTGAAAACATGTGCGGCTCTCCGGTCTTTTTGTTGAATACACAATAAACCGCTTCCGCATTCAAAATCTTTTTACAAAGGCATGCACACAACCGGTTCAATTTTTCCCTGTCTGCCTGTTTCTTTTCCTCGTTCTCCTCTTTGACAACCTGGCTTTTAAACCACACAAAGAGACGCCATATTTCTGCGCAATCTGCCATACTTAAAAGTTCCAAATCTTTTTCTTCGATATCCAGATTTTTTTGCGCTACAAACACATCACCGAGCGTGCGCGTATATTCGCCGCGCACTTCCCCTATAGTACATTCCCTGGAAAATGCAACGGTTCCTTTTTTCATTTTGAAATGTGTCCCCTTTTCCAAGCGAAGTGCAACGTGGCAATCGGTTGCCTCTTTTGCAGGTTTGGACGGACCAAGCTCGATAGCAAGAACCGTTGTCAAAAAAAGCTCCTCCTCGTCCTCGCCGCAATTGGTCAAATACAAGGCATCACCCACTCGCACCGTTCCTTGCAAAAGCCCAACTACAACAAGGTCTTCGCTCTCTTTCAGTGCAAATTTGTCTCTGACACCGAGTAATGTTTTTCCCATAAAATACCTCCCTGATTTTTATAATATTTCTTCCTTACATCTCCACAAAATAAGTAAGTCCAATGGCGCTATATCCGGGTTTTTTGGAGTACTTACATAGCACTTTTCCGTACGTCGCATTGTCGGAAAGTTTGAGATTGCCTTGTATCGGATACTCCACCGTCTGAAATACGCCGTCCACGCATTCGTACACGCTAAGCGCCGTTTGTCCGAGCACAATACCATCCGTAATAGAATCCCGGTATTCTACAAGCATCACTCTTTTTTTGTAAAAAAGCTTGTGAAATCCGCGCAACTTGCCGTCGAAGACGGTTTTTGCAAAAGCAACCGTAAGTGTTATCCAAGCTAATAAAAGTACAATAATCAGTAAAACAAACAAAATTTCCCCATAATCGTTTTCCATTTCCAGACAGGCCAGCCCAAGAAAAATGAATATAAGCGCTTCTATCATGAGAATGACAAAACTGCCCATTACAACCCCAACGATATTGCGCGCTTTCATGTTTTTGGTTCCGTTAAACATCCGATGCAGTTGTTTGCGCTCTTCCTTTGTTGTCGGTACTGCTTCTTTGTCTAATAAGAGTGCGGATGGGTGTGGCAGCACTCTTGCACTATTCCAGTCCACATCCAAAAAATATGCGGGCGGTTGCGGTGGAATCATATTCACCGTCTGTGCATCCAGTCCAAACAACGCATACGTTCCGTCTTCACAATACACAACAGCAACTCTTTGACCAATTTCAACATGCAGTTCAGCCGATACGATACACACTGCACTGCACGGTCTTCCCGACTCATCAAACAAATCATCTTCTGCAATTATCAAGTTTGCATTGCGAAAATCCCTTGTCTCAAAATGCAGGATCGTTGCGCCATTTATCACAAAATTTTTGCCCGGAAGCTGCTCCGGCCATATCGCCACGCCGGGATATGCCAACGCATTGCCGGCACTTTGTTTTAAAATAGAATTTTCATATTCCGTACACTGTCTTCTCATTTTTTTACCCCTCCGCAAATGTACCTATTTCACACGCTTACCTACTACGACAAAACGTCCGTCTTCCACATGGTACGCGCAACAACTAAGCGTAATAAACTCATCCCCAAGTTCTGCAGTGACACCTGTGTCATATAAGGACATCGCTTTTATATTGTTATACCAGTCATCAAATTCTTCCTGCGTATTTGCCTGAAAAAATTTGTAGTATTTAAACACGTCTTGATTTTTGTAAAATACTTGGGAATAAAAAACAGCAATAAGCTCATACTCCCGTTCTTCGTAAAGAGAGTCGAATTTGATTATGTTGTGTGCCATTCCATAATCGGCATTCTCGTATTCCATCAGGTTTCCGAACATCTCGCCACTTTTCATCGTATGTCCGTGAATGATAAGATTTGATCCCGGTACTTCACCATCTGCATAATCCTCTTCCCTTGTACCAACTCCGACAACGGAATCGGTATCCATGATTAGGCAACCGTTTTTGTTATCTTCTTTGTCAAATCCACGATACAAATAGTATTCCTCATCGCCCGGCGTCTGCATAACCGGATAATCAATCACAGTATCCTCAATTGTAAGCCAGCCAATCAAATCCCTGTTTTGCTCATACAAATCCCGGTATTGCGGAAGTATGCCAAAGGAGTTGTTTTGTGCCGCAAGCATATCGGCTGTTTCATCTCCCTGTCCGGTGGCGTCACCTTCTGCACTTCCATTTTGCACATTATTGTTTGCATCTGTTTCATTGTTCCATGCATTTTCTTTTAATGCCTGTTGTTCTTTTGTGGCGCGGTCATCCTTCCTGCCGGAAATGACATTCACACACAACATGACAAGTGCAAATACACACACAGCACCGCAAATACATGCTATGCGCTGGCGCTTATTCATTTTTTTAACTGCTACTATGATGGTCGCAGCAATTTTTACAATTACTTTTTTCATTGCATTTTTTATTTTGCTACCGATGTTTTTTATCTTTTCTAAAACAAAAGACAGGCGGCAACCGCCACCTGTCTTTTTCTCATCAGTAACAGTTTCTTTACTGTTTTCCTGTTCCATTAATTTTCCTCACTTAAAGAGCTCTTTCTTGAAAACGCCAATGCCATGCCTCCGCTGACTAATACGACCGCAAGCCACAACATCGTGTTGCTTGAATCACCTGTATCCGGCACTTCATCTTTTTCACCAAGGTTTGCTGTACCCGTTGTCGGTGCCACACTGGCTGTCGGCGCCACTGTTCCCATAACTGGTGCATACAACGCATTCATCTGATTTGTGAGAGGTGGCTGTACCATCGTCAAACCGCCTGTACCCTGATTGACCTGACCGGAATCAGGTGCTACTGTCGGATTGTTCGTTTCCGGACCACCCGGTGTTATCGTCGGATTATTCGTTCCTGGGTCACTTGGTGGTGTTGTTGGGTCATTTGTTCCCGGGTCACTTGGCGGCGTCTGGCTTGGAGCTTCACCTGTTGCCGGAAATGCCTTTGTATAAGTTGCTGTTCCGTCTGCATTTACTATAAATGTATCTGCCGTTGCACCGTTCATTGTTCCTGTTGCCCCGGCTGTCAAAACATATCCTTCTGCCATTGTTGCAACTGCCGTAACAGAATACTCTGTTTCGTATTCCGCTGTCGCGCCTGCAGGATTTCCACCTGTCGTCCATGTCAACGCTACGCTTGCTACACCGGCTGTTGAAGAGCTTCCGTTTGTCGGAAGTGCCTGTCCACCCACCGGCGCACTGACTGTCACATCAATATTGTTTACTTCTGTAAGTACACCTGCTTCTTTCGCATACGCAAGTCTGCCTTCTGCATCTGCTTTCTCAATCCAAACTTTACATACAGAAAAATCCGGTGCATCCGGTAAAGTTAAAGCTGTCTGAACCGTTGCAGCATCTACTGTCACCACATCAGTTCCGCCGACAGTCTGGCTGTAATACCAGTCGTTTGTTCCATCATTACCCTGAATAACCAAGTTCACTGTTTCGCCTGATTTTGGATATACCGCAATCTTGCCCGCATGTTTATATGCAGTGGAAGCTACTAACTGGCTTCCGTCCAAACGTAAATACATTGGGGCACTGATTGGTGTAACACCATCTCCTGCCATAACCGGGCTAATCGCACCACCTCCTGCTGTTGTCGGAGCCGCGGATGCAAAAAGAACCGGTGCTAAATTTAAGTCAAATGCCGGACGTACAGCCTGTCCAACATTCACATTAGAGTAATCATCATATGAATAATTTGAAAATGTAGTAACTGTATAATCCTGAGTAAATCCTATATCCCTAGAACTTCTTAACCAAAAGCTCTCCTGACTCGGCGAAGTCAAATATATAGACGGTGTTTCTCCAGGAAGCGGATACACATTTGTTAATATCTGAATTTGATTTGCACTTCCTGCATAAATAATATCATTGCTCGCATCAGCATCCTCCAAAGCCGTCCCCACTACAAATAATGGATACAATATGTCCTGCGTAGTATAGTACAACGAATTATCCCTATCCCAAGTCGTAATAGTCGACATATTCATCAGACTCTGCTCCGGTGCGGCAAAATTGTTTGCAGCCAATCCCTGCAGGGCAATGCGCAAATCGCTCGTGCCATAATGTACAGATGATACCGTTGACACCGTTCCGCCCTGATACGAACAGCCACTGTTTGGATCATATGCTCTTGCATAATACGGATCAAAAATATCTTCCCCGGTCCTTGGTGTATAAAACTGCTGCCCTGTAGCAATCGGTGTCACTGCAAACATAACAATATCATTGCCTGTTTCCGTACCCAAAATGAACCACTCCTGCGGTGCTCCACCGGTATTTTTACCAAATACAACTCTTGCTGCATAGGGTTTTCCAACACCATAATTTGTCGCAAGTTCTGCTTTTGACGCATAACTGTATGCACTCGGTGCTACGGTTGCCGCTTCTGCTTTTACTACATTCGCGGGCGCATTAAAAACTATCCCCACCGCCATACACGCAGTTAAGAGATAGGATACTGCTCTTTTGAAGTTTATCTTTCTCCTTTTCACAATAAATCCCTCCTAAATTTGTCCTAAGTATTTACAAAATAAACCATTTTTTATTGTAGCACGTTAAAGTGATTTGTACAACGAAAGTTTATTAAAAATCATATTCATTCTTGTAGTACTTTAGACTTATTGTCTCTAAACAAAATGTCTCATACAATATTGTTGTTGCGTTATTTTATTTTGAAATACATGGAAATCTTTTCATGATGATATAAGGAGAATGTGTTATGTCGAAAGGATGTAAAATCTGGTTGTGGCTTTTGTTAATTGCTAATGTTTTGGCCTCTGTTGGTCTTGTTTATTTTTGGATTGACGGGTATGTACTTACGGAAGATTTGATTTCTGCCGTAGTATGCGGAGTCGTTCTTATTGCAGGTGTATGTATTTTACTTTTCAAACAAAACAAAATTGGTTTTTATTTAATTCTCGTGGCATCAATCATGGAATTTGTTTATAGTTTAATGTTTAAAGACGTGCCACTCAATCAGGCTGTAATCGGTGCCGCTATCTTGCCGCTTATTACATTTTTGTTCTTAAGAAAGAGCGCCTAACATAGTCATTTTGACACCCAGATATATTAGCTTTTACAAAAAAATATTTTTACAAAGGAGGATTTTTATGAATACAGGTTGTAAAGTTTGGTTGTGGTTCTTGCTTGTTGTTAATTCAATTTGGGTATTGCGCGTATTGTACTATTTGGTTACCGGATACTTATTGTTTTCCAATGTAGCTTTTACCCTTATCTCTTCAGCACTGTTGCTTACAGGTGTTTGCTTGTTACTTTTTGCAAAAAAATGGATCGGCTTATACCTTGTATGTGGAGCGGCAGCAATTAATTTCATTATCAATCTGCTGAACGGAAACAACATTGTTTATTCTTTAGCAGCTTTAATTATCGGACCTGCCATTTTGTTATGCGTAGTCAACAGTTGCAAAGAAGCTTTTAACTAATGAAAATGCCCCGTATGTTGTTGTGATTAACAAAGCATACGAGGCATTTTTTATATCTTACTATTTGCAAATCATATAACTCATCTCATGCCACTGCTCTCCGCCCCAGGAAGAATCAGCCATGCCATCATCCTGAAAACCCATCTTTTTGTACATCTCGACTTTCGACTCCAGACAAGTTAAAATCGCTTTTTTGCGGTTGTTTTTCTTTTCATGCTCCATATAGCGGCGCACCAGTTCTCTGGCAAGTCCTTGCATGCGATAGTCAGGCAATACGTCCAGCCCAAGCAACATGATGTTTTTGCCGGACGGGTCATACAAATTGGCATCTGTAAAAAATTCATCCCGAAAAGTTTCTTCCTCTGTCGCAAGCCCATTAAAAAATCCGGCAATCTTTCCTGTCGTTTTGTCCATCGCAACCAAAAACATCTCCGGTGCTTTTGCGATACGTTCCTTCATATTTTGCTCCGAGCAGGCTTCATGAGGCGGAAAGCAAATCTGCTCGATAATAACCGCCTGGTCTGCCTCGTCTTGCCGGATGTTGCGAAACTCAAATCTATCCATTTACAAATCCTTTCTTTTTTTAATCTATCTACATCAATTCTTTGACCATTTCCACAGCTCTTCTCTGCACTGTGCTTTGTCTTATTTTTGCATTCAATAGCTCTAATTCGCCTTTTGACGTTCGGCTATAAAACAATTTTGCTCCCCTGTTCATTTTCGTGCAAAACTGCGTCGCAATTTCTTTCCGCGTGGCAAGAACGTCCGGCACCGCAAAATGACGATGCCTAAAAAATCCCAGCCTTATCATATATTTTGGTGCACTAAGCGGGGAAACTGCCTGCCGCATACAATCCGCAAAAAGGCGGCTGTCATGCTCGGAAGCACACTCCAGATAAAACAAAATCTGTTTGTTTTCCCGCGTGCATTTTAACACAACACCTTCCCGAATCATGTTCCGCTCTTTTAATGTACTGACAATGGCATTTGCCACCCGCAAAAGCTGTTTCTTTTTGAGCCATCTTGTATTTGCACGGTAATCCGGTTTTTCTTGGACAGCAACTACATTCCGCACTTCCGACGTACCATAATTATCGCGTATGTTTTTCCACGCTTCCAAAACGCCTTTTCGGTCTGCGGCCTTTTCTTTCATCCACTCATTCCATTGTTCCGCAGGGTCCATTGTGTGCCCTTCGTCCAAAAGACGGTTTATACCGTTTTCCACGCGCTTTCCGTCCATGCTCAGTCCCAAAATAGTGTCAAAACGCTGTTTCATCGCCGGATATTCAGGAGAGTTATCCGCCATATCGGCAACAGCCATAAAATGCCACACATTGGACACTTTATCCGGATTCTCCCTGTCAATGCGGAGCGCACGCCCGCGCATCTGATTTGTCTTTACATAGGTCGCCGATGTACTGCCGATAAGAAGGGAATTGACTGCCGGTGCATCCCAGCCTTCCCCAAGGAGCGACGCGGTTCCAATCAAAATTTCTATCTGGCCCTGTTCAAAAAATTGGGTTACGGCTGTAGTGATTTCATCGGTGCTCTCGTTCTTTCCTTCCAGTATGGCATAGCCTGTCACACCAATCTTTTTTGCATTTGTTATGCCATAAGTCGATGACAGTCTGTCCATCACCGCTTCCGGCAAAATCACAAGACTTCCGGTCAATACACCAAGGCGCGTCCGATAGGTTTTTGTCTGTGCCACATTCGGATTTGTTTCTGCGGCAAAATACGTTTCCAGATTGCCCAAATGTTCCTGCCTCCGCAAACGCTCAAACACTGTACACACGCCCAAATCCGTCAGCGGTTCCTCGGTTGCTACTTTACTCAAATCTTCCTTGCGGATGTAATCCATCAATACGAGACAACGCAGTGTTTTCCCCATATTGTTGGATTCTGCCTGTGCGATATCCACAATGGCATCCAGCTTCGACGCGGAATTGTGGAGAATTCGATAAAAATTTTCTACGCTGTGATGCATGGACGCTTTTCCATTCCGCAACATATGGTTTTTGGATAACATGGTGCGAAGTTTTTCCCGCAGTTCCTCGGAATAATATTCCGGATTGTTTTCCAAAATGTCGCGCATAAGAGGCACAAACCATGCACTCGGTTCGGTCACTTCTGTGTTTTGTACCATTGCCTGAATGCGTCTGTCCCAGCTATGAAATGCAGCCCTTGTATTGGTCAAACTGCCTTCCAGTTCCATGTGAAAATTGTCCCGCACATACGCGGCATAACTTACAATATGCTCCAAATAGTCCGGGTACTTTACCAACAATCCCGCATGTTTTTTCGGTCGTACCAAAAAAGGAAGCTGCTTGATTTCCCGATACAAATCTACATCCCGCAAAATTTGGTTGATGCATGCCCGGTTGTTTTGCAACTCTTCATCTGCTTTCTCTTTTTCCGCATCCGTGGGCTTGCAAAGGTAGAGGTAATCCTGATGCGGGCAAAGACACTTTTTCACTACCATCTCCGGCACAAAAATCTCCAAATCGATGTCGCCGCATAGCTCAATGTAACGCTTCCATTCCAAATCGGATGTGTCCATGGGCGGCGTCGCTGTCAGGGAAATAAGCTTCGCCTCCATTCCGCCGACAAACTCGGTAAGCGCCTTCCACCATTCCTGTTTCAAATGATGCGCCTCGTCCAGACAAATCGTTTGTATCCCCGCCTTTTTGTACATGCAAAGCAGAGCTCGGAATGCGTCCGCGCCCTCTTCTTGCTTTTCTTTGTAAAGGTGATGTAACGCCTGATACGTTGTGCATGTAATGATTCCCGGATTTTTTAAATCATCCGAAAATAACTGCTCCCATTTTTGGCGCATATCTTCATCGTCTTGCGACAAAAATAATTCCAGAAATCTTTGCTTCCATTGATTTCTCAAATTCACGGTCGGCACCAAAATAAGAGTTTTTCGATTGATCCGTCGAATCACTTCCAATCCAAGCACCGTCTTGCCTGAGCCGGGTGCTGCCACAACATGCAATTTTTCATCGCCCAACAATTCATCAATCTGCTCCAGTACCCGTCTCTGGTAATCACGAAACGGATAACAAAAACGGACATTTTCAAAAAGATTTGTGTCTGTTACATTCATTGAAACTTACTTCCTACATGCGCCTTTTGACTACTTTATTTTTTCGCTCCACTCCGCTTCTTTGAAACCGGTCATCACTGTATTTCCATCCACAATAATGGGGCGCTTCACAAGCATCCCGTTTGTTGCAAGAAGCTGTAACTGCTCCTCTTCGCTCATGGTCGCAAGCTTATCTTTCAGCTGCATTTCCTTGTACAAAATACCACTTGTATTAAAAAACTTTTTGAGTGGCAAGCCACTTTTTCCATACCATTCTTTCAACTCTTCATAGGTCGGATTTTGCTCCGCAATATGACGGTTATCGTACTCAATTTTGTGCTCGTCCAACCATTTTTTTGCTCTCTGGCATGTGGTGCATTTTGGGTATTGTATAAATAACATAATTTTGATTCCTTTCGTTTTGGTTTGATAGGGTTATTTTAGCATAGTTATTGATAAAATGAAAACAGGAGATACTTCCTTATCCAAAAAATATCTCCTACAAAATACTATTCATTTATATTATTTTTTACTGTGCTGCTTCTGCAAGTTTCTGAGTTACTCTTGCTGTCACTTCAAGATAATACTTTAACTCTTCATCAGACAACTCTTTTTGCTCGATAGCATTTATTTTTTCCATTGTTTCCGCATACTGCGCCATATAATCCGCATACTCCGTAAGCAATCCTAAATCCGACGGATTTTCGGCATACTTTTTCATAAAATCGCAGTATTGGTTCATAAAAGTTTCATAGCTGTCCATCGCCTCTTTAAATTCCGGCCGCATGCCATCTGATGCCATCGTCTCCGTTTCAGGCACATCCACATTTTCAGTTGTAGACTCCGATTCAGCTACATTTTCGGTCGTGGGTTCCGGCACATCTACACTTGCTTCAATCGTACTTGCCTCAACTGTACTTGCTGAGGCATACATGTCTCCTAAACCGCCAACAGGCCATTCACTGTCTGGTGAATCTTTTTTTCTCCCGCATCCTGCAAGGCAACCAACGAGCAACATCGTCAAACACACTATGATGCATATTCTTTTTATATAACCTCTGTTCATACACGCCCTCCTACTCCTGAACCAACACTTCCGGTTGTTCTTTTGCCAATTTTTTTGCTTTTCTTTTTTCTATGAATAACCATACCGCACCGACAAGAATGACAATGCCGATGATGTAAGTCATGTAATTTACCATGCCCCATTCGTATTTGCTACTCGGGATAACACCCCTGTCTTCGAAATCAAAATGCACCACCCGAAACGCTGCCATCGTCAGCAAATCAAATATGATTATTGCAATCGGTTTTTTTAGTAACGACAGTAATAATGTGAGCGCCGCAAATGCTGCAAACACACTAATCACTGCGATGCACACGATACTGATTGTCCGATAAGTATCCTGTTTCGCAGCTTCTGCATACATCTTGAGAAACTCTGCCAGAGAAATATTTACTGCCTGTTTATTTGTCATGCCAATCTCTTCCATGTACATTTCGTCCTCATACTTCATAAGGCGCTCTTTGTAATCACTATCCGCGGACGCAAACGGCAATACCAGCATGAGTAACATCAAAACAGAACCTATTACTGTCATCAAAAATGGATATAAAACTGCCTTTGTTTTTCCTTTGTTCATATTAAAATTCCTCCTTATGTACCTTTTTTAAGTTAAACTTTCCATATACTCAGTTGCTTTTTTTATGATGAAATCAAGCTTCTCTTTATCGTCTTCCAGTTCACATACGCGCTTCTCAATTTCCTCCTTTTTCACACTATTGGGCGCGTCTATTATTTTTTTGATTTCCTTTAACTTGAAGCCTAATTGATGCAAAAACTTAATCATTTCTGCCCTGTGAAAAGCCTGCTCATCGTATAGCAAATGACCATACTTGTTTTTGTCGGTTGCCTGCAGCAATCCTGCCGTTTCATAGCATTGGATGCTTCTTCTCGTAACCCCCAATAATTCGCACATTGTTTTTAAATTCATCAGTTCCATACACTTCCTCCTTCAGCCTAAAACTGCACGTTACGTGCAGTCAAAGACTTTTTTCTATGATTTTTTTGGTTTCATAGAAGGAGCTGTTTTTTTCGCGAATTGGATTTTAAGCGTAGAACAAAGAGTCCGCAAGCGGACTCTCGCGCCGAGCGCGGTCGCGATAGCGACATCTTCCTTGTACGCGCAAGTGCGCATCCTCGCGGAGCGTTTTTGCTTTAATAGGAAAGACTTTCACACTTTAGTGTGACAAGGTCTTTCCTATAAAGAAAAAGACCGCCTGCTCTCACTTACAAAATGTGAAGACAAGCGGCCTTGCGCTGTTTGATATTAAATTGTAATTGCTTAATAATATTTCTTAACCTGTTCCTCCGTAACATCTTTGTAAATGTCGTTCTTTGTTACGGCTGCATAAACATCATCAAAGGTGGGCAATAAATCTCTTAATGTTTCTATTAATGCCCGCAGACCTTCTTCTTTAATTCCCTCACCTAAATTACACATGTGTCCAATCTCCTTTTCTATATCCTGCGATAGTAGCATGTTGAGGTTCTCCAAAAATTACTCTACCGTTATTATCAAAATTCAATATAAAAAATTAGCTTGCTCATATTCTCTTTTGTTGCTTGAGATTCCATTGTTGAACTACCTTTAATATGCATTTTGCTAATAGCACCATCAATTGCATACGCTGTTTTCTGAGACATTGTTGCAGACGAAGTCCCTGACAACTCTAATGTCTCTGCTTTTATAGAATTACCATTGTTGCATCGCATCTCAATCAGTCTTTTTATATTATCATCATGAGCAAACCACTTTAATTCGGGCTCTTTCGGAATGTTACTTCCTTCAAATTTCACTTCTACCCGGCCATCCCGTTGATATCCTCCTTGATAAGCCATGCTTTGTTCGCCAGCTGCTCCGGGCAATGAACCCTTTTTAATTTCAGCTTTTCTTTTATCCACTTTTATTTCTTTGCTAGATTCACTTATTTCAATGGAACAAAATTTTGCTCCCAACGAATATGCTATATGTTTTAACTCTGCCAATCTTTCCTCATGTGCTTTAGAAAAAATACAGTCTAACTTAATAAATCGATTACGCGCAAAACTATCAACATAATATACCGCATCACATGTTACATTGGGTACAAATTGAATTCCACTCATTTCAACTGCCTCATCATAAAGATAAAGCACCTCTATATCCTTTTCCATATTGGTCCAACCAATGGCACCTTCGCAAACATCGATTCCACGTCTGACTGCATCATCGACAATCATTATCATATTTGGAATGTGATAGTCTTCGCTTTTATATTGCTCCCAAAACAAAGGATTGTATTTTTTCATACGACGTAAATAACTATCCTGTTTTGATTTATCCGATATTGATTTTGCCCCTTCCTTCAATGCACCTGCGGTCTTTTTACTAATATCTGTTGTTTTCTGTAAAATATTTGTACTGGTTTCCACCACTTTTTTTGTATCAATATTTATTTTCATATCTTCCCACCCTTGTCCCAAACATTTATTTAAAAGTTACATCTGCACATTACGTGCAGTCAATAAAAACTCCTCTCTTCCTTTGCATTTTATCTTTTCTTGATGCAACCACCTTCTTTTAAAGATTATATCATAGATTGTAATATATCAAAAAACCATTTCTAATATTTCCACCAAAACCACAAGCAAAGTACCAAACAAAAAGAAGCCACCCATGATTACCAGCCAGAAATCTTGCAAAGAAAACGTTTTCTTTGTACAGCGGAATTCGTTTGGATTGTTAGGATTAACATACAAAGTATATGTTTCGTTTTCTGTAAATAAATGCTTTTTTCGACCGGATAAATCATCCATAGCAAATTGTGTCTTCTTTTGTCCTCCATAGGTATACTCAAATTTACCGACTGTTTTAATGCTTTTCCCACTCCTGACAGGTTCTGTCGTAAGAAATCTACCGGTAATCTGCTCAGTACAGGAAAGCCGTTGTTTCCAACGGCTTACGCCTATCCAAAACATCATGAAACCGATTGCGGCTAAACAAAAATATGCAAAAATATGACCTGCTGGCATAAAAGCCTCCCTCTCAAAACTCGATAGTTTACCGATGTGTTTTTGCCTGTTTTTCAATGTTTTTAATAGTCAACATATACTCTTCCTCGACCGGCGAAAGATGTTCAACCTGGTATTTTTGATATTCCTCATTTGCCTTGGCCATCGCCTGCGCATGACTAACACTGCCTGATCCTTCCAGTAATTTTTCTCCTGTTGCTTTAAGGACATTATCCAAATGTTCTACATAATCACTCATATACATTGGATTATGACGCATAGCCTGTATTTCTGCAAAATCAAAATATCCGGAAACAATGTTATTCAAAACTTTCAATTCTTTTTCGTCTAAATAATTTTTCGCAACACCAATATCCGCCTTTGACGGAAAGTCTCCGGAAAACGTTTTCAAACCCATAAACGGCTCCTGCGCATTCGCACGTTCATATATTACCTCTGCTGCAGTATGACCGTGAGCTGCATAATGTAATTTATTCTGAACCATTTTGAAAAACGTAATCGATTCTGCACTTTTGGGATTATAATCAACACTTGTTGCATACAAATCCAGTACCTGACGATACATAACTTTTTCAGAAGAGCGAATATCTCTGATTCTATCTAACAACTCTTTCCAATAGTTTCCGCCACCAAGTTGTTTCAACCGTTCGTCATCCAACGTAAACCCTTTTATTATGTATTCTTTCAATCGCTCTGTTGCCCAACGTCTAAAGTTTGTTGCAATTACAGATTTAATTCTGTAACCTAGAGAAATAATCATATCCAGATTATAGAAAGGCAACTCTCTTGAAACCTCACGTTTTCCCTCTTTTCGAACTTGTCGGAAATTCCGACAGGTTGATTCTTCATCTAGTTCGCCCTCTTCATAGATATGTTTAATATGTTCTACCACATTTGTTCGTGATGTTTGAAACAATTCTGCCATTTGCTGTTGCGACAACCACACTGTCTCATCCATAAATGTTACATCAATCTTCGTCATTCCGTTTTCTGCTTGATAAATTAATATTTCACTATTATTGTAATCCTTCATGTGTATCCTCCCCTTTCTTTTCATCTGACATCTCTTGTATTGATACTTTGCGGAGGAGTTCTTCATATTTTATCTGATACGCAATCAGTCTAGGAATATACTCGGGCGGTGTTCGTCTACCTGCTTCCCAATCTTCCAAAGTTCTGACCGGAATCTGTGTATGTTCCGAAAACTCTTTACGGGTCAGACCGGTACTTTCTCTTAATTCTCTTATGCGTTTTGCACTTTCCATAACAAAAACCTCGCAATGCGTTTTTGCTATAATAACACAAATCATAGCCCAACGCAATGCGAGGTTTATTCTAATAAATCCAAACAACGTTTTCGTTCATTTGCATCATGAACCAGACACTCTCATACCCATCCCCCTGTTGTATATAAGGCGTCAAATAATGGTATATATCACTTTCCAATATCACGGTGCCATCCGTTTCACGATACCATATAAACTCAAAATAATCATTCTCTGTTTCACAATAGCCGGTTCCGTCCTCCGACAATTGTAATGTGAAATAAGGATAATAAACCGTGTCACCGGATTGCTGGTTTGTCATCGAGTATGCATAGTAAGTATCCGCCAGTTCTCTATCCGTGTCATCCGCTGACATCAACTGCAAACTGTCGAGATCAACAGCATCCTCCGGTTCCACATCATAATACTCTGCAACTTCTTCCTCAGAATTCTTTTTCACAGGCATACCATCGCTTCCCACCATATAAATCTCTGCATCCTGCGCAAGACTATCATAATTGTCCAACAACATATGATTGGGGTCAAGCGGCAACACAAAAGTATCCGAAGGAATGTACGCTGGAGCAACGTTTTTCTCTCCAACTCTTGTGAGCACGCCACCGTTTACATTATACACGACAAGCATCATCTGACGGTTTCCGCCTTCGCTTTCCTCACAGAACAAATAAATATAGTGATTTCCATCCTCTGTTTTTACATAATATGGTTGAAAATCATAGGCAAACAGTTCCTCATATTGATAGTGGCCATTTAAATCTGTATAAATGCCAAACTGGGTATAAAATCTGTCTGTCTTGTTAAAATAACCTGTACAATTCAGTTCCTCTAATGTTCCATCCCCATCCAAATCCGTAAAAAAGGACTGATCCAGCGGAAGTCTGACTATGTACGCTTCCGGCACGTTCATATACTTTTCACAAAACAGTTCCGGATATTCTGCAAAAGAAACCGTTGCAGACGCTCTTCCATTTCCCGGCTCAGAAAGATCGCCGTCCCCAAAATAGAACGTTACACCATTGTAATCCAATGTCCAACTGATGCCATCCTCCGGTGTATTTTTAAAATACTCCTTCACTGCTGTTTCAGAATAAAAATCTCCTGCCCAAATATGGTTATTCAACTCTTTTAGCACAATTTCCGGAACAGCTTCCATATCAAGAATCACATCAGACAGCAACACTTCTTCCCCGGTCTGCACATCATAGTTACTTCCCCAAAGTCCCCTAAACTCTTCAATAAAACCATAATCCGCATAAGAATCTGACAAAAGACTCAATACCACACTATCTGCTCTTCTGACTTGTATATCCAACGTGGAAACTTGTGTCTCAAAACTTTCCGAATTTGCATCAAGCATCTCCTGCGCAAAGCTTACAATGTTATCTGCCTCATCTTCCATGGCACGTTTTTGCATGCCTTCCAGCTCTGATAAGAGGCAGTCCATTTCCGGATATTGCTCCGCGCCTTCCCACATTGTTACATTGGAGTATTCGCTATATAATACCCAAACAGCATCTTGCCATTCGTATCTGGTAGAATAGGCCTGACTTAAAGATAATATTTGAGGACTTTCAACAATTTCTTTCTCATCCTTTTCTTCCGTCTCCAGCCCCTCTGTATTATCTTCTGCAGTCTCAGCCACACTTGTCGATTGCACACTTTCTTTTTCCTCTTTCGAAGTGTCTTTTCCACATGCCGTCAATGTACCAAAAATGCACACAAGCAATACACTTAAAAGTAACTTTTTCATAAATACTATACCTCTCTTCTGCCCGCAACAATACTTTGCCTTATGCCCAGGCATCCTGCTGTGTAGGAATTCTAATATCGGCAAGACATTGAATTTCATTCACAAACCATTGATTTGTAGAGGGTTTCCTGCGCAACTTAATTGGTCTTGGAGAATCTGCTCCACCGCTTGTCACATAAAGAGTAGCCCAATTCTCTTCCTCAAAAGAATACGGATTTTCAGTCACTGTGATGGTATATGGTGTAACAGGTATATATCCGTTATCCAGTGTCGCTCCCTCAAAAAATGAAAATGTCTTATATTGTTTTCCTGCCAGACGTTCTTTAATGAATGCTTTTTCTCTTTCATTCACATTTTCCGGTCCCTTCAAAAAATCCAGCATTTCCCACGTAGCATTTGCATCCTTTTCCAAATGACACAAAACAGCAATACAAAGTGCAGTTGTCTTAAACGCGGAATCCAGAGAAGCCTCCGGTAATGCCTTTAATTCTATCACACTTGTAGGCAATGAAGCAAAAGTAAAACTTTCTGTTTGAAAACTCATTTTTATAAACTCCTTGTATAAAAAATCCTTGTATAAAAAATCCCCTAATAGAACGAACTTCCGCCGCCTTCTTCTTTGCTCATCACGTATTTGCCGGTAATGAGGCCCTCGCTGTCGAAATAATGATAAACTTTATAGTCTTCAGAGACATACATCTCCATCTCTTCGGTGACGTCGCTGTCATCTGTAAGCTTCTTCCAGTCTTCCTTTGCAACACTGATGCTGTTTGTTGTGTAGAAGAATTTGTCATCAATCATGAATCCGCTCTCACGCAAAGGTAACTCGCTTCCATCAAACAGGAAGGTGTCAGGGTCGCTCATATCAATCCGACACAAGAAATATCCGTCCTCCGTCATATCCGTGTAATACAAGTAGTGTCCGTCCAAAATCGGATTGTAAGATGGTACATAAGTAATGTTTAACTCTGTGCCGTGTGTCGTGTTGTAGAGATGAAGTGACTCGTCATCCGCGTCATCCTGAAAAATCATCCAGTCAGAGCAAATAAAGTAAGGGTAATAAATCTCCTTATCCACCACCGTCTGCAAATCGCCACCATTCATATCCGTCGATACAAAGCAATAGTTCTCATCGGTAAAATAAAGACGTCCTTCGTGGATTTGCAAGTAGTCGCAAGGGCCTTCATAGAGCACTTTTGCGTCAGAACCATCGGTCTTAACAGAGCAGATTTTCTCATAATTTAGGATATAATAAAGGGTATCGCGTTCTTTGCAAAGATAAGTAGCTAAACCGTTTGCATCCAGAATAGTCGTTTCCTCAAACTCCGGAAAATCTCCTTTCATATGAAAAGGGGTTGCCCCCAGACTGCCACTTGTGGATTGACTGTGCGTTAAGCCGTAGAGCACTTCATCGTCAATAAGATAGTAGCCATAGGACATAAAATTGCTCATATCGGCTGTCTGTTCAGCATCAAAATCAGGTGCATAGCTTACCCACGGATTGCTGGCAAGCATATCCGGCATCTTATCCTGACGCTTGAGTGTAAAAGAACCGTCTTTCATATCCAATACAAGCATGTCGTCTGTACACGTACCCTTAACGCTTTCTCCGCCAAAATCCAGCTCCAAAGCATCGATTGTTCCACTGTAGGTACCTTTGATGTAATCTTCAAACATCACAGCATCAAATGTTCCTTCCGCATCAAAGGCCAGTACCATAATGGAATCTGCCGGTCCAAAAATACCGGTCATTTCTTCGCCGGAAAACTCTGTGCCTTCCATTTCCATCTTTTCCACTACCCAGTAACCATCGCTTATTTCTTTCTCCGTGGATGTAGGCTGACTCGTCTGGGCACCCGTTTGTTCTGAAGGTTTTTCATTCTTGCTGCCACAACCGACCAACAGACAAAGTGCCATTGACAGTGTGAGCATAAAAGTAATCCATTTTTTCATTCTCCGCTCTCCTTTTTTTACTAAAATCTATGCCGCTTTTGCGACTACTACGCTACAAATATAAAGCTCTGTGTTACTGGCGCATATAAACCCAACTGTTCATAATAACCAGTTTGTCTCCGTCCACATAAAAACTGAAATTATCCTCGTTGCCATCGTCATAACTAATCGAAATGCGGTCATCGGTAACTTTATAGGTATAAGTGTACTCCACACCTTCATAGATTTGATAGCCGCTTCCGTCTGTATAGAACGCATAAGTCTCCGAGCCGGCTTCGTCCGTCCATGTACCAATCAATTCAGCAGGTATATCGGCTGTTTCCTCAATCTCATCCGCCTCTTCTGTCTGCTTATCCAGCTGTAATTCGTCGGCATCCACGTTCACAACGGGAGCTTCCGTTTCTTCCTCCTCGCTTCCTGCAAACGGATTTGCAACGCCGGAGTCTACGCCGAAAAGCTCTCCTGCAATCCACGCACATTGATCCTGCGTCAGCTCATCCCAGCCAGTTGAATACATATCAAACCCGAAAAGTGCCTTTGTTGTCAGATCCATGATTTCGCCTGTACCTTCTTCCGCCTTCCAGTAGTCCAGGTCATATTCAACACCTACAAAAATCTCTGTCTGTTCGCCGTAATCTTTAAATGTGTACTTGGTTTCAATCATCATGACATCATAGCCGTTCCATTCAAAACCAAGCGGTGTTACCTGCTGTGAGCATCCACTGTTTTCTTCTGCGGTTTCAGCATCCAATTCCCCGTCAAAATAAAGCTGCGCTATAATCGGATAAGCAGTGGGCTCGTTATTATAAGCGTCACGATGCCAGTGCATGTTGCTGGATGCGTGATACTCATTGACTTCATCGTCTATCTGCACCATTATTACACTGCCGTCTTCTGCGTATTCCTGCAACGTATTTTCGCTAAACTCTGCTCCCTCGGGACAAAAAATCTCTGATGTATACTTTTCCTCATCACTACTGCTGCCCCAGCCATAATAAACCATAACACTGGATACATTACTGTTATCCTCATCAACAGCTTTCGTTGTTTCTTCCTCTTTTGCTTCAGTAGATGTTGCTGAAACGGCAGTCGTTGCTTTTTCAGCAGAGTCTGCATCTGTCGATGACTTATCACCTCCGCAGGCTGTTAAGGAACAAGCCATCATTCCTGCTAAAATCATTGTAAGTAATCTCTTTTTCATCTTTTCTCTCCTCCAACTATTTTTTTAAAAGTTTTCCGAAAAATCCTTGTCTTACTTTTCCTTCTTCAATATCATTTGCCGTTTCAATACCTTGCTTTACTGCTTCTTCTACACTGCCACCTGATACCGCCGCCTTAAGTACTGCTGCCGCCGTATCACCAAGGTTACGAACCTGCATTTTATTCTTTCTTGCTTCATCATACAGACCGTTGTTTAACCAATTGATTCGATCCTGATTGATTCGCTGCGCAAAATCATAGAATACTTCCACTTCCTCTTTATTGCGGACATTTCCTTTCAGTTTGATTTCGCGGATACAATCCTTGTTATACGGAATCACTACGGTGCAAGAAGTAACTGTATCTTCTGCATCCTTGCTTTCTTCTACAGTAACATAGTTGACATTCGTATTCGTAACTTCATTCCTTCTAATATCCGCGAGAACGTCATTTTCAGCTGCAAACTGATATGGAATCATAGTGTCAAAATAAAATACCGGAATGTGTTCGTAACGACTCATAGCATCCAAATTAATCTGAAATGCACCCAACCTTGTATTACAACGGTAATGCACCCGCAAGCTTCCGAGATCCCATGTTTTAAAACCTCTCTCTGCACTCTGGAAACGGTTCTCGGCATTGTCAAAACTTGCTTCAAAATCAGTTTCCTCCTGCGCAAGACCTTCCATCATTTCTTGTGCAGCATTCTTTGACGTGTAGTCCATTCTTGCAAAATAATTGGTCTTTGTTTTACAATCGTTGCAAATATACTCCTTTGTTGCCAGCTTAGAACGCTTTAACATCCCTACTTCCGTGCCGCAAAATGCACATGCTTCTTTACTAAATAATCCCATAATCCTTTTTTCCTTCCGTTTTTCTTCCTATTCTTTTGCTTTTCATAAATATCAAATAGTGTCATATCAGGTAACAATGCACCGCATATGTGACAAAATTTTCCTTCTGCATTACACAGGTTTCGGCACCATCGGCAGACTTTTTTCTTTTTCATTGCATCCGGTCCAAACCCGAATTCCTCTCTCGTCACAGCCTGTTGGTTTTCCGTTTGTACATCGGGTTCCCATGGTGCACAACTGACGCATTCCAGCTTCTCCGGATTGTACATGGTATCAATTACCCATTTACCACATTTTTTACATTTGTTAAAATGTCTTTCTCCAATTGTTTTCCACGCATAGTCCAATTCTTCTTCCATTGTTCTTTTATGAATCGGTTCTGTGGAACAAACAATTGCATGTGAAATATCACAATAGAAACTGTAACGCCTGCCACCGGAATCCGTGATGCATTTATATGTTGCTGTTTTCGTTCCGTTATGCATATTCGTCTCCTTCAAGGTTTTTGCATCAAGCTTACTATCGAAATCTTAATTGTTCTGCTTGCAAAAAGCACCACACTTTTCCATCAAATTAGTGTAGGAAGGCAGTTTTTATTTGCCAAAAAGTGTGGGATTGGTGTAGGATAGGTGTGGGATAAGTGTCGAAAACAACGAATTTATCAAGAAAAGCACAAAAGGAGTACTTATGAAACAAAAAAGTTTAACTCTATTACATATATTGTTTAGTTTGTTATTTTTATCCGGCTGCTCTGCAACGGATACAAAAACGGGTAGTACATCTGTTATTTATGCTGTGTGCACTGTTCTTTCTCTTATAGTACTGATTGTTTATTGTTATGTTGTACGCCAAAAAGACGTGTGGTTTCTTCTTTTGTTTGGTGCTATTTTGGTCGCCAACATCGGTTATTTGTCATTGTCCGTTTCCCAAAATCTGGAGGAAGCGCTCCTTGCCAACCGCATCGCATACTTGGGTTCGGTTTTTTTGCCGCTGGCTGTACTGATGATTATTTTGAGACTTTCCAAAATTTCATATAAAAGTTGGCTTCCCGGTGTACTGACTGCATTTATTTCGTTTGTTTTTTTAATTTGTGCAAGCCCGGGATACTCCGATATTTACTACAAAGAAGTAACCTTTGAAATTATCGACGGCATTCCTACGCTTCATAAAGTGTATGGTCTTTGGCATAACTTATATTTGATTTATGTACTGAGCTTTTTTGCCATTTTGGTAGGTCTTGTTTTGTATGTCATCACAAAAAAGAAAACTGCTTCTGTTGCTCATGCCGTTATTCTTTCTGTGGCGGTGGGTATTAATATCGCCGTGTGGATATTGGAACGTTATGTAAACATATCGTTTGAATTGCTCACAGTAACATACCTGTTTACCGGAATCTTTTTGCTGGCCTTGCATATTATGATTTTGGAAAATGAAAGACTTCGTGCGCTGGCTTATTCCACAGCCTCTGCCACTCCGACGGAAAAGGACTTTGTCGAAGAAGCCGCACCTATAGTCTCTGACAACAACACTACAAAAACTGTTGCGGATGATAATTCTACGCAACAAGAACTGTTTTTGAAAGGGCTTGAAGAACTGACCCCGGCCGAACGCACCATTTATGATTACTATATTGCAGGGAAAAACACGAGTGAAATTATGATAGCGCTCAATATAAAGGAGAACACACTCAAATTCCACAATAAAAATATTTACAGCAAACTCGGTGTATCCTCCCGAAAACAACTTATTGAAATTTATAAACAATTAAATTAGCAATCGCCAAAACAAAAAAGGCGGCATAGAATATTTATCCTATGCCGCCGTTATTTGTAATATATTACATGTCAAAATATCGCTTATTCCTCGGTGGTTGTTTCTTCAAGCACGTCCTCAACCACTTCGTCAACATCGATATCATCTGTTGCTACACCGCTAATATCATCTCTCTTAGCGCAGAAAGAACACAAACGTGTACGGTTTTCTGCAATCGCCTGTTCCACAGTACCATAAGTCAATGTATCACTCTGATTCAAAGAAGAACAATCATCATGTGTATGGTATACCTTACCAAAAGGACTCCAGTATACATCTGTGCTGATTGCTTCCATTGCTGCCTGCTGCTGCTCCTCAGAAACAGGATTGAAATCATAACTTGCAAGACCACCGATTAACAACGCAATGATTGCCACAACAGTTGCAATCGCTTTTGTTTTCTTGTCAGCTTGCTTATTTGTCAAGGCAAGAATGACAAACGGGATAAACGCAAGCGCGCAAGCGATAAGTCCCATGTTGTTCCAAAGCCAGAACAAAAGCTTGTTCTTCTCGCTGGCCGGTTTGATATGATTTGCTTTCTTCCACAACTGTGATCCCACAATAACACAAACCAAATCCAATACCAAAAACAGAATAATCTGCCACAAGCTTGGCATGAATGTCCAATTAAGTTTGCCTATAAGAACTAAATACGCCAACACTTCCAGTCCTAATGCTACCAACCATAAAGCAACAGCGCCGATACGTAATCCGGTTGCGTTACCTACAGGTTTCGCTTCTTTTGCTACTTTTTTTGGCTTACGTGAACCTGCTTTTACTTCTTTACCGGTATCTGCAGATATAATTTTCTTTTTCTTAGATTCTGCCATCACAAAATCCTCCTCATTTGTTTTTTCTAATACCAATTATACTTATTGAAAAACGATAAAACAAGCCTTTCGCCAAAAAATGTCTATTTTCTTGACTTATTTCGACATTTGTTTCATAATTGGGCTAAAATATTATCATTTCACAAAGAGGAGAATGACAAATGGATTTGACTAAACTTACCAAAACGCTATTAAGCTCTGACAGCATAGATGAATTAAGTAAACTTACCGGTGCATCCGGAAGTGATGTGACCAACGTTTTGGCAAACGCACTTCCCACATTGCTTGACGGTGCCAAGGATCAGGCAAAAGGAAAAAGCACCTCTAAAGGATTTGCTTCCGCACTTTCTGATCATGCGAAAGACAATACCAAAGACTTAAGCAGTTTTTTTGGCAATGTAGACCTGAAAGACGGTGCCAAAATTATTACCCATCTTTTGGGCTCCGGCAAAGATAATGTAGTAAAACAAGTAGCTAAAAACACAGGTGTTTCCAAGTCCAAGACAGGCAATATTCTGTCTGCGGTTGCCCCTCTCCTTCTAAGCCTTTTAGGACAGCAGGCAGATGAGGATGATGACAAGGATTCCGGTGTAGGCAATTTAATTGGTTCCTTACTTGGGAATGCGGATGTTGGAAGCTTGTTGACAGGTCTTTTAACAGACAACTCCGCGACCGGAAAGAAAAAGAAAACTACCAAAAAGAAAGCATCTTCTAACGGCGGTGCAAATTTGATAAGCAACTTATTAGGTAGCTTTTTTAAATAGCTACTTCCTCAAAAAATGGCCGGAAGCAAAACTCCAAATCCTAATGTGACTTGGAGTTTTGTTCCCGACCATTTATTTTGCCCGTTTTGGATGACTTCGTAAGAAGCGAAACTGCTCCTGTGTGCCATGAGTGTACAATAAAGATACACATCCCATATTGTTTATGACTAAACACTATATTTTCTTCCGTTTGATATGTCACTTCGGAAAATGCATGCATCACTCGCTTTTCTGCTCATTTAACTCTGCTTCAATTTCCTCAATAGTTGGTAGTGTACCTTTGAAATCATCCGGCACCAAATTGGACAACTCGTATTCTGATACTCCCAAAGGCTGACTACTAGACTCGATTGCATATTTTGCTTGAATATTGTCTTTAGACTTACAAACCAATAATCCCAACGTCGGCGCATCCATATCAGTTTTTAACATATGATTAACCGCAACCACATATGTCCCAAGTTGTCCTGTAAAAGATGGTTCAAAGGCAGTAACTTTTACCTCTACCACCACATAACAATGCAGTCTTATATTATAAAACAACATATCAATAAAATTTTCTGTATTACCAATTTCAATTCTATATTCACGTCCAACAAATGCGAACCCGCTTCCAAGTTCTAATAAAAACGCTGTAATATTATCCATCAAAGCATCTTTTAACTCTTTTTCATTATAGCTTTGTGTCAATGTTATAAAATCAAAATTATAGGGATCTTTTGTAATTTCCTGTGCCAAATCACTTCTTGCTGGCGGAAGTGTAAGTTCAAAATTTGTAACCGCTTTACCTTGCCTATCAAACAGTTGCGTATCAAGAAAATTAAGCAACATAGCTCTTGACCAATTATTTTCTAACGTCTTTTGTACAAAAAACAACGCTTTTTTCCGATCATCCTTACATTTATCCATAATAACTTTATGATGTCCCCAAGGAATCAAAAAAGCTATATTTTCATCAATTTGCGCACCAACTTGGGGCATAATTTTATTTTCAAAAATTTGTGCATCAAGTTGGTGCGTAATCTTTACATCTGAATACAATCTATAAAACTGATTCATATACTGTAAATTTCTTGGTGAAAATGACTTGATTTCCGGCAGTTCTTCTACTAAATCTTTACTTATTTTCTGATAAAGATGACTTCCCCATGATACTTTCTTTTTCATCATCTCAATATCTCGTCCAAGAAGCCAATAAAAACGAAGCATCTCATCATTTACTTTTATAGAAGCCTTAATTTGGCTTGCTTTAAAACGATTACTTACTTCAGATATCCACTTTTTATAATCACTACCAAATTCAACTCCTGTCAGTATATCTGTCATCTGCCTTGCACCTGCCTTCTCACTAATTTTTTGATTCATATGCCACTGCCTCATGTCGTAATCTGCCTCAATCCGCAAATTCATATCCTAATCATTCTACTGTAACAACCCACTCGCTTGCAGTGTATTAATTCGTGCCAACAAACCTAGCACATATTCTCTTTTTATACCTTTAAATGTTTTATCGCTAATATTGCCATATTGGTTTTTAGCAAAGGCAATAAAATTCTGTACCATTTCTCTTACTGCACAACGCAACTCTTTCAACTCTTCTTTGGTAATATTTAAATTATTTCCTTCATGCGTTTCATTAGAACGTTCTTTATACATTTTTAGAGCCTTATCGTGCATAGCTTGCACATCAACATCTTTTGCAATAGCTGCTGCCAATCGATTAGCAAATTTTTCTTTTATTGCAGAACCTTTATCCTTGGAGTTATACCCTACTAAAATGATTTCTGATAATGTAATAAGATTCTTATACGCATCATCATATCTTGATGAACTGTATCCTCTGCCAAATCGCTCCATAACATCTTCCAATAATACCACTAAATCTTCCGGTAACCCCACCATATCCTCGAAACAAGTCATATTACCATTATTCCACTCATATAGGTCATCATATACACTAAGAGGGCTATCTTGAGAAGATACCCCTCTTCTTTCAATAATATTGCACTTATAAGTTGCCTTCATTTTATAAATTTTATCAGCAACTTCTATGTTACCCTCTTGGGTTAAACGTAACATAGACAAAATCCTAAAAATCTCTTTATTCCATTTTTCTGTGATTTCATCAAAATACTCCCCAATCTTCTCATTTCCACTCATCATCTCGCCAAATGTGAAATATTCCAATGTCATTGCTTTATTTTCAGTTTTACATAAAATGATGAATTCCGGGGTGGCTTCATCAGAAAGATTACTTGCCATATACTTAATATCCAAGTTCCCTCTTGCATTTAACATTTCTTCATATAAAGGCATTTCTTTGAGTTTCAAATGTTTTAGCTCATAACCATACGGCATTTCCAGATTTAATAATGCATCTGTTGCACCTAACACAACTGCCCATAATTCTATATTCACACAACCATCTATAGTCATAACCAATCCCCTTTGCACCATTATCTTCGTTTTTAATGTAAATAAATATGTTTATTATACCATTTCCTACATAAAAAGAATACTACAATATTAACATCTCTTTCATATTTGAATGTAAAAAAATACAACCAATATAAAAGCAAAATGGCTATAGACGGATTTTCAAAATGGATTGCTGAAACCAAATTCACGATTGAAAAGCTAGCTGATAAATTGAAAAAACACAATATAACACACCTAATAGCAAATCTGAAAATTAAGCGGAACATTATTCAAAGAAAGCAATGATTTAACAGTGCTTAAAATCGTAGATGCCAACGAAAAAATCCCTAAGAACCCTGAAAACTTTTTAGGATTTTTCACTTTATTTTTGCTCTTTTATGTGTAATATAACAGGTGGTTTCCATCGTCATCTTATAATTCTATTTTTACACCATCAAATAATTCTTGCAAATCGACAATCATATACCGAGAGTTAAAATTGAACTTATACTTCTTAGGTGTTGCTATTTCATCACCAAGCAATATAAGCCGAAACTCCCTTTGCTCACTGAACGAAATATCTTTACATAATAAATGACGATGCCTATTGCTGTACTTCATGCTATATGGTTGATTTTTTTCAAATGTATTAACTCCCAAAAGAAAATACATCATGTTTATATCTAAGATATCATAGTCAAAATAACGAATGTTGTCTAAAATAACTTCATGCTGTATAGACGATTTCAGTGATTGCATAAAGTTTTCGGGTTCACATATAATCAGTGCTGAATCAGCCTTTTTAAAGCTGTTGGTTACCTCTTCTTTGAATGCTTCTGAAAATTGAATTTCATACTCTTTGTCAGAAATATAATTAGAGCAGTCTTTTTCTGTCCCCCTCGTCATACAAAATATTGGCATATTATTAACATTTTCTATCGATATTGTAAAAACAGCATTAGGTGGAATAGGTATTCTTTCATGTGTTACGTGGTCTTCCATATACCCACCATTGGTTTTTATCCTCATCTTGCCCTCTAACAGGTCACCTTGCCCCTTGTCATGTAATTCCAGTTCCTGCTTTATATATTTTTCAGATGGCGAACAATATAATACTCCTTGTGCAAATTCTTCAAGATGTGCTCTTTCTCCGATTTTTACTAAAAACAAATTATTATCCATGCCAACGCTCCTAAAAAAAGGCATATCAGTTACGATATGCCGCTTATATGTATTATTACCATTCACTACCACAATTATTACAATGCCATTGTTTCTTAACTTTTTGTGAAAATATACCCCATAATGCCACTGAACCAGCTTTAGATGCCACTGATACCTTTTTAGTATTCTGACTATGACAGTACGGACATTCTACTACTGGTTTTGTGCTATATGATGCTGTAATCACAGGCTTTTCAACCATTTTTGGGATACTTAAATCAGCCAACTGTTCTCTTGACACAAGTGGTTCATCACAATAATGTTCTTTAGGCACACTTTTATTTAAAGATATCCCTAAATCTTTCCAGAAAATAACGTCATCACATCCTCCACCATTATTCAAATAAATTTGAAAGTCATTACCCAAGAATATTTCCGTTATAGCTTTTGCTTTCTCTATCGTTAAATTATTTACAATATTTCTATCATAATGTTGAGAGTCCATTATGTCTATTTCATCATCTGTATAACCTAATACCTCTTTTAAAAGTTTCCTCAAATTACCGTTTGTACTCCACATAGGAGCATATAAAAAATACAAATTATTATCAACAGCCAACGGATAACCACAATGAATACAAGCTGTTGACTTATCAGATATTTCCTTTCCACATTCAGGACATTTAATGAGTGCCATAAGCATATCTCCTTCCGCATAATCTATACTCATCATACCATATCGGCAAACATTAATCTATGTGTTTTAATAATTCCAATATGTCAAAATATGTATCAGTTCATATATTTGCATATAATCTAAATTTTTCCAGTCCGACAATCATATAACTGTAGTAATAAAAATCAAAAAATTACTTAGTAATCTTCTTCTGTCGAATTAACCTACATAATATATGATACTGACATGATGTGTATGTTCTCGGCACTTCCTTAGCATTTGACCGAACATTCTTCACATTCACAAAATTCACAGGCAACAAAATCGCACTCTCCAAATACAAACCCATCAATAATAACTGGCTGACATGTTTCTAAGTAATCAGGACAGTTTTTACAGGGGGGTATAATAAATATATAATGGTTGATAATTTTTGCACACATATTTTACACAAAGCCTACAAATCTCACAGGATTCGGAGGCTTCATTTTTTATACTCATCTTATCCATAAATACAACCGCAATCTTCGATTTCTTCTTCGCGGTAATTTGTGCTTTTTTTTCTCATTTTAGAAGATTTAACCAGAAGCGAAACTGCTTCTGTGTGTACTGTTTGCCCAAACTGGTCCACACCCCTTACTTTCACAAGCTCGTAGCCGCCATCACACAAAATGCGTAAGTCGCGGGCGAGGGTGGCGGAATCGCAGCTGACATAAACAATGCGTTCCGGTTGCATTTTGAGCATTGTATCGAGGCACACTTCGTCGCAGCCTTTGCGTGGCGGGTCCACGACTATGACATCCGGGTGGCGCATTGTAGCATCCCCGTCGTTCTTTTCGTAAAATGCCGGAAGTACTTCCTCTGCTTTTCCGACAAAAAATTCGGCGTTTGTGATGCTGTTATTTCTTGCGTTTTGCTTTGCATCTTCGATAGCCTGGGGAATGATTTCCACACCATACACTTTCTTCGCACTGCCTGCGAGGAACAAGGAAATTGTTCCGATACCGCAGTACAAATCCCACACCGTTTCTTCCCCGGTAAGTCCCGCATAATCCAGTGCCAGGCTGTACAATTTTTCCGTCTGCACCGGGTTTACCTGATAAAAAGACAACGGCGAAATATGAAACGTAATCGCTCTATCGGTTTTTTCAAAGGTGTCCGCACGGCGGATGCAAATGCTGTCCGTAATGGTGTCACTGCCCCATAGCGTATGCACTTCTTTGCCCATAATGACATTCGTTTTTTCTTTGTTGATGCTGACGGATATGCTCGTCATACCGTCTATTTTTGCAAGCTGTTCCACAAGCTTTTCTGCCTTCGGAAGTCTGTCTTTGTTAATGACAAGACACACCATAATCTGGCCGCTGGCAAAACCGGTGCGGATGAGAATATGACGCACGACGCCTTTGCCGGTTTCTTCCTCATAAGGCTCCACACCTTCTTGCTTCATAAAATGCAAAATGCACTCCAATATTTCTTTGTTTTGGGGCACGCCGAGCGCACAGTCTGTGTTCTCGATGATGGTGTGAGTTCTGCCCGCATAAAAGCCGGTAATCAAGCGACCCTCTTTGTCTTTTCCAACCGGAAACTGGGCCTTATTTCTGTAATAAAAAGGCTCCTCCATCCCTACAATGGGCTCCATAATTTGGTCGATAAAAGCCTCATCAAATTTGCCGATTCGGACAAGATTCCCTTTGATTTTATCCTGCTTAAACTGCAGCTGTCTTTCATAGCTCATCGCCTGAATCTGACAACCGCCGCACTGTTTATGAAACGCACATTTCGGCTCCACGCGAAAAGGAGAAGGTGTCAATACCTTCTCTAATTTTGCATATGCGTAATTCTTTTTTGCTTTCATAATCTTGACACTGACCGTATCGCCGATAACTGCATCTTTGACAAAAAGCGTAAAACCGTCCACTTTGCCGATGCCCTCGCCATCCGTTCCGATATCCTCAATGGTCACTGTCAACAAATCGTTCTTTTTAAATTCCATGCATTTTCCTCACGTGCCGCCCAAGCAAGCACACGCCTATTTACTCCATCTTTGTTCCCATCAAATTGGACTCAAACAATCGATTGTATCCAAGCCATCCGGTCTCTGACGTATTGTTCAAAATCTCGGTAAACGTCTGCATTTTTGCATCTGTATTGTCCGCAAAATTGAGTGCCACCGCTTCCATGATGGCAGGCTTTTTGGGGGAACCGTATTCCAACTCACCGTGATGGGACAAAATACAATGCTTCAATTCATTTGCAAGCACTTTCGGGAAACCGTCGATGTCACGGATTTTCTCGGAAACCATTTCACAGCCCATAACAATGTGCCCCAAAAACTGTCCCTCGTCGGTATAATCGTTTTCCGGGAAAAAGGAAAGTTCTTTTGTCTTGCCGATATCATGACAAATGGCTGCTGCCAAAAGCAAATCTCTCTTCAACATCGGATAGGATTTGCAATAAAAATCACACAAATTTGTCACACTTAATGTGTGCTCCAAAAGTCCGCCTACAAAGCCGTGATGCACGCTTTTTGCCGCGGATGATTTTTTGAACGCTTTTGCAAATGCTTCATCCTTTACAAACATATCCTGCAAAAGCATTTTCAAATATTTATTTTCGATGCTGTCGATGTAAGCCAAAAGCTTGCGGTACATTTCCTCAATGTCTTTGGAGCTCACCGGAAGATAATCTGCCGGATCGAACTCGCCCTCCTGACAAACACGGATTCTCTTTACGTTGACTTGCAAAGCGCCCTGAAAGCTGTTTACTTCGCCATACACTTCTATGTAATCCAGCGCATCAAACTCACTGATTCCTGCGCTGTTTGGCTCCCAAACCTTAGCATCCATCGTGCCGGTTCTATCCTGTAAAATGACATTTTCATAAGGTTTTCCGTTTTTTGTTACGGCGGACTGTTTGTGCTTACAAAGATATATGTCAAATACTCTGTCGCCTTCCTTGTAATCTTTAATATATTTCATAGTCGACTCCTTTATCTTAATTCCACGCTGATTTCCATCGGCTGGTATTCACCTGCACGCTGTCTTTGTACGGTAATCGTTACCGTTGTCCCCGGCTCCGTATCCAATACCATTTTTGTCAAATCTGAAAAACATGTAATCGGCATGAGACCATAATTAGTAATAACGTCTCCGCTTTGAATGCCGTAATTCATCGCCGGTGAATCCATCTCAATCTCTGTCACATAAGCACCTTTCGGCATACCAAGCTGTGCACTGATTTCTTCCGTAACGTCGGTTCCGTGCACACCAAGGTATGCAATCGGTGCCCCGTTGGAAAGCTTTACAATGACGCTTTTCAGTTCGCTAATACCGATAGCCGAAACAAGATTTTTCATATCAGAATGGTTATAACTGCTATCCAAAATTCCGATAATCTGGCCTTGCAAATTAATCAGGACACCGGTGCACTGTGCACTTCCGTAAATATCTGTCGTAAGCAAGCGATAGTTTGCATCCACCAGACTGATTTGTGTTCCCGCGGAGGTAATCATACCGTAACATACCGAATCACTTGAGCCAAGCGGTCTGCCTACCGCGATAACAGGCGCACCTTCCAAATTGCCGATAAGCGAGTTGCCAAGATTAGCGTATGCAATGTTTTTCCTTGTTGCTTCCGGTATTTTCCCAAGCGGTATAGCAGCGATTGCCAAACCGGTATTGTTGTCGCTTTGTTTCACTTCTGCTTCACTGTGCATACCATCCACAAAGGTAACGGAAATTTTTTCGGCACTTTTCAGCACAGATGCCTCTGTCAAAATCAAAAGCTCTTTCCCGTTGTCCGCTATAATCACACCTGTTGCAGTTCCTTTGTTTTGGTACGTGTTGTTAAACCAATCGATATCCGATGTAACACTGGTAACGGTCACAAGCGATTTTTCCGTTTCCGCCGCCAACTCTGCCAAGGACTCGTATATACCTTTGTAGTCATCCAAATCCAATTCTACTCCGGAAAGAATCTCCTCCAAATCTTCTTCGTCAGGTATAATATCATTGTCAGTAAGCATGTCTTCCGGCATAATTTCATCCGCAACATCCGAAGGCAATTCCACAATCTGTGCATCCTCTTCCGGATAAAGCCAGTTGCTGAAAACCGGTTCCAATACTAAAAATGTAAAGCAGGCAATCAAACCGAAAATCACTGCCATCGATGCGGTAATCACCGTTCTGCGAAGCAATTTTTTCTTGTTGACCGGCCGTTCTTTTATTCGTTCGCGCATAAAATCAGAATCTTGATTTTTTTCTAAATTATCCATGAAATCTGATTTGCCCCTTTCTGTATTTCTTCTTTTTTCATAACTCTTTAAGTATATCCGTTTTGCGACCTAATGTAAAGAAACTACACTTTAAAACATAGTATTTTTAACAAGGATATGTTAGAATTATGAATAGTTGTAAGTTATTTTTTAGAAAGGCATTTTATGAACGAAAAAGTACTACGTGTTTTAGAATATAACAAGATTATCGATATGCTGACGGACCGTGCCACTTCCGAACTTGGCAGGAAGGTTTGCACCTCCCTTGTCCCGATGTGCGATTTGGAACAAATTGAGGCGGCCCAAGAAGAGACAAAAGACGCGCTTTCCCGCCTTTTCAAAAAAGGAAGTACGTCCTTTGGCGGCAACAAAGATTTGGGATTTTCCATAAAATCTCTGGAAATCGGCAGCTCCTTGTCTGTTTCCGAACTTTTAAAAATTGCTTCTTTTTGTGAAAATGTAGCACGCATCAAAGCGTACGGCAGAAGCGATAAAGAAGACGCCGCAAAAGATTGTCTGGATGAATTTTTTGAGCAGTTGGAACCACTCACACCGCTTTCTTCAGAAATCCGCCGTTGCATTTTGGCAGAGGATGAAATCAGCGATGAGGCTTCCTCCAACTTGAAGCACATCCGTAAGAGCATGGCTTCCACAAATGACAAAATTCACCATCAGTTAAATCAGATGGTAAACGGTTCTTACCGCACGTATTTGCAGGATGCCGTTATTACAATGCGAAACGGCCGCTACTGTATCCCGGTAAAAGCCGAATACAAAGGACAGGTTTCCGGTATGGTGCACGACCAGTCGTCCACCGGTTCCACACTTTTTATCGAGCCTGCGGCAATCGTCAACTTAAACAACCAGATTCGCGAACTGGAAATCAAAGAAAAAGAAGAAATTGAAGCAATTCTTGCCACACTCAGCGCACAGGCATCGGAACACACCTTTACGCTCTCACAAAACCAAAAAATTATGACACATTTGGATTTTGTATTTGCGAAAGCCTCCCTTGCCATGGACATGAATGGGACAAAACCGCTTTTTAATACAGACCATTATATCCGGATTCGAAAAGGCCGACATCCTCTTTTGGACAAAAAGAAAGTAGTGCCAATCGACATCCATCTCGGAAAAGATTTTGACCTGCTCATTATTACCGGTCCCAACACAGGCGGTAAAACGGTATCGTTAAAAACCGTCGGACTTTTCACCTTGATGGGGCAGGCAGGACTTCACATTCCCGCGCTTGACCGCTCCGAGCTTTCCATCTTTACGGAAGTTTATGCGGACATCGGCGACGAACAGAGCATTGAACAAAGTTTGAGTACTTTTTCATCGCATATGACAAACATTGTGCCCATTTTGGCAAACGCAGACGAACATTCCCTTTGCCTTTTCGATGAGCTTGGTGCCGGAACCGACCCTACCGAAGGTGCTGCCCTTGCCATTGCAATTTTGAATTCCTTGCACGAAAAAGGCATCCGCACCATGGCCACAACCCATTACAGCGAAATTAAAGTGTATGCGCTTTCCACACCGTTTGTAGAAAATGCCTGCTGCGAATTTGATGTGGAAACGTTATGCCCCACATACCGCCTCTTAATCGGCGTTCCGGGCAAAAGTAATGCATTCGCAATTTCCTCCAAACTGGGATTGCCGGACCACATTATCGCAGCCGCAAAAGAGCAAATCAGCGACGAAAAAGAAAGCTTTGAAGATTTGTTGACCGACTTGGAAGAAAGCCGCGTCACCATCGAAAAGGAACGCGAAGAAATTGCTTCCTACAAGGCAGAAATCAAGCAATTAAAAGACAAATTAAAACAAAAACAAGATAAAATTGAACAGACGAAAGACCGCATTATACGGGAGGCCAACGAGCAGGCACGTACCATTTTGCAGGAAGCAAAAGACGTTGCCGACGAGACCATCCGCACCTTCCACAAAGCAGGAGCAAATGCTTCCATGCAGGATTTGGAAAAATCCAGACAAAAGGTGCGTTCCAAAATTTCAGAGAAGAACGACAAACTTTCCCTGAAAAACACCGCTCCGAAGCAGGCCGGCGTAAATCCAAACAAATTAAAGCTTGGGGACAGCGTAAAAATTGTTTCCATGGGCTTAAAAGGAACGGTCAGTTCGTTGCCGGATGGACGAGGCAATCTGTTTGTACAATGCGGCATTATCCGCTCACAAACAAATATCAAAGACCTTGTGTTGGTGGACGACGATGCGATTACGACACCGGCACTGACCCGTACAAGCACCGGCAAGATGAAAATGTCAAAATCCTTCTCCGTTTCCCCGGAAATCAACCTTCTCGGAAAAACGGTGGATGAGGCCATTTCCGCACTGGACAAATATTTGGACGACGCCTACCTTGCACACCTTCCGAGTGTGCGCATCGTTCACGGAAAAGGAACCGGCGCTTTGCGCAGTGCCGTACAAAGCCACTTAAAGCGCGTGAAATATGTCAAATCATTTCAGCTTGGCGAATATGGCGAAGGTGACGCAGGTGTCACAATTGCAACTTTTAAATAAAGTTTGACTGTTAATATAATCGAATTGTTAATAAAACGAAGGAGACGACAAAATGGTAAGCAAACAAAAAATTTTAATTGTTGATGACGACAACAATATTGCAGAACTTATATCTCTTTATCTGACAAAAGAATGCTATGAAACAATGATTGTAAACGACGGCGAATCCGCGCTTGCGGCAACAGAAACTTTTGCACCGAATTTGATTTTGCTGGATTTGATGCTTCCCGGCATTGACGGTTATCAGGTGTGCCGCGAAGTACGTGCAAAATCCGCTACGCCGATTATTATGCTTTCCGCAAAAGGCGAAGTTTTTGACAAAGTGCTCGGACTGGAACTTGGTGCAGACGATTACATGGAAAAGCCGTTTGATTCCAAGGAACTCGTTGCCCGCGTAAAAGCAGTGTTGCGTCGCTTCAAACCATCTGCACAAACTTCTACGGATGCAGACGTAAAGAGTGTGGAATATCCGGATTTAGTCATCAACCAGACAAACTATTCTGTTATTTATATGGGTCGAAATGTGGATATGCCGCCGAAGGAGCTGGAGCTTTTGTATTTCCTCGCTTCTTCACCAAACCATGTGTTTACAAGAGAACAGCTTCTTGACCAAATTTGGGGCTATGAATACATCGGTGATACAAGAACGGTAGACGTACACATCAAACGTCTCCGTGAAAAAATCAAAGACCATGAATCCTGGAAAATTGCTACTATCTGGGGCATCGGTTATAAATTCGAGGTGAGATAATGAGGAAGACCCTCTATCTGAAATTTGTACTTGCTTATATTATTTTTGGTGTGTTTGGTTTTATCGTCGTTGCCACGTTTGCTTCCAGTATGACAACGGAGCATCTGAAGCGTGAAAAAGCAGATGCGCTTTACAAAGAGGCCACACTGATTGCCAACACTTACGCCTCCGACCTTTACAACAACAACACCACATTGGAAGTTGTAAAATACCAGCTGGATGCACTTGATACGTATCTTTCTGCAACCATTTGGATTATCAACCCATCCGGCCGTATGGTTTTAGATTCTTCGCAACAATTGGACATCGAAAACGAAGTCGTTGTAAATGGATTTGATCCTACTGTCATAGCCGGTTCTTATTACACGGTAGGCAACTTTTTTGAAAGCTTTGACGAGGATATGTTGAGCGTATTCGCACCGATTACGTCTGACTTTAAAGTGCGCGGATATGTTGTTATCCACGTATCCATGCAGGATATTCAAAATTCGTCCAACAGTCTTTTGAATATTTCTTATATTACGCTTTGTATTTTATTTTTGCTTTCCATCATCATTCTTATTTTCTTTACGGAGATTGTGTATGTACCTCTGCGAAAAATTACGGAGGCAACGGAGCAATACGCCAGCGGAAATATGCATTATGAATTTTCGGTAGAAAGTGAAGACGAAATGGGCTATCTTGCCGCATCGTTGTCCTATATGGCAAGCGAAATCGCCCGCGCCGAGGACAACCAGAAAAAATTTGTGGCAAACGTTTCGCATGACTTCCGCTCGCCGCTTACTTCCATCCGCGGCTATTTGGAGGCGATGTTGGACGGCACCATTCCGCCGGAAAGCCATGATAAATATTTAAACATTGTATTGAACGAAACAGACCGTTTGACAAAGCTGACAAACAGTCTTTTGACATTAAACAACTTAAACACAAAAGGAATGTTGTTAGACCGCAAGGATTTTGATATTAACCAGGTTATCCGCAACACCGCCGCGACTTGCGAGGGAACATGCCGCAAGAAAAATATCGCAATCGAGCTGATTCTCACCGGCGACTCTATGCATGTAAATGCGGACATGGAAAAAATCCAGCAGGTGCTTTACAACTTGCTTGACAACGCCATCAAATTCAGCCATCAAAATTCGGTGATTAAAGTAGAAACGACAGAAAAAAGCAACAAGCTTTTTGTATCGGTAAAAGACAGCGGAATCGGTATTCCGAAAGACGATTTGAAGTTGATTTGGGACCGTTTTTACAAGTCGGATTTGTCCCGCGGTAAAGACAAAAAAGGAACCGGCCTCGGCCTTTCCATCACAAAAGAAATTATCCACTCCCACGGCGAACACATCAACGTCATCAGCACAGAAGGTGTCGGAACGGAGTTCATTTTCTCGCTCGCAAAAGCGGAGTTTGAGGATGAGGATTAAAAAGAATCGGGCGCTCCTTGCAGGGAGCGCCCGGTTTTTGATTTTGTATCAACCACTTTCAAAACTGCTATAATATATCATGTCCGGTGTATATTCTATATTGTTTACATCTGTACCACTATGTTGATCCCTAATCTCATCATATTTTTGCGCCTCACCTGAAATAAGTTCCGTGAAACAATTAATGGAAATACTGACCCGACCATTAAACAGCAAAATGCATACGGTTGCCAAAATAGTAAATGCATAAACGAAAACATGGATACACTTCAAGGATATTCCTTTTTCGATGACATTCTTTAAATTGTCCAATGCAGACTTTAATAATTCATTTGTATGGATGTATGCTGCTATACAAAACGTAAAGTAATAATAATTTATAACAGTCAACACAACAAAAAGTGCATAGCGCATATTATCCACTCTGCCGGCACCAGCAAAACCCATCGCATAAAAAGGAACACATACTGATACACAATATAATCCAAACGATAAAATTGTCATGAGTAGCGAATAGCGAAACTTGAAGTAACGTAAATTATTTTCATTAATAAATTTTTTTGATGTTAATAATAAAATAATAAGTAGCAAACAAACAAGCGGCAAATTGGTGTAATGAACAAAATCAACCACTGTTGTATAAACACTCACGATGAGGGTCTTAATCACGGATTGTCTTTCTAATACACCTGCACGTATAGCTGTTCCAGGTGCTGCCATCACAATAATAAAACCCATGATACTTACAAATGTCCATAGAAAATATACAACAGTATTTTTGTACTTTTTACATATGATTGAAAATATAACAAAACCAACACCAATCAATATGGTAGTAAACGATGTAATATGATTTCCACCTGCAATAAAAAAAGCATTCCATATTCCAAAAAGGATTTTGACAACTTTTTTCTTTGGAGAACAATTATACGATAAAAACAAAGCTGTCTGTACTAACATTAATGCCCAAAAAAATATGTATGTCATAGCCCCGCAATACCAAAAAAGACCTTGAACAGGAACGGGAAATCCTTCAACGATTGTCAGCGTTATCAAAAACGAAATTGTAAATGTATATTTCGTAGAGTGTCCCGTAGCATTAAACAATTGTTTCGTCAAACAATAAACACCTAATAGAATTGAGCCCAAAAGAATATATGCTGTTAATGCATAAAATTCCTCCTGACTGCCCCATATTCCCGGCTGTACACTATTTAAAAAAGCAGCCGAATATGTCCCTTGCCAAACATTTTGAAAATACTCCATTGTCTTAAAAGCTGCTCCCAAAACACCAACTACACCCTCACCCGTTTGTACAGCATGTGCCACATAAACTTCTGAATAATTATAATCATCGGCACTAGGATGATTATAAAATGAAATCAGCATAATTGGAATCAAAGCCATTATTCCAAAAATGACAATCATCTTGCTCATTCTATTTTTGACATTTTCCGAAACAAAGAACATACAAACGACCTCAATGTAATACTATTTTTTAAAAGTTTAACATAATTATACTAATAATTGCGTTCTCGTGCAATATTATTTGTTTTATTTTGCATAAACTATTGCAAAGAGGTGCAATTTCATGAAAAGCAAAGAAAGTCTTGATCGAATTATTCAAGTAAACAATATAAACATTGGAAAAAATATTGCCGAACTACGCAAATCCTTGAAAATTAAGCAAACTGATATGGTTGCAAGACTTCAGGTCAATGGCATGGATATATCTATTTATTCTTATAATCGCATTGAAAAAGGCACACAAAATCCGACCGTGTCGTTTTTGTATGCCTGTTGTTATATCTTTAATTGTGATATGAACGCTATATTTGATTTTAAATAATTACTTTAACTTCTATAAGTACCTGCTAGCCGCTAAAACGCAT
>JAZQDM010000125.1:0-11691 GCA_045546775.1 Lachnospiraceae bacterium | reverse complement strand
GGCCGGAGGCGCTACAGCAGCAGCCAGAATCCGAAGATTAGATGAAAAAGCGGAGATTATTGTATTTGAACGGTCAGGTTATATATCGTATGCAAATTGCGGTTTGCCGTATTACATTGGAGGAGTTATTGAAGATAAGGGACAATTGACACTTCAAACACCTGAAAATTTTAAAAAGCGTTTTCGGGTAGAAATCAAGGTTCGGCATGAGGTTATTGCAATATGTCCTGACAAAAAATTGGTCGTAGTGAAAAATTTGGAAACAGACGAAGAATTTGAAGAAACCTACGATAAGTTGCTTCTTTCTCCCGGGGCAAAGCCTATGTTGCCAAATATTTCGGAAACACAAATGGAGAATTTGTTTACACTGCGAACCGTAGAGGATACGTTGCGAATTAAGTCATACATAGAAAAAAACAAGCCGAAATCAGTGATACTTGTTGGTGGCGGTTTTATCGGTTTAGAATTAGCGGAGAATCTTCAAAAATTAGGTATGGATGTTACCATTGTGCAAAGTGCCATGCAACTTATGAATCCATTTGATGCGGATATGGCCTCTTTTATTCATGCTGAGATGAGAAAGCACAATGTGAAACTAGTGTTAGGGAGCAAAGTAAAAGGATTTGAAAAAACAGGTGATGGCATTGATGTGTTATTAAGTGCGGAAAGCACTTTGCACGCAGATATGGCAGTAGTTGCGATAGGCGTTATTCCTGAAAATCAACTTGCAAAAGACGCAGGTCTGAAACTTGGTGTCAAAGGAACAATTCTTGTGAATGACCGGATGGAAACATCTGAGCCGGATATTTATGCAGTGGGTGATTCTGTACAGGTGAAACATCTTGTAACTGGTCAGGGAGCATTTATTGCATTAGCCGGACCGGCAAACAAGCAGGGGCGCATTGCGGCAGATAATATTTGTGGTGGTGACAGTCGTTATTCCGGCTCACAGGGTAGTTCTGATCTTAAGATTTTTGAACTGACAGCGGCAACAACCGGAATTAATGAGAGGGTGGCAAAGGAAGCAGGAATAGACGCAGACAAGGTGATATTATCTCCGATGAGCCATGCAGGTTATTATCCCGGTGGTAAACTAATGACTATGAAAGTAGTATTCGAGAAGACTACATATAGATTGTTAGGTGCACAGATTATAGGGTTTGAAGGCGTGGACAAGCGCGTCGACATACTTGCCACAGCAATACGTGCAGGAATGAAAGCGTATGAACTGAAAGATTTGGAATTGGCATATGCACCACCATATTCTTCTGCGAAAGATCCGGTTAACATGGCGGGATTTATGATTGATAATATTTCGAAAGGAATTGTAAAACAGTTCTATATGGAAGATATTGAAGAGTTACGGAAAAGAAAAGATGTAACGTTACTTGATACTCGCACAGTAGGAGAATATTCCAGGGGGCATATAGACGGTTTCATTAATATTCCGGTGGATGAATTGAGAGAACGTATAGAAGAAGTTCCTTTTGACAAGCCGATATATGTAATTTGTCAAAGCGGGCTTAGAAGCTATATTGCGACCAGAATTCTCGTAGGGCATGGTTTTGATTGTTACAATTTTGCCGGAGGATTTCGGTACTATGAAGCAAGGATGCATGATCGTGCTTTAATGGAAACAGCAACTGCTTGTGGGATGGAGTGTGAAATATGAAAAAACCAAAATATACGGCGGAATTACTGAAAACAATTTTATTATGGGTGGGTGTTATGTTTGTTTGTACGGGCATTCTAAATTTTATTGATGTGCTGAAGCCGAAGAAAAGTTCGATTATTCAGGAGCCGACTTCGTTAGGAATTATTTTTTCTGTGATAGGATTGTTTTTTGTTATATCAAGTGTTATCTTAGGCGCAATTATTGCTAAAATGAATAAGTTACATTCCGAATTGCTAGATAGTGGTACTGCGATAAAAGGGGTAGTAGAAAAAGTGTATATGCAAGAATATACGCAATATGGAAAGCAATCTCCATATAGGATTAAATATGTTTACACCTACCAAGATAAAGAGTATCATCACAAAAGTTGTTTTATATGGGAAAAACCAGATTTGAGGCCAGGCGATTCTATTATGATATACGCAAATGAATTTGGAAAATCAACCATTTTGCTATAGGTTAGTATATTAACTGGTGACAAATAGTCACCAGTTATTTTTTTACCGCAAACATACATACGCTCGAATGCAAAAGTTAAAAAAAGGGGGATGTAGATTTTGTTGTGGAAATGGGTGAAGGTCGCTATAATGAGATATATAAATTTGTTAATGATAGTGATATCAGCATGAGGGAACCGTTTGCATAAGACTTTAAATAGGGGAGCGGTATGTTAAACAATTTAAAACAACTATCTAAAATACAAAAGCTTAGAATGATAAGTCTAGGGATTATAACTATATTAATTTGCCTGTGTGTGTTGCTATATGCATGGGGAACATATCGTGCGTCTTCCTGTTTTTCGCCTGTAGATGACATGTATGTGGACGGGGAAGATGTAAGCTTAGTTACGAATTTGGTTGTGATGGGAGCCAATGGTGTGATGTATATTTTAAATGCAATATGGTCTGTTGTGGCGGTGATTTTGATTTCACTCATACTTCTTATTCCGTGGCGTTGTTTGACAATACGAAAAACATCCGTGATTGACTTGATAGAATACAAAACAGCAGGAATACTACTCGCAATATTCATATCGATTTCGTTTGCGGCGGGTCTCTTTATCACACATTTTAAACATGTGATATTTGTAGGCATATTAGTATTAATGGCTGCGCTAAGTTTTGTGTTGATTGCCCTATTGCCTTTAAAAACAGCATCGGATTGTACGCAGACGCAAGAGCAAAGTGAGTAACTTTACAGGGAGTGTTTTCTATGAAATATGCATATGACAAAGGATTCAAAAAAGCGGTAGTAAATATGCCATTTTGCGGATGGCTTTGTAAATTGACGCATAAACCGCTGGAATTGCTTGTAAATTTGATGAAAGTACCAAAAGGTGTGAAGGTACGCAATTTTTCTATCAAAGGATATCAGGGCGAATCTATAAACGTAAAAGAAATCGTGCCGGAACAGCCCTTAGATGGCGCAATCTTAGTATTGCATGGAGGCGGATTTGGGTACAAGGCCGCACCGAGCCATCTGTTGCATGCCTGCCACTATGCAGAAAAATTGTGTTGTCGTGCCTATCTTCCGGATTATCATTTGCTCCCGGATTATCCTTTTCCGGCGGCATATGAAGATGCGATGGCTACGTATCGTTACATCGTATCGCATGCGGACAAGCTTTCTGTTTGCCCGGAAAAGATTATTGTTTTAGGCGACAGTGCCGGTGGTGCTCTTGCGGCAAATGTGTGTAATACGGTTTGGGAAAAAGGCTTGCCGATACCGTGCAGTCAAGTACTCATTTATCCGGCCATTGACAATGCAATGCGCACACCATCCATGATGCAATTTATGGATACGCCCATGTGGAATGCCAAAAAGAACAAAAAAATGTGGAGCATGTATTTGAAAAATGCGACGAAAGCAGAAAGAAATGTTGCTGTCCCGATGAAAAATACATTACCGGAAATCCTTCCGCCGACGTATATCGAAACAACCGAGTTTGACTGTCTGCGCGACGAAGGAATTGCCTATGCAAAACATATTCAAAGCGTAGCCAAATGGGTTACATTAAATCAAACGAAAAAAACATTGCATGGCTATGACACCTTATTGAAACATCCTATTACAGAGGAAAATGTAGCAAAACGTATTGAGTTTATGCGACAATGCTTGCGGGATGTACAATGATTCGCTGTTTATGGGCAAGACAGCAAAGTAGATATTTGCTATGCTTTTCTCGGAGGTGACAAACATATGGATTTAATACAGATTGGAAAATTTATAGCAGAACTGAGAAAAGAGCAAGGACTTACACAGGAACAACTTGGAGAGAAAGTTGGTGTAACCAATAAGACCGTGTCGCGTTGGGAAACAGGAACCTATTTGCCGCCGGCAGATGTGTTGTTGTCTATGAGCAAGCTGTTTCATGTCAGCATCAATGAAATCCTAAGTGGAAAGAGATTGAGCGAAGAAGAGTACAGAGCGGCTGCAGAAGAAAATCTTACCCAAACTATCAAAGCAAGTAGTTTTTTACTGAAAGATAAGATAGCCTTTTATAAGAAAAAGTGGTTGAAGGAACATATTGTGATTATGTGTTGTTTGGGACTATGTATCATAGGAGTATTTGTGGCAGGTATTGTTTTAAAAGAACTTTTGCTTGGATATGTTGCCATAGTACTTTTGATAATAGGTCATGGTTGGCGAAATAATACAATGATGGCTTATGTAGAAAAGAATGCTTTTTATGGTACCGGGAATAATGATTAAAAGCAGCGAATAACAATATGTAGATATCGTAAAAAGTGAATTGCGGAGGCATATATAATGCGGAAATGTATTAGATGTGGGAACTTTATGTTAAAGAATACAAGAAACGATACTAACGTGCCTGTGCGTCTGTGGATATGTACATGCGGTGTGTTGTTAGTTTCCCCGATACTTCTGATTCCGCTAAAGCAAGCGATGCGAGCGAGCTAAAAAAGGAGAAAAATGGTATGAACATAAAAAATGAATTACTAAATAATCTGGACAAGCTTCACACAACAGAATTAGGTATCGTCCGAATAAAAAGAAATTTGTTTTTGGATACGGATAAAGTTGTTGAATGGTGTAAGGAAAAAATCAATTCGGATAGTGCAATTATTACGAGAAAAGGAAAGAATTGGTACATAAATGTGGATGCGTGTATCATAACAGTAAATGCGCATAGTTATACCATTATTACGGCACATAGGGAGAAAAATAACTTATCGTATTAATGAGGGGCTAGAATAGAGATGGACAAACAACAAGTATATGAATCAAGAATAGCGATGTATGTTTTTGGAAAATATGTGGCCTATATCAATTTAAAGGAACAAAAGGATGGGACACTCCTTCCGGTTTTTTGCGCATCTGTTGGAAAGAATTCAGAAGGTTATTGGTGGAAGGTAGGAAACACTGCATGCGACAGTGAACAGTATCCGAGGGAAAAACGAAAGGGTTATAATTCTCATGGAATACATGTGTATGAGGAAATTGTAAAAGATTTTCCGAAAGTAAAGGATCAATTTGGGGATGAGAAAGCTTTTTGGCAAGAAGCAGTGTGCATCCATTTTTATATAACTGAAAACGGGGAATATACGATTACTGCTTTACGTAAGAATAAGTGGATAAAAAATAAATTTTCCGGATTTATAAAAAGAATACATATTCCAAACAATTATTCGCAGGTTGAATTTAATAACGTTGTGGATGAATTGATAAAGGAAGCAAAAGAATATGAAAAACATCCATGGAAGAAACCGGTGAACGTAGAAGAAGTCCGTGAAGATGAAAGCATAGGAAAACATTCTTTTCCGTGGACAATTTCCATATTTATAGGTGAGAAAAGAATATTAATTATTCCGTACTTGGATCATGTGTCGGGCCTGAGGACTCAGCCTGATGAGATGATAGTGTTGGACGAGAAGGCGGACGCATTAGAAATTGGCAACGGTGTTACGGAAGTTGTGGATATTATCAAAAACAGTCCGAGATTAGTCGGAAATACACAAGGGTACACACTTGCGACGAAGTATAAGGGATGGAAGGCTTTCAGTAGACACAACCAATGTGTAGATTTAAGGATAAATGAGGATTTTTCATATAGACTTGTGCAAAGTAATTGTCCGAAAGGAGATGGGATTTATCATAGTGTTGGGGAATCCAGACAGTTAGAAAGTACCATTTCAGCAAAAGAATTGGGCAAAAATATTTTGGAATGTATTGCAATTCTTAAGGCAAATAGTTCAATTGTAAAACCTGACCCATATCCGGAAAAAAGTGTGGAATTGTCGGATGGTTCCACAATGACAGTAAAGCATCCGGCGGATAAGCATTTTGAGGATTATGAGGATGCACATGCAGCAGAAATATACCAGTGTTATTGTTATCTTCCGACGGAAGGTGCGGAGTCGTCTGCGGAGTTTTTTGTGGGTGCTGCGTCGGAGATAAACTGTAATTTGTCACATACCAATATAAAAAACAGATGGGAAGAAGTGTATGGGAAAGCAGAAAGTTTCAAAGTAAAGGAATGCGAGTACGGCGAGTTTTGCGTTCGTGCGGAAATGAAGAATAAGACGACACACAAGATTTCCTATTTTTTGCAAATGGAGGAAGATTTGATTTTGGAGTGTGGAATGGATGTTCATCAGCCGAACCGACGAAAGAAGCTGGATGAAAGGTTAGAAGGGCTGTTTGAGCAGTTTGCACTAAGGTGTCGGCTGTGGGAAGACGAGGATGAACGGAGTTAATAGATATTGCAAAGAGGTCAAATACATAAGGTGACAATGCGTCAACATGCGAAATAGAGCTGTTGCTTTTACTTTTTTGAAAGGGAAATTATAATCAAATCATCCTGCAGGAAATTGATGATTTATGAAAGGAACAATTAGTTATGGCTGAATTTGGTGAAAAATTAAAAAAAGTAAGAGAAGAAAAAGGTTTGACACAGCAAACACTCGCAGATTATCTTTTTGTCACAAGACAAGCTGTATCAAGATGGGAGGGCGGTTCCCGTTATCCTGACTTGATGACAGCAAAGAAACTGTCTCAATATTTGGATGTATCTTTAGATGAACTGCTATCAGATGATGATATGAAGCAATACGCAGAAAAGAACGCAATTTTAGATTCGCCGGTTACAAAGCATATCCAGGTTGCATTGCTATCGTTAGCGTTTATGTGTTCGTTGATACTAAGCGTAATTTATTTAAACAATTATTTGATTCAAGGCAACTATGTCATAAGTTCAGTAAGTGAGACAATAAAAAATGTTTTGCTTACTATCGTGTTGGGCTATGGAATATACGTTGCTATCCGTGAGAGATTAAATGCAAAAATGGCAACAAGTATTGCGATATTATATATGGGTACTGCAATAATTAGCGGACTGGTAAGAGATATTTGGAACGTATCGGGAAGTGGAAGAGCGGTTATCTTAAGCATGACAGCGCTTAACATAGTTTTCTTAGTCGTTTGTCTGCAATTTTTCAGCAATCAAAAGTCAGTAAATCCGATTTTTATATATGTTCTTTCGGGGATTTATGGTGTGATTGGCGCCATCAGTTTTGTGGTTGGTTTCTTGAACGATGTTCCAACAGAGATTTATAGAGAATTGGTTATTCTTAGTGTATGTTCGTTAATCGAAGGAATACTGTTACTTCTATTACTGGTATTTATGGCTTATATCCTTACAAAGAAAAGAAGATTGGCAATGCGGTAAAAAGAAAGTAACTTCAAACTGTCAGGAGGAAACCAGACCATGCAGTTTTGTTTAAATGACAAGTTGATTCAAACAGGGCAGACGCTCGCAGATATCAAGATGTTATTAAAGGAATATGAATTTCAGGAAACGATACCCGAATACGGAGAAGAAATTATATTTCATGGGGAAACAATGCTGAAAAGCATTGAGCATAAAATTGTGTGCCACATGTATTTTGATAAGGTCATGGCGGAATTGACAAGTATGGTTATTCATCCATTACCTGTGGAGTATGATAAAATACAGTCTTTTTTAGAGGAACAATTTGGCAAAGCCACTAATATTATAAGCGAAACCAATAAGGCATGGCATTTTACGGATGGAAAAGTAAGCCATACGATTCGTGATAGATTTGGCGAAGAGGAAATGGTAGGTGTTACGTTTAAATGAAAATACCGGGCGAAAAAGAACTTTTTAACAAATTGCCGGAACATATGCGGGCATATTTTCACTTTGGAAAAATCGTGAGCTTTCAGATGGAAGAAGTATACGATTTGGAAGAATGTGATTATTTGTATGTAGGTAAATTGGTATTATCCGATGAAACAGGTACATATAAAATAGCAGTTAATATGAGAGGAATTTACGGGGAACTGCATATAAATATTGGAACAAATGTGTCGGGCTTAAATATTAGCAACTTGTCAGTCAATGGATTTGAAAGATGTTGTTCGTATTTGGTTTCGGACTTTGAACAATCATCGGACATACAAATTTATTGTTCGGACTTGAATGTGGCGTTGCTGGAAGGATAAAGTCATAACTATATTGTGGGAGAATTAACTATGAGCGAAAAAGAAGTAAGTAAATATATTGCGCTGATTTTAAGACATAAGCCGGAAGTTATAGGAATTTCTTTGGATGAACATGGATGGGCAAATGTAACTGAGTTGATAGAAGGTATCAATCGTACACATTTTCTTGATATGGAACTGTTAGAGAGGATTGTAAGCATTGACGAAAAGCAGCGTTATACTTTTAATGCTGATAAAACAAAAATCCGTGCTAATCAAGGACATTCTGTTCAAGTAGACGTGGAGTTAAAGCAGGAGATGCCACCGGAAATTTTATGGCATGGAACAGGAAGAAAATATACCGAATGTATTGATGAGCAAGGTCTTAGACCTAAAAGTAGGTTGTATGTACATTTGAGCAGTGATTATGCGACAGCACTTAAAGTGGGGAGCCGTCATGGACAGCCGGTTGTATATCAAGTTTTAGCCGGTGAAATGGCAAAAGACGGGTATGCTTTTTACATATCAGTAAACGGAGTCTGGCTGATAAAAGAAGTACCACCTAAGTATTTAAAAAAAATGGAGTTGTAGCTTTTCCTAACTCCACGCCCCGTAGAATCCGCCAAAACACCATATTCTACGCTACGTGGGTGTGAAATTGCGAATCTTTATATTAAGATAAAGACCGAAAGGAGGACACAGATGGACCAAATCAAAATTGGAAAATTCATAGCAAGTGAGCGCAAAAGAAAACAATATACACAAAGACAGCTTGCGGATATTTTGACCATCAGTGATAAAACAATATCCAAATGGGAAACCGGCAACGGATTTCCGGAGATTTCCCTTTTATTGCCATTGTGTGAAGAACTGGATATTTCGGTTAATGAGCTGTTGTCCGGTGAGCGGTTGACAGAAAAGGATTATAAAGAAAAGGCGGAACAAAATATGGTGGATTTTATAAGAGAAAAGGAAGATAACAAGACCAAAATGCGTTTGACGTTTTTGGTCGGTGGAATGGCACTGGCATTCTTTTTGACAGTGCTGTTTGTTGTAGCGGCCTATACGGATGTGATTAGTTTGCCGGTCAAGCTTTTGTTGGGGGCTATAAGCGGTCTTGCCTTTGGAACGGGAATTGTTGTTGTTATATCCGGTATGCAAAAGATTGGCTATTATAAATGCCTGCAGTGTAATTCGTATTTGGTGCCGGGATTTTGGGAGACGTCAGTGAGTGCAAACTTAATCAAGAAGAGACGTTTAAAATGTCCGCACTGTGGAAAAAAGACCTGGTGTGAAAAAGTGATGTCGAAAGAAACGTGAATTGAGAATTTTGTGAATGATGGTTAATTTTTTTGCAAAATATTTAATATCGCGTCAATTGTAACAGGGCGTCCTATTTGTTATGATACATGTATCAGCTGATACAAAAAATGGTCAGGAGGATATTACATGCAAATAGGGCAAACAATACGAAAATATAGAAAAGAACTAAATTTGACACAGGAAGAAATGGCGAAGCGCCTGGGTGTTACGGCACCGGCTGTGAATAAGTGGGAAAACGGAAATTCATATCCGGACATTACACTGCTGCCCCCGATTGCGCGCCTGCTTCGTATTTCGCCGGATGTATTGCTCAGTTTTCAAGAAAATCTGACTCCCGAGGAAATACAAAATATTGTACAAAAAATAAATCGTGATTTTAAAGAACTTACTTTTGAAGAAGCTTTCGATGAGGTGAAGACACAATTGGAACAATATCCGAATTGCAAAGAGCTAATATGGCAGTTGGCCGTTGTGCTGGATGCGCAAAAAATCTTTCAAAATCTACAGGATAGTGAGAAGTATGATGCGTATATATTGAGCTGCTACGAACAGGTTTTGGAAAGCGAAGACGAGAAGCTTAGAATGCGCGCGGCAGACTCTTTGTTTGGATATTATATGAGAAAAGAACAGTATGAAAAGGCCGAAAGCTATTTGGCATATTGTTCCGAGCAAAATCCGGAACGCAAAAGAAGACAGGCGATGATTTATAGTAAAACCGGGAAAAAGGCGGAAGCGTATCAGGCTTATGAAGAGATGCTGTTTGCAGATTATCAATCGATAAGTATGATTTTTAACAGTATTTATATGCTGGCACTGGAAGATAATAATATCGAAAAAGCACGTGCCATGGTGGAGAAACAAACGCAATTGGCAAAGTTGTTTGAAATGGGAGCGTATTATGAAATGGCATCTGAGCTGGATTTTGCAACGGCGCAAAAAGATGCGGATGCTGTAGTTGCAACAATGCGCGGCATGCTGGATAACATTGAAGACATAACAAGTTTTCGTGATGCAAAACTGTATGAGCACATGACGTTTAATGAAACGGAGTCAGAATTTGCGGAACAGATGAAAGTTAGCTTGCTACAGTGCTTTCAAGATGAAGAAACGTACGGTTTCTTAAAGGATGATGAGCGGTGGCAGAAAATTGTGGGGAGATAAAAATGAATGAACAAATAATCGCAGCAAAACAGGGATTTGAAGAAAGTTTTGCGGAAAAAAACTATTACGAAAAACAGACAAAGGATGACAAGCATTTGGAATTGTTGCTGAGCCTGCTCCAAGATGAAAGACAAGGTACAATCGTGGATCTTGGAACCGGGACGGGTTACATTGCATTTCCGTTGGCAAAAGAGCATAGCAACGCAAAAATAGTAGGGCTTGATATTGTAGAGGAGACCTTAAAACGAAACAATCAAAAGGTAACAGAGGAGCAAATAGCGAATCTGACTTTTGTTGCTTATGATGGCGTTAAAATGCCGTTTGAAGATGGAAGTATTGATGCGGTCATAACGCGATATGCTTTGCATCATTTTCCGGATATTGAACAAACATTTTGCGAATTGAAACGCATTTTGAAACCGGGTGGCAAGCTCATTATTTCAGACCCTACACCAAATGAAAAGGATGATGTACGTTTTGTGGACAAATTTATGCAGATGAAGCCGGATGGACATATCAAATTTTATACGATAGGTGAGTATAAGGAAATGTTGGAAAAGGCAGGATTTCAGTTTGTATCAAATATCTCGACAACTATAACATTTCCAAGGAAAGAAGCACAAAAATATGAGGGCTTGGTTGCGAAAACAGATGAAGCAATACTTTCAGGATATGATGTAAAGATGCAAGATGACGAGATTTGGATTACAGAAAATGTGCTGAATATGGTTTTTGTCTTGGAAGAATAGAAAAAGAGCCCATTATTGGGCTCTTATTTTTTATTCGTAACATTCAATTTGGCTTGCAATTCTTGGATGAGTTTGTCCTTTTCTGCCAGCGCCGCATCCTTTTCAGCCAGGGCATTATCTTTCTCCGCCAACGCTGCATCCCTTTCAGCAATTCCGGCTTCCAGTGTGGCAAGCTTATGTTTGACATAGTTTTCGTGGCGCTCATAATCAGCGCGGGCCTGGCAACGCAGGCGGATTTCCTCATCGGCACTCAATTCATACATAGTTTCGGCAGCTTCGGTAAAATATGGATTGTTGGATGCAATCATTTTTATCTCC
>JAZQDM010000124.1:0-36338 GCA_045546775.1 Lachnospiraceae bacterium | reverse complement strand
TACTCGGTTATTTCGGATAATGAATGAAAATTTATCGTATGATACGTTTCGTTCTGAAATTTGCCATATGTATCATTTTGACGGAGATTATGAGTTTATTAAAAAAGTAATGAATGCCAATCTTGTTGTATATTTTTGGAATAAAGGTGAATATGCAAAGGCATTATATACACTTGCTATTATTGATTATATATCATGGAAAAATGATGTTCCATTATTTGAAGAATATGAACAGTTACGGAAGTGCAAATTGGAAAATATTTTATATCCTTCTGAAATAGTTATGCTGGATAAAATCGAACAGAGTCATAGAAACCGAAGTATGGCGATTGAACAATGTAAAAATGATGAATGTGGAGCTTTTTTCTTCCGACATAACATTATTGAAAGGAGTATAGAAGATGTCGTTTAATTTCAATCGTTCCAATATAGATCATTATTTGTATTTGATTGCAAAAGAATACAAAAAAGCAAACAGAACCAATCCGGAAGCCGAGATTATAATTGTAGGTGGAGCATCTATGATTATGAATTATAATTTTCGTGAGTCCACAACAGACATTGATAGTATTATTAAAGCTTCCTCGTCAATGAAGGATGTTATTAATAAAATTGGAGATGAAAACGGGCTTGAAGCCGGTTGGTTAAACGATGATTTTAAATATACCAATTCTTATAGCCATAAGCTAATAGAACACAGCAAGTTTTATAAAAAGTTTTGCGGATGTCTTAGTGTCAGAACGGTTTCAGGTGAGTATCTTTTGGCAATGAAGGTTAAAGCGGCCAGAATATATAAGCATGACTTATCAGACATAATAGGTATTATAAAAGAACATCAAGAAATAGAACGTGAATTAGATTTTTCAATGCTGGAGGCAGCATATTGGAATTTGTATAATGAAAAAATCCAAGAAGATATGGAAGATAAATTGCGAAGTATCTTTGCCCGGCAAGATCTTGAAGAGTTGTTTTATGAGACTCAAAAAGAGGAAAATGCAAATTTGCAAGCGGCTCTAAAGGCAGAAGAAATGTATGATGGTCAGATAGATAAAGAGAATATTAATAATTTCATCGAACATTTTAGAAATAAAACGAAAAAAGAACATTAGAAAAGTGCAACAAGGGTCGCCATAGTAGGCGGCTCTTTTTTTACCAACTGCACCCCAGCAAAATGCGCAAAGAACTTGCAAGTTTTGTTGACCGCCCCCACATCTTTTGTTATAATGAATTTTAGCGATTAAAAGCTTTGACGTGCTAAAGTGCACGAAAGTGAGAGTATACATGAAAGGGAAAACTGCATGTTGCAGGGGAGAGGACGAAAATGCCCATTACAGAATTTTTAGAGAGAAACGCCAGACAATACCCGAATGACGTTTGTTTGGTAGAGATTAACCCTGAGATTCAGGAGGACAGACGAGTAACTTGGAAGGAGTATGAGCTTATCGAGCCGAGTCCGATGACCAGTTACAGACGCGAGATTACATGGAGCGTATTTAATGAAAAAGCAAACCGTTTTGCAAATTTGCTTTTGCAAAGAGGGATTGAAAAAGGTGACAAAGTTGCCATTTTGATGATGAATGGTTTGGAGTGGCTGCCGATTTATTTTGGTGTATTAAAAACCGGTGCGTTGGCAGTGCCGTTAAACTTTAGATATTCCGCAGACGAGATTGAATACTGTGTCAATTTGGCAGAAGCAAATGTGCTTGTATTCAGCAATCCTTTTATCGGTCGTGTGGAAGAAATTGCAGACCGAATCAGCAAAGGAAGACTTTTAATTTATGTTGGTGAAGGTTGCCCGAGCTTTGCAGACGATTACAATTCTTTATCTGCAAACTGTTCCAGCCAGTCACCGGCGATTGCGTTGTTTGAAGACGATGATGCAGCGATTTATTTTTCTTCGGGTACAACAGGATTCCCGAAGGCGATTTTACATAAACATCGAAGCCTGACTCATTCTTGTCTGGTGGAGAGCAACCATCACGGACAGACAAAGGACGACGTATTCCTTTGTATTCCGCCGTTGTACCATACCGGTGCCAAAATGCATTGGTTCGGAAGCTTGCTGACCGGAAGTAAGGCGATTTTGTTAAAAGGAACAAAACCGGAATTTATTTTGGATGCGGTTTCCAAAGAAAAATGTACCATCGTATGGTTGCTTGTGCCGTGGGCGCAGGACATTTTGGAAGCGATTGAGAGCGGCAAAGTAAATCTGGATGATTATGAATTGGAGCAGTGGAGACTGATGCACATTGGCGCACAGCCGGTACCGCAAAGTCTTATCAAGAAGTGGAAATCCATTTTCCCGAACCATCAGTACGATACAAACTACGGTTTGTCTGAGTCCATTGGACCGGGTTGTGTGCATCTTGGTGTGGAAAACATTCACAAAGTAGGTGCCATCGGAAAAGCCGGTTACGGATGGGAAGTAAAAATCGTGGACGAAAACCGCAACACCGTTGCAAAAGGTGAAGTCGGCGAGTTGGCTGTCAAAGGACCGGGTGTCATGACTTGTTACTATCGTGATGAAAAAGCAACGAACGAAGTGCTTGGCGACGGCTGGTTGTTTACCGGTGATATGGCGCAGGAAGACGAGGACGGATTCATTTTCCTCGTTGACCGTAAAAAGGACGTTATTATCAGTGGTGGTGAGAACCTGTATCCGGTTCAGATTGAAGACTTTATCCGCACAAACGAAAAAGTCCATGACGTGGCAGTTATCGGTTTGAAAGACAAACGTCTCGGTGAAATTGCGGCAGCGATTATTGAGTTAAAAGAAGGCGTGACGATGACAAAAGAGGAAGTGGATGAATATTGTCTCAAACTTCCCAGATATAAGAGACCGCACGAAGTCATTTTTGCAGATATTCCGCGAAATCCTACGGGCAAAATTGAGAAGCCGAAGCTTCGCGAAATTTACGGTGCAAACCGCCTGATTGCAGATCAGAACCTTGGATAATTTTGTGGAATACATAGATTTTATGGAATACATAGAGTGAAATACATAAGGCATAGTTAGGAAGGAAATTAGTATGAGTGAAAAGAAAATTATGTTAGGCAACGAAGCGATTGCCAGAGGAGCTTACGAGGCAGGCGTGAAAGTATCCGCTGCTTACCCGGGAACTCCAAGTACAGAAATTAGTGAAAATATTGTGAAATACCCGGAAATCTACGCAGAGTGGTCACCCAATGAAAAGGTGGCTATGGAAGTTGCTATCGGTGCGTCCATCAGTGGTGTGCGTGCGATGGCTTCCATGAAACACGTAGGTGTGAACGTGGCATCTGACCCGCTTTATACCGTATCTTACATCGGTGTAAACGGCGGTCTTGTATTGGTTGCTGCAGACGACCCGGGTCTTTATTCTTCCCAGAATGAGCAAGACACCCGTTGCGTGGCAAGAGCAGCTATGGTTCCGGTTTTGGAGCCGTCCGATTCTCAGGAAGCAAAAGACTTTATGAAATATGCGTTTGATTTGTCTGAGAAATACGATACCCCTGTTATCGTGCGTACAACAACACGTTTGTCCCACTCACAGGGAACGGTTACTTTGGAAGACCGTTTCGAGCGTGAAGACAGTGCCTATGAAAGAAACGTAGCGAAAAACGTTATGATGCCGGGCAGTGCAAAGGGCCGTCACATTTATGTAGAACAGCGCCTGAAAGCAATGGCAGAAGACGGTTGTGATATGCCTATTAACCGCGTAGAAATGAACGATACAAAAATCGGTTTCATCACAAGCGGTATCGCATACCAGTACGTAAAGGAAGCTTGTCCGAACGCATCTGTATTAAAACTTGGTTTGGTACATCCGCTTCCGAGAAAATTAATCGAAGATTTTGCTAAAAAAGTGGATACACTTTACATATTTGAAGAATTGGAACCGGTATTTGAAGAACAGATCAAATCCTGGGGTATTTCCTGCATCGGTAAAGAAATCTTTACAGTTCAGGGCGAATACAGTGCCAATATGATCCGTCAGGCAATTTTGAAAGAAGATGTGGATTTGAAAGCACCGGCACAGGTTCCGGCACGTCCGCCTATTCTTTGTCCGGGATGCCCGCACAGAAGCGTATATTCCGTGCTCAACAAATTAAAAATTCATGCAGCAGGCGATATCGGCTGTTATACACTCGGTGCAGTTGCGCCGCTTAGCGTAGTAGATACAACCATTTGTATGGGTGCAAGTATTTCTTCCTTACATGGTATGGAAAAAGCAAAAGGCAAAGACTACATCAAAAACTGGGTAGCAGTTATCGGTGATTCTACCTTTATGCATACAGGTATCAACTCCTTGATGAACATGGTTTACAACCAGGGAACAGGAACAGTCATGATTTTGGATAACTCCACAACCGGTATGACAGGTCATCAGGACCATGCGGCAACCGGTAAAACATTGATGGGTGAGGAAGTACCTGCTATCAACATTTACCAGATGTGCAAAGCAATGGGCATCAAAAATGTAGTGGAAGTCAATGCATTTGACCTTGAAATGTTAGAAAAAGTAATCAAAGAAGAAGTGGCAAGAGAAGAAGTATCCGTTATCATTACAAAATCTCCTTGCGTTCTTTTAAAAGGCGTGAAGTTTACGACAAAATGTGTTCCGGTTCCGGAAAAATGTAAAAAATGCGGCATGTGTCTGCGTCCGGGTTGTCCTGCACTTACAAAAAATGAAGATGGAACGATTGCTATTGACCAGACTATGTGTAACGGTTGCGGACTTTGCAAAGGACTTTGCAAGTTTGACGCAATTGAGACAGTAGAGTGCTAGAAACAAAAATAAGTAAATAGAAAGGCAATGGTTAATCCTATGGAAAATAAAACAAAAAATATAATGATTGTTGGTGTTGGCGGTCAGGGTACTCTTTTGACAAGCCGAATTTTGGGCGGTATCACAATGGATGCCGGATATGATGTAAAACTTTCGGAAGTACACGGTATGGCACAGCGCGGTGGTAGCGTTGTTACTTACGTTCGTTACGGTGAAAAAGTAGCAGAACCTATCGTAGAAGAAGGTCAGGCAGATGTGCTCATTGCATTCGAGATGTTAGAAGCACTCCGCTATGCGCATTTCTTGAAAAAAGATGGTGCAATCGTAGTAAACGAGCACCGCATTGACCCGATTACAGTTGTGACAGGAGCAGCAGCTTATCCGGAAAACATCATCGAAAATCTGGAGAAAGAATATAATGTATTTAAAGTAGATGCGATGGAAGAAGCGTTAAAGCTTGGAAACTCCAAAGTATTTAACATTATCGTGCTGGGCGTTGCTGCAAAGCATATGGATTTCTCAAAAGAAGCATGGCTTAACGTGATTGAAAAGACAGTTCCGCCAAAAACTGTGGAAATCAATAAAAAAGCATTTTTGTTAGGATTTGAAAGTTAAAAGACATATAACTATATAACAAATGGGAGGTTACAAAAAATGATTTGGAATGAAGCAAAGGAGTGCATGAGCCGCGATGAGATGCGGAATCTGCAGAGCAAGAGACTTGTAAAACTGGTAGACAGAGTGTATCACAACGTGGAATTTTACCGCAAAAAGATGCAGGCTGTAGGCGTGGAGCCGGGAGATATCAAAGGCATCGAAGATATCACAAAGCTGCCGTTTACAACAAAAAATGACTTGCGTGATACGTATCCGTTTGGGCTTTTTGCTGTGCCTCAATCCCAGATTGTGCGTGTGCATGCATCCAGCGGTACAACCGGGAAAGCAACGGTGGTAGGTTATACAAGAAGAGATATTGATATTTGGGCAGAGTGTGTTGCCAGAGCATTTGCACAGGCAGGGCTTGGCAGGGATGACATCATTCAGATTGCTTACGGATATGGTTTGTTTACCGGTGGTCTTGGTGCACATTACGGCGCAGAAAATCTCGGTGCTACGGTAGTTCCGATGTCAACCGGTAATACCAAGAAGCTTACAACAATGATGAAGGATTTTGGCGTAACAGCGATTGCTTGTACACCGTCTTATTTGCTTCATATTACAGAAACATTGCTTGCAAATGGTGATGTAGACAAGATTAAATTAAAAGCAGCTATCTGCGGTGCGGAACCTTGGACAGAGCAGATGCGCAAACAGATTGAAGAAAAGCTTCACATCAACGCATTTGATATTTACGGCTTGTCTGAAATTATGGGACCGGGTGTTGCATGTGACTGTATTCACCATCAGGGATTACATGTAAACGAAGACCATTTCTTCCCGGAAATCATTGATCCGGAAACATTACAACCTATCGGAGAGGATGAGACAGGAGAGTTAGTATTTACGACACTTACAAAAGAAGGTATTCCGCTTTTGCGTTACCGCACAAGAGACTTGACAAGCATTAGTCACAAAAAATGCGAATGCGGAAGAACGTTATCAAGAATCAGCCGTTTCAAAGGCCGTTCCGATGATATGCTTATTATCCGTGGTGTAAACGTATTCCCGTCACAGGTAGAAGCTGCCCTTCTTGAAATGGGTGAAGTAGCACCTCATTACATGTTGATTGTAGACCGTGTAAACAATTTGGATACGTTGGAAGTACAAGTGGAAGTAGACGAAAAATTCTTCTCTGACAAAATCAGCGAATTGGAAAGTCTTACAAAGAAAATTTGTACGGTAATCCAGCATGCAATCGGTTTGGCAGTAAAAGTAAAACTGGTTGAGCCAAACACAATCGAGAGAAGTATGGGTAAAGCCGTTCGTGTAATTGATAAGAGAAAATTAGTATAAAAAGCGTATGCAAAGGACATAATGTATAGAATGGAGGGTTACTATGTTTTTGAAACAATTATCTGTATTTATTGAAAATAGAGAAGGTCGTTTGGAACAGGTGTTGGAGGCGTTAAAGGAAGAAGATATCAATATTATTTCTCTTTCTTTGGCAGATTCCAGTGATTACGGGTTGCTTCGTATGATTGTTTCGGACGGAGAAAAAGGCAAGGCAGTTTTGAAAGCAAAAGGATTTTCTGCAATGCTTGCGCCGGTATTGGCAGTAAAATTGTCCCATCAGGTGGGACAGCTTCAGGTGCTTTTGGCAGAAATCTGCAAAGCAGGCATTAATATCGAGTATATGTATGCGTTAGCCACAGGAAAAGACGACGCATCCATCGTTATTAAAACAGCTGATTTGGAAAAAGCAGCGGAAGTATTGAACAAAACAGGCGTAGAATTGGTAACGGCAGACGAATTATGATAATTGATTTTCACGCTCATGTTTTTCCGGATAAACTTGCTATTAAGACGGTGCGAAGCCTTGCCGCTGCCGCCAACATACAGGCGTATACGGACGGAACCGTGCGAGGACTGATGGAGTCCATGGACAAAAGCGGCGTCGATGTTTCCGTGATTTTGCCGGTTGTGACAAAGCCGGATCAGTTTGATACAATCAATCAGTTTGCTTATTACATCAACACAAAATTTGACGGAAGGTTGCTTTCCTTTGGGGGCATTCATCCGGACTGTGAAGATTATAAGGAGAAATTGAACCGCATCAAGGAGAGGGGACTTCTCGGTATCAAAATTCATCCTGATTATCAGCAGGTTATGATTGATGATGTGCGTTATATGAACATTATCGAATATGCGGATGCATTGAATTTGGTCATTATCACACATGCAGGAGTGGATGTGGGATTGCCGGAACCGGTACACTGTCCGCCAAAGAAAGCACGCAAAGTGTTGGATACGCTGAAACCAAAGAAAATGGTGTTGGCGCATTATGGCGGTTGGAAACAGTGGGAAGAAGTGTATGAATATCTTGCAGGTGAAGATGTTTATTTTGATACGGCTTTTACCTTTGACTTTATTGAGCAAGAACAGTTTATGAAAATATTGGAAAAACACGGTAGTGAAAAAATACTTTTTGCCACGGATTCTCCATGGAGTGATGCAGGAGAGGGCATCCGTGCACTTCGCAGTATGCCGATGAAACCGGAGCAGATGGATGATATTCTGGCAAACAATGCAAAAAGATTGTTAAAATTGGAATAATATTTTGAAAAACCCTTGCATTTTGTGCAAGGGTTTTGTATAATAAAATCACTTTGGCGCTTTAAAGCGTCTTAGTTTTAAAGTTTAAAGCGACATAGAGAAAGAAAATTAGAACTATGCCGTAAAAATAAATTATTTACATACGAGAGAGGGACAAAAAATGGCTACAAAAATTATTTTTCTGGTTCTCTTCTTTGCCATTATGGTTGGCGTTGGAGTTTATTCCAGAAAGCATGCAACAAATGTGAATGACTTTGTATTAGGCGGACGTTCGGTAGGACCGTGGCTTACGGCGTTTGCGTATGGTACATCCTATTTTTCCGCAGTTGTTTTCGTTGGATATGCGGGGCAGTTCGGATATAAATATGGTATTTCCGCGACATGGATTGGTATCGGAAATGCACTCATTGGTTCTTTGCTTGCATGGGTTATCCTCGGCAGAAGAACAAGAGTTATGAGCAAGCATCTGGATGCGGCTACCATGCCGGATTTTTTTGGTAAGAGATACGATTCCAAAGCATTAAAAATTGCGGCATCCGCGATTGCTTTTATTTTCCTCATTCCGTACACCGCATCTGTTTACAACGGTTTATCCAGATTGTTTGGTATGGCGTTTGATATTCCGTATGCAGTTTGTGTTATCGTTATGGCTGCATTGACAGGCGTGTATGTTATTTTGGGTGGCTATATGGCTACAGCCATCAATGATTTCATTCAGGGAATCATTATGATTTTTGGTATCATTGCAGTTATCGTGGCAGTATTAAACGGACAGGGCGGTTTCTATGAAGCAGTTATGAAACTTGCTGAAATTGAAAGTGATGTACCGTTGACTATGGGACAACAGGGTGTGTTTGCTTCCTTCTTTGGTCCGGATTTGCCAAACTTAATCGGTGTTGTCATTTTGACATCATTAGGTACTTGGGGATTGCCACAGATGGTACAGAAGTTTTATGCAATTAAAGATGAAAAATCCATCAAATACGGAACAATTATTTCTACGTTCTTTGCCATTATTGTTGCAGGTGGTTGTTATTTCCTTGGCGGTTTTGGCCGTTTGTTTGATACGCCGGCAATTTATGCAGAAAACGGAAGTATTGTTTATGATGCGATTGTACCGAGCATGCTTTCTACACTTCCGGATATTTTGATTGGTATCGTTGTTGTGTTAGTATTGTCTGCATCCATGTCAACTTTGTCCTCCCTTGTGTTGACATCCAGTTCTACGTTGACATTAGACTTATTAAAAGACAATGTCATCAAAAACATGAACGAGAAAAAGCAGCTTCTTGTTATGAGAATTATGTTAGTATTTTTTATTGTAATCAGTGTTGTGATTGCTATAGACCCGCCGGCATTTATTGCACAGCTTATGGGTATTTCCTGGGGCGCTTTGGCAGGCGCATTCCTGGCACCGTTTATGTATGGACTTTACTGGAAAGGTGTTACAAAGGCAGCTGTTTGGGCAAGCTTTGCATGTGGCGTAGGCTTAACCGTAGCGAATATGTTCTTTAAATTTATTGCATCCCCGATTAATGCAGGTGCAATTGCTATGATTGCCGGTTTGATCGTTGTTCCGGTAGTAAGTTTACTTACACCGAAGATGAAAAAAGAAACAATGGACGAAGTATTCCACTGCTTGGATGAAAAGGTTACGGTAAGTCGTAAGAGATCCATTGAGGAATAACATACATATAAATTGAAAGAAGACGTTTGTCGGTTCGCCGATAAACGTCTTTTTTTGAATCAGCATGAATTAAAGTGACAAAAATACTTTAAAAGTTAACAGGATACTGCGCAAACTAGTAATCATCAAAACTCTGTATAATACGATACAAAATGAAGAAACTATGCAGGGAAAGTAGTTTGAAAGCGGAGGGAAAGTATGCATGCTGAAAGCGATATCAAATACATCGGCGTAAATGATTACGAAGTAGAGTTGTTTGAGAGTCTTTACAAAGTACCGAACGGGATGGCGTACAATTCGTATGTCATTTTGGATGAAAAGATAGCAATTATGGATACGGTGGAGGAAGAGTTTAAAGAACAGTGGCTTGCAAATATGGAGCAGGTTTTGCAAGGTAGAGTGCCGGATTATTTGATTGTGCAACATATGGAGCCGGACCATTCGGCCAATATATTAAATGTGCTTCAAAAATACCCGGAAACGATTTTGGTTGCTTCGGCAAAAGCATTTGAAATGATGCACAATTTTTTTGGAACAGATTTTGAAAAACAAAGAATTATTGTTACAGACGGCGACAGGTTGTTGCTGGGGAAGCATATGCTCACGTTCGTAACGGCACCTATGGTGCACTGGCCGGAGGTGATTATGACCTATGATGAGACAGAGAAGGTGTTGTTTTCTGCGGATGGGTTTGGCACATTTGGCGCAAACAAAGAGCAGAATGACATGCCTGTTTCTATCGAGCCAAAAGACTGGGTTTGTGAGGCAAGAAGATATTACTTTGGCATTATCGGAAAATACGGTTTTCAAGTGAGCAAGTTATTGGAGAAGATGGTAGACTGGGACATTCGAATGATTTGTCCGCTTCATGGGCCGGTATTGTGGGAACATATAGATTTCTATATGAATTTGTACCAAACATGGGCTTCTTACACGCCGGAGGAGGAAGGAATCGTAATTGCGTACACGTCGGTTTACGGCAATACAAAAAAAGCGGCTCTTTTTCTTGAAACGGAACTTAAACAACAAGGCTACAACAAAGTCATCTTAAAAAATCTTGTCACATGTGATATGTCGGAAGCGGTGGAAGATGCATTTCGTTACAGCAAGATTGTACTGGCAACAACAATGTTTAATGCAGAGTTGTTCCCGGCTATGCGGGAATTTATTTCCTGTCTGAAGGAAAGAAATTTTTGTAACCGCAAGATGGCATTTATCGAAAACGGGAGCTGGTCCTGTATTGCGGCCAGACTGATGCAGGAGAATTTTTCCAAAAGTAAAAACATGACTTTTATGGAGACTACGGTGAAGCTTACTTCGGTGCTGAGTAAGGAAAGTATGGAACAGATAAAACAGTTGGCAAAAGAGCTGATAGAAGCATAAAGACAATAACAAAACGATAGATTTGATAGGAGAAAGAAAAATGGAATATGTATGTGATGTGTGTGGATGGATTTATAACGAGGAAATCGGTGTGCCGGACATGGATATCGAACCGGGAACAAAGTTTGAAGATCTTCCTTATGATTTTTTGTGTCCCCTTTGTTCCGTCGGAAAAGAATATTTTAGTGAGGTAAAAGAATAGTGAGAGAACTAAAAAATGAAAAAGCGGGCTTAAAAGAAACGCTTGCATCGGGTAAGGAATATTATGAAATCCGTTTGGAAAGCATTGGCGGACTCGGTGCTAATTTGTGCGGAAAAATGTTGGGAGAGCTGGGCGTGAAATATTTGGATTTGAATAGTACGAACTTTTCCAGTTACGGGTCAGAAAAGACCGGAACGCCGGTAAAAGGGTTTATCCGTTACTGCGATGTAGGAAAAGAAATCCGCGTTCATTCTCCGGTTGTGGAACCGGATTTGCTTGTGGTGTTTCACCAGGCACTTTTAAAAGATTCTTCTGTCCTTTTGGGATGTGGCGAAAAAACGGCAGCCATTATTGGGTTGGAGCCGGGACAGGAAAAGGTGCAATTGCCGGGCAATCAGAAAATGGGAGTTTTTTATGGCTTGGAAGCACAAAAAATTGCTATGGAGACCCACTCCAGAATCAACGTAGTGATGCTTGGTGCAATCCTTAAAATTATGGGAATGGAAAGTTTGGAGGCCGGAGAACAAATTTGCAAAGATGCATTGGGCAAAAAATATCCGGAAGCACTAAAAGGCAATTTGGAAGGCATGCGCCGCGGATACGAAGAAGTAAGAATAATAGAAGTGGAAACGGCATGTGAAAGAAGCGTTGACAAAAAAGCAGAGTCTGCAAAAGAACCGATGTGGGGATATGAAAATGCACCTATCGGAGGCGTAAATCCAAACTACGGAAGTACGGTTGTTTCGGATCTTTCCCCGTCCAGACAAGGGTATATTCCGCTCTTTATAAAAGAACGGTGCATCAATTGCGGGTTGTGCCATTCCACTTGCCCGGACATGGTATTTCAGTTTGCAAAAGGCGAGTACAAAGGAAGAGAAATGATGGTCAATCAGGGATTGGATTATTATCATTGCAAAGGATGTTTGCGCTGTGTGGATGTCTGCCCGGTAAATGCGCTTGTCAGGGGTGTGGAAGCAGAGCATCCTGATAAATCATATTTTATGCCAAACAAGGAATTGTTGCGCATGCCGGAATATTATGAAAAGGCGGGGCCGGACGGTTACATTACGTCGGAATCGTACTTGACGGAACAGAGAATGGAAGGAGGCGAAGTATAATGAAAAAGCAAGTGATGGAATATGCTTCGGGAAACGAGATGGCAGCAATTGCAATCAAACAGATTGGCTATGACCTGATGGGCTACTATCCCATTACGCCTTCCACACAAATTGCGGAAAATCTGGATATTATGCGTGCCAATGGCGAAACCGATTTGGTGATGGTGGCAGCAGAGGGCGAACACAGTGCAGCAGGTATCTGTTACGGTGCGTCCGTTGCGGGAGGTCGTGTGGTGAATGCCACAAGTGCAAACGGACTCCTTTATGCACTCGAACAGTTCCCGGTGCAGTCGGGAACCCGGTATCCGATGGTAATGAATGTAGTCTGTCGTACCGTTTCCGGTCCCTTATCTATAAAAGGGGACCACAGCGACATTATGTATTTGTTAAATGCAGGTTGGCCGATTTTGTTTGCCAGTACGGTACAGCAAGTATATGACTTTAATATTATTGCGTTAAAGCTTGCAGAACAGGTCAGACTTCCTGTTGTGGTAGCGTACGATGGCTTTTTTACAAGTCATCAAAAAGGCCGTTGTTTCCGGTTTGAGTCGGATGAGGCGGTTTGGGAGTTTGTAGGAAAAAAACAGGAGCCGTATCCGTTTCTTGATTTGGAGCATCCCATTACGGTAGGTTCTTATATGAACGAGCCGGATTTGATGAATAACCGTTATCAGTTGCATCAGGCGATGGAAGAGGCAGACCGGATATTGCCGGAGTTATTTGCACAGTACAAAGAGATTTCCGGTCGGGAATACGGAAAAGTGGAAGGTGTCTGTTGTGAAGATGCAGACGACATTCTTGTGCTTTTAGGGTCTTCTTATGACTCGTCCATAGAGGCGGTGGAAGAGTTGCGAAAAGAAGGAGTGAAAGCCGGTGCTTTGACGCTTCATGTACTGCGTCCCTTCCCGGAAAAGGAGCTTATAGAGAAAATTTGTCAGGCAAAAGAGGTCATTGTGGCAGACCGTCAGGACAGCTACGGTGCCGGCGGCGGAAATCTTTCTTTGGAAGTGCGTGCGGCCGCACAGAAATACGGCAGTCATGTACACATAAAAAATGTGGTGTACGGTCTTGGCGGAAAAGACTTTTTTAAAGAAGATGCAAAACAGATGCTCGGTTTTGCGAGTGATGCGAAAAAGCCGGAACTTGCTTATTATGGGGTAACGCCGGGAAGCGGGACGAAAGCAAAGAAGGAAGAGCCTTTGTTTGCCCCGTTGACAAGAGAATGTACACAAATCGGAGCAACAAAAGTAGAAGACGGCAAAGTGACGGGCGGCAATTTAAACAGCGTGACAGCCATGCCAAATCGTATTGCACCGGGACATGGAGCCTGCCCGGGCTGCGGCATTCCGGTCAATTTGAATTTGCTTCTTCGAGGGATTGAAGATCCGGTTGTCTTTTTGTTCCAGACAGGATGCGCTATGATTGTGACAACCGCGTATCCAAAAACAAGTTTTAAAGTACCGTATTTGCACAATCTGTTCCAAAACGGTGCGGCAACGCTTAGCGGTGTGGCAGAAATTTGTTACCGCAAGCAGCAAAAAGGTGAGATTCCACCGGGAGACATTATTTTTGTTATGGTCAGTGGAGATGGTGGTATGGATATTGGTATGGGGTCGGCTATCGGCACCGCACTTCGCGGTCACAGACTCCTTTTGTTTGAATATGACAACGGCGGTTATATGAATACCGGTTATCAGTTGTCCTATTCCACGCCGTTAGGGGCAAAAAGTTCCACGTCACACGTAGGAAAAACGCAGTACGGAAAAACGTTTTTTCATAAAGATATGCCTCAAATTATGGCGGCTACCGGCATTCCTTATGTGGCTACCGTAGCAGAGTCAAACCCCACCGATTTTATCAAAAAAGCAGCCAAAGCGGCTTATTATGCCAAAACGGAAGGAACCGCTTATGTGAAAGCGATTTCAGCATGCCCGCTTAACTGGAATGACAAACCGGCGACGGAACGACGTGTAATCGAGGCGGCGGTAAACAGCTGTTATTTTCCGTTGTATGAAGTGGAACAGGGTGTGACAACACTTTCTTACGACCCGGAAAAAACAGGAAAGAAAATTCCGGTATTGGATTGGCTTTCCATGATGGGACGTACAAAGCATTTGCAAAAAGAGGAGTATGCAGAAGTGGTCGAACGCATGCAACAGGAAATTGACGCAAGATTTGAAGCATTAAAAAGAAAAACCAAGCAGGACTAACTGCCGGTAATAGGAGAGAGCCGTGAAATTTGCATTGAATTTTGCGGCTTGTTTTCGTATGATAAGAAGAGAAGAAAATAGGGGGAAAAAGGGCGTGAAAAAGTTACAATTACAAAAGATGATATTAGGAGTAAGTTTTGTGTGCATTTGTGGGCTTGTAGGCGGATGCAGCAAAAAAGGCGAAGTTGTCCCGGAGTCGGAAACGGTGGTAAATGAAACCGAGACGGAAGAATGCATAACAGAAGAATGCACAACAGAAGAAATTATAGAACAAACAGAAGAAAAAACAGTAATAAAAGGTACGTTTAATGATATTTGCGGTTACGCAGGATATTATATAACGGAAGTTACAAATGATACAGAAAGCAGAACAACATATTATGTGGAAGAGGACGGGGAAAGCACTGTTTTTGCATACAGTTACGGTTCAAAGCGGGAGGATTATATTGTAGATACAGATGGGGATGGCATCAATGAATTGATATGCAGTGTGATGGTTTCAGAAGATATGCCATGGACGGACATTTACCGAAGAGAAGGCAGCCGGATTTTGAAGGGAGACGCCTTGGAACTGTTGTATCATGATTTCGAGTATATGAGTGTGGGTGCCCGTTACGCTATTTACCGGCCGGAAGAAAATATAATAGAGGCCTATTATTGCAAGGATGACATGGAAGATTATGTCTGCAAAAAGTATGAAATAGATTATGAGAAAATTTGGGATTGGACAGAAGTGTACAATTCCGAGGAGGCTTTTGTTGATCCGGCTCAGTTTTCGGATGGTATTTTAAATACGTTGGAAATGTCTGTCGGAGAAGGCAGGATGCTAACATTACAAGTGATTGGAAAAAGGCAGACGGATTCGGATAGATTCGGCGTGCGTCAAATCGATGTTTATGACGGTGAAAAAATAATACAGCAGATATGGATGAAAGAGGCAATAGACACAGATGGTGTGGATGGAATTGAGGAAGGCTACACAGAGTGTTGGAATGTAAAAAGGGCTGTTTATTTGAGAGACGTCAATTTTGACGGATATTTGGATTTGGAAGTTTATGGGTGGACACCGAATAACAGCATTCCCTACTATTACTGGTGCTGGAACCCGGAGCGGCAGCAATTTGAGTATGCATTTACTTTGCAGTTGACAGATATAGATAAAGAGAAGGAATTGTTAATCGAATGGTACAAGGTTGAGAATGGACTATATCACACAAATTACTATCATGTCACGGCGGATAATGAATTGGAGCTTTTTGACCGTGTTATTGATGATTTTCGCGAGGAATAGTCGGTTAAAGCAGAATATTTTACAACATAATTAGAAAAACTAGTCACATGGCAAAAAGAGCTTTGTGACTTATTTTTATTTTTAGGATAAAAATTATCCTATTTTTCCTAAAAATAGTCCGAAAGACGTATCTTTAAGTGTGATAGAATGAGAACATGAAATGTTGTGCAATAAGCAAAATTATTGGAGGGAAAGGCATGAGAACAGTTTTAGATTTTAATTACAAATGGGCATTCACAAAAGAAGGCGGCAAATTACCGAAAAAGATTTCACCGAGTTGGTATTGGGTAAATTTACCACATTCCTGGAATAACATTGATGGACAGGACGGTGGAAACGATTATTTCCGCGAAATGTGTTATTATGCAAAAGAATTTGAAAAGACAGATTTGCCGGAAAATGCAAAGTACTATTTGGAAATTCAGGGTGCCAATGCATCTGCGACTGTTTATTTGAATAAAAAGAAACTGGCAAGCCATGACGGTGGTTATTCCACATGGCGTGTGGATATTACGGATGCACTTGCAGATAAAAACTTTCTCGTGATTTCTGTAGAAAACGGTGTAAACGACAGAGTATACCCGCAGAATGCAGACTTTACATTCTACGGCGGTTTGTATCGTGACGTAAAAATTATTGCTGTACCGGAATCTCATTTTGATTTGGAATATTATGGAAGCCAGGGCATTGCCGTGACTCCTACGATAGAAGGAAACAGCGCAGACGTAGAAGTAGAAGTATATGTTACAAATGCAAAAGCCGGACAAAAACTTGTGTACGAAATCAGAGAGGCAGATGGCAGTGTGATTGCAACTGCAACACAGGATGCAGATGCAACAAAAGCTACGTTCAAAATCGAAAACGTACATTTATGGCATGGCAGAAAAGACCCTTATTTGTATACAGCAGAAGCATGCCTGATGGAAGGCGATGAAATTTTGGATACGGTAACAACAAGATTTGGTTGCCGTACATTCCGTATTGACCCGGAAAAAGGATTTTTCTTAAACGGTGAGAGCTATCCGCTTCGCGGTGTATCCCGTCATCAGGACAGATGGGGCTTTGGTAATGCACTTTTGAAAGAGCATCACGAGGAAGATATGGATTTGATTTGTGAGATGGGTGCTACAACAATCCGTTTGGCACACTATCAGCATGACCAGTATTTTTATGACCTTTGCGATGAAAGAGGTATGGTAATATGGGCAGAAATCCCTTATATTTCCACCCATATGCCAAAAGGACGCGAAAATACAATTTCACAGATGAAAGAATTGGTAGCACAGAACTACAACCATCCGAGTATCGTAGTTTGGGGTCTTTCCAATGAAATTACAATGACAGGTTCCAGCAACCCGGATTTGATTGAAAACCATAATATTTTGAATGACCTTGTTCACGAGATGGACAAAACAAGACTTACAACTATGGCAGTTATTACAGCTTGTGATATTCATGATCCGTATATTCAGATTCCGGATGTGGTATCTTACAACCACTATTTTGGATGGTACGGTGGAGATACTTCCATGAACGGTCCTTGGTTTGATAATTTCCACAAAGAATTCCCGGACCTTCCGATTGGTGTCAGCGAATACGGATGTGAAGCACTTAACTGGCATACATCCGACCCGCAGCAGGGAGATTACACAGAAGAATACCAGGCATATTATCACGAAGAATTGATCAAACAGCTTTATACAAGACCGTACCTCTGGGCTACCCATGTATGGAATATGTTCGACTTTGGTGCGGACGCAAGATGTGAAGGCGGTGAAGACGGACAAAACCACAAAGGTCTTGTTACCTTTGACCGTAAATACAAAAAAGATTCTTTCTATGCATACAAAGCATGGTTATCCGATGATCCGTTTGTACACATTTGTGGAAAACGTTATGTGGATCGCGTAGAAGATGAAACAAAAGTAACTGTTTACTCCAACCAGCCGGAAGTAGAGCTTTTTGTAAACGGACAGAGCCTCGGCAAACAGACAAGTGAAGAACATTTCTTCTATTTCATGGTGCCAAACGCAGGCGAATCGGTTCTTACTGCAGTGGCAGGCGACTGCAAAGACGAAAGCCGCATCCGCAAGGTGGAAGTATTTAACGAAGCATACCGCTTAAGAGAAAAAGGTGCTGTGCTTAACTGGTTTGATATTACAGAAGTAGAAGGATATTATTCCTTGAACGATACGGTGGGAAGCATTATGAAATCACCGGAAGGACAGGCTCTTTTTGCAAATATGATGAAGAACTTTAGTGCAGGCGGTAACTCCATGATTAAGCCGGAAAATATGGGTGCGATGATGAAAATGATGAGCAGCTTTACGGTGATTCGTCTTGTGAAACTTATGGGAGCAGCAAATATTACTGTTACAAAAGAACAGATGCTTGGATTGAACGCAGAACTTAACAAAATTAAAAAAGTGAAATAGTTGATTTGTTGTATAAAGGAAAGGATGAGTTTGTACTATGGAGATGACATTGAGATGGTATGGTTCCAAGTTTGATACGGTTACTTTGAAACAGATTCGCCAGATTCCGGGTGTGACGGGTGTCATTACAACACTTTATGATACATCACCGGGAGAGGTGTGGAGCAGAGAGCGCATACGCGCTATGAAAGAGGAAGTAGAGGCAGCAGGTCTTAGAGTGGCAGGTATCGAAAGTGTAAACATTCATGATGCAATCAAAACCGGAGCACCGGAAAGAGACCAATATATCGCAAACTATATTGAAACACTCGAAAATCTCGGTCAGGAAGACATTCATATGGTATGCTACAATTTCATGCCGGTATTCGACTGGACAAGAACCGAACTTGCAAGAATGAGACCGGACGGTTCTACCGTTCTTGCGTATACGCAGGAAGCAGTAGATGCACTTGACCCGGAAAAAATGTTTGATTCCATTGCCGGTGACATGAACGGTACGATTATGCCGGGCTGGGAGCCGGAACGCATGGCAAAGGTAAAAGAATTGTTCGCACTTTATGAAAATGTGGATGATGAGAAGTTGTTCGAGAATTTGAAATATTTCTTGGAAAAAATTATGCCGGTTTGTGACAAATATGACATCAACATGGCAATTCATCCGGATGACCCGGCTTGGAGCGTGTTTGGTCTTCCGCGCATTATCATCAACAAAGAGAATATTCTCCGCATGATGAAAATGGTGGATAACCCACACAACGGCGTGACGTTCTGTTCCGGTTCTTACGGAACAAACTTGGAAAATGATTTGCCGGATATGATCCGTTCCTTGAAAGGTAGAATTCATTTTGCCCATGTGCGCAATTTGAAATTCAATTCTCCGACAGACTTTGAGGAAGCGGCACATCTTTCCTCTGACGGAACATTTGACATGTATGAAATTATGAAAGCACTTTACGATATTGGATTTACAGGACCGATTCGCCCGGATCACGGAAGAATGATTTGGGACGAAGTAGCGATGCCGGGATATGGTTTGTACGACAGAGCACTCGGCGCAACGTATTTGAATGGTCTTTGGGAAGCGATTGAGAAAGGAGCAAAATAGATGAAACTGAATCATACTCAAATCAGTAGTAAGGCGCAGTGGGAAGAAAAGGGCTACCGTTTGCCGCAGTATGACAGGGAAGCGGTAACAAAGGCAACGAAAGATAATCCGTTTTGGATACATTTTGGTGCCGGAAATATATTCCGTGCGTTTCAGGCAAATGTAGTACAAAATTTGTTAAACGAAGGCGTACTTGACAGAGGTCTTGTTGTTGCCGAAGGTTTTGACTATGAAATCATCGAAAAAATGTATCGTCCCCATGACGATTATTCGCTCCTTGTTACACTCAAGGCAGATGGAAATATTGAAAAAACTGTAATCGGAAGTATTGTAGAATCTTGCATTCTTGATTCTGAGGACGAAAAAGAATTTGCAAGACTCCGTGAAATTTTTGAAAAAGATTCGTTGCAGATGGCAACCTTTACGATTACCGAAAAAGGTTACAGTCTTGTAAACGGAAAAGGTGAATTGCTTCCGGCAGTAGAGGCAGACTTTTTGGCAGGACCGCAGAAGCCGGCAAGTTATATCGGAAAAGTAGTATCCCTTTTGTATACCCGTTTTAAAGCGGGAGAAAAGCCTATTGCTATGGTTAGTATGGACAACTGCTCCCACAACGGTGACAAGTTGTTTGCGGCGGTAGATGCTTTTGCGCAAAAGTGGAAAGAAAACGGTTTGGTGGAAGATGGTTTCGTTGCTTATATTCAGGACAAAGCAAAAGTGTCTTTCCCGTGGTCTATGATTGACAAAATTACGCCCCGCCCGGATGCTTCCGTGGAGGCAATACTCCGGGAAGACGGCTTGGAAGAATTAGAACCGGTTGTGACATCCAAAAACACATATGTGGCACCGTTTGTAAACGCTGAGGAGTGCGAATATCTTGTGATAGAAGATGCATTCCCGAACGGCCGCCCTGAGTTGGAAAAAGGCGGGCTTATGTTCACAGAACGGGAAACCGTAGATAAAGTGGAAAAAATGAAAGTATGTACGTGTTTAAATCCGCTTCATACTGCGTTAGCCGTATATGGATGCCTCTTGGGATATGATAAGATTTCCGAAGAAATGAAAGACAGTGAACTTCGCAAATTGGTAGAAGTAATCGGTTATACAGAAGGGCTTCCGGTTGTGGTAAATCCGGGAATTCTTGACCCGAAACAGTTTATTGATACCGTTTTAAATGTACGTATTCCGAATCCGTTTATGCCGGATACGCCGCAGAGAATTGCCACGGATACTTCACAGAAACTGGCAATTCGTTTTGGCGAAACAATCAAAGCTTACATGGCTTCCGATAGTTTGGATGTAATGGAACTGAAACGGATTCCGCTTGTATTTGCCGGATGGTTGCGTTATTTGATGGCTGTGGATGATGAGGGTAACGCGTTTGAATTAAGTCCGGACCCGCTTTTGGATACGGTATGCCCATATGTGGTGGGCGCAAAGCTTGGCGCTACCATGGATGTGGAAGCGATGTTAAAACCGGTGCTTTCTGACAAAGCTATTTTTGGTGTAGATTTGTACGAAGCCGGATTGGCAGACAGAGTATGCGGTTATTTCCGCGAATTGACGGCCGGACCGGGTGCAGTACGTGCAACGTTACAAAAGTATGTGGGATAGTCAAGATGGAGGAAGAAACATGGTTAAAGTGTTAGAAGATATTCAAAAAATCGGAATTGTTCCGGTTGTAGTCATTGAGGACGCAAAAGATGCAGAACCGCTTGCAAAAGCACTTTGTGACGGCGGACTCCCCTGTGCAGAGGTAACATTCCGCACAGCGGCAGCAGAGGAAGCAATCCGCATTATGGCAGAAAAATTTCCCGATATGCTTATCGGTGCCGGAACGGTTCTCACAACAGAACAGGTAGACAGAGCGGTTGCAGCAGGAGCAAAGTTTATCGTAAGTCCGGGATTAAATCCCCGAATCGTAAAATATTGTGTGGAAAAAAATATTCCGATTACACCGGGATGCTCCAGTGCAAGTGACATTGAGCAGGCATTGGAAAACGGCTTGGAAGTGGTGAAGTTTTTCCCGGCGGAGCAGGCAGGCGGCCTTGCCATGATTAAAGCATTGGCTGCTCCCTATGTAGGTGTGAAATTTATGCCTACCGGCGGTATCAATGCCACAAATGTAAGAGACTATTTGCAGTATAATCGTATTCTCGCATGTGGCGGAAGCTGGATGGTTAAGGGCGACTTGATTAGTGCAGGCAATTTTGAAAAAATTACAGAGCTGACAAAAGAAGCAGTTCAGATTGTAAAAGAAAGTAGAGGGCAGTAATCGATGAAAGGAAAAGTAGTTACTTTTGGTGAGTTGATGCTTCGTCTTGCACCGGAAGGATATTATCGTTTCGTGCAGGTAGACAAGTTTGGAGCAACCTTTGGCGGTGGGGAAGCGAATGTAGCAGTTTCACTCGCAAATTATGGTTTTGATGCGGCGTTTGTCACAAAGCTTCCAAAGCATGAAATCGGTCAGGCTGCCATCAACTCCCTTCGCAAATATGGTGTGGATGTGTCCAAAATCGTAAGAGGCGGCGACAGAGTCGGCATTTACTATTTGGAAAAAGGCGCATCCCAAAGAGCGTCCAAAGTTATTTATGACAGAGCCGGTTCTTCTATTTATACGGCTTCTTCCGAGGACTTTGACTGGAAGGAAATTTTTAAAGACGTAGCATGGTTCCATTTTACAGGTATTACACCGGCACTCAATGACGCTGTGGCAGCGATTTGTCTGGATGCCTGCAAGGCGGCAAAAGAAGCAGGTGTGAAAATTTCCTGCGACTTAAATTACCGCAATAAACTTTGGAGCAAAGAAAAAGCCGGTCAGGTGATGGGCGAGCTTTGCAAATACGTGGATGTATGTATTGCCAATGAGGAAGACGCAGCGGATGTATTTGGCATTCATGCAGCAAACACAGACGTAACAGCCGGCGAAGTAAATCACGAAGGTTACAAAGATGTTGCAAAACAGCTTGCAGATCGTTTCGGTTTTGAAAAAGTAGCCATTACACTCCGTGAATCACTTTCTGCAAATGACAACAACTGGTCCGCTATGCTTTACGACGGAACCGATTATCATTTCAGTAAAAAATACAAAATGCACATCGTGGACCGCGTTGGTGGCGGTGACAGCTTTGGCGGAGGACTCATTGCGGCACAGCTTAGCGGTTACGATTCCAAGCGTTCTATTGAGTTTGCAGTTGCGGCATCTTGCCTGAAACATTCCATCGAAGGCGATTATAACATGGTTACCATGGACGAAGTGGAAAAATTAGCAGGTGGCGACGGTTCCGGCCGTGTACAGAGATAATGTAGGAGGCAGCCTATGAAAGCATTTATGGATGAAGATTTTTTGCTCTCCACCGAGACTGCAAAAAAGTTATATCATGAATACGCAGAAGTGATGCCTATTATCGATTATCACTGTCACATCAGTCCACAGGAAATATACGAAGACAGAAGGTTTGACAATATTACTCAGGTGTGGCTTGGTGCAGACCATTATAAATGGCGTCAGATGCGTTCCAACGGTGTGGAAGAGCGTTACATTACCGGCGATGCCACAGACCGTGAAAAGTTCCAAAAATGGGCAGAAACGTTGGAAATGGCAATTGGTAATCCGCTGTACCACTGGAGCCATTTGGAACTGAAACGATATTTTGGGTACGATGGTTGTCTGAATGGCGAAACGGCACAGGAAGTATGGGATTTGTGCAACGCAAAACTGCAAAGTGCAGCTATGTCTGCACGAAACCTGATTCGCAAATCCAATGTGACGCTGCTTTGTACCACGGATGATCCGGTTGATTCTCTGGAATGGCATGAAAAAATTGCCGCAGATGAAAGTTTCGATGTGCAGGTGCTTCCGGCATGGAGACCGGACAAAGCAATGTATATGGAAAAGCCGGATTATGTGGAATATTTAAGCAAGTTGAGTGAAGTGAGCGGAGTGGAAATTAACAGCTTTTCTTCGCTGATTACGGCACTCAAAAACGGAATGGACTATTTTGCAAAGAGAGGTTGCAGTGTGTCAGACCACGGACTTGCTTATGTGATGTATGAGCCCGCTACTGAGGCAGAAGTGGAAGCAATTTTTGCAAAAAGACTTTCCGGGGAGATGCCGGATGAAAAAGAGGAAGCGAAGTTTAAAACCGCATTTTTGCTTGCATTAGGAAAAGAATACAGCAAACGTGGCTGGGTGATGCAATTGCATTACGGGGTAAAAAGGGATAACAGCCAACGGGTATTTCGTGCGCTCGGACCGGATGCCGGTATTGACTGTATTAGCAATTATGCACCTTCTGCACAGCTTGCCGATTTTTTGAATGCGCTGGATGAGACCGATGAATTGCCAAAGACAATTGTTTATTCGTTAAATCCGATAGACAATGCAGCAATCGGAACCATTATCGGATGTTTCCAAAATGCGTCCGCGGTAGGGAAGATTCAGCAGGGCAGTGCATGGTGGTTTAATGACCACAAAACCGGAATGCAGGATCAGATGAAGAGCTTGGCAAGTCTTGGGTTACTTGGTAATTTTATCGGTATGCTGACCGATTCACGAAGCTTTTTGTCTTATACAAGACATGAATATTTCCGCAGAATTCTTTGTGAACTTATTGGCGGATGGGTAGAAAACGGCGAGTATCCGGCGGATTACAAAACATTAGAAAAGATAGTAAAAGGTATTTCTTATAACAATACGGTAAGGTATTTTGGGTTTCCTATAGAGTGATCTACAAATTTTGATAGATGACGAAAGAGAAGGGCATGTGCAGCGTGACTGCATATGCCCTTCGAAATTGTTACTTTCCGGATGTAATCATAGAGCGGTACTCTTTTGGCGTGTGCCCTACGATTTTTTTAAATGTTTTTGTAAAATAGTTTACGTCCGGTATGCCACAGTACAATGCAATGGTCTGAATTTGCATATCCGTCGAATTGAGTAGGAGTATGGCGTGCTCAATGCGTTTGTGATTGACGTAATCGGTAAGTGTGGAACCGGTCTCTTTTTTAAATAAGGTCGACAGATAGCTTGGATTGACATTCAATTCTGTTGCAAGTTTGTTTAGTGTTAAGTCATCCGTCAAATCATTGTTGATAGAAGTTAATACTTTACGGACTAACATAGAGTAGCCTTTTAAAGAGTGATTTTTTACCAATAACGTGTATTTTCGCACCATTTCTTTTACAAGGGACATAAAGCTGGAGCGGGAGTTTATTAATTCTATTTTGTGGGCATACTGAGCAGAGATGGAATGAATCTGAATCGGGTGAACTGCAGCCGTTTCCACCGCTTTTCTCAAAATTGTATTGAGAATAATTGCATAATTTTTAAAATCGCGTATCGGATTTTCGGAACGGCGCTCGAATTGGTGCCCGGACATATTGGTCAACGCAAGTTCTGCTTTGTGCAGTTTCCCGCTGGCAACTGCTTGAATCAATTGTGTTTCGGCAGCGTAACGGTCTTCCAGTATTTGCACACTTAGGAAAGAATCTTCGTAAGCATTGAGTTCCGGAAGTGGAACAACATGATTGGGGAGAGCATTTGGAAAAAGAATGCTGTCGGACACAGAAAAATTGTCATAACTTCCCCAAAGATATTCACCAAGTGTATAAAGTAATGTCAAAAGTGTGTTTTCGTCAGAAATAAGTGGCACACTGCTATAAAACTGCTCCAGTTGCGACAAATCTCCGGGAGAAACGTGATAGTGTTCTGCAATGTGCATAATATCATTTTTTTTGATGGGTTCCAATGCATAAGGACCAATATAGACAAAGGATGGTGTCGTTGTATCCGGAAGCCGGAATAAAATATACTGACACAACAATACATTTTTGATGCGGTATAACGTGTTTGGCTCACATTGGTTTTGCAGGAGTTGTAATAAATCCGCATCACTGAATTCATAATTTAGAATACTTTGCAGACCGGTAGTCTGCATCGCGGAAGAAGTATCTTTTATATCGCGGGTAATATAGTGCATATTTAACCGGAAGTTTTTTAATAATTTTTCAGTAAAATCCAGTTCATTTTTGTATGGCATAATTGTTTTCCCCTTAAAATGAAATAATATACGATACATTTTGCTATCGTACAATTTTTAGTATACTTCAAAATCTATAAAAAAATTATAAGATAAAATATTTTTAAATGCAACGCTAAAAAAGAGCGTTTCTTAACAAAAGCTTAACAAAAAAAGTACGGATATATCTAAAAAAAATACTCACTATGTAGAAATACAATTGGTAGAATAGATTTAACAAATAATACGAATCATATTATTTAAGGAAGGAGTAGTCTATGAGTACAAACAAACAAGTAAGACCTTTTGGGATGAGGGATAAGTTGGGTTACCTGTTCGGAGACTTTGGTAATGACTTTACTTTCATTTTGTCTACGATGATTCTGACAAAGTTTTATACTGATGTTATGGGCGTTTCTGCTGCCATCGTTGGTACGATTATGATGTTAGCGCGTTTCGTAGATGCTGTTACAGACGTAACGATGGGACGTATTTGCGACCGCAGTAAAGTTACGGCAGTGGGAAAATTCAAACCATGGATTTTGCGTATGTGTGTTCCGGTAGCAGCAGCTTCATTTTTGATGTACCAGAGCAGTTTGGCAGGTTGGCCGAACAGTGGTAAAGTTGCGTATTTGGCTATTACGTATCTTTTGTGGGGTTCCATTTTCTACACAAGTATCAACATTCCTTACGGTTCCATGGCATCTGCAGTTTCCGCAGATCCGGGCGACAGACAGTCTCTGTCCACATTCCGTACAATGGGTGGTATGCTGGCAGGTATGGTAATCGGTATCGGACTCCCGTTGATTGCATATGAGAAGGTTACAACGGTAGTAGACGGAACGGAAGTTGTGAAAGAAACTTTGATTGGTTCCAAAGTAACATTGGCAGCCGGAGTATTCTCGGTATTGGCAATTGTATGTTACTTGCTTTGCTACAAGTTAGTAACAGAGCGAGTTATCGTAAAATCTGTGGAAGGTGCAAAAGGACCGTCCGTAGGACAGATGTTAAAGAGTGCATTTACAAACCGTGCGCTTATTTCTATCATTGCAGCCTCTGTAGTTATGTTGCTTGCACAGCTTACTATGCAGAATATGGCAGCATATATTTATCCGGATTATTACAACAATGCATCGGCACAATCCGCATCCACGATGTTGATGATGGTTGGTATGATTTTGGCAGCTATTTTTGCAAAACCGTTGGCACGTAAGTTTGGTAAAGCGGAAGTATCCGTAGTATCCAATATTTTTGCGGCAGCTGTTATGGTTATCCTTTGGATTGTACGTCCGGAAAACGTTTGGGTATACTGTGGTTTGCAGATGCTTTGCTGGTTAGGTCTCGGTGTATTCTCTATGGTATCCTGGGCGCTTATCACAGACGTTATCGATTATTCGGAACTGAGAAATGGTGTTCGTGAAGATGGTTCCGTTTATGCAATGTATTCCTTTGCACGTAAACTTGGACAGGCATTGGCAGCCGGTTTATCCGGATGGCTTTTGACAGGTATCGGTTACAATTCAGAAGCAGCATCTGCCGGCTTAACGCAGACACCGGAAGTGTTATCGGGTATCTTTAATATTTCCACATTGCTTCCGGCTCTTGGATTCTTGTTACTTGCACTTGTTCTTTGGTTCTGGTATCCGTTACACAAAAAACAGGTGGATGCTAACGTAGAAGCATTGAAAGAAAAACATGCAGCAGAAGATACGGTAGAGGAAATTACAGAGTAGTTTGCAAATTAAAAAAAGAATAACGGGGTAAAAATGAATACAAATTTAGTTGACTTTGAAAAGAAAAAAGAATTCTTGTTTTGTATTGATTCAGACGGATGTGCCATGGATACGATGGACATCAAACACATTCGTTGTTTTGGCCCGTGTATGGTAGAAGAATGGGGGCTTTCGAAATGGGAAGCCCCCATTTTGAATAGATGGAATGAAATCAATCTGTACTCTATGACACGGGGAATCAATCGGTTTAAAGGACTTGCGAAGGCGTTAAAAGAAATTGATGCAACTTATACAAAAATAGATGATATAGATGTTTTGGGAAAGTGGGTTTCGGAAAGTCCGGAGTTATCGAATCGGGCATTGAAAAAAGCAATAGAGGAAACGGGCAGTATTTGTTTGAAAAAAGCATTGTCCTGGTCTGAGAAAGTAAATGAAAGTATAAACAGACTGTCTTTCGATGAGAAGAAGCCGTTTGCGGGAGTGAAGGAAGCATTGCAATATGCGCACCAATTTGGAGATGTGGCGATTGTGTCATCGGCAAACAGGCAGGCAGTGGTAGAAGAGTGGGAATTGTACGAGCTGCTTGAACACGTAGATATTATTTTGGCCCAGGATGCCGGCAGTAAGGCATATTGCATTGAAGAACTTGTGAAGAAAGGATATGACCGAAAAAAAGTTCTTATGACCGGAGATGCACCGGGGGATTACGAGGCGGCAAAGAAAAATGACGTATATTATTATCCCATTTTAGTACGAAAAGAAAAAAATTCCTGGGAAGAATTTGTAAAAGTAGCAGTACCGAAACTGACGGAAGGCAGTTATGGGGCATGTTACCAGCAACAAAAAATAGATGCTTTTATGGCAAATCTTAGTTAAGAGAAAAGGAGAAGGATGACATGGTTGATTTGAAGGCGAGACCTTATTATTTGTCGGAGGAAGATTGCAAGTGGGTGCAGGATACGATTGCTTCGATGTCAGAGGAAGAAAAAGTGGGACAGTTGTTTTTCCAGCTCACATCTTCTCATGAAGAAGAACACTTGAAAGAATTGATGGAAAAATATCATCTCGGCGGATGCCGTTACAATCCGGCACCGGGGGCAGCCATTCAGGAACAAAACCGCAAGCTTCAGAAATATGCGAAAGTACCTGTTTTCATTGCCTGCAATACAGAGGCCGGCGGTGACGGAGCTTGTGCGGATGGTACATTAATCGGCTCCGGCGTAAAAATTGCAGCTACCAACAAAGAAGAATATGCATACGAACTTGGAAAGATGTCAAATGAGGAGGCGGCGGCCATCGGATGTAATATGGCGTTTGCTCCGGTTTGTGATATTGCGTACAATTGGGAAAATACAGAAGTCATCGGACGTGCATTTGGTAACAATCCGGAACGTGTAGCAAAAATGAGTGCCGCGTATTTGAAAGGTGCCCATACCATTCCCGGATTTGCCTGCGCAGCAAAACATTTTCCGGGCAATGGTCAGGATTTCCGTGATGCACATATGTCCAACAACGTAAATTATTTCGATGTGGAACAATGGGATGCCACATACGGTCACGTATATAAAACGCTGATTGATAACGATTTGGATGCAATTATGGGTGGACATATTTTGATGCCGAAGTATGCAAAGGCATTGAATCCGGATTTGCAGGATGACGATATGATGCCGGCTACGTTAAGCCATGAGATTATGACAGGCTTGCTTCGCGATAAATTAGGATTTAACGGTATGGTTGTAACAGATGCTTCCCATATGGTTGCCATGACAAACCGCATGAAGAGAAGTGAGATGCTTCCGCTTTCCATCAATGCAGGCTGTGATATGTTCCTGTTCTTTAATGATCCGGAAGAAGATTTTACGACTATGTTGAATGCCTACAAAAACGGCGTTATCAGTGAGGAGAGAATGACAGAAGCACTGACAAGAATTCTTGGCCTTAAAGCTCGTCTGGGACTTCACAAAAAGGCAAAAGAAGAACTTGTACCGCAGCAGGATATTCTCGCAACGGCGCTTAGAAAGCCGGAATATATGGACATGCAAAAGGCCATCAGCAAAGATGCCATCACGCTTGTAAAATACAAGGACAAAGATGTTTTACCGATGACACCAAACCGTTACAAACGCGTTATGATTGTGCACGTAAAAGGTGCAGGCGGTGCCATGGGCGAACTGATGAAAGCGATGGGGTACGGTGGCGGAAACCCGGCAGAGGCTTTAAAACAGCGACTTTGTGAAAAGGGATTTGATGCGTTTATCTACGAAAGTCCGATAGACAAGATGAAAAAGCAAATTGCAGCGGGTGAAAAACCAAACATCAATCTTTATTTTGCAGGCAAAAACGCGATTGCAGACTTTGTAATAGATATGGACATCGTCATTACGCTTTGTGACGTTTCCAGTGGCAGACCAAGCTTTGGTATGTCCAAGGGCGGCGGAGAAATTCCGTGGTATGTTTTTGAGGTGCCGGTTGTTGTAATCGGTTGCGGTCAGCCGACTATGCTTGCTGACATTCCGCAGGCAAGAACGTATATCAACACGTACGACGGAAAAGACAGTACGTTGGATGCACTTGTAGATAAATTGTTAGAAGGTGCGGATGCCTTTACCGGTATCGACCCGATTGACAGTTTTTGCGGTTTGTTTGATACGAGATTGTAAGAGCCTATTAGCAGTGAAATTTAAATCGTGCAGTTATCTTTTTGATGGCTGCACGGTTTTTTAGTGAAATATATGATTGTTAAGGATGTTAACAAAGAGTAACTTGACAAAGGTACTCCTAAATTATATAATCGTGATTATATAAACGAATTTATAAAAAAGAGGTTACTATGGCGCGTAAAGTTCAAATATCAAAAGAAATTATTTTGGAAGCGGCACTACAGATGCTTATCAGAGATGGATATTCCGCTATCAATATTAAGACGCTTGCTAAGGAGATAGGGTGCTCAACGCAACCACTGGTGTGGCACTTTGACAATATGGAGGGGCTACGTGGAGCATTAGCAGAGTATGCTTTCGAATATGCCAATAATAAAATGAACCCGAGTGGTGAAAACGCAGTGGAAGCTTTTGAAAAGGTCGGTCGTGCTTTTGTTGAAATGGCAGTGAAAGAGCCGAATTTGTTTCATTTTTTGTTTTTGGATAAGAATAGAATCCAAAGTAGCAATACCGTTGAATCGATTGTAACAAGCGAAAAGAATGCAACAATGATAAAAAGAATAGCGGACTATTTGAACATCTCGGAAGAAAATGTGGGACGTTATTTGCAAAATACGATGATATATTCACATGGAATTGCAACGTTAGTTGTGACAGGGACAATACAGGCATCTGAGGAAGAAATGATGGAAATGATAAATCATGCTGCGGATGGATTCCTTGTGCAGGAGGGAGGTTCGTTGAATCAATGTTTGCTTTGATTATAAGTTGCTTACTTGTCGTTATATGTATATTAAATGTTCTTTTGATTTTTGGATTCCCGCTTGGAGAATTTACTATGGGAGGGCAACATAAAATTTTGCCGAAGAAACTTAGAGTTATGGCGGCATTGTCTCTCCTGATACAAATATTTATTACTTTATTTGTATTGCATACAGGAGGACATTTTTCATTCAATTTTCAAGAAAAAGTAACAAAGATTTTGTGTTTTGTGTTTGCGGTATATTTTACGTTGAATACTTTTATGAATCTTATTTCTTATAGCAAAAAAGAAAAATATACGATGACACCGCTTTCGCTTGTGACAGCAATATATTTTTGGATGACAGCGTTTCGGATGTAAAACAATTCATTCCCGTAGCCGATGTATATAATAGAAACGGATTTCTGGAAACTACCAAGGAGGTGCATTTCATGAAGATTTTCGCAAATCAGATTTTTTACCAAAAGGATGGGGCTCAAAATCAGACCAATACAAATACGAATACAGAAAGAAAGAAGGTACAGCTGACGGACTATCGGGATGTACTTACAGCGATAAACAAAGGCAAGCTGACGGTGGATGGTGTGACGCTTGAATTGTCGGAGGAAGTGCGGGAGTCGATAAAGGCGGCCAACGAGCAGCGATTCAAAGATGCGGAGAAACTGAATGAATATAACGCGGCAGTGCACAATGCCAATGTGGCAAAACAGCAGGGAGATGCCATGAAAGACTTTGCGAAGAATCAGGCGAAAGCGATAGAGATTGCGCGAAGGATTTCCAGTGGCGGACAAGTGCCGTACCAGGATGAAAAATTGCTGATGGATTTTAGCCCTGAGATGTATCAAATGGCAAAGCAGGCAGGAATGTTGGCAAAAGAGCATGAAAAGTATGATACACTAGTTGAGGATGAAGAAGGAAAGACAAAAGAATACGATGTGGATGCAGGAAAAATAGATGCAAAATATCAAGTCGAAGTAGAAGTTTCGCTAGGGGAAACGCCCAGTGTAGAAAGCGTAGCGGAAGTAGCAGTAGAATAAAATGGAAAGAAGAGAGAGTATAGTTTGAAAAAGAAAATCATAAAAGGCTTGATTACAGTACTTCTTTTGGTGCTTGTTGTGATATGGATATACCGGGGAAATACGCTAATCATAACGGCAAACCATCAGATGAGTGACGAAGAAATTCCGGTGTCTTTTGAAGGGTTTACGATTGTGCAAGTTTCAGATTTGCACAATGCAGAGTTTGGAAAAGAGCAAAGCCGATTAATGGCAGCTATTCGAGAGGCGAATCCGGACATTATTGTAGTTACGGGCGACTTGATAGATTCCAATCGGACGGACATTGATATGGCAATGTGCTTTGTGGAACAGGCTGTGCAAATCGCACCGGTATACTATGTTACGGGCAACCATGAGACGTATGTTCCGGACAGTTACAGCCTATTAAAAGAAAAAATGCTGGATATCGGCGTAGATATATTGGAAGACGAAGCGGTGATGTTGGAGAGGGACGGTGAGTACATCCAATTGATGGGAGTAGGAGATGTCCAACTTTCAGATAAAAAGAATGAAACAGCAGGGAATCCGTTCGAGCGGAAGCTTGTTGGTTTGAAAGAGGACGGGATATATACGATTTTGTTATCGCACCGGCCGGAGTTATTTGAAACGTATTGTAGGGCGCGAATAAACCTTGTTTTTTCCGGACATGCACACGGTGGACAGTTTAGGATTCCTTTACTGGGCGGTGTCATTGCACCGAATCAGGGACTTTTTCCAACCTATACGGAAGGAAGCTATGAAAAGGATGATACGACAATGATTGTCAGTCGCGGATTGGGAAACAGTGTTGTTCCGGTTCGTGTGAACAACCCGCCGGAAATTGTAGTAGTAACGTTACATCATACAAAAGAATAATCGAAAGGCGTTCCCGTTTAGATGGAGGGAACGCCTTTTTGAACGCTTTTTATTTCTTTCCTATTACTTTGCGTAAATACGGTATTTTGGAAAGCAATACAGTTATGAGTGAGCAAAGTGCGGTTACGATAACAGCCTGCAACAGATTGGCGATATAGGAATGGCGGAAAGCATCTGCCAGAGGCTGTACACCAAAAATAATGAAATATCCGGACAAAATGTAAATACTTAAGCTGTTGCGACCTAAAAATTGCAAAATCGGAAAGGTGTAACGCGTTTTTCCAATAATCAGATGCCACAAAAGAAGAACGAGAAGGCAACCGGTTAGTCCGATTACGAAACGGAACAAATCAATACCAAATTGTGCAAAAATATTTTTTTCAAGAAGTTTATATCCGCTTAAATAGATAAAGGATGTCTCGTTATAGAAAAAAATTAATGCAAAAAAAACAAGTCCGCTTCCGAAAACAGCAACTATGGAACGGTCGGATGCAGTATTTTTTGAACCGGAAAATACCGTTTTTTTTGTAGCGTTAGATACAGCGCGTTTTAGTGTCCGGTTTGCATAAAAAGCAATCAAGTAAAAGGGCAGTAAGAATTTTGCATTTCCAAGCCATAAGCCGTCCGGAGTGACAAAAAAGAGCAAAAATCCGAGAATGTAAAGTATCGAATTATCGTGAAAGAGAACATGCATAATAAGCGTTACGGTATAACAAAACCATACGACCCATAAAAACCAAAGGTTTGTCAAAAGGAGCAAACCGGTTGAAAGAAGCCATGTTTTTAAATCCGGCTGTGGATAGCCATGGTACGCATTAATACAAAAACCACGAAATTGATCCAGTAATGTCCAAAAGAAAACAGGCAAAAGCAAAGCAAAACTTCGTTTGCCCCATTCCGGTAATAGAGTTTTGTATGCCTGTACTTTTCCGTGTTTTCGCAATTGTTTATCAAAAATAAGTTTTGCACGGTGAATGCTGTTCCATGCAAAAAAACCGCTCAGCATGATAAAAAGAGGCATATGAAAACTGTAAATAAATTGGTACAGTTCATCAGACCAATATAACTGCTCTGTACGGAAAGTAAGGCCGCTGCCTTCTTGGATACAGTGTCCAAGAACAACAAGAAAAACAGCAAAGCCTCGCAGTACATCTGCAAGCACACTTCGAGGACGAATTTCAATATCACTTTTCATAACAACCAAGCCTTTCTATTCTCATTACGTCGTCGCACAATTAAAATATAGTACGAAAGTAAGCAAAACAAACAATACAGTTAAAAGAACCAAACCTCCACGGAAGCATTTTAAAAGCTGTATATTTTTTTCTCCGGTGCGTTTCAAAAACAGTCCCAAAAAGAGCATATGCATGAAAAGGGCAAGCTGAATGTAACGGAAATCCTGAGAGCAGGAGTTAGGGTACTTAAAACAAAACAGGAAAAAGCTTCCCATGCTTGCACCATACAGTAATCCGATAAAGAGCTCTTTTATGTATGGGAATAACGTTTTTTCGTTCCAAGCTTTCAACAAGGTATGTACGATTTCGATGATAAGACATGCGAACGTAATCGCCACGAGGAGAGCATTTATCACATGAAGTGTCCAAGCATATGGAATAAATACCGAGTCGGCAGCAAGGAAAAATTTATCTCCAAAGAGAGCTGTTTTAAAAAGATACAAAATAATGTTGCGGTCTACGGCAAGCATATTATCCGGTGTTACATTATATACAACAAAAGGACTTGTAAGCTGCTCTTTGTGAATGTAAACAAGACGTTCCAGCAAATTGTTTCCGGTGTACATGTATTCGCCCAAATCGAGCGTAAAAAAAGGATTAACATGCCACAAAACAAGATTGCGGATACTAAAACTTAAAGCAAGCGGTATGCAAACAACGCCAAATGTAATAAACTGCTTCCACAGCTGCTTGCGGGCTTCTTTTTCTTTTATTAGCTTGGCAAGAAAAACAACCGCAATGGCAGGTGCAAGTAACAAACCTGACATTTTGGTAAGCATCGTCACCGCAAACAAAAGTGCCAAGACAATGATTCTTTTTAAAGTTGGATTTTCGTACCACAAAATAGTCATATAAATTGTAATTAAAGAAAGCAACAGACAAAGGGAATCGTTATTGATGCTTCCGGACAACATCACAAGGCTTGGGTGAAATGCCAGAAATGCATACGGCAATAATAAAGAAAATCCTGATAAATTAAATTTCTTCATCAATTTATAGGCAACGAACAAAATCAGTATGCCGTAGAAGACAATAAGCAGCTGAACATTTTCCATTGCCATTGCCTTGTCTGCACCAAACAACATGCTTATTTTTGCTACGATGGCAGCAACATAGTGATGTATCGGCGGATGATAAAAAGACCATACGGTAGTAGGATTAAAATCAGGAAGCCGCCAGTTGTGTTCTAACAAATAAAAAATGTATCCGATATGTCCGGAAGTAAAATCTCCGGCATCATGCTGGTTTAACGTGTATGGAATACGCATGACATAAACAAGGCGTAAAATAAGTGCCCCTATGGTAAACAAAAGTATAAAAGTCGTTTCTTTTGAAAATTTATTTGTCTGTTTCATTTGTATCTATTCTCCTAAAAAAGTCTACTTTAATACTACAAAAATAGTATGTGATTGTCAAACAAGGATACTTCCCAAGCTGTATAAAATATGATATAACTAAAGAAAAGTAAATGCTTTTCAGTCATAGAATTTGAGGAGGTAACCGAAATGGATTTTTTTGAGAAGATAGGAGAAACCATTATTTCTAAAGGAAAAGATGTAGGTGATAAAGCGAAGGAAGTAGCAGAAATTGCAAGCTTAAAAAACCAGATTAGAGTTTGCGAGGGTGTAATAAAAAAGAACTATGCAGAAATCGGAAAAGCATACTATCAGGAAAATGCAGATTTAGAAAACAATCCGTATGAGAAACAATGCACTGCAATCAAAAATGCGGAAAAAGGAATTGCAGACTTGGAAGAAAAAATTCGTGCAATGAAAGGCGTATAAAATATTTTATTAGATATGTTATGTAGAAAAGACCTTGTCACAAAGTTTTGTGACAAGGTCTTAGTTTTTATTGTCCTATCGGTTGACCGGTTATCGGATCAATGCCCGGTTGTTGTTGTCCTGCCATTGGGTCAACGACCGGTTGCTGTTGCTGTCCGGTTGTGGGGTCAATGACCGGCTGTTGAGGCTGCTGTTGCGCAGCTGCATTACGTCGTGCCTGCAATTCCGCATGTTGTGCCTGCAAGATAGAATAGGAATTTGGCTGATACATAAAGAGTGCATCATGCGGGCATGTACTGCTTGTGTAAATCGGTGTAATCGTTCCGTCAGCAGCGATAATGGAAGAAGTACCGTCCGGATTTGTGACTATAGTTGCACCTTCCGGTATAGAACCGCTTTCAATGGAGATGTCTTCCACAAGCGGTAATTCCGCACTACCGCTTATTTTAAACGGACATTGGTCAGCGGCCGGGAGCATGGAGTATTCACATATACTTCCCTGATAGTGTACATTACAGCTGTCTGTAGGAACAGTATCTTCTGCAAAATATTCGGTCTTTAATGTGTGGTCACACAAGCCGGCTATCGGTAATTTGCCGGAGCGGGAACAAACGGTTGCCTGAACAATACCGGAAGGCATGGTAAAGGCTTCGTATTCCAAGTCTGCATGAATTTCTGACATAACAGCTTTCCACAATGTTTTAGCAAGATTTTTTTCAGCATCGGCTTTTAACTTTTCACTGCTTCCGTGGCTGTTATCGTAACCGGCCCATGTAGTAGCTGTGTAGTATGGTGTGAAGCCGGAAAACCAAAC
>JAZQDM010000123.1:0-2186 GCA_045546775.1 Lachnospiraceae bacterium | reverse complement strand
GGTGCAAATATTTCGTTACCCATATCTACTACCGTAATACCCATTTGACGATCATCATTGTGTAATGTAAAGAAATTATCCAGCAGACACACCTTGGAAAGCATATTAAAGCAGTCAAATACCTTTTCTTTTTCTTTTAGCCGTGCGTAAATGGCTGCCATATGCATGATAGACCAGCCCGTCATATAACCAAGTTCACGCATGTCTACCGCTTTTTTAAAGGCAGGTAATAAATCATACTTTTCTGTGTCTTCAATCTCCGTTCCGGGAAAAATCGGATATAGATGCGACAAATGACGATGTGCATAATAATCATGAACTGCTTCATCCATCCATTCCGCTATCGCACCGCTGTCATTCGTCCTATATTCCGGGATTTTTGATAACATATCCTGCCATTTTTTTGCCTGTTCCTTTAGTTCTGTATGTGTATCAGATATTTCCAGTAAATTCATAAGCAATTCTTTCAGAATCGCAAATTCAATGGTAGGATTCTTGGTAACAGGCATCGGATGTCCTGTGAGTGTAGGCGTTACATCTTTATACTCAAACGGTGTATTTTCCGGGGAACATGCAGGATACAATTCTATTTTCCCTTGTTCATCCTCATAAACATAATCCTCGTAAAATTTTGCAGTTTCAATCATAAAAGGCAAAATTTTCTCCCGGAACAATTTTTCATCCCTTGTACACAGATAATATTCATAAAAATGCCTTGAAATCCATCCTGCAGTTCCAAGAAAATGCAGAATAACAGGCACATGCGGTGTCACAAGTGTATTGTCCGGAGACAGATATACACTGACAAAAATCCCTCTGCATCCAAACAAATTTTTTGCACATACCCGGAATCCTTCCATTTTGCTGCAATAAAAATCAATCAGTGGTTCGATCAAACTTTCCAGTCCGCCGACCGCCGCGTGCCAATGTATCATTTGTACATTTTCATTGCCTACATGTGATGTCCATACACGTTCATAGCCGCATGACCACAATCCATAAAGGGGAAATGGCAGACCGTTTTTCGTCACTCCGCTGATAAATAAATACCGTCCGAATCGCCACATTTTCTCTATCAATTCCTGAGAACACTCATGGTCCATTGCCTCCGCAAGCAATTCTTCGTTGGAATGAAAAGTTCTTCCCGCATACAATTTCACATCTGCTTTTTTATAAAGTTTTGCATACAATCTCAAATTTTCCAAAAACAGCTGCTCATAATCATTCACACAATGATTCACTTCGCGAACCGCAGCCTTTTGCGCTGTTTTTCTGTTTGATTTATTGGAAAATGCTTTTATGATAATCAGCGTATCCGTTCCTGCAGTCACTTGAATTTCCTGATCAGATACCTCTACCCTTCCATCAGAGAAAACTTTTGTTACCATTCCAAAAAATTTCCCTTCACTTTTAGAGGAATATATCATACAGCCTTCTTCAGTGGTATGATGTGCATATTGGGCATCAGATTTTTTGATTTCCTGCTCCCTTTCCCCTTCAAAGCTGTCAAAAAATCCTTGTGTTAATGAAAAATCTGAAGCTTCCGTGCTTTGTACGCGCATCACAATGAAATCTCTTTTTCGAGATACAAAGCATTTTCTGTTAAAACATATATCATCAATCTTGTATTGAATTTCAGCCTCCGCAGTATCCATATGTAAAATACGGCGGTACTTACTAAAGATCCCCTTACAGGAAAATTTTATTCGTACACAGCCCAATACGCGGGGATTGCCAAGTTCAATACCATACCCGGCATCATTTAAGGCATCAAACATTTTGCTGCAGGCGTCTTCCATTTTGCCTTCTTTTTGCAGGGCACGCATTTCTTCCAACACCGGTGATACGTCCGGCACGCCATTCTCATAAGCACCATACCATAAATCTGCCCTGCTGATTGCAATTGTCTCCGCCGCAGCACCTCCATAAAGAGTAACTCCTGTGTAACCATTCCCCAAAGGAGTACTGTCACGCCATCTATTTGCATAAACCGATGCAGGCTTTTTTTGATACATATCGTGTCTTGTCATAGAAATTCCCCCGAATTTATATTGTATCAAAAATAGTATACTATTGTTTTGCACAAAGAGCAAAACAATTCTGCAAACACAACAAAAAACCGACCCTAAAGGTCGGTTTTTACTTTCATTTAAATGGATGGAGGTGGATTCGAACCACCGAAGCAA
>JAZQDM010000122.1:0-1815 GCA_045546775.1 Lachnospiraceae bacterium | reverse complement strand
ATACTACCAACCGCAGTTCAAAAAAAATTATTACTATAAAAAATCAAAAGTGACGGAATTCATAAAACTGCAATGGAATGCCACCTGTGGCGATTTGTGGCGTATGAAACATTGCATCTATTGCATCTGGAGTAAAATAGAACCGGTTATTTTGAAAAAACTTATTAAAATGAATGCAACCATCGACTTTGACATTTTGACGGGGCGTGAATGGGCTGATTTATTGTATGACCATCCTGTACTTGCTTTAGTATGCGACTGGGAAAATCTCAGTGATTTTGACTGGGAGTGGATTCTCTCTAAAAATCCGTGGTATGCCAACAAATATGCCTGGAGTAAGGCACACTGGTGGCATTTCGGATGGGACGATCTTTTCCAAAAGCAACCGTCTTTTTTTATGAAATTACCCTGGTCGCAAATAAAAGACGGTTATGCCTGGGCGTTGCGCATTGCTGCACATCCGGAGTTTGCCGGCGAGTGTGATTGGGAATTGTTGGATGGTTATGCGTGGCAGAAACTGTTGTCCAAACGCCCGGAATTTGCCCATCTTTGCCCATGGGAAAAACTTAATGGTTTGGATTGGTACTATCTGATTATCAACCAGCCACAGTTCGCCGATAAATGCAACTGGGATAAACTTGATCAGGATCAGTGGACAGATTTGCTGTTGAAAAATCCGGAGTATGCCTATAAATGTGACTGGAAAAAGATAAAATACGATCATCTGCTGAAAAAGTTGTTGCGGAAATATCCGAAATTTACCGATAACTTTGATTACAGCGAACTTAGTGAAAGAGCAATGGTCAAATTGTGTCTTGTTCAGCCGCTGGTATTCAAATATTGCAAACTGGATAAATTTGACGGCAGAGACTGGGTTGATTTGCTGAAAAACCGTCCCATGTTTTCTGAATACTGCCCGTGGGAAAAACTTTCTGTGGAAGATTGGTGTCTGCTGCTTGCGGTTCAGCCCCGATTTGCAGAGCATTTTGATTTCAGAAGATTTTCAGGATGGCATTGGGCGTATTTACTTGTCCGGCAGCCGCAATTTGCCGAATTATGTCCTTTCTGGGATAAATTTTACAGGGATGACTGGGGAAAATTGATTGCCGGACAGCCGCAGTTTGCCGATAGATGTGATTTGTCTGTTCTCGGCAGATGGGATTGGGTAAGAATCTTATCATCGCAGCCGCAGCTTGCTGACAAGTGTCCTGCGTGGTGCTGGGAAAATTTTGACGGCGACTGTTAGAGTTCTCTGCTGATAAATCAGCCGCAGTTTGCCGACCGGTGCGATTGGAAAAAATTGAACGGAATAGATTGGAAAGAACTGCTTGCAGTTCAACCGCAGTTTGCAACGCATTGCAATTTCAGCAAATTGACTCCGGAACATTGGCAGTATTTGTTATGGAAACAACCGCATCTTGCCGATAAGTGCAACTGGAAAAAGTTTAAGAGCAGAGATTGGCGGGAGTTGCTCGCTTCGCATCCGGAGTATGGGAAATATTGCTATTGGTGGAAATTGACCGGTGAAGACTGGTGTTGGGTGTTGCGGTCACATCCACACTTTTTCAAAAAATGCAAGTGGAGAAAACTCAACGGCAGTCAATGGCGTTTTCTGCTTTCTCACCGTCCGGAGTTTGCCAGATTTTGCAATTGGAAAAAACTTAAACCGCAGGATTGGCAGATGTTGCTGGAAGTCCGACCGGAGTTTGCAGAAAAATATCAGGAATATTCTTCAAAAGATAAATTTTTCTGTCACTTTTTACAAAAAATCATCCATTTTAATTCCAGAAGCAAAATTTAACGGGAGTTTATTAT
>JAZQDM010000121.1:0-1830 GCA_045546775.1 Lachnospiraceae bacterium | reverse complement strand
TTGCGCACAAAAATGATGTGCATTCTCGTGCACGCTAGGATATTTTATTACGTTTTGCCCTAAAAGTCAAGGGTTTTTTACAAAAAAAGGCACCAAATCGGTAATGTAAATAAGGATGCGATTGTACTCAGGAAAATCATACCGGTCGCGTACTTCTCATCACCGCCATATTTTGCCGAAAGCAGTGCTGTTGTAATCGGCGCCGGCATTCCCGCTATGATAACTGTGATGCCTCTTAGCATCGGATCCATCGGTAAAAATGCTGTAATTGCAAATATAATCAGTGGAATTCCAATCAGGCGAACACCCGTATAAAATACCATTGTCTTATCAATCAGCCCTTTGGGATTGATTTCCGCCAAAAACATTCCGATAAGCATCATGCTGAGTGGCATATTGCAATTACTGATTCCGTTTATCGTCTTTAACATAAACTCCGGAAGCACAACTCCACTACTCATTATGATTGCTCCAATAAACATCACCACAATACACGGATTAGTCACAATCTTTTTCAGTACATTTTGCTTGTGGCCTTTTAGGAACACAGATACACCGACGCTCCACATGACCACTCTGACCGGGAACATGAAAATCGATGCATAAAAAGCTCCGCTGGTTCCATAGATACCCTCCAATACAGGATTCCCCAGAAATCCACCATTTGATACAATTGTTCCGTAACGAAGCGTTTTTTGTTTTCTGTCTTCTGTCTTATTATATAGAAGAAAACTAATAAGCACACTAATTGCATTGTATCCAGTTGAAAGAATTAAAATCAATGCACAGGAAGCGAGCATAGAAAAATCCCACTCGCCCAAAAATGAATTTAAAATATTAAATGGCAAGGTCACAAAGAGACAGAAATCAATCATGTCCTTTCTCGCCTCGCCGCCGATTATTTCTCTTTTTCGCACAATGAAGCCGATGATGACCAGAGAGAACATCACCAGCTGCATTGTTAACATATTTTCTAATACCATATTTTACAGTCCTAACTTGTCGGCGATTGCGCCCATTTCTTCCAAAGCTACATCAATCAAATCATCAAGGCTTAGTTTCGTAAATTCAATAGATTCCATGTAGTCTCGGTTTGCACCTGATGCAAATCGAAGCTCATTAAAACGCTTCATCACAGATTTGTGTTTCACGCTTGCAATCTTCTTGTCCGGATAAATCTGCGCAACTGCTTTTACAAATCCGCTCATTGGGTCAGCCGCCAACACAGCATATTGCAGATTGGTCTTTGCTTTCACGCCACACTTCGGATTGTGTGCGCAGATTGCATCGTGAAGAACTTTATCCTCAACACCCTCTTTTTTCAAAATTTCTACTGAAGTTGGTCCGTGAACCTCCGGATGGTTTTTCCAATCACAGTGTTCTTCATCGAGGTCATGGAGAAGTCCAACAATTCCCCAATATTCTACTTCATCCGGCGCAAGTCTCTTCGCTAAACCTCGCATGATTGCTTCCACCGCATAGGAGTGTTGAAGGTACGCCTCACCCTCCATATATTTGTGCAAAATATCATATGCCTGTTCTCTTGTTATACTCATCGCAAGTTCCTCCCATTGCATAAAATCTCAAACATACATTTATTTTAGTACAAATTGTTTCGTGTGTAAACCTTGACTTTTTGGCATCGAAAGTGTTTAGGGTATATTAAAAACAAAGATGTGCGACTTGAAGTTTTATCACTTCAAATCTCACATCCTTTTTTTATTTCTACACCTATTTCCACAATTCCCTATCTATATTCGGTGTCAACTGTGCCAATATACCACCATCTACAACGAGCTCTGACCCGGTTGTAATTCTAGACTCGTCACT
>JAZQDM010000120.1:0-2025 GCA_045546775.1 Lachnospiraceae bacterium | reverse complement strand
ACCGGCAAGCGCATCTCCATCAAGGATACCCGCGGCATCATCGACGCCATCCTGGATGGTTCCATCCTGAAGGCTGAGACCAAGACCATTCCTTACTTCGGCTTTGAGGTCCCCACTGCTCTGCCCGGCGTGGACAGCGGCATTCTGGACCCCAGAGACACCTATGCAGATGCTGCACAGTGGGAAGCAAAGGCAAAGGACCTGGCTGCTCGTTTCCAGAAGAACTTTGTTAAGTACACCGGCAACGAAGCCGGCAAGGCTCTGGTTGAGGCTGGCCCGAAGCTGTAATTCTATAAAAATCGCCTGCACGGAAATCCCGTGCAGGCTTTTTATTTCTTAATGCATCATTTTATAAAATCGCAGGGCTGGACATATGCCTTATTTTACATAATGTTCTATTTTTTCCGTAATTCGTCTTGCTTCATAACGCAGACTTAAAGATATCGTCAGCAAAAAAAACAAAATAAATATTGGTGGAATAAAACAGGGAAATATTGTCCCTTCTACAGCCAAAATCAATGCAACTGCTTGAATCAATAAAAAAACGAAATATGTTACATAAGAAAGAATCTGAACAACTCTTTTTAAGTAAAATAGGCAATGTAATCCCGTTGTTTCTCCATTTTTAACAAGGGTAATGCTGAAATCCGGATTAAATGAATACATGCCCATTTCCGGTTGATTGATCTTGCTGCATTGCACACAATCACCATCAATTTCAGTTACACGAATATCACCGCTTTTTGATAGCATATCGGCGATTTCTTCGGTGGATATATCGCTTCTGCCCACCTCGATCGTCCGCCTAAATACCGGAAAATATTTCATAACAACACTCCTTTATTTCCATCATTCAATATCTCGGGCACCCGGGACGGGTGCCCCTACTGTTCAAAACGGACGGTTATACCTTAGTCAGACCGCTACTTTTTTATTCTTCCAGTAAATGTTTTTTTCTTTTTATGTCGTCTGTAATCATACCGGTTTGGTAATGTAGCAGCACATAGGTCATAAGCTGTGCAATCGTGATAATTCCAATGGGAGCAAAGCAGGGGAGGTTCAATTTGCCCCATTGTGTGACCAGTACGCTGATCTGCATTGCCACCGCCAAAACGGTGTAGATATACAGAAGGATCTGCGTTTCTTTTCTTAAGTGAAACTCGCAATGCAGCTGGGTCACATTTTCCTTCTTTTCCGGGTAGATATCCACATCCGGCACAATATTATTTTTGCCAAAACTGGGCCTTCTGCATTTTACGCAATCGCTGTCGATACGCATTACATTTATCAAATCGATTTTGGACATCATATTGGCGATTTCTTCGGTGGATATATCGCTTCTGCCCACATCGATCGTCCGCCTAAATACAGGAAAATATTTCATAATAAACGCCTCATTTTAACTCCCCCAGCCCCCTCAAAACGAAGGGGCCAAGAGATTGTGTATATTTCGATATATCTATAAACAATTTTTTAATCCTTGCTGTGAGGAAACCTCTTATTCTCATTCTCAGTGTTCCAACACAATTGTCTGCCAGTTTATTTCGTCTGTAATTTTTCTTACCTGGCAAAGCAGGCCCAGAAAAACCAGTAGGTTTGCATACACAATCAGCAAAACCGGAATAAAGCAGGGGAGTGTGATTGCGCCCCAATTGCAGACCAACGCAGCAATTTGAAATATCAGCGCAAGAAGATTATAGACATAATGGATTATTTGAACGGTTTTCCTTAGATGAAATGAGCAGTTAAGCTCCGTTATTTCTTTTTTATTGACCAGCGTCATATCCATTTCCGGGAGAAATGCATTGTGAAAAATTATGCTGGAATTGTGCTTGTAGCATTGAACGAAATTTTGATCTGTGCGCGTAACCCGGATATTTTGGATTTTGGATAAAGCATTTGCCATTTCCGCAGATCTTACATTCTTTTTCACCTGAATTGTCCGCCTAAATACAGGAAAATATTTCATAATACCCTCCTTTTTTGTAAGGGAGGGGCAGTGCCCCTCCCTTAGGACAGGCCAAC
>JAZQDM010000119.1:0-10528 GCA_045546775.1 Lachnospiraceae bacterium | reverse complement strand
CGTCTTTGTAGTGGATTGGCACCGGCACCAATAAAACAAGTGCAATTATAATACTGACAACAATTAAAACTTTCTTTTTCATATACTTCGCCCTCCCGATGGATTATCATATGATATATGTGTTTGCTATTAGTTATTATCATTTCGATAATATGTGTTCCACTGTTATGATATTATCATTTTGATAATTTGTCAAGTGGTTTAATTGTCAAATTGACTATATCCGTTTATCAGGAGCTAATAGCAACTTATCTAGTCAAGCATAACTTGTTGCCCACGAATAACATAAACCCGATTACATATATTATCTACCGTCATCAATTCGGTTGTTTCCGCCATCTGTACACTCACCCTCTTCAAAAGGCACACGGTTTCAACTGTTCCAACTATAATTCAACATAAAAATAGACAGTCATCACTCTGACTGCCTACCCGCTAATAAGATATTTGGATTCGGCATTACCCTTGTCTCTCAACGAACATTGTAAAAAGAAACTCCCACCGAAGTGGGAGCTACCGATGGATCGCCAAATCCACCATAACTGAATCAATTTTACCGATCAATCGCCAGATTGACCACATCTGTAGACTGAATTCTACATTATATTATATGAAAAGTCAATGAAAAATATCTATTACTTTTTCATATATTCTATTTTACCTTGCAATGATTTAATGGTATTTTCCTTTGACTTAATTATACTTGATAAACCAAGTGCATTCAAGAGTTTTCTATCTATTTCGTGTATCACCTTCTTGAGCATACAAACCTTACTATTTACTATTCTTTCTTTACCTACGGTCTTTATCTGCCCTAAATCCACGCTTCCAACTAGAATTTTATTTACACCATTCTCATCTTTATATGGGTATGTTCCAGTAATCGGTACTTGAATATCCGGAATCGTCAAAGCGCTAGATGAAATAATGGCGCATGTAAATACCGGTGACTTGAAATTATATGCATCCGATTGTAATACAACAACCGGACGAAGTTTATTTTCCTCGCTACCTACATTCTCCCCTAAATCCACAAAATAAACTTCTCCTCTCTTCACAGTCCATTTTCTCTGATACTGTTTACCTGTAGAATAATATAGTTTTTGCGCATTCCATCTACTGATACGCTGAGCCTTCGTCATTATTACTTTTTCTTCCGGTGTCATATTGCCAATACCTCCGATTTATACCACAACCTGTTGCACAATTGCCAATACATTATCGATTCGTTACGTCATCTTCCTTGTCATCCTTATTTCTTTTGTCAGCCAACTTCTCCATCTGAATCTTATATGCTATCAATCGTAAAAGATACTGTGGAACCCTTCTATTTCCTAATTCCCAGTCTGTCTCTGTCATATATGGAATTTCAAAGTACTTACAAAATTCTTTACGATTCATCCCGGTACTTTCTCTTAATTTTCTTAATTCTTCTCTCGCTTCCATAAGTTCACCTCTTTTTATGCAATGCATAAATCAATTATATGGTTTTTATTATCTGCAGTCAATAACCTATTTCCATAGAGACGCGTTACGCTTTGCGTATCGCACTCTGATTAGCAGTTTGTTGCCATAACAAAAAATGAACCTCGGTAAAAAATTGCTTTTTACCGAGGTTCACTAAAAATTATATTACATTGCTGTCTATATTCTCTTATCCCCTCACCCTCTTCAAAAGGCACACGGTCTCCACATTCGCCGTCCACGGGAACTGATCTACGGCAACCGCTTTTTCTACCACATAGCCGTTGTCCAAAAAGACTTCCAAATCGCGCACGAGACTGGTCGGCTTACAGGAAATGTATACGATGCGTTCCACGCCATAAGCAATGATTTTAGGCAGCGCTTTTGGGTGAATGCCGTCGCGCGGCGGGTCCAAAATAATCATGTCCGGCTTTTCTGTAATGTCATCCAACACTTTCAGCACGTCGCCGGCGATAAATTCGCAGTTGGAAAGTCCGTTTAACTGCGCATTTTTCTTAGCTGCTTCTACCGCTTCTTCCACGATTTCCACGCCGATTACTTTTTTTGCCACCGGAGCCATCAACTGCGCAATCGTACCGGTTCCGCTGTACAAGTCAAACACCACATGATTGTTTTCGCCAAGCTCGCCAATATAATCCCGTGCCGTATTGTAAAGCACTTCCGCGCCAAGACTGTTTGTCTGGAAAAAGGAAAACTGGGAAATCTTAAATTTCAGTCCAAGCAATTCCTCATAAAAATAATCCTGACCATACAATACGATAGTCTCATCACTCTGCACAATATCAGCAACCGAGTCATTTTTTGTATGTAAAATGCCCACAATTTTTCCATCCAACGCAAGACCAAGAAGCATATCTTTCCATGCTTCCAAATCTGCACTATCCTGTGTCGTTGTAATAAGGGCAATCAAAATCTCACCTGTTTTTACCGCTTTACGCACAAGCAAATGGCGCAAATACCCTTCATGGCGCAGTCTGTGATAAAAACTTGTATTGCGTTCTTTAAAAAATGCAAGTGTTTGCGTAAGGATTTTTCGATAATCCGCATCCACGATTTTACACTCTGACACGGTCACAATATCATAAAAACTGCCGCGTTTGTGCATACCAAGTGCAAGGGGACCGTCTTTTACCTCATCCCCAAAGGAAAACTCCATTTTGTTACGGTATTCATACGGTTGCGGGCTTGCTTTGATTCCTTCAAATACATAACCGCCTTCCTGCGCACAAAGCACGGAATCCAACAGTTTTTTCACTTGTCCTTCTTTGATGCGAAGCTGTTCTTCATAGGGCAATGAAATATAGGTACAGCCACCGCAATTCCCAAAATGCGGACAAGGACTTTCCACTTCCATGGGCGATTTTTCAACTACCTCCAAAAGTCTGCCTTCCGCTTTCCCTTTCCGCACTTTATTTACAGAAAAAGAAACTTTTTGTCCCGGCAAAGCATTTTTCACAACACAACTGCCTTCCTCATTCACTACGATGCCTTTGTTCGGAAAATCGACTCTTTCCACAATGCCTTCATATACTTGTCCTTTTTTCATCTCTGTTCAAATTCCTTTCCTTTGCCGCAATCTGTCGGCTCTAAAAAAGGGATGTACAAAAAAGTACATCCCAAATAAAGCGCACTTCACCCGCTTCTTATAGTTGCGTCTGTTTCATAAAAACAAACGCGCTATTTTGTTTGTTCTTTTGGATTAGAGAGTGATTCCTTCGCTGTCTCCGTCACCGGCAAACTCTTCTTCGTCAAAGAAATCATCATCAAAATCGTCTTCGAAGTCATCTTCGAAATCTTCTAAATAATCCGGTTTAAAGTAACGATATGCTGCGTAAGCAATTGCTGCAATTGCTGCAACGATACCGATAATTGCAAAAATCCACAAAATAGTATTGCATTTTTTCTTTTCTTCTTCCTGCTGCTCAAGAGCCTCATTTACCTTATCTAAAACTTCATCAATTTTGTTCATACCTGCCTCCGTTCCTGTGCATCGCACATCCATACTTTTTCCATAAGAATGATTACTTTTAATATAACAGATTTTTCTATGTTTTACTATGTTTTTTTCGCAAATTTTATATCTTTTTTAGTTTTGCAAATCCGGCATACATTACTTTTTGTCCGGCTGTATCAAAAGTTACCGTCACTTTGTAATCTTTTGGCTCTTTTTCCAGTGCGGTTACCGTTCCTTCTCCAAAACGGATATGTTTCACCCGGTCGCCTACCCCGTATTCGATTGCATCCACCGTAGGGGCGCCTTTTTGCAGGCTTCCAAGGCCTTTTGCAATAAACGGCATGTTTTCTTCTGCTGTGCGTTTTGGTTTTACGGTTGCTTTCGGCAAAGTGCCCCGACTGCTTGTCACGCCGGAATACGCCATGCCTCCAAACGGTTTGGATTTAAAATGACTTCTCTCATAAGAATCCTGTGCGTACTCTTCAAAATCCATTTTCTTCACATTCGGCACCGTCGCATCCATCAATGTTGCCGGAATTTCACGCACAAAACGACTCACCGGATTGTACTGGGTTTCGCCACGAATCATACGCTGTTTTGCGCAGGAAATCGTCAAGTCTTCCTTTGCTCTTGTAATGCCCACATAAGCAAGGCGACGTTCTTCCTCGATTTCCGTCGGATCGTCTGCCGTTATCGTCATATAGCTTGGGAAAATACCGTCTTCCATGCCTGCCAGATACACATGGGAAAATTCCAGTCCCTTGGCACTATGCAACGTCATGAGAAGCACTTTGTTATCGTCCTCGTCCACTTTATCAATATCCGCCACAAGCGCTACTTCTTCCAAAAACTCGCTCAAAGAAGGCTGTTCCGCCGTTTGCTCATAAGCAACAATTTTGCTGATAAGCTCATCGATGTTTGCTGCTCTGTCCTCTGCATCTTCCTCATCGGAATCCTGCAAATCACGCACATATCCGGTAGTTTCAATGACATCTTTTATCAAATCTTCCAAGCCGTAATACTCCAGCTTGCTGCGGAATGTCTGAATCATCAACACAAAGGGCTCCAGCTTGGACGCACTTTTCCCGATGGTCATAATCTGGTCCGCTTCCCTTAAAGCATCATAAAAGCTGATATTTCTGGCATCCGCATATTCCTGCACGCGTTGGATGGTGGTGGCACCGATTCCCCGTTTCGGTACGTTGATAATGCGTTTTACCGCCACATCATCTTTTCCGTTATCGATGGTTTTCAAATAGGCAAGCATATCTTTTATCTCTCGTCTGGAATAAAAGTTTGTGCCGCCTACTACATCATACGGAATGCCGCGAAGCACAAATTTTTCTTCCAAAACACGCGCCTGGGCATTGGTACGGTACAAAATCGCACATTCCCCGTAAGCAGCTTCGCCTTTGTTTGCCTTGTGCTCGATATCATCGACTATGTATTCTGCTTCCTCAAAAGCAGTGTCAAACTGTCTGAAATGGATACGGTTTCCGGCACCCTGACTGGTCCAAAGCGCCTTATCTTTCCGTCCTATATTATTTTTAATGACTGCATTTGCCGCATCGAGCACGTTTTGTGTGGAACGGTAATTTTGCTCCAATTTAATCACTTCTGCTTCCGGATACACTTTTTCAAAATCCAAAATATTGCGGATGTTGGCACCACGGAATTTGTAAATAGACTGGTCATCATCGCCTACTACGCAAAGATTGCGGTATTTGTTCGCAAGCAAACGGATTAACTCAAACTGTGCCGTATTCGTATCCTGGTACTCATCCACCATAATATATTTAAAACGGTCCTGATAATATTCCAAAACATCCGGACAATTTTTAAAAAGCTCAACAGTCTTTACAATCAAGTCGTCAAAATCCACCGCATTGTTTTTCTTTAATGTCGCCTGATACTCCTTGTACACTTCGGCAATTTTCTTCTTGTTCCAATCGCCCATGGCGTCCAGCTCATACTGCACCGGTGTAATCAAAGAATCCTTCGCCGCAGAAATAGCGCCAAGCAACGCCCGCTCTTTGAATGTTTTTGTATCGATTTGAAGCTTTTTGCACACTTCTTTTATAATCGTTTTTTGGTCATCCGTATCATAAATTGTAAAATTCGTGTCGTATCCAAGTCTGTCGATGTAGCGTCTTAAAATGCGCACACAAGTGGAGTGAAACGTTGCCACCCAAATCTGTTCTGCACCGTAACCTACAATATTGTCCACACGTTCCCGCATCTCTCCTGCCGCTTTGTTTGTAAAAGTAATGGCAAGAATATTCCACGGATTCACTCCCATCTCATCAATCAGGTAGGCAATTCGATGGGTCAAAACTCTGGTTTTTCCGCTCCCCGCACCGGCCAGCAAAAGCACCGGTCCTTCCGTCGCAAAAACACCTTTCTTTTGTTGCTCATTCAACGTATCGTAAATACTCATCGTTACTCCTTGCCTTTCCTCTCTTTATGAGCGGGACTTATTCTTCCCACTGCTGGGAAATTTCAATTTTTTTATCACGAAGCATCAATTCTTTTACTGCCTCGGATGCCGGTTTATTGTCAAACAGTACTTCATTTACCTGCTCAATAATCGGCAACTGAATATCGTATTTTTTTGCAAGTCCCATGGCTGCTTTTGCAGAATAAACGCCTTCCACAACCATTTTTACTTCTTTCATCGCTTCGTCCATCGTATAACCCTGGCCGATCAGCATACCGGCACGACGGTTTCTGGAATGCATGGACGCACAGGTAACAATCAAGTCACCAATGCCTGTCAATCCGCAAAATGTTTCAAATTTAGCGCCCATAGCCACACCAAGTCTTGCGATTTCGGTAATACCTCGTGTAATAAGAGCCGCTTTTGTATTGTCTCCGTAACCGAGTCCGTCAGCAATACCTGCCGCCAATGCAACTACGTTTTTGAGCGCACCACCAAGCTCCATACCGAGAATGTCCGGGCTTGTATATACGCGGAATACATCATTCATAAACAGATTTTGCAAATATTCCGCTGTTTTCTTCTTCTTTGTACCAACTACAATGGTAGTCGGAATGCCGCGTCCTACTTCTTCTGCATGGGACGGTCCGCAAAGAACTGCAACTTCTGCCTGAGGCACTTCTTCTTCGATAATTTCGGACAACGTCATCAACGTCGTTTCTTCCACACCTTTTGCCACATTGACAATAATCTGTCCTTCGGCAACATACTCTTTCATGCTCTTTGCCGTACTTCTTGTAAACGGAGAAGGCACTGCCAATACAAGCACGTCTTTTTCTTCGATAGCCGCTTTTAAGTCGGTTGTAAATTCCATATCGTCGGGCAATTTTACACCCGGAAGTTTATCTTTGTGTTCACGGTCTTTTTTGAGCATTTCGATTTCCTGCTCGATAATCGACCATACTGTCACGTCATTTCCGTTGTTGTACAATAACAATGCAAGAGCTATTCCCCAGCTTCCTGCGCCAATCACACCTATTTTTGCCATAATAAGCTCCAATCCGGCATTTTGCCTATTCGTTATCTTTTGTTGCTTCGCTGTCTTGTGTCACTTCACCGGTCTGCGGTTTCTTTTTTAAATATGTTTTGCGCTCTTCTCCGCGAATAAGACGCTTGATATTCTCTCTGTGTTTGTAATAAGCCATCACCGTCAAAAATGCCGTTACGATATACATTTCAACGAGCTGTGGCTGGGTCATTCCTTCAAACAAACCCATCTGTCCGCACACAACCATCTGAATCATAAGTCCTGCATATACGAGCAAAGAACCAAGTGACACGTAGTTCGTAATGAAAAATGCACCAAAGAACAAAATAACACCGACTACAATGAAATACGGATGGAAGGAAAGAATAAAACCGGCTGTTGCAGCGATTCCTTTTCCTCCTTTAAAATTCATATAAAATGGGAAGTTGTGTCCGAGAATGGCTCCCGTTCCGGCATAAATTTTCAAAAGATAAATCATATCCGGGTGACTTTCTCCAAACAACAAAGTTGCAAGAACCACCGCAAGAATGGTCTTTAAAATATCTCCCAAAAGTACGATAAATCCGGCTTTTCTTCCTAACACACGCAAAGTGTTTGTTGTTCCGGCATTCCCACTTCCGTACTGTCTGATGTCAATCCCCTTCATTTTACCATATAAATATGAAGTCTGTATAAGTCCAAGGCAATATCCGATTGCCAGACATATGATTCGTTCCACGTTACTTGTTCTCCTTACGTTCTCTTATGATAAATTTAAGCGGTGTTCCTCTGAAACCGAACGCATCACGGATACGGTTTTCGATGTATCGCGTATAAGAAAAATGCATCAGCTCTTTGTCGTTTACAAAAATAACAAAAGTTGGCGGTTTCACCGAAACCTGCGTAATGTAATAAAGTCTCAGACGTTTTCCTTTATCTGATGGCGGCTGTTGCAGTGCCACGGCCTCCGTCATAATCTCGTTGAGCACACCGGTTGCCACACGCATAGAATGATTTTCACTGACGATATCAATGATTTCAAACAATTTCGGCAATCTCTGTCCTGTTTTTGCAGAAATAAAAATCATTTCCGCATAAGGCATATACGCGAGTGTCTCACGCACTTTGTTTGTAAATTTGTAAATGGTTTTGTCATCTTTTTCGATGGCATCCCATTTGTTCACTGCAATAATCACTGCTTTTCCGCGTTCATGCGCAATTCCGGCGATTTTTGCATCCTGCTCGGTTACGCCTTCCTCTGCATCAATGACAAGTACAACTACATCGGCACGTTCTACCGCGCTGACCGTTCGCACAATCATAAAACGTTCCAGTTCTTCTTTGATTTTGTTCTTTCTGCGAAGTCCTGCCGTGTCAATAAACACGTACTCTTTTCCGTTTCTGACAAGCTCCGTATCTACGGCATCACGGGTTGTTCCTGCGATATCAGAAACAATCAGTCGGTCTTCCCCAAGCAATTTGTTGATGATGGAAGATTTACCGGCATTCGGTTTTCCGACGATAGCTACACGGATTTTTTCATCTTCCTCCTCTTCTGCACTTGCTTCCGGGAAATAAGATGTTACTTCATCCAGCATATCGCCGATTCCGAGACGGTTTGCTGCGGAAACCGGATGCGGTTCCCCGATACCAAGATTGTAAAATTCGTACACGTCAGCCATGTATTTATCAAAGCTGTCTACTTTATTTACAACAAGCACAACCGGTTTGTGGGAGCGTCTGAGCATATCTGCTACTTTTGCATCCGCATCCACAAGTCCTTGTTTCACATCTACCATAAACATAATAACATCTGCTGTTTCAATGGCAATTTCAGCCTGGGCACGCATCTGGGACAAAATAATATCCTTGCTGTCCGGCTCAATACCGCCCGTATCTACCAAAGTAAAAGAACGGTCAAGCCATGTCACATCCGCATAAATACGGTCACGGGTAATACCCGGTGTGTCTTTTACTATGGATATATTTTCACCTGCCAATGTGTTGAACAACGTAGATTTTCCGACGTTCGGTCTTCCCACTACTGCAACAATCGGCTTTCCTTTTTTCTTACTCATGTTTACCTCCATTTTCGAAGCACATTTGTCCGGCGTCTTTTTGGATCAAGTCCGATTTTACGCCTTTCCAAGTACACATTCCACGAAATCATATCCGCTTGATTTTACAATATCTACCTTTACTTGTAAAGCCTTTTCCACATCTGCAAGGGTTACATCATCAAGGAAAACCGTCTCCCCGCTTCGCAATACATTTTGCGGTAAAAGTAGCCTGTTTCCAAGTTCTTTTCCCTGCAATTGGTTGCAGATGTCCTGTCCGGTCAAAAGGCCGGAAACGGTAATCATTTCCCCAAAAAATTCGTTTTTGATTTCATACACATGCACGTTAAGTCCCGGCACAAGCGCCATCAGTTCCTCGGAAAGCTTTTTCATATAAGGATAGGCAAGCTTTCCGGTGGCCAGTGATATGGTCTCTTTTTTTGTATTGTCCGGAAGCGCTTTCTTTTCTTTTAAGTCCGCAATTGCATCGGCAAATTCTTCCTGCAAAAGGCGAAGCATGCCGACACCGTTTTCCAATTGCAAATAACCATCATAACGCTCTTCTTCCGGCAATTCTTCCTCCGCCAAAATATACCACTCATCGCTGGCATGTATAAAATGCATTTCATGTTCCGCATATACTTTTTGCTGCCATTTATGAATCGTAGCAAGCACCTGCTTTGCATCCTCTTTTGTAAAAGGCTCCAGCGGATACAATCCGTCGCGATATTTGGAAAGTCCCACCGGCACAACAGAAACGCTTTGTAAATTAGGCAAATACTTTGTCAAATCCGAAATACTGCGCTCCAATTCCGCGCCGTCATTGACACCTTTACAAAGCACAATCTGCCCGTTCATCTCAATACCTGCTTCGTAAAGCGTATCTACCTTTTTAAGGGCATCTCCTGCAAAACGGTTGTTTAACATTTTACAACGCAGCTCCGGATTGGTCGTCTGAAACGATATATTAATCGGAGACAAATGGTACTTGATAATACGCGCAATGTCTTTTTCCGACATATTTGTAAGCGTCACATAATTGCCTTGCAAAAAGGATAATCTGGAATCATCGTCCTTAAAATAAAGCGTCTCCCGCATTCCTTTCGGCATCTGGTCGATAAAACAAAAAATGCATTTGTTGTGGCAAGAACGGTACTCGTCCATCAAGCCGTTCTCAAACTCCACACCAAGATCCTCTTCATAGTCTTTGTCAATTTCTAAAAGCCATTCTTCGCCATCCTGCTTTTGTATCAAAACTTCTATATATTCATCCTGTACCATAAACTGGTAATCAAAGATGTCTTCCACTTCTTCGCCATTGATGGCAAGCAACTTATCTCCTGCTTCTATACCAAGTTCTTCGGCGATACTGCCGCTTAAAACTTCTTTGATTGCATGACCTTTTTTCTTCATTGTTTCCTCCGCTGTCGCGTATGATATTCTTTGCACTTCGTGCAAAGCCTCACTCGTATTTCGCTTCGCTCTGTCACGTATGATATTCTTTGCACTTCGTGCAAAGCCCCACTCGTATTTCGCTTCGCTCTCTCGCGTATGTTATTCTTTGCACT
>JAZQDM010000118.1:0-7314 GCA_045546775.1 Lachnospiraceae bacterium | reverse complement strand
CAATATTATTGCATCGCATTTTGCAAGCGATTTGTTTTGTCTTGCTATTTTTGACCCTTGTGGTGCCACAAGTGTAGAAAACATTTACAGATATATTAAAGATAAAACGAACGAAGGACTGTTGGTTGCAGACGGACAGCGTATCCGTATTACGTTTTGCATGGGTGTTGCTGAGTATCCGGAAGCGACAAAGGATGCGTTGCGTCTTATTAATTGTGCAGAAATTGTGATGTTTAAGGCAAAGACCTTCGGAAAAAATACAATCAAGTATTATGATACGCCGATTATCAATGAGTTTATGCAAAATATTGAAGTGGAAAACCGCTTGAAAAAAGTTGTGTTTGACAAAGAATTTGCATTGCGTTTTCAACCCCAGTATTTTGCGGGCAGTAAAAAGTTACGCGGCGTGGAGGCGTTGCTTCGGTGGTTCCCGGCAAACGAAAAACCGGTAAGCCCTGCTGTGTTTATTCCTGCTGCAGAAAGAAACGGTATGATTGTTTCGATTGGTAAGTGGGTGATTGAGGAAAGCATGCGCTGTTATGCGGTTTGGAAGGAAAAATACGATTATCCGATGACACTTTCCATCAATATTTCCGCTATCCAGTGTAAGCAGGCAGACTTTGTGGACCATTTGATGCAGACAATTGAGAAATATGGCATAGAAAAAAAACTTTTGGAATTAGAAATTACAGAAACAGTATTGATACAGGATTTTGATGATGTAATCAAGAAGCTTGATATGCTTAGAGAATATGGTATTAAAGTTTCATTGGATGACTTTGGTACGGGATATTCGTCGTTGTCTTATTTGAAAGGTATGCCGATTGATACGTTAAAGATTGATAAATGTTTCGTGGATACTGTGCTGACAGACGATTCTACGCGCATTATTATGGAATCCATTATCAATATGGTAAAACGCCTTGGCTATGAAACAATCGCAGAAGGCGTAGAAGATCAGGAGCAGTTTGATTATTTGAAATCCGTCGGCTGTGACATGATTCAGGGGTATTTCCTTGGAAAACCGATGGCTTCAGAGGATATTATGAAACTGCTTGAAGAAATATGTTAGGTAGTTATGGGAAAGAAGTTATTTATTGCAGAAAAACCGAGCGTTGCAAGGGAATTTGCAAAAGCATTGAAATATAATATGACCAACAGAGACGGTTTTTTGGAGTCTCCGGAGGCCATTGTAACATGGTGCGTAGGTCATCTTGTGACGATGAGTTATCCGGAAAGTTACGATGAAAAGTTCCGTCGTTGGACGTTTGATACGTTGCCTTTTATACCGACTGATTATAAATACGAAGTAATCGACAGTGTAAAAAAACAGTTTCGTATCGTCAGCGGTCTGCTTACAAGAGATGATGTGGACACCATTTATGTGTGCACCGACTCCGGGCGGGAAGGAGAGTATATTTACCGTCTCGTGGAACAGCAGTCCGGCGTATCCGGAAAACAGCGGAAGCGTGTCTGGATTGACTCCCAGACAGAAGAAGAAATCTTGCGTGGCATCCGGGAAGCAAAAGATTTATCAGAGTATGACAATTTGTGCGCAGCAGCATATCTTCGGGCGAAAGAAGATTATCTGATGGGTATCAATTTTTCGCGCGTTTTAACACTAAAATACGGTAATTCCATCAAGTCTTATTTGAAAAAAGACAGGGCGGTTATTTCGGTCGGACGTGTCATGACATGTGTACTTGGTATGGTTGTGAACCGTGAACGGGAGATTCGCAATTTTGTGAAAACGCCATTTTACCGTGTTCTTGGAACTTTTTTGCTTGGGGAAAAGGAATTTGAAGGCGAATGGAGAGCAGTAGAAGGCTCCAAATATTTTCAATCGTCTGATTTGTACAAAGAAAATGGCTTTAAAGAAGAGGAAAAGGCAAAAGAGCTGATTGCCTATTTGGAAGAAGAACCGCAAGGACCAAATGTCATTCATTCTATTGAAAAGAAAAAAGAGACGAAAAATCCGCCTCTTTTGTATAACCTTGCTGAGTTGCAAAACGACTGTTCCAAAATGTTCAAAATCAGTCCGGATGAGACCCTTCGCATTGTGCAGGAACTGTACGAAAAGAAAATGGTAACTTATCCGAGAACAGATGCGAGAGTGCTATCCAGTGCGGTTGCAAAAGAAATATATAAAAATATAAGCGGGCTTCGCAATTATGCGCCGGTAAAAGAACTTGCCGATGAAGTGTTGGAAGGAACGGCTTACAAAAATATTGCAAAAACAAGATACGTAAATGACAAACAAATCACAGACCATTATGCCATTATTCCGACAGGACAGGGACTGAACAATTTGTCCGGGCTGCATCCAACGGCTTCTCATGTGTATGAAGTTATTGTGCGCCGTTTTTTAAGCATTTTTTATCCGCCTGCAGTATACCAGAAGGTGGCCCTTACGATTGACAAGAAAAACGAGAAGTTTTTTGCCAATTTTAAAGTGCTTTCTGACGAAGGCTATTTGAAAGTGCTTCAATATACATTTAAGAAAAAGAATGAAGAAAATGAGTCGAATAACAACAATTCTGAAGAGGAGGCAAAATGCGATGCTAACTTTATGGAAGCGTTGCAGTCTTTAAAAAAAGGCATGGAAGTCGGCTTAAAAGAACTTTTTATAAAAGAGGGAGAGACATCTCCGCCGAAACGTTACAATTCCGGCTCCATCATTCTTACGATGGAAAATGCGGGGCAGTTTATCGAGGATGAAGAGCTGCGTGCCCAAATCAAAGGAAGCGGAATCGGAACAAGTGCGACAAGAGCAGAAATTCTAAAAAAGCTTGTGCATATCGATTATTTGCATTTGAACAAAAAAACGCAGATTATCACGCCCACACTGATGGGAGAGATGGTTTATGATGTAGTGAATAACTCCATCAAACCGCTGCTTGACCCGGCGCTTACGGCAAGCTGGGAAAAAGGACTTACCTTAGTTGCAAACGGTGATATTACATCCGAGGAATACATGTTAAAATTGAATGATTTTGTAAGCCGACGCACCAATATTGTGAAACAACTTGGCAATCAAGGCGCTTTGTACAGACAGTATGATGCCGCGGCTGCAAATTACAAGGGCAATAAGTAGATTTTTGTTGCAGTTGACAAAAAGGTTGTGCTATACTAAAAAATAATAGGCTTAAGGAGTTAATAAAATGGACGAATTAAAAATTAGTAGTCTGTATTGTTTGGAAGAAACGATTGCAGCACCGCTTTTTGCGGAGGCAGAGTATCCGTGGGAATTATTACCAAAGATTGGTGAATTTATTAAGAAGTTGGGGGCGCAGCTTCCGGCAGATAAATACGAGAAAAAGGGTGACGATATATGGATTGCAAAAAGTGCAAATGTATATCCGTCGGCATACATCAATGGTCCGTGTATTATTGACGAAGAAGCAGAAGTCAGACATTGTGCGTTCATAAGAGGGAATGCCATTGTCGGAAAAGGTGCAGTTGTAGGAAATTCGACAGAACTGAAAAATGTAATTTTGTTCAATAAAGTACAAGTGCCGCATTACAATTATGTGGGCGATAGTATTTTAGGATATAAAGCCCATATGGGTGCCGGTTCCATTACATCCAATGTGAAAAGCGACAAAACGCTTGTAACAGTAAATGGAGACGGATTCCGTATGGAGACTGGCTTGAAAAAGTTTGGAGCAATGCTGGGCGACTGTGTAGAAGTGGGCTGTAACAGCGTGTTAAATCCCGGAACGGTAATCGGAAGAGAGAGCAATGTATATCCGGTTTCCTGTGTGCGCGGTTTCGTACCTGCTACAAGCATTTACAAAGATCAGGGCAACATTGTTTTAAAAAAATAAAAGCCAAGGGGTATGTTTAACACACACAGAGAGGGAATCTTATGGCGGTTGAATTAAATTTTGAATCAGTCGTTTCTATGATTGAAAACATGATTACCGGTATCGGTGTATTTGAATTACATGAGGGGCGCATTACACCGGTATATTTAAATGAGGGGTTGAGCCGTATGCTTGGTTATTCCATTACGGAGACCAAGATGGCGTTTAAGAATGTAAGAAACAGTATTATACCGGATGATTTGCCGGTGCTGGACCAGGCGATTAAAGATGTGCTCAGGGATGACGGCGCGGTAGATTTTGAACTCCGTACCGTTACACTTAGCGGCAGTATGCGCTGGCTTCAGGTGCGTGCAAATCTTTATGCCAGAAAAGATAATGTATATACGGTTATTGCGGTTCTTATGGATGCCACGGAGCGCAAAAATATTGAGGAAGAATTGAAACAGCAGGCAGAGCGTTTGAATATGGTTTTGGCGGCAGAAGGCGAAAAAATCATGGATTACAATGCAAAGACGGATGTTTGTACAATCCGTGATGCGTCCAACCGTATTACACGTTCTGAGATTATTATAAACGATTATGTGAGTCGGTTTGATGAATCAGTTATTTTTGCGGAAGATGTGGAAGCGTTCAAACAGGTTATTGAGCTTGCGATGAAATCACCGAAACATGACAGCGTAGAAATACGTACGAAACAGTTTGACGATGATTTTAGATGGTATCAGTACAGTATTACAAGTATGGCAGGCGTGGAAGGGTACGTTTCGCGTATCGTCGGCCGAATTGTAAATATTGATGACCGCAAGAAAAAAGAACTGGAACTCAAATTAAAAGCAGAAAAAGATGCTCTTACGGGTATCTTTAATAAAGGTGCGACCGAACAGCTTGTGAGAAAAGTTTTGGAAGAAGAAGATCCGGAATCCGGCAAACTGCATGCACTTATGATTGTGGATTTGGATAACTTTAAGGCAGTCAATGATACATTAGGTCATGCAAAAGGTGACCAGGTGCTTATTGACGCGGCGGATAAACTGTCCAAAAACTTCAAAGGAAGCGATATTGTCGGACGTATCGGCGGTGATGAATTTTTCGTATTTATGCGCGATATTAATAAAGTTACCAATGCAGAGCTTTTGGCAGGCAGACTTTGTAAAGAATTAAAACAAAGTTTCCCATCTATGAGTGGTGATATCAATGTTTCGTCCAGTATCGGTATTTCGGTATATCCGATTCATGGTTTGAAATATTCTGACCTGTTCAAAAAGGCAGATAAAGCGTTGTATGAGACAAAAGCACGCGGCAAAAACGGCTATACCGTATTCGACGAAGGAAGCGAGCAGGTTACATACAAATCGGATAGAAAGTCAGTTTATTCTGTACCGGGCTTGAAGGTGAAAGAACCCGCCAAGGCAGAAGAGGCAAAACAGGGTGTATTGTTTAGTCCGGCGGAAAAAGATTTGTTTTTGGATTCTGTTTTGGCAGCGGCAGCAAAAGAATGTGATGCACAACGCGCGTTTGTTTTCAAGAAAAATGCCACAGCGGTAAAAGGTACTTACAGTCGGGTGTGCTACTTGACAGACGGTTATAATGCAGTAGTTGATGCGGAACAAGATAAGGCAGAACAGGCAGCTCTTTGTGATGCAATCAGCATTTTCTATAAAGAGTTTGGAGCCATTAGTGCAAGCGATATTGTAAAACCGGAAGCCCGTGCTTACTTTGAAAAGCACAACGTGCAGAGCGTTTTGTATTATCCTTTCAAAGAAGGAGAAGAATGCGTCGGAGCGATTATATTTGAAAATTGTGAAAGCGAACAGTTCCCTGTTTCGGATGAACAGTTAAAGGGATTACGCAACAAATTACGCTTGGTAGATACGGTTTTGAAATAGCTTAATGTTAATATGTTAAGAAATGTAAACAATATTGAGATATATTGTGAATACAAAATGAAATCCGGTGGTTTTTGATATAAATTTATCAAAACTACTGGATTTTTTTTGCCAAATATGCGAAAATAAAGGAGCGTGTACAACAAGATTTTTGAAATTTTATGTCGAAATTTCAAAGTTTTGTTTTATAAATACTTATCTATACTTGAAAGGAGTTTTCACATGATTTATTCACATGAAGTAGAAAAAATGTGTCCGGTAGCACAGGGTGTTAACCACGGTTGTGCTCCAATCCCAGAAGAAGCAAAATGGGTAAAAGCAAAAGAAGTTAAAGATATCTCCGGTTTAACACATGGTATTGGCTGGTGTGCACCGCAGCAGGGTGCTTGTAAGCTTACCTTGAACGTTAAAGAAGGAATTATACAGGAAGCTTTAGTAGAAACAATCGGTTGCTCAGGTATGACTCACTCAGCTGCTATGGCATCTGAAATTTTACCGGGTAGAACTGTACTCGAAGCTTTGAATACAGACTTAGTATGTGACGCTATCAACACAGCTATGAGAGAATTATTCTTGCAGATTGTATACGGACGTACACAGAGTGCGTTCTCTGAAGATGGTCTTCCGGTTGGTGCAGGTCTTGAAGATTTAGGAAAAGGTTTAAGAAGCCAGGTTGGTACAATGTACGGTACTTTGAAAAAAGGTCCTCGTTACCTTGAAATGGCTGAAGGTTATGTAACAGGTATCGCTTTGGACGAAAACGACCAGATTATCGGTTACCAGTTCGTAAGCCTTGGAAAAATGACAGACTTCATCAAAAAAGGTGATGATCCTAACACAGCATACGAAAAAGCAAAAGGTCAGTACGGCCGTGTAGACGATGCAGTTAAGATTATTGACCCGAGAGAAGAATAAGAAGGAGGACGACACAAATGGCATTATTTGAATCATATGAAAGAAGAATTGACAAAATCAATGCTGTATTAAACAGCTATGGAATTTCTTCTATTGAAGAAGCAGAAAAAATTACAAAAGATGCTGGACTTGATGTTTATGATCAGGTTAAGAAAATCCAGCCGATTTGTTTTGAAAATGCATGCTGGGCTTATATCGTAGGTGCAGCTATCGCTATTAAAAAAGATTGCAGAAGAGCAGCTGATGCAGCAGCAGCTATCGGTGAAGGTCTTCAGGCTTTCTGTATCCCGGGTTCCGTTGCAGATACACGTAAAGTAGGTATCGGACATGGTAACTTAGGTAAAATGTTATTGGAAGAAGAAACAGAATGCTTCTGCTTCCTTGCAGGACATGAATCTTTCGCAGCAGCTGAAGGTGCTATCGGTATCGCTGAGAAAGCAAACAAAGTTCGTCAGAAACCGTTAAGAGTTATTTTGAACGGTCTCGGTAAAGACGCAGCTCAGATCATTTCCCGTATCAACGGATTTACATTTGTTGAAACAGAATACGATCCGTACACAAACACAGTTAAAGAAGTTGACCGTATCGCTTACTCTACAGGACTTCGTGCAAAAGTTAACTGCTACGGTTCCAACGATGTTTGTGAAGGCGTTGCAATCATGCACAAAGAAGGCGTAGACGTTTCC
>JAZQDM010000117.1:0-2386 GCA_045546775.1 Lachnospiraceae bacterium | reverse complement strand
TTATGATAGGTGCTATTGTATTGGTTGCAGTAGTATTAGCAATACTTCTTTACTTTATGAAGCAACATAAAATCAATACAAAAGCCTTACCGGAAAAATCTAAGGGGATTTATGTGACATTCATTATTGTTATTTCGATTGTATTTCTCCTGATACCATCAAATGAAATATGTGGATATGAGTTTTCATATGTTAGAACAGAGGATGAGATGTTTCTATCCTATTGTTATGATATTTCTATAGAGTCTGATGGGGGTTATGTAGTCCGTGCAAATTGGAATATTGATGAGGATGGAGTTATTGTTGGGATGGCTCTAAAAGATAGCAGTAATGTATATTTTTATAGTACCTCAGGAGGTTCTACAACTGTTGAATCCGAGGAAATAAAGCTTTCCAAAGGAGAATATTCCCTGCTAGTATATTCTGCTGCAAATAATAATGAATGGATTAATTTATGTAATACTTTCCTATTAGAATCAACAGAAATAGACTTTATTTTTCGGGATAGTGAGAACTATTCGGCTGACGGTAGTTTTCAAATATTAAGGAAGTAAAGGATGTGAAACTTTCAGTTTTTTGCTCATTTACCATAGCCTAACTTCTGGGTGGAGTTACGAATGTTAAGAAACTGTTTTTTTGCAATGTGGAAAGACAATTTCCTCCAAAAAATCAAGCATAAAACGATAATTAAAAAGAGGAACCCATACCATTTCCCCAAATTATGGAAAACAGTATGGGTTCCTTTATGAATTTCAATCGCAAACTATATATTAAACTCTTCCCTGCGATTGTATTTTTCCAAAATCGCATGAATTTTTTCGGTAGGAGTGAGTACGCTTGCCATTGTGATGTCGTGGTTCATGAAATCGATAATGGAAGCGAGGAATTTGCTCATGTCCGCTTTTACAAAATACGGTTTCTCGCTTAATTCAGGAGGAAGGTAAGTCAAGTTTGTTGTGATAACACGCTCAAATACACCTTCTTCAAATGCTTTGTCAAACGCCTTTAATCCGTTTGTGAAAAGACCGAATGTACAGCAAATAAATACGCGGTTTGCGTGCATTTCTTTCAACTGTTTTGCAGTGTCTAACATACTTTCACCGGAAGAAATCATGTCATCAATAATAATAACGTCTTTTCCTTCCAAAGTATCGCCCAAAAATTCGTGAGCAACAATTGGGTTTTTGCCGTTAACGATAGTAGAGTAGTCGCGGCGTTTGTAGAACATACCTGTGTTGACACCGAGTACGTTTGCAAAATAAACGGCACGGTCCAAAGCACCTTCGTCCGGACTGATTACGACTAAATGGTCTTTGTCGATAATCAAATCTTTTTCTACATTTAACAAAGAACGCATAAACTGATACGGCGGTGTAAAGTTATCAAAGCCGCAGAGCGGAGTTGCGTTTTGCACACGCGGGTCATGGGCATCAAATGTAATAAAGTTTTTTACACCCATTGCGCTAAGTTCTTTCAATGCGTAAGCACAGTCTAAAGATTCGCGACCGCTTCTTTTGTGCTGGCGTCCTTCGTAAAGGAACGGCATAATGACATTGATGCGGTGTGCTTTACCGCCTGTAGCAGCGATGACACGCTTCAAATCCTGATAATGGTCATCCGGCGATTTGTGGTTTGTGTAACCGTTTACGTTGTAAGTAAGACTGTGGTTGCAAACATCCACGAGAATAAACAAATCTTTACCGCGGATACTTTCATGAAATACCGCTTTTCCCTCACCACTTCCAAAACGCGGGCATTCACAATCTACAAGATAGCTGCTTTCAATATAACCGTGAAAAGCAGGGTCGTTTTTTACTTTTTCGTTGTTTACACTTCTACGGTATTCCACCAAATAATTGTTTACGCTGCGTCCGAGTTTCTCTGCGGACTCAAGTGCAATCAGTTTCATTGGTGCAACCGGCATTGCATTTTCCAATTCACGTAAATTAGGCATTTTTTCCTCCGTACTAAGAAGTCTGTTCCGAGAACACAGACTCCATTTTGTCTTATTTCCAAATTTTCTTCCTGCTATTTTTATATCATTATGCTAGTGACACGTCAAGGAATTTCTAGTATGATATTAAGTGAGCCAAACACAGAAAAATCATGCTTGCATGATTTTTACTGTGCTTGGCGAACGTCCCTCACGAGTATGTAGCGAAGCGGAATACGAGTGGGGCTTTGCACGAAGTGCAAAGAATAACATACGCGAGAGAGCGAAGCGAAATACGAGTGAGGCTTTGCACGAAGTGCAAAGAATAACATACGCGAGAGAGCGAAGCGGAATACGAGTGGGGCTTTGCACGAAGTGCAAAGAATAACATACGCGAGAGAGCGAAGCGAAATACGAGTGGGGCTTTGCACGAAGTGCAAAGAATATCATACG
>JAZQDM010000116.1:0-2868 GCA_045546775.1 Lachnospiraceae bacterium | reverse complement strand
GTCTATCATAAGATCAACCGTAGCATCCGGGATGTATTCCACCAGAAGGGTATCGAAATGACATATCCTCACCTGAATGTACATTTGGATAAATAATTTGCATAAACAAAATTTTTACGGGCATAATGAGCTTGGGCGAAGAAGTCCGGATTTCAAGCTGTGACGACAGAGAAAAACGGTACATTTTCGTCAAGTGTGTCGCTGCAAGCGCAGCAGTGTGATGCGAAAAAGGTGGGGAAGGAACACCCCACCGATACATAAAAAGACGGTAGAGCTTGTCCACCGGACTGTGGCATTTATATGGGTTCGAGTCCGGCTTCCTCTAACAATTATTAAACGGGTTATCCCATTTGGGATAACCCGTTTAATGGCATATACTACACAATTTGATACAATGCAACGCTAACGGTGAGAGCGTTGCATTCGTTAAACGACCATCGGTCAAACAGGGCAACAAAACCTAAAATAGTTTTCTATAGATACAGCACATATTCTTCCTTACAGTAGCTTTTTAAGTAGATGTCCAGTATCCGGCCGTTTTTGTATTGTAATGCTTTTTGAGGACAGTTTGTTACGCAACGCAAACAGCGAATACACTGTGAATGAATCCGACCGTTTCGGATTGCTCCAACCGGGCAGTTTGTTTCACAAAGTCCACAGCTACAACAATTGTCCTCTTTTTTAATTTTTACTCCAATGCGGCTGCGCAAACCAGGAAAGATATTTGCCAATGGATTCTTTGCAGTTTTAGGAATTGTGACCTGCTGAGGCATTTTGATCCTTTGCACAATTGGCAGCAGATGCGCTGTATCAAATTCGTAATCACCGTCAAGAAATGTATGTCCCATAGGAATATACGCCCCCGCAATAACTTGCCCGCGCAAGAGCTTTTGTGCTTCGTACAAAGCATTACCATAGGATATTTTTCCGTAGGTTGCGATCAGCGCAACATGCTTAGCCTCCAGACCCTTTAGAAATCGTTTTACCGGCTTCGGGGTATTTTGACAATACACCGGAAAAACGACCACCGCAGCATCTTCCGTTGTGGTTTTGTTATCAATCGGTCTGATTTCGCAATCCAGCAGTTTAGCCAATTCTTTTGAAACAGCCAAACTGTGTCCGCTTCCGGAAAAACAATAAATCGTAATCATTTATGCTCCCTCAAGAATTGTTGCATAATGGCGCACTCTGGGATTTCTTCAAGAGAAAATCCTAGCAAATGTTCCATTTCATAAAGGGTCTGCTCTTTAGATCTACCGCATTTTTTGCTTGCAAGGGAGAATTCCAGTGCACTAAACGGGATCATCTTGCTTTTGCAATGATAAAATCGCACAAATTGGGTGTGGTCTTTGCATTTTTCAATTTTGCAGCTTGTGTGCAGTGCTTTGTTTTCATCCTCCGGTGGCACCCAGCCACATTCTTGAACAAGTATAGATTTTACCTTGTTCCAATCATAGGTGCCTCCGGATGTTTTATCAAGATCAAAGTGAACAAAGGCCGGTATATTTCCGGTGCGAGAGGACTGCCGGATGCTTCTTTTGAAGGGGGGAAGCAACTCCGGAACAGCCTGAATTGCATCCACAACATTGGAAACCAGTTCGCTTTCGTATCCGCTGAGTTTCTTAACCGGATGATCGCCGTATGCCAGCTGCTTCATGGTCATTAGGGTCTGGAACTGACCCTGCTTCAGAGGTGGCCGCAAAGTCAGCACGCGCGCAACATTCATCAGGAAGGTCAAAAAGCGATTGCCGGCAAAGGAATACGCGATCCTGGGTGCCATGTGATTATAGTACAATCCAAGCATCTGAACAGGCTCGTTGCCTGCAGCAAAATACGGCACTCTGTTTGCTACCAGTTCCGGATAAAACAGCAGATATGCCAGTGAAGGACAGGCACAGGTATTATCGCTGAGGGAGTATAGTTTGCTGTAAAACCGTCGCAAGTCGCTTTGACTGACTGTACGGGTAATGAACTCTACATTTTGAAAGGTTTTCTTGGCATTTGCAATGCTTTTGGCGGCACTTTCGGAAATAAAAGGGATTTCCCAGGTAAGCGCCAATACCCGTAACCCCTTTACCTTGGAAAGATAGTAGAGCAGGTATGTGGAATCCTTTCCGCCGGTGTAGAACAGCGCAATATCAAAGCGTGATTTTTTGCTGCGAGAGATATCCTCCACAATTGGAACAACACTTTTCAGATTTTTGGCATCCTCTGCCGTTTGACACATAGGGCACAGGCCCTTATCATCAAACTCCAATCCCGGAATCAAAAAATCATTGGCACAGCAATCCGTACAGAAAGTTGCCTCGGAAAAATCTTTCGGAACGTGCTTTCGCTGGTGCTCCGACACGACCTGTTTGCCGAGAAACTTTTCAATCACGGATAACTCCTTAGGATTCAGTTCCCGGGGTAACGAAGCAAGAATATCCGCCTGCTTCTTCGAGACAGTGATATCATTTTTGAACAAATTGGGAGCACTGCGCAGTCCGTAATAATGCAGCTTCCTATTTTCGAGCTTCCATCTACTTTGTATGTAATACATAGCGATCCCCCCTTTTTAAAATTTACCATAAAAATAATTTTTTTGCAATAAATTCTGGTCAAAACGATAGTTGTGGATCAAGAAACCGATTCCGGATAAAAAGGGAAAAAATACCTACCCTTGCTGATACCATTGTATCAAATAAGGGTAGGTATTATGGTGCCGGTAACCGGACTCGAGTTGCATTGTCGCACTTTGCGACAATTATTGTGTTGCCACCGTCTAGCCAGTGGCAAGCAAGGCTCCCCCGGAGCCTTGCATTTATATTGGTTCGAGTCCGTTTCCTCTAACAATTATTAAACGGGTTATCCCATTTGGGATAACCC
>JAZQDM010000115.1:0-2542 GCA_045546775.1 Lachnospiraceae bacterium | reverse complement strand
TGTGGCGGAGAATGAGGGCGCAGATGGTCTGTGCAAAATCATCGTGGACAAAAAGACCCGCTTGATTTTGGGCATCCACCTGATTGGTGCCTACGCAGGCGAGATGATTTGGGGCGGCGCACAGATGTTGGAAACCCAGTTCCGTGTTACCGATGGCCGGCAGATCATCTTCCCACATCCTACAGTCAGTGAAATCATCCGTGAGGTTCTCTGGGAGTTCCCGGATAAGTAAACATAAAAACGCCGCTGAGGTTTCGCAAGATTCCTCAGCGGTTAATTTCATATTTTCTTATAGATCGCCCGTTCCATATTTCATCCGATATGCATTCTGTTAAAAACGAAGCTATCAGCAACTCTCGCGACATAAACACTGTTTCTTCAACAATTTCTCCTATAATTATATTGCACTTTATAATTTAGGAGGTATCACTATGCACAGAGTAATCAGCAACTACCAGATCACAAAAAGAAAGGACGGACGTTATTATGTCCGTCTGCAGGATGGAGGCGATATTACACACATTTACGGAAAAACGAAAGCAGAAATTCAGGCTAAGCTGGAGATCAAGCTTGAGGAATTGAACACATTGAGTCGCCGGCGTACTGAGCAGGCCTTCCCTACCAGAAACATCACCCTAGCAAACTGGGCACATTTATGCCTAAATACCTTTTGTGCGTCCTCTATTAGCGGAAACACCTATGTCGGATACGAGCGGTACATCCGGTTACACTTCGGAAAACTGGCTGATATGCCGATTTCCAAAATTACAAACATTATGGTTCAGAAGCACATCAACGATTTATCCCGTCTTGGCGGAAAAGACGGGATCAGCGAAGCCTACCTTACCCGCATCAAGGTCTTTTTGCATATGGTGTTTGATTATGCCGTCCGGAACAATTTAATCGTTGTCAATCCCACCCTGGGCGTGAAGATCCCTAAAACCGGCTTGAACGAAAACCGCGCTCTCACCCAGGAGGAAGAATTACGGCTACTGACCGCTGTCCGGGAGTTTGGCAAACCGCTTATGTTTATTGTAGTTGTGGCGCTGTACACCGGTTGCCGCAAGGGAGAGCTTATGGGGTTAAAATGGCGACACATTGATTTTGAAAACAGGACCATCAAAATTGACTCTCAGCTCATACGGGAATATACTCCATTTGTCGCGGGTGAAACCAAAACTGTATACACGCCCAAGGATCCCAAAACTAAAAATTCAAAGAGGCTTATTCATATGATTGAGCCTTTAGCCGCAGAGTTTATGGAATACAAGAATAATCAGCTGAAGTGGAAGGAAGAGCGCGGCTTTGTCCATTCAGAGGACGATTATGTTTTCTCCAGCCGCATTAACACAGCATTGTGCAATGCAACCTTCTATAAAAACTACCATAAGCTTTTAGAAAAAGCAGGCGTGGAAAATGCCAACTTCCACACCCTGCGGCACACCTTTGCCACGCGCTGCCTGGAAAGCAACATCAATTTATTATCCATCTCCAAAACCTTGGGTCATTCCAGCATCAAGGTCACCGAGGACATTTACATTCATATGACTGCAACCCACCAAAAGGTATGTTTGGACAAGCTGGTAGATAGCTACTATACCATAAGGCAGCAAGAAACCGCGTCTTGTGCTGACAATTAGGGCTTAGGTCTCCTAATTGTTTCTTAGCGGTCCTAAAGGTCACAACCTCAGTAATATCAATACTTTTTCAGATTTGAATTTGCCGTTTGACTGAAAAGTTGACGTACTTTTACATTGTGTTTCGGCATTACAAAGTGTGTATATCTATGCAGACAGGTCGCTTTTTCCGGTTAAAAAGAACCAACGAAACAGGTTTTTAACTGAAAAATCCGGAAAAAGCACATATGCGATTCTCTGTGGCTCCAAATCAGCAAAAACCCAGTAATTGCAAGGCTTTTCGCAATCGGAATCTGCAGTTTGACACAAAAGTTGACGCAAATCCAAATTCCAAATTTTTCGGCTTATCTCAGGCATGGAGTGCATATGGCTGCATAACCCTTTAGACACAAAAAATGTGTCAAAATTTGTGTCAAAACAAAAACTGCACGCTTACGGATCCTATTATAAGCAGAATGTAACACCATATCTGGGGTTAGTCCCATCCCAAAAGGCCAAAATATTACTGTGTCAGAAACTGTGTCAAACAGATTTTAAACGCAGATTTTACCGTATATATGCATTAAAAACCCTCGATTTATCAACAAAATCGAGGGTTTTTACATATTTATTCATCCGCAGAACCAACGAGCGACGGATTAACAGTCCGTAACTAGTTTTATGCCACTTTTATGGGGTTATATGGGCTTATATGGCAAATTCCATCAAACCAACGACAATCCGGTTTTTACATAGTTGCTCCTCTCTTTTTTGGGGTATCAAAAACCGACAAAAAATAATTTTTTTCGGATTCTGATGATGTTTTCTTGAAACGCAACCGTAATCTCTCATAACTTATAAACATAGAAGTTCATCACAAAATGAACAAATGGAACGACACTGCAATGAGCCGGACATTGCAGACG
>JAZQDM010000114.1:0-1578 GCA_045546775.1 Lachnospiraceae bacterium | reverse complement strand
GTCATTGAACTGGCAAAAACGTGTCCGCCTCCGGAAAAATTGGAAGATGGCACACTTACCGGTGGATTCGCCCACGCTCAAGTCTTTGCTCTTGCCGATAAAGTGGTGGAAGCAGTCAAGTCCGGCGCAATCAAACGCTTTGTGGTAATGGCAGGTTGTGACGGCAGACAGAAAGAGCGGCAATATTATACGGAAGTCGCTGAAAATCTGCCGAAAGATACGGTCATACTCACTGCCGGATGCGCCAAGTATCGGTACAACAAACTTGTGACCGGTGATATCGGCGGTATTCCCCGGGTGCTGGATGCAGGACAGTGCAATGATTGTTATTCGCTGGCAGTGATTGCCTTGAAGCTTAAAGAGGTTTTCGGAGTTAAAGACATCAATGATCTGCCGATATCCTTCGATATAGCGTGGTATGAACAAAAGGCGGTGGCGGTATTGCTTGCGTTGCTGCATCTGGGATTCAAAAATCTCCGGCTTGGTCCGACACTTCCGGCATTTTTGTCTCCAGGTGTTGCGGCAGTATTGGTAAAAACTTTTAACATAAAAGGAATAACCGATCCGCAAACGGATATTCAAGCGATGATGACAGGGAAATAAATTTCCGGACAGAGCTTGCTCCAACTGCAAAATTGGAATTGCTGGACTCAATTATTGATAGGATCGATGTTTATCCGGACCGTATATGGACACATTTAAAAGATGAACATACTGAATTGGAACAAGAACTTTCCGCACAGCTGCGGACATCCGGCTTACTGTCGCATACCAAACGGAAAGACAATCATCTGATAATTGCCACCCCAATCAATATCAAAACTTGTTCCGGACAAACTCACATCGAAATCGTAGGCATCAGCTACGAAAACAATCGGCATTCTTTACTGCGGGCAATTGCGTTATCGTGGAAATGGTCTGATATGTTGTTTTCCGGTGAAGTCGCCAATATTCCGCAATTGGCAAAAACGGTAGGACTTTCCGAAGCCTATGTAACCAGGATTGTTTCACTATTTAATCTTGCCCTATCCATTGTCGAGGATATTTTGAATGGCAATATTCCTGATGGGCTGTCATTGGCACAACTCACGGAAGGTTTGCCGGACAGTTGGCAGGAACAATGCAAAAAACTTGGATTTTCTTTCCGTCAAATGAAAATTTGAGGAAGGTATCCACCCTTTTCAGAAATTACAACTTGTTATGCGAGGCAAATTGGCGTATAGAACCAAATTCTGAAAACGAAAAAGGAACAGTTTGAGGTTTTCTGCAAACTGTTCCTAATCAATAGAATATACAAGTGTAATTAAAAACCTACACAAGTTTTATTTTAATAAAATGGCGTTTTTGAGTCTAAAAACTCAGAATTTGGCTGTGAAATAAATTTCTGAATATCACTTCATTTCCCGTTCCTTCCTGTTTCAGTTATAATTACGTCTTGTTTTTAATGTGAAAATGACACCTGAATATTTTTTCAAAAAAAATTGTAAACAAATATCGTCAAAGATTAACATACAATAAAAATTCTTGAATGTCAATACTATTTTTGTTTGATTAATGTTAAAATTGTTGGGAAATGTA
>JAZQDM010000113.1:0-12846 GCA_045546775.1 Lachnospiraceae bacterium | reverse complement strand
AAATTTTAAATCAGTGTTTTTATTTTTGGTAGCGATTATATTGATGTTTATACATTATATAGCAATTTATTTTTCTTATGAAAAAGAAACAAGAAAAGAACATAATGCATTCTTATGCTGTAGTACAATTACATTTCTTTTATGCATCATTGCTTATATTTATCGACCGAAGGCAGTACGCCCATATTCTGAAGCAGATTTCAAAAGTCTTATTCCTTTGTTGCTTTATGTAATGGCAGTTTTGTTTTTCGTTGTACAAGTAGTTGGAGCGGTGCGTTCGTTTATTAAAAAAAGAGCAAAAGTAACGACTCGATAATAAAAATAGTAGTGCAAAGTATTTTTATATATGTAATAAAAATACTCATGCACTACTTTTTTATCCTAAGACATAATGTTGCTTGTTCTTTTTCAATGAACAAACAAAATATTCATTATCCTATAATATCCGATAAATTGCTCTGAATCTTAGCCGCTACGTCCGGTTTGTTCATGGAGTAGACGTGGACGTTTTTGATTCCGTTTGCATACAAGTCGATAATCTGGTCGGTTGCGTATGCGATGCCGGCCTGTTTCATGGCAGCCGGGCTGTGGCCGAATTTGTCTACGAGACTTTTGAAACGCTGTGGCATAAAGGAGCCGGAAAGGTCAATCGCACGTTTTACCTGATTGGCATTTGTAATCGGCATGATGCCCGGAATAATCGGCACGGTAATACCGGCTTCCCGTATTTTGTAAAGGAAGTTGTAGAGCAAGTTGTTGTCAAAAAACATCTGTGTTGTCAAAAAGTCGCAGCCTGCTTCTACTTTTTCTTTCAAATATTTGATGTCTTCTTTTTGGTCGGCACTTTCCGGGTGAATTTCCGGATAGCATGCGCCGCCGATGCAAAAATCTTCGTCCGCTTCTTTCAATTCGCGGATAAGTTCCACGGCATGTTTGTAATCCCAGTTGGAACGGTCTGCATTTTCCATGCCTTTCGGAATGTCGCCGCGAAGCGCCATAATATTTTGGATGCCCGCGTCTTTGATATCTTTGATTCTTGCGCGAACAGTCTCTTTTGTGGAAGAGACGCAAGTAAGATGTGCCAGGGAAGGCACGTCGTAGCGCTCTTTAATATTTTTTGCAATTTCCAATGTGTATTGGCTTGTACCGCCGCCGGCGCCGTAAGTTACGCTCATGAAAGAAGGATGCAGTTTCGCGATTTCTTCCGTGGCACTTTTTACGCTGGCAAAGTCGGTTTCCGTTTTTGGCGGAAATACTTCAAAGGAAAGAAGCAATTTGTCTTCCTTAAGTTTATCAATAATTTTCATAACGGATGTCTCCTCTTACTCGTTTTAAATGTTTGCAACCATGTGTTCCACAAGCTTCGCACAATGTTCTGCAGCCTGCTTTTCAAAAGTAGGATAGTCCATTTCTGCGCTGTCATCCGCTTTGTCAGAGATGGCACGAAGAATAACAAACGGAATTTCATTTAAGTAAGAAGCATGTGCAATGGCAGCCCCTTCCATTTCTGTGCAAAGTCCGTTGAAATTTTCCGAAATCTTGTTTTTTACTTCTCTGCTGGAGATGAACTGGTCACCGCTGACAACCCGTCCCGTAAAAATGTGAATGTCCGGGTTTACTTCTTCGCAGGAAGTTGTTGCCACGTGCATCAAATGTTCGTCGGCTTTAAATTCCAATGTGCCAAGCTGCGGCACTTCGCCGGGGCGATAGCCAAAAATCGTAGCATCCACATCATGGTAGAGCGCATCGGAAGAAACAACAATGTCTCCGATGTCAATCTGTGCCTGCAAAGAGCCGGCAACGCCTGTGTTAATAATATGGCTGACGCCGAACAAGTCAGAAAGAATCTGCACGCACATGCCGGCATTTACTTTTCCAACGCCGGATTTTACAACAACTGCGCTTACGCCGTTTAATGTTCCTTCAAAAAATTCCATGTTTGCTTTTTTTGTAACAGTAATATTTTGCATATGGTTTTTGAGCGTTTCCACTTCCAATTCCATAGCGCCGATAATTCCAATTTTTTTCATAAAAATAATTTCCCAGCCTTTCTATCCACATATATACGCAAATTTAGTTGCATTTTTACCTGTTTTGCCCCCTTTTTCGCGCATATCGGTGTATAACTATGTGTATAATGTGTATAACTTTTTAAGAATTTCTTAATATGCATCAAATTTTCAGAATTATTGTGGATAAATAAGATGTTTTTCATCAATATTGTAAAGCACATTGTTCAAGTAACGATTGGCAAGGTAGTTTGCCATACCAAGATTCATATCCAGGTAATTGCCGCAGTCTTTTGCGCAAGCGCCCGGTACATCGTCTTTAAAATCACGGATAAATTCATACATTTCAACCATAAGCGGCACAATATCCTTAGACTCATAATCGCCCGCAAGCAACAGGTAAAAACCGGTGCGGCAGCCCATCGGTCCAAAATAGATGGTTTTGTCTTTGTATTGCTCATGATTTCGTAAAAATGTAGCAGCAAGATGCTCGATTGTGTGCATTTCTGCAGTGTTCATAACCGGCTCATCGTTCGGAGAAGTCATGCGAAGGTCAAAAGTAGTAATCACATGGTCACCGATATTATCTTTGCGGGAAACATAAACGCCCGGCTCTAATTTAATATGGTCAATTGTAAAACTGGCTATTTTTTGCATAAAAACATCCTTTCTTTAAGCGAAATTAACATCTTAAATAAATATAACACGATATGTCAGATTTTGAAATATGAAGTTGGTCTGACGAATCAGGAAAAATGTGATAAAATACTTTTAAATTAAACAAGTATTATGGAGATTTTGAAATCATGAAAATAAATTTGCCGGAGAAGGTACAATATATTATAAGTGAAATTCAGGCAGCAGGTTTTGAGGCGTATGCGGTAGGCGGGTGCGTGCGCGACTCGATTCTCGGGCGTGTGCCGGACGATTGGGATATTACGACGTCTGCAAAGCCGGAGCAAATCAAGGAAATCTTTCCGCGCACGATTGATACCGGGATACAGCATGGAACGGTTACGGTGATGTTGCAAAAGGAAGGCTTTGAGGTGACGACATACCGTATTGACGGAAAATATGAGGACAGCAGACACCCGAAGGAAGTGACGTTTACTTCCAATTTGGCGGAAGATTTGCGCCGCCGCGACTTTACGATTAATGCCATGGCGTACAACGAGACGGAAGGTTTGGTTGATATTTTCGGCGGCAGAGAAGATATGGAGAAAAAGCTTATCCGCTGCGTGGGAGAGGCAAAAGAGCGTTTCACGGAAGATGCCCTTCGCATGATGCGTGCTGTGCGTTTTTCGGCACAACTTGGTTACGCAATTGAAGACGCCACAAAAGCAGCTATTTCGCAACTTGCCCCCACACTAAAAAATATCAGCGCAGAGCGCATTCAGGTGGAGCTTGTGAAGCTGGTCACTTCGCCCAACCCTGACTTTTTAAAAATTGCTTACGAAACCGGCGTGACAGCAGTGGTTATGCCGGAGTTTGACAAAATGATGGAAACGCAGCAGGACAATCCGCACCATCGCTACCATGTAGGAGAGCACACCCTTGTTGCCATGAAAAGCATAAAAGCGGACAAAGTGCTTCGCCTTGCTATGCTTTTCCACGACATCGGAAAGCCGGATTGTCTTACTATGGATGAGGGCGGAGTTGCTCATTTTTACGGGCATCCGGAGCTCGGTATGGAGATGACAAAGACCATTTTGCGCCGGCTCAAATTTGATAACGATACGATTTATAAAGTAACAAAGCTTGTTCGGTTCCATGATTACGATATGGGTGAGACACCAAAAGCGATGCGCCGTGCCATGTACAAAATCGGGGAGGATATGATGCCCTATCTCTTTTTTGTAAAGCAGGCGGATTTGGATGCACAAAGTGAATACAAAAGAGAAGAAAAACAGCAGAAATTGGACGCACTTTTGCAAACATACAACAAAGTTGTGGAAGAAAAAAATTGCGTGTCCTTAAAGACCCTTGCGGTGACAGGCAGCGATTTGATTGCACTCGGCATGAAACCCGGAAAAGAGATCGGTAACGTGCTTGGTGAGCTTTTGGAGCTTGTCATTGACGAACCGGAACGCAACACAAAAGAATTTCTTTTGGAGCATGCGAAGTCCCTCATATAATTTCAAAAATTCGTAACATACTTCATTTTTCCAAGGCATATGATAGGTTATAACCAAAATGCAGGGGGAATGAATGTGAACGACAGAGCCATAAATTTACTTGAAAATTATGATATTGAAGTGCTTCGCACCGCAAAAGGGCGAGGCGCTATTCTTTGTGAGGCAAACAACGGCTACTATATTTTTAAAGAATATGCAGGCCCTAAATATAAATTGCAGTTTCAAAAAGAGATGCTTGAAAAAGTAATGCAAGAGTGCAATATTCCCGTAGAAATGATTGTCCCCACAAAAGAGGGAGAACTTTTTGTAAAAGATAACGACCAGACGTGCTACATTTTAAAAACATATTTTACAGGCAGAGAATGCAACATCAAAGATATGGAAGAATGCAAGCAGGCACTTCAAACACTTGCACACTTGCACAAATCCATGCGTATGCCTGTGGAAAGTGTGCAGGAGAGCAGCGTTGTTTACCGGATTGATTTGGAATACGAAAAGCATAACAGAGAACTCACAAAAGTACGCCGGTTCTTAAGACAAAAAAGCCAGAAATCAAAATTTGAATTGTTTCTTTTAAGTAAGTATGATTTCTTTTTGGAAAATGCTTTGCAGGTAACGGAAGAATTGAAAACTTTTGATATGGAAAAAGACTGCAGATACATATTGGAACAGGGATACTTGTGTCATGGAGATTTTCAGCATCACAACATTATAAAAAATGACAAAAAGATGGCAGTTATCAATTTTGAAAAATGCGTGCGTGATAATCCGGTGAGAGATTTGTATTTGTTTATGCGCAAGCTTCTTGAAAAAAATAATTGGAACGTGGAGCTTGGAAAAGAGCTATTACATAGCTATCAAAAAGTAAATGAACTTTCCGCACATGATTTTGTGCAGCTGTACTATCGATTTGCATATCCTGAAAAATTTTGGAAGATTGTCAATTTTTACTATAATTCAGGGAAAGCCTGGATTCCGGAAAAAAATGTAGATAAACTCCGCAAAGTAATAGAGGGCGAACAGTACAAAAGAATCTTTTTAGACCAATTGTTTTCAATTATGAGCAGGTAGTATATAATAAAGAAGAAGCAAACTTGTAAAAATAGGATTGTAATCTTGATAATATACGGAAGAGAGGTTTTTATGACGGATAAAATAAAACCGGCGCTTATATGCATTGGAGTGTTGTTTGTATGTACATTTCTTGGTGTATATTTGCTCGGGAAAAATGCGGATAAAAGGAAAGAAGAAGAAGTAAGTACGCAAACGGAAGGAACCGGTTTTGTTATCGCGGAAGCAGGAAGTTACGACTCTGCGGATACTGCTGTTGTTGTAAAAAAAGATACGGACAATTCTTTGATTACGTTCAAAAACATGCAGGTCGGAAAACAGTATACTTTAAATTATAATGGCGCAACGACTATTTATGATAAGCATGGGGAAGCGCTTTCCATGGCGCAAATACAACCCGGCGACTTAGTTGATATTACGTTTTTGAAAGAAAAGAAGCGATTAAACAGCCTGCAGCTTTCCACAACAGGTTGGGAATTGAAAGATGTATCCAAATATACGATTAATGAACTGTCAAAAATGATGACCATTTCGGAAGATGTATATAAGCTGACAAGTGATGCGGTTATTATTTCCGCCGGCAGGGAAGCGGAAATTATGGATATCAATGCCGCGGATGTTCTTAAAGTCAGCGGCGTGGGAAACAACATTTATAGTATTGTTGTAGAGAAGGGCCATGGTTATTTACGTCTCGCAAACGAGGAATATTTTGTAGGTGGCTGGATTGAAGTCGGTCAGACCGTTATCCGCGAAGTAGATGAAGATATGTTGCTTGTTGTTCCGGAAGGTTCTTATGATGTGCATATTAGCAACAAAGGACATTCCGGTACAAAGAAAGTTGTCATTAATCCAAATGAAGAAGTAACCCTTGATGTGGGTGACTTAAAAGGAGAAGACCCCAAGTTTGGTACTGTGCTTTTTACTGTGTCGCCAAGCAGTGCGGAAGTGTATTTGGATGGTACTCTTACCGATATAAGCGAAGCGGTGACATTGGAGTACGGTATTCACCAGATGATTGTAAAAGCCGAAGGTTACGATACAATCACCCAGTATATCAAAGTGGGACAAGAGGCAGCAGGCATTGATGTAAAAATGGAAAAAACGGAAGAAGACGAAACCGAGACAGAGACCGAAACGGAATCTGAGCAGGAAAGCAGTTCTGCGCCCAGCGTGCCCGAAACAGAAAGTGAAAGCAGTACGCCAAATAGCGGACAAGACGATAATTCCGATAACGAGAACACCGATAATACGGTGTCCGGCAACGACCCGGGAGGAAGTGGTTCTGTCGATAACAGCAATCAGACAAGCACAACCGGTACATACAAAGTTTTCCTCGATGCACCGGTCGGCGCTGAGGCATATGTGGATGGAAATTATGTCGGAATCGTTCCGTGCAGTTTCAAAAAGACAAGCGGAAACCATGTCGTAACACTTCGTAAAACAGGCTATTTGACACGCAGTTATACGATACAATTAGACGAGGATAAGAAAGATATAAACTATTCTTTTAACGAATTGGAAAAATCCGATGAAGAATAAACAAAATAAGCTACAAATGCCGTAAAAAAGGCAAAAATTTCTTGACAAAGAAGTAAAAAGCGTCTATATATATTAATAGGCGCTTCGAGAAGAAGTGTTTCATAAGAAAAAAAGAAAACTCAGATTCAAGAGGAGGAGTTCACAATGAACAAAACAGAATTAGTTGCAGCTATGGCTGATCAGGCAGGATTATCTAAGAAAGACGCTGAAAAAGCATTAAAAGCTTTCACAGATGTTGTTGCTGCTGAATTAAAAAAAGACGGTAAAGTACAGTTAGTAGGTTTCGGTACATTCGAAGTATCTAAGAGAGCTGCAAGAGAAGGAAGAAATCCTCAGAGTGGTGAAGTTATGAAAATCGCAGCTTCTAACGCTCCTAAATTCAAAGCTGGTAAAGCTTTAAAAGATATGCTTAACGCATAAGAAAATGTGAATGGTGAAGGGACCTGTTTTCAGGTTCCTTTTTCTATATCCCAGGAAGGAAAGTCGGCAATAATATGTTTTATGCGAGTCGGCAGAAAATAACATAAGTATTGCACAAGGAAGACTAGTATGAGATTAGATAAGTATTTGAAAGTGTCGCGTTTGATTAAGCGCCGCACAGTTGCAAATGAGGCGTGTGATGCGGGCAGGGTCATGATAAATGATAAACCGGCAAAAGCGTCCACAAACGTAAAAGAAGGCGACATCATCACAATCCAGTTCGGAAACAAAGAGGTGAAAGTGGAAGTGCTGGATGTGCAGGAAACCGTGAAAAAAGAAGAAGCAAAAGAGCTTTTCCGCTATTTATAAAATGAGGGATTTTAAAGGTTTGTTGGCAAACAACACAAAATAATTAACTTTAAAACTCCGTACATGAAAGGTTTTTTGCATAAATACAACTCGTCCCTAATATAATCTAAAGAAAGATTTTCGGGAGGTTTTGTATGGAAGAATTTAATAGTGTAAAACAGAGAACGCACAAGCTGACGTTGAGCAGCAGGCGTGTGTGCAGTATTTCCGGGGTTGTGGATGTTTTGTCTTTTGATGTGAGCGAAATTTTGTTAGAGACGGACCAGGGCATGCTGATGATTAAAGGCAGTGAACTTCATGTGAACAGACTTACGCTGGAGAAAGGTGAAGTGGATATCGAAGGAAAGGTAGACAGCCTTACGTATTCCGAAACCGGCGGATACCAAAACAAAAATGAGTCAATCTTATCAAAACTGTTTAAATAGGGAGTCTGCATGAGTCCACAGATTGTAAAGGAAACGATGTTTTTGTACCACGCGGTGATGCTCGGTATTTTTGTGGCAATCGTCTATGACGGTGTACGCATTTTCCGCAGAATTGTAAATCATAACCGGCTGTTTATTTCGATAGAAGACTTATTGTTTTGGGTATTTTGTGCGTGGAAAGTATTTTACCTTTTGTATGAGGAGAGCAGCGGTGTGTTGCGTTGGTTTGCCATTTTGGGCATTGCCCTGGGCATGTTTTTGTATTTGCTCACGGTAAGCCGTTTTGTCGTGCATTATGTGTCAAAGTGGCTCAACAAAGCGCTGCAAATCATAGCAAAGGCGCTTCATGTTTTGTTTGGACCGTTTCGGTTTGTAGGCAAAAAAGTGGCATGTGCAACCGGCAAAACTTGCCAATTTACCGCAAAAACCGCAACAAAAAGCGGACATAAGCTGAAAAAGCAGTTGACGGCTTTTGGGAAAATGATTAAAATGGTATTATGTAAACATTGAGTTTTGCAAAGTATGATAATGAAGGAGTTTTTATGGCGAGAAGAAGAATTGCATATCGGAAGAGATCGCAAAATCGTTTTGGCATGTTTTTGACCGGCGTTGTCGTACTTATGTTGGTAGTTGTTGTGGCGGTCAGAAGCCACACTTTAAAAACAACGCAGGCGCAATACGAGGCGCGTGAGGCCGAGTTGGAGGCCCAGATTGAGGCAGAAGAAGAACGTACTTTAGTAATTGAGGAGTACGGAAAATATACGCAGACAAAAAAATTTGCTGAGGAATACGCAAAGGACAAGCTCGGACTTGTAAGCGAGGACGAAATCGTATTTAAGGAAGAAGATTAAAAGGTGTTGCTACAAGGTGGTAACATCTTTTTTTGTGGGAAGGAATCATATATACTTAAAGCAAGATGAAAGTACTAAAAGAGGAATTGGATATGATAACAATTGGAATATGCGATGATGAGCCGGGTTATCGCAGAATAATAAAAGAATTTTGTGAGCAGTTTTTTGAAAAGATTGAGCAGGAACATCAATACATAGAGTTTGCAAGCGGTGAGGAAGTGCTTTCGTACACAGGTCCAAAACTGTATTTGCTCTTCTTGGATGTTGAGCTGGGCGGCGTAGATGGAATCGAAGTGCTCAAATTCGTACAGGAGGCAGACTGGATTTGGCGCATTGTTTTTGTATCAAGTCATGCAGAAGCTGTGTGGGATTCTTTCAGTATCAAGACATTAGAATTTGCGAGAAAGCCGATTGCTTATGAGCAGGTAGAAAAATGGATTCAGATTGCCCTTCGTGAAAATCAAGAAAATATATTATATGAATTTTTGACAACAGCAGGCTCCATGTACAAAAAAATGGAAGATATTTACATTTTAGAAGGAGAGAGAAACTACACTTATCTCCATACAAAAAAGGAAAAATGGCTGATTAACGACAGCCTAAAAAGATGGCAGGAAAAAATGGACAAAACAACAATGTTGCGTGTTCACAGGTCTTTCCTTGTCAATATGGCACATATCAAAAAATGGGAAAAAGAAACGATATATATGTGCAACGGTTCCAAGATTTCTGTCGGACGTCAATACGCAAAAGAGGCGAAAGATACCTATTTGTCATATATACAAAAGAAAGCATTGGGGAGGATGTAGCAAACATGATAGGTACAGTCCTATATAATATACTGGAATTTATCAATTTTTATCTCGTGTACAAAGCCATTTTAAACATACGGTTCAAAAAGAAAAAGCTTTTGTATGCGGCTGTCGTTGGTATATCCTGCGCGGTACAAGTACTTGTTTGTTATTTTGTGGATGACACATGGAAAGATATTATTACAATCGCCATGGGATTTGTCGCTGCAATGGTACTTTCTACAAGCAAAAAATGTAAAGTGGCGTTGCTTTATCCGATTGTGTTTTTTATTGCAGGTCTCATCAATACGCTTGGCTCGTATTTTTGGTCATTTGTGAATGGCATTTCTCAGCGGGAGCTGTGTGAATCCATGTTTTGGGTTTGTGTGTCGGAATGTACGGCGATTTTGCTTTTGCTCGTATATAGCCGGTTCAAGAATAAAATAAACCGGGAAGAAATCCATCTTACCGCATACCAACATTTCTTGTTGATTGTGGCGATTGTGTGCTTTTTTATTATTTTTTCTTTTTCCCAAGGCCTGTATGATAGAGAATGGCAATATTGGGAAAAGATCAAAATGCATACTCTTGTTGCCAGCTTATTGCTTGCAGTCAGCTTTGTGCTTTTAAGTTTTAGTTTGTTCAGCACATGGAAAAAAGCCTTTCAATATAAAGTAGAAAAAGAAAAATACGATTTGTTTTTGAGGCAACAGGAGGAGCATATTCGCACGCTCATTGTGGAGGATGAAAAGCGTCGTAAGCTTCGTCACGATATGCGCGCCCACATGGTGGCACTCCAATCCATGATAGAGAAGGAAGATTGGACGCAGCTTAGGGAGTATTTTGGACAAATGCAGGAAGGTATCTGTGAAGAAGGAGCCCAACAATACACACACATTTCTGCGGTTGACGCCATCATCGGCCAATGGCACAAAAAAGCTCTGGAAAAACAAGCTTCCTGGACTTTCGAAGGGAATATGACAGCGCCGGAACAAATTACTTTGTTTGAGCTTTGTGTATTGTTTTCCAACTTGCTCAGTAACGCGGTGGAAGCAATCGAGAAGGTGGAAACTGACAAAAAAATACAGGTGCGAGTAAAGACATTTCAGGGACAGCTTGTCATTTCCGCAGCAAATACATGTGTGGATTCGTTACAGATAAACACCCGCCCCACTACTTCAAAAGAGGACGAATTGTTGCACGGACTCGGCCTCAAAAACGTGGAGGACATCGTAAAAAAACATCATGGAAAAATCGAGTATGAGGCAAAGGATGGCTGGTTTAGGGTAGATGTTGTGGTGTAAAATTTAACATATCAAAAAGGATAGAGCATATTACGCATTGCGTACTGCGCTCTTTCTTTTTTTAAAAGTCAAGTAGAAAAATCATGTCGTTCGTCCAAAAAAAGTGTCGTTCGTCCAGAAGAGTTTGTAGATGATGGTTTCCGACTGTTACAATCACAGTAAAAGAAATATGGGAAGTAAAACCCGTCTCATATGCCTATGAGCCTAAGTTATCAAGAGGGCTTGAACAGTTAACAAGATATGTAAAAGGGGCTGAAGGACAGTATGGTGGAGGTCTTATTGAGAATGATTCTTTTTTTACAGAAGGAAATGAATATCAAGTAAACTATTTTAATTTAGGAAATGGTTTGATAGTATAAAATTATGTGAAAGTAAAAAAGAAAGGCTACGAATTAGCAATGGTGCTCAAAAAGGAAGAAGTAAAAAATGTTAACTATAGATATGTACCACAAATTCATACCCTAATGTTTAGGAGGTTTACATGACATTTGAAAAAGCACTTAAAGATATCTATTCGGAAGAATTAAGTAAATATGGCTACAAATATAGCAGGAAACATGGCTTTTTTGTAAAGCTTGTTAATGGGGAACTGATTCATTATGTAGGATGTATTAAGCGATATGCGTTTACAAAAGGAAAAAAAGCATTTACACCTTTTGCAGGCATTTTATCTATTTATGCAGAATGTGTTGAAAAAGCAGATTTTAGACAGCAGGGGGACAAACTTTCTTACTTTTGTTATCATTTAAATGCTGTTGATAAAAGAAAACAAGAATTCGAATACGATGACGAAACGATGTTGGATATGTTGAAACTTTCACTGGAACAAACGAAGGAATTTATCATTCCAACATTGGAAAAAGTAACAACGTTAGACGCCTATATCTGCTACAGAAAGCAGTTTAGATTAAGTATTCTGGCTTATATTGATAAATTTTCAGAAGATTCTTTAGTATTGATTAAAGCGGATAATCATGACGATTTTCAGGATGTCATCCAAAAATATATGAAAGACGAGAGAGAAGGGATTGAAAAGGGACTAATTGGAGGCGGAATGAAAGAATATGAAAGATTTTGTAATATCATACAAGAACTTTATATGGACCATATGGTTCTTGCAAGAGATGCCATTTATAATGACTCTGAGTTGTATGCCAAAGCGGTAGCGGAAGCAGACAGAAGACGGGAAGCAAATTTGGAATTTCTAAAGCAGTGTAAGGTCATTTAATGTTTAGGAGTTGAACTTAATATTTTATTGCTACAAAAGTAGCAGGAGAGAGATATAAATAAATCATGAAAGGATTAAAAATATTTTTATTCATTGATTACATAGTAGTTAGTGCATTGTTCTTTTTAGCCTATCATATGGAAGTAGAAAACAAAGGAATATATGCTGGGCTTGACCCGAGAGTGTTTATTTCCGCCTTTCTATTTTTATTTGCTTTAGGCTTGTCCTGCGTCTATGTCCTTGGAATAATTAGATATTGGATTTTACGAAAGAATTTCGGAAAGTTAGAGTTAACACTAATAATTAGTAGTTTAGGGTCAATTCTGTTGCATTTCATTGGCTATTATTATGAAACGCGACCTTCATGGTTATATTCCGAAAACAATCCGCGAAGCTATATGGTGGTATATCTTGTTGGAATAGCTGTAGTTTTGTGTTAAAAGTAATTGTAAGAGACTGTAAAAAATTTTGTGTAAACTAGATAAGCGGTTTAGCAATCTGCCGAAGCAATATTTAGAGGGTTTGGAAATTCTTATTACACCGAATCTTATTACATTCTGTCACAAAACGTTACGGGAGGTTTGTATAAATAACTTATGAAAGCTTTAAAAATAATTATGACAATAACATATTTGATTACAAGTATCTTTTATATTTGGTCATACAATCTGTATCAGCAACCAAAAGGAGTATTTGCAGGATTA
>JAZQDM010000112.1:0-12541 GCA_045546775.1 Lachnospiraceae bacterium | reverse complement strand
TATACTTTTGCAGTAGGGTGTTATAGGATGCTTTGATGAACGTATAGTTTTGTTCTTTGGAAGCATTTTCCTGTTCTAATGCCATATCAGACAGTTCTGTTGCACCGATTTGTTTTGCGGCATTTTTTAAACCGTGAACTTCAATGCGGTATCGCTCAAAGTCTTCCGTTTCTACACACTGTCTTATAAATGGAATCTTCTCCAGACCTTCCTCCAAAGCAGTTTCGAGAACTTCAAAATAAATGTCCTCACTTCCTACGCAAAAATTGAGAGCGCAGTCTACATCAAATCCCTGTTCGCGCAAATATTCTGTTGCCATATGTAACCCCTTTCTAAAAGTAGTTTCCCCGTCACATCATCTTCATAAGTTCCGTTTAAGTAGCAGACTTCTCTTTTTTTTCTTTTTTGGGTTTTGGTTCCGTCTGCGGTTCCGGTCCTTTTATATCATCGATTAATTTCTGAATCAACAATTGCTTTACGTACACATCAAAACTCAACTGGCATATAAAAGCAAAACTTTGAAGAAATTGTTTGTCAGCGGAAGGGGCTTTGCCGAAAGTATGCCTGGACAATTCAAATTTTTTTGTCACATCTTCTTTTAACGCTTCGACAAGATCGGGTTCGAGAGTAAAAACTTCGTTATATATATCTTCCAGCTTAAACGAACGATCGTTTCCGAAATATTTTTCAGTAATCGGTTTCAGTAATGCCTGTATATCACTTATAGACAAAATACCTTTGTAGTAATATATAAATACTAGCAAAAGTACATGTTCTTTCGTATATTTTTTCTTAACCGGTGGTGGAAGAAGATCATTTTTTGCATAATTGTTAATCATTGTTTTTGTTAAAATCTTATCCTCGTCCGGTTTGCGTGTAGTGTTGCGCAATTTTTTGTCCATGAATGTAGTGACCTGATCCATGTACAAATCAATATTTGGAATCTCATCAGGGTCAATATGACCGATGCGTCCAAAACTTTCTAATATGCTGTTGAGCAAATCTTCGGAGTTAATTGTCATATCGTCCACCTTTCTTTCCTATCTTATTATAATGTATTAGTTTTGTTATTACAAGCAATATTGTGTCAAATTTCAAAAATTAGACCATATTTGCGACAATATCTTCTTTACTTTAAAACTTTAGTATGTTAAAATTTAGTTATATTAATATTGACAGCGGAATTATACCGTACAATAGTCATGCGGAGGCAAATATGAACAAGAAAATTAAAACAGATGCAGTTGATTATCTTTTTGATGCCGTGTTAAGTCTCAAAGATAAAGAGGAATGTTATAGTTTTTTTGAAGATTTATGTACTGTAAACGAACTTCTTTCTTTATCTCAGAGATTGGAAGTGGCAGCAATGCTAAGAGAACACAAAACTTATCTTGAAATTGCGGACAAGACAGGCGCGTCCACAGCGACAATCAGTCGAGTGAATCGTTCTTTAAATTACGGCAATGATGGATATGAGTTGGTTTTTGAAAGATTAGAAGGACCAAAAAAAGCGTAAAATTTTACAAAAAAAGAATAGAAACCGTGTTGGCAATTCCACAAAAAAGAAGTGGGTATGGCTGGCGCGGTTTTTTGTTTTGACTTGACAAACAGAATTGTTTTGTCTATATTTTTTTGTATATAGGACACCCCGGTGGGGTGCTGAGAGGAGCAGATATATGAAAGCGGATAAGAAAAATGTTGAGCGTTTATTAAAGACTGCACGAGGCCAATTGGATGGTATCTTAAAGATGGTAGATGAGGATCGGTATTGCATTGACATTTCTACACAGATTATGGCAACACAGTCCTTACTCGGCAAGGTGAATCGTGAAGTATTAAAGGCACATATGGAATGTTGCGTCAAGGATGCGGTGCAGAGTGAAGACAGGGAACAAAAAATAAATGAAATGCTAGTACTGATGGATAAATTGTTGAAATAGAAGCAGTGCTATTTTAGTACGAGCAACAAGAAATAGGACGGTGAGAAGAAAACGATGAAAAAAGAAGTTTACGATATTACCGGGATGACTTGTTCGGCGTGTTCGTCCAGAGTGGAAAAATGCGTCAGCGCTTTGGATGGAGCACAACGTGTCACGGTGAATCTTTTGACCAATAGCATGCAAATCGAATATGAGCAGGAAAAGCTTACAGCAGAAAAAATCGTGCAAACTGTGGAAAAGGCTGGATATGGTGCAAGAGTACGTTCTGATTTCGCAAGTGGAAGCAGTCAAAATAAAGGCAAGATGCAAGGAAACAAAAGTTTCGCGGAACAAAATACAAATCAAAGTATGAAGAAAGAAGTGGAAACACTAAAAAAACGTTTCATAACATCGGTTATTTTTTTAATACCGCTCATGTATATATCGATGTTTCATATGTTTTATGAATGGTTTGGTTTGCCGGTGCCATCCCTGGTTATGCAATATTTTCACGGTACAGAAAATGTAATTACATTTTCTTTTGTGCAATTTTTATTGCTATTGCCAATTGTGTATGTAAACAAGAAATATTTTGTTGTCGGTTTTCGGACATTGTTACATCGCAGTCCCAATATGGACAGTTTGATTGCTATTGGGTCCGGCGCGTCTATTGTGTACGGCTGCTTTGTTATTTTAAAATTAGGTCGGGCACTTGGCTTACAAGATATGGCAGTGTTAGAACAGTATGGGATGGAAATATATTTTGAGTCTGCAGGAACTATTTTGACATTAATTACCTTGGGAAAATATCTGGAGGCGCGAAGCAAAGGTAAAACAAGTGAAGCGATTACGAAATTGATGGATTTGGCACCTAAAACAGCCACCGTCTTGCAGGGGGAAGAGGAGAAAATCATTTCCATTGATGAAGTAGAGCAGGGGGATATTGTTCTGGTACGTTCCGGAGAAGCAATTCCGGTAGACGGGGAAATTATAAGCGGACATGCAAGCATAGATGAGTCAGCCATTACGGGAGAGAGTATTCCGGTTGATAAAAAGGAAGGAGATAATGTAGTCGGCGCAACGTTGAACAAAGCGGGTTTTATCAAATGCAGGGCAACACGTGTTGGAATGGACACAACGTTATCTCAAATTATACAACTGGTAGAGGAAGCAAGCGCCAGCAAAGCGCCTATTGCAAAGATGGCAGATAAAATAGCGGGTGTTTTTGTTCCGGTTGTAATTGCTTTAGCTCTGTTTTCCACGATTGCATGGCTTGTGGTAGGAGCAGAATTTGAATTTGCCCTTTCCATAGGAATTTCTGTACTTGTTATATCCTGTCCATGTGCACTTGGGTTGGCGACCCCGGTTGCCATTATGGTGGGCACCGGAAAAGGAGCGGAACTTGGCATATTGATTAAATCCGGGGAAGCATTGCAGACAGCACACAATCTGGATACAATTGTATTGGATAAAACGGGTACCATTACAGAAGGGAAACCAGAGGTAACAGATGTTATTTATGTGAAAAACACAGATAAAGAAACGGGTGTTATTGACAAAGAAAAAATGTTAGAAGTGGCATTATCACTGGAACAACCAAGTGAGCATCCATTGGCTCAGGCTATTGTTAAGTATGCCAAGGCACAAGGAAAAGAAGCGAAAGAAGTGGATGCATTCCAAACACTGCCCGGGTTAGGGGTAAGCGGCCGATTGGACGGCAAGCTATATTATGCAGGCAATGAGACACTTATGCGGGAAAAACAAATCCGCACAGACGAAATAAAAGAACCATTGTTTCAGCTTGCAACGGAAGGAAAAACGCCCCTCATTTTTAGTGATGAGCACAAGGTAATCGGCGTTGTTGCTGTTGCAGATGTTGTGAAAAAAACGAGTAAACATGCCATTGAAAAGTTATCAAAGCTTGGCATAGATATTATTATGCTGACAGGCGACAATGTGCTTACCGCAAAAGCAGTACAAAAGCAGTTGCAAATTCCTAATGTGATTGCAGGAGTTTTGCCGGGACAGAAAGAAGAAGTGATTGCAGAATTGCAAAAACAAGGTAAAAAGGTCGCGATGGTTGGTGATGGTATTAACGATGCACCCGCACTTGTTCGCGCGGATGTAGGTATTGCCATTGGTGCCGGTACGGATGTGGCAATAGAGAGTGCAGACATTGTATTAATGAAAAGTGACTTGCTGGATGTATACGATGCCATTCGATTGAGTAGAAAAGTAATTACCAATATTAAGCAAAATTTGTTTTGGGCATTTTTTTACAATAGTATTGGAATTCCGTTGGCGGCAGGCGTTTTTTATGCGGCATTCGGTTTAAAACTGAATCCGATGTTTGGTTCTGCTGCTATGGCACTGAGCAGTGTATGTGTTGTTTCAAATGCACTTAGAATAAAGAGATTTAAGGAGGAAAAAGAAATGTTTGGAAAGAAGAAATATGACGTAGAGTTAACCGTAGAAGGTATGAGCTGTGGGCATTGCAGCGCTAGAGTAGAAGAAGCTTTGAATAAACTGGAAGGCGTGAAAGCCGAAGTCAATTTAAAGAAAAAGATAGCGGGTGTTATTTTGGAAAAAGAAGTAACAGATGACGTGTTAAAAGTAACAGTGGAAGATGCCGGTTATTCGGTTACAAACATTGTCAGATAATAGGAATATTAAACATTGGCGCGGAAAACAACAATCGTTTTCCCGCGCTTTTTCAGCCTTTGTATTACTGCTTATTTTGCAGTAGTTTTGACTTTGGCAGCGTTTTCAGCAAAAGTAGTATCTACCAAATCTTCGTAAGGAGCACGGGCAGAAAGTTCGCCGGCTTCCTCCAAAATATTTTGCAAAAGTGTAAAGCTTTCTTCTTCAAAAATTAAGTTTTCTTTCCAAGTATCCTGTTCATAATAGCGTGTAATAATAGTTGTTAAAGTTTCTATGTCAGTTTCCGGAAATTGCTTACTGATAATTTTAGCAATATCTTCCGGGGTTGACTGGTTTACATAATCCATACCTTTTTGTAAAGCATTAGTAAATTTTTGAATTAAATCCGGATTTTCGTTTAGAAAACTCTTTTTAGCACAAAAAGCAGTGTACGGAACATAACCGGATTCTTCCCCCAGTGATGCGACAACATAGCCGTCTCCTTTTTCTTCTAAAGCAGTTGCATGAGGTTCAAATTCTACAGTAAAGTCTCCCTGCCCACCGGAAAAGGCTGCGGCAGTAGAACCAAAGTCAATGCTTTGGTCGATGATTACGTCTGTTTTGGGGTCAATATTATTTTTTTTCAAAATATATTCAAATACCATCTGGGGCATACCGCCGGCTCTTCCGCCTAATACATTTTTTCCTTTCAGCATTTCAAAAGAAAAGTTTTCGATAGGTTCTCTGGAAACGAGAAAGTTTCCGGCGCGTTGCGTAAGCTGTGCGAAATTGACAACATAGTCTTCGGCGCCCTGATTGTAAGTATAAATGGAGCTTTCGCTTCCCATGAATCCGATATGTGCTTCGCCGGACAAAACGGCAGTCATGGTTTTGTCAGCGCCATAACCGGTTACAAGTTCCAAATCAATGCCTTCTTCTGCGAAATACCCTTCTTCAATAGCCACATACATCGGCGCATAAAATATAGAATGAGCCACTTCATTTAAAATAATTTTTTTCTGGCCGTTGTCCGAAGATTTATTACCTTGGTTGGAGCAGGCACATAGTAAAAATGCGGCAACGAGCACAAGTAAGAGACATCTTTTTTTCATAAAGAGTCTTTCCTTTCCAATTTGCTATGCTTTAATGTATGCGCATAAAGAAAGCCGGTTACAAAAACAATGCAAAATGCCTATTGTTGAAATGGAATTTTTCGTGCATAATAAACATAGGTTGAAAGGAGTATGGCTCTTCATGAAATTTATAGAAAAAGTAGTTAAAATAATAGCTGTTATTATATTGGTTCCGACGGTGTTGCTTGTTGCGTTTATATTAATTGCCGAAGTGAGTGGGGTGGACTTTGAGAAAAAGGAAACGGAAACAACAGCATTTGTGCAGGAAGATGGCGGTGGAAGTGTCCAGATTGGGATGCTTACGAATATGCAACCGATAGTGCAGAGCGGAAATGATATGGAATCAGATAACTCGACAAAGGTAAGTGAGGCCGGTATTACAGCAGAAAAATACGAGCAAATCCAAAGCGGCATGACTTATCAGGAAGTGGTAGCGTTGCTTGGAGAAGAAGGAAAACTGACAGCAGAGTCCGAGACACAAGGGTCCAAAACATCCATGTATGAGTGGACGGCGAAGGACGATTGGGGTACCGCAATTTTGGTTTTTCAGGACAACGCTGTGATTAACAAATCCCAGACAGGGCTTGCTATTAATGCACAGACAGTTTCCGTGACACTGGATCAGTTTAACCGGGTGGAAGAAGGAATGACTTATGATAAGGTGGTAGAATTGTTTGGAGGCGAGGGAGAACCCATTTCCGAAAGTACGATAAACGAGGCCACAACCGCAGTGTATTTGTGGAACGGAAATGATGGGGTATCCAATGCAACCATTACTTTTTATAACAACGCAGTGCTTTCCAAAGCACAGACCGGATTAAAGTAACAAAACTACGGCGGTTTCCGTCGTAGTTTTTTATAATTCATTTTGCAATTTTTTATAAATTTTTTATCGACAGTATGAATAAAATTCGGTATAATGATACTCAAGTCGTGTAAAGCGACGAAGGGAAACCGGCATAAGCCGTTTCTACAACAAATGTATAGGCTTTCTTTTGAGGAAAGGTAAGGAGGATAACATGGGAGTATTAACAAGATTTAAAGACATTATGGCATCTAATTTCAACGCACTTTTAGACAAGGCAGAAGATCCGGAAAAAATGGTGGATCAGTACTTAAGAAATTTGGAAAGTGACCTTGCAAAAGTGAAAGCAGAAGCAGCTTCTGTTATGGCAGAGGAAAAATCTTCCAAACGTAAATTGGATGAATGTACATCTGAGATTACAAGAATGACAGAATATGCTAAAAAAGCTGTTGCAGCTGGCAATGATGGGGAAGCAAAACAGTTTTTGGAAAAGAAAAGTGAACTTAGCGCAAAACAGGCTGATCTTCAGCAGACATACAACATTGCAAAAGCAAATGCAGATCAGATGCGTGAGATGACAGATAAATTGGAAGCTGACATCGCAGAGATGAGAAGCAAGAGAGATACATTGAAAGCAAAAGCAAAAGTTGCTGATGCGCAGGAAAGAATCAATGATCTTACATCCAGCGTAGATTCTGCAGGAAGCAACATTTCTGCATTTGACCGTATGGAAGAAAAAATCAACCGCAGATTGGATGAAGTAAACGCTATGGCAGAATTAAATGCAGACGATAGCATGGATTCCATTGATGCGCTTACAGCAAAATACGATTCCACAGCTTCACAGTCAGACGTAGACGATGAACTTGCTGCTTTAAAAGCTGAGCTTGGAATGTAAGAGAAGTGGAGTGAAAAGCGATGGGATTTTTTTCAAATGAATTTGCAAACGTTGTAGAGTGGAACGAGGACCGCGAAGGCGTGTTGTTCTGGAAATGGCAGAACAAAGAGATAAAAAAAGGTTCTAAACTTGTAGTACGTCCGGGACAGGATGCGATTTTCCTTTACAATGGTAGAGTGGAAGGTATCTTTGAGACGGAAGGTCAGTTCGATATGGAATCTGACATCATTCCGTTCCTGAGTACATTAAAAAGTTTCAAATTTGGTTTTAACAACCCGCTTCGTGCAGAAGTGCTTTTTATCAATACAAAGGAAATGCTCGTAAAATGGGGCACAAAGAATGCAATCAACTTGCCGGCACCGGGACTTCCGGGCGGTATGCCGATTCGTGCATTCGGTACTTTCAGTTGCAAAATTGCAGAGCATGACGTAGTGATTGAAAAACTTGCCGGTGTAAGACAGATGTACACCGTTGAGGATGTAAAAGAGCGTATCGTATCCAACCTCGACCAGCTTTTGATGAGCTGGATTGGAAAAGAAGGAAGAGATATGTTCACCCTTCAGATGGACGCAAGAGCAATTTCAGAAGGCATCCGTACGGATTTGGATATGGATATGTATAAGCTTGGAATCTCAATTACCGATTTCAACATCGAAAGCTTTTCTTATCCGGAAGAAATCAAGAAGATGCAGGAAAAAGCTGCAGCACAGTCTATGATTGGCGATATGAACAGATATCAGCAGATGGCAGTAGCAGATTCCATCAGCAAAGATGGTGGAAACGGCACTTCCATGGCAAGTGATATGGTTGGACTCCAGATGGGCATGGCAATGGGCCAGCAGATGGTTCAGCAGATGAACAACAATATGGGCGGTAACATGTTTGGTGGCAACATGAACATGGGCGGCAATATGATGAACGGTGCCGGCAATATGGCAGCAAATATCCCGGCAGGCGGTCACAAATTCTGTCCGAACTGTGGTACACCGGCTAGCGGCACTAAATTCTGCGGAAACTGTGGCACACAATTGGCTCCGTAATTTTGGATAATATGTTTTAGATATGGAAGGCTCCCGAATTTCGGGAGCCTTTGGTGTTAAAAAAAGTAAAAAACATATGGCGTTTCTTTGGAAAACGTGTATAATATGATTTAAGGAACAGTTGATTTCTTTTGAGGCGTTTGGCAGAAGAGCCTGATTAAAAAACTGCACATCTAAATATCTTTATAAATCTCCCAATATCAGGGAAATGATTCACATTCAAAAATGGATAATGAGAGAATTTCATCCGGTATGTATTGCTTTACTCTAACACTGTAAAAGTGGATAGTGTGTTTTTTATGCATTAATAATGCTTTATGCTCTAATAACAATAATGTTACAATATACAAAAGGGGTGATGTTAATGACAGATAGTCAAAAGTTGGATTTGGTTTTAGAAAAAATGGGTTCTTTTGAGAAAGACATGTCAGAACTCAAGGAAGATGTAGCAGTCCTCAAGGAAGATGTAGCAGTCCTTAAGGAAGATGTAGCAGTTCTCAAGGAAGATGTATTAGTTCTCAAGAGTGATGTGTCAAACCTCAAGAGTGATATGTCAAAGCTCAAACGGCAGATGGTGAAAACTACGTCAGAGCTAAAAGCGATGGATGAAATGATATTGGATGAAATTCAAAGAGTTCACAGTATTGTGAATAGGCATATAGCAGACAAGTCAGTGCATATGGCATGGAGCTAAAACTAGAGCGTAAAACTTTTACAGTGTTATGAAATTGAATGGGCTGTCCTTTTAGAGGGCTCTTACAGAATATAGTCAGGGCGGTTTAGGCGTATGTGTCTACAACCGCCTTGTCTATGTCCAATAAGGCTACTTGCGAAGCGTGTCGACGTTTGGTTTTATACTACAAGTATAATTTACAAACTAAATTTTTCATGCTATGATGACGATGTAATTAAGAAAAAAGCGGAACGTACTAAGTTCCGGAAAGGAAAAAGACATGACTACAATGAATCGTTTGTATTATTTCTATAGTGAAAGTTGCCTTTCAGCACAACTCGATAAACGCGAGCTGGGCTTGTGCATTATGCACTCATCTATAGATAAGCATAAACGGGGAAATTGTGTTACCTGTGTCGGACAGTAGTGAGAGGACAGTACGGCAGATAGATAAACATGTTTTTAACGTACCGCTTACCTTGATGATGGGTAGGCGGTATTTTTATTGATTTGAAGAAAGGAAAGAACGCTATGTTAGAGATTAAGGGAAAAGTAAATACAGCCATCTGTTATGCATCCGTAATCGAAGAGGAAGCAATCGAGCAAATCCGCAGAATGTGCGATTATGAGTTTACGGCCGGTTCCAAAGTCCGAATTATGCCGGACGTTCATGCCGGTAAAGGCTGCACCATCGGAACCACTATGACGGTTATTGACAAAGCAGTTCCGAACGTAGTTGGCGTAGATATCGGATGCGGCATGTATACAGTGAATCTTGGTAATATCGAGATAGATTTTGAAAAGTTAGATGAGGCCTGCCATTTTGTGCCTTCGGGAATGAATGTATGGCAGGGCAGACAGGAGCATTTTGATTTGCAACAACTGCGTTGTTATAGGGAATTGAAGGACAGCAAGAGATTAGAGAGAAGTTTGGGTACCTTGGGCGGCGGTAATCACTTTATCGAGGTGGATAAAGCAGCAGATGGCACCAAATATCTCGTCATTCATACCGGTAGCCGTAACTTGGGAAAACAGGTAGCAGAAATTTATCAAAGACTTGCCGTGGATTTGAATCGTGGTATGGAAGATTACTTTAAACAGAGAGATGAAATTATCCGTACTTACAAAGAGCAGGGCAGACGAAGTGAAATCCAGGAAGCATTAAAGGAAATTGCATGGAAAAAGGCAAATGGACCTACATCCATTCCGGAAGATTTGTGCTACCTTCATGGTAAGTATTTTGAGGATTACTTGGCGGACGTGGAAATCTGTCAGCAGTTTGCGAAAAGAAACCGTGAAAAGATTGCAGAAATCATTCTTGCTAGATGTGGACTGACAGCGGTAGACGCATTTCATACCATTCATAATTATATTGATACAGATGAAATGATATTGAGAAAGGGCGCAATAGCAGCCCATAAAGGAGAAAAAGTGCTGATTCCAATTAATATGAGGGATGGAAGCGTGCTTGCTGTTGGTAAGGGCAATCCGGAGTGGAATTATTCTGCGCCTCACGGTGCCGGAAGAGTGATGTCCAGAGCTGGAGCTCGTAAGTCGTTGTCATTAGAGGAATACAAAAAAGAAATGGAGGGAATTTATACAACCTCCGTCAATGAAGATACATTGGACGAAGCTCCTATGGCTTATAAGTCCCTGAATGACATTATTGATGTTATCGGGGAATCCGTAGAAGTAATTGAAGTATTAAAACCTATTTATAATTTTAAGGCATCAGAGCCGGCGAAATTTGGAAAGAACATGAGATAAGGCTTCTCCTCGCACGGCTCAGGCCGGAAAGGAGAGCGTCATGGCTATTCCAACCATCGACATGGTAAGAACAGGCCAGAATATCAATAGACTAAGACAGATTGCAGGAGTGTCCGTGAAGGATTTGCAGAATGTATTTGGATTTGCGACCCCGCAGGCGATTTACAAGTGGCAGCACGGAACCGCCTTGCCGACGATCGACAATTTGGTTGTGCTGGCAGCTGTTTTGGGTGTAAAGATTGATGATATTTTGGTTATGACAGATACGCAGATTTCCATGTCTGCATGAAAAAAGAATAATGCGAGTCAGTGATGGCTCGAATAAGCACCTTAGCCTGAAGGTTAGGGTGCCCTAGGGGCAGGTAAACCGTAATTGGTAGCGGGCCAGACTGTAAATCTGGTGCCTTCGGGTTCTGTTGGTTCAAGTCCAATCCTGCCCACTATGTTTGTGTGTCTTATTTAATCCGTTTTGCATTGTGTTGCTAAAGAAAAAAATATATAATGGAAGGAAATAAAATAGACATAGAGAAGGAATTAGCACAAATACGTGGATAAAAACAAGGCGGAATAGACCGAAGAATTTGAATTTTCTGTTGCGTTTTGTTTAGAATTATAGTATAGTCTTTTCGTTTGGAATGAGGTTCTCCCATGGGTGTAAATCCCAAAACCGCATTTAATGCTGATGACTTCTGCGAAATTATTACGCAGAAATTGTCAGCTTTTTTATTTCTGCGATTTAGGAGGTTTGTATGTTAACGAGTATTGCAGTGATTTTATTATTAGGTTTGCTGATAGGTTGGATTTTTTCAAAACTCAAATTGCCTAGTCTGCTGGGGATGATTATTGTGGGAATTGTATTAAGCCCTCATGCATTGAATTTGATTGATGAGTCCATACTTGGGATTTCGGGAGAATTACGACAGATAGCATTAGTAATTATTCTTACAAGAGCAGGACTATCACTTGACGTTTCGGATTTAAAGAAAGTAGGCAAACCAGCGGTTCTTATGTGCTTTGTCCCTGCGTGTATAGAAATATTAGGAACAGTAATTCTGGCTCCGATGTTGCTTGGAGTGTCGATGTTAGAGGCAGCTATTATAGGAAGTGTAATTGCGGCGGTATCACCAGCGGTAATTGTTCCCAGAATGATTCGGTTGATAGAAGAAGGATATGGAAAAAACAAAAGCATTCCTCAACTAATTTTGGCAGGTGCTTCGGTAGATGATGTGTTTGTTATAGTGGTATTTACTGCATTTACTGCTTTAGCGTCAACAGGCGAGATGTCTGTAACTAGTTTTATCCAAATTCCAATATCCATAGTATTAGGAATTATGCTTGGCGCTTGTGTAGGAATTGTATTAGTTGCATTCTTTAAGAAGTGTCATATGAGGGACTCAGTAAAAATATTGATAATTCTTAGCATTTCTTTTTTGCTTTTGGAGGTAGAGAAAAGATTGCAAGGTTATGTTCCTATCTCGGGACTGCTTGCAATTATGAGTATGGGAATCATTATAAAACAAAAGTATGGTGTGTTGGCATTACGTCTATCCGCAAAATATAACAAATTGTGGTTAGGTGCAGAAGTATTTCTTTTTGTTTTAGTTGGTTCTACCGTGGATTTAAGATATGTTGCATCAGCAGGTGTATCAGCAGTATTACTTATTTT
>JAZQDM010000111.1:0-47612 GCA_045546775.1 Lachnospiraceae bacterium | reverse complement strand
TGAAAAAATCAAAAGAAAAATCTAAGAATTGTAATGTCGAGCATCTATTATATCAAGTGTTTTTAATTATTCTAGCTATTTTTTCACGAGTAAGTCCATACACGTTACTATTCCGTAACGCTTTCGCTCTTCTTCATTATTTTTTCGTATGAGCGCATGACTCTATCAAATGAGCTGTAGTAACTTCCACGATCTGGTGTACTGTGCATAATGTCCATAGCTTCTTTTTGATGTGTCATTACCCACTCCACTGTAATCGGATTCTCTGCGGAAAAACCGTACTTTTCTGCTTTTATCGTCGCCTCTTCCCATGACAAAAGGCGTTGTACAAACAAATGCTCGTTCAAAACCGCTACTACTATCTCTGTGTCCTCAGTCGCCGTGACTTTATAATGACTATAATCCGGCCAAAGAGACAAATCTTCCTCTTTTTTGTAGTTAGGTTCTGTTTTAGCGTGAAACTGTGTCTGCATATGTCTGTATTCTTCTTCCGTAAGTTTATACTCCGTAAAATACGCCGGCTGTGAAAGACGTTCACGTTCTTTCATGTTATCGTGTACCACGATTGCCAATGGAACTGCTACTGCCAGCAAGACAAGAACAGAACACGCAATAAATATCTTCTTCTTTTTTTTCATATCAACATCACCAATAAACAATACGTCCGTCTTCTAATGGTCCTCCCGTGTATAAAAATGCGGCTTCTTTAGGATGCGACAATACCCACTCTTCGGTCATGTAATTATCACTGTTCAAACCGTAATACAGAGCCATCTCATACACCCAGCGAAACACCTTTTGGTCAATACAGCTCTCATTAAACGCTTTAATACATGATGCAGTTTCTCCAGTAGGGACTAACTTACAATACTTAAAATCAGGCCATGCCGAAATATCAAACTCTGCACTCCCCGTTGGCACAAGACGTAATCCATAATATTCACATACTACATTTACCTCTTCTGCTGTTAATTGATATTGTGTAAATAATGCTACTTGTGTCTCTGCTTTTTCCTCCTCCACATATGCTTTCCAAATTAGCAACCCAAAAACAAACACGAAGATTACAAAAAAGAACAATACCCATTTTAATAGATTTCCGTTTTTATTACTCTGACTCTTCATTAGACTTTTCAACCGCCTTACCTTCCATACTATTTCTGTACTCATTATAATGCTTCATCAAAGTTCCGTAGCTTGCATTATAAAATTCTTTATCTTCCCAACATATGTCTAATGCTTCCATTGGATTTTGTACAACCCATTCTGAAGTCATCAGATTATCCTCCGTTAATCCGTAAGACTCTGCCAACTCAGTAGCCGGGCTTCCTTCTACAAACAACCGATAATTCAATAACTCTACTACAACCTCTGTCGTTTCAGAACTTTCAAAAACATAATAACTAAAGTCCGGCCATTTATCCTTATCCAGCGGAGTTGCCCAATGAGGAGTGGAATATAACCAAAAATTTCTTATAGCACTATAGTATATTTCTTCCGACAATTCAGCTTCAGTAAAATACGCTTCCTGTGCCAAACGATTTTGTTCCTTTTCTTTAAAGTGATCATAAGTTATTTTACCTGCTATTATTAAAAGAATAAAAATAGCTATTATAATTCTTTTCTTTGTGCTTTTTTCCATGATATCTCTTTCCTTATAAACATCCTATTAATCAAACATGTCATAAAAAGTGTCTTTATTTTCAGTGTCTTGCGCCTCCCGCATACACTCCATTACCTTGGGATCACCACTCAAAACCTCTGCTAACGCAATTTGTCCAAACTGCCAAATATACGGCATCCTTTGGAACTTGCATAATCCATTGCGCAGTCATCAGTTTTTCTTCCGTTTACTCTGTCTCAGTGACACTTTCTTCCTTTTCTTTTAATTTCACAATTTCTTGATATCGATTTTCTAAATATGAATGCTGTTTAAGCTGATAACTTATACTAACTCCCGACACAATTTCTAATGCTTCTCTTGGATGTGTCATAATCCAATTAACTTCTATTGGAGTATCTATTGAAAAACCATACTCCTCAATTATCTTTTTTTCTTTTACTCCACATTCCCATTCCATATCAAATAGCCAATAATTCAACACCACAGTAGCCATTTCTGTTTCCTTTGTAGGTTGCATTGTATAATAGCTAAAATCAGGCCAATCTTCTTGGTTTAGCCCATTTTGCAACTGCGGAGTCACCTCGATCCAGTAATACGACGCAAAATATTCTAGTTCCTTTTCTGAAAGTTTAAATTCTGTAAAAAACGGTTTTTCTGAAAGACGTTTTTGTTCTTGAATATGCTTATGCGTCATAAAGATAGCCACTGTACATACTATTAATACAGCAAATATTATAAAGAAACGAAACACAACCTTCTTTCGCATTCTCAAAGTTCCCTCCTAATTATTTTTATGTGTACAATCTTCTACTTTGTAAAACATTATTTATAAGAAATATTTAGTTTCTAAATTATATTGTTTTTTATGTATTCTTGAGTCCAAGTATCCCATTCAGTTCCAATCGCCTTTATATAGTCCTGTTCTTGTCCATTTTGAGATATCATTTTACTTTTGTCATATGCACTCTCTGGCGTTGTAAATAACTCTTCTAACGTAATAGGTTCCACACCATACTTAGGATCTAGCCCTGATAATAATTCATTAACCTTGTACACTCTTGCAATAGTATTTTCTCCTTCATATCCATAAAAAACTGCTCCTTGAACCTCTTTTGTGTCATAAATTACTTGATTTACACTCAGACCATAGTGCCCCCATGCTATTGCTCTGTCCATATCAGATATACATGTGTCAATATAATATGAATCATCATTACATTTTATTGTTCCAGTAATTGTATCTTTTGTTATATTGAGTGGCATAAGATATAATTTTTCACGAGAACCTATTTCCATAATTTCTTCTCCCATACCTATAACAAAACCAACGCTATTATTCCAAACAGCATCGCCCAAAATCTCCTGTACCGAAGGACAAAAATGCGTTTTTAACCTTGTCCCAGTATAATCCACGCCATTCATCTCTGTCATAGGACCATTCGTTGTTGCTAAAACTCTTACTGAAGCTTCATTCCAAATCCCCCCTGCAAAACCATAAGAATACTCTCTAAAACTAAGCGTCAAGTCACCTTTCGAAATATCGTTTTCTGGATCCATTTCATCTGCAATACTCATAGTAAACGGTAAATTAGTTTCATCAATATCACACCTCATGGAACCAATTGCAATAACTAAATTATTTCAATGTTCTGATTTGTCTTCAGCACACCAATACTCTTACTCCATTTCTATGCTTTTCCCTGTAATTTCTTCATAATGCGATAACAACGAATTGTCATTATCCAAAAAGCTATCATAAAGTTCCACAATTTCCACAGTTTCCTTTGGATGTTGCATAACCCACTCTACCGTAAGTGGATTTTCACTGGAAAGTCCATACATCTTTGCAGTCTCCAAAGGTATGCGCATATGTTTTAATGCAAACACATAATGATTAATTACTTCAACAGCTATTTCCGTTAGCTGTGTTTCTTGCATAGTATAATAGCTGAAATCCGGCCATTCTTTGTCTTCCCGATTCACATCCATCCAATTATTAGGAGTAATTTCAATATTAAATTTGTACACCAATACTTCTAATTCTTCTTGTGATAATTTATATTCTGTAAAAAACGGGTTCTGGTCTAATCTCTTTTGATGTTGATAATATTTTATTGCTATCAAAATACAAATTAGCAATGTTATTCCCAAAACCACGATTATTCCTATCTTATGCTTTTTTTGTTTTTCCATATCTACTTCAAATCTTCTCCTTTATGTAAATACAATGGTATATTATTGCATTTTTATTTCTTGCAGGTCGTCCATCCGCCAAGTATACTCAATCAGTAGTTCATCATAAAACATAAGATTTCTTCCGCCAAGATATTCTACCGCCTTTTGAGGATGGGTCATGACCCAATCCACGGTTATTGGATTTTGTGCGTTAATGTTGTATTGTTCTTCCAACTCTTCAAGAATCTCAACATTTGCATTGTCAGAAAGAAACAAATCGTAATTCATTATAGCCACTACCATTTCCGTTTCTTCTGTGGCTTCAATCGTATAATAACTAAAATCCGGCCAATCCTCTTCATTTGGAACAATCATCCAATGCGGTGTTACTTCCACCCACCAGTCCAAAGCGAGTATTTCTAATTCATCCTTTGTTAACTTGTATTCTGTAAAATATGGTTCCTGTGCAAGTCGTTGTTTTTCTTGTATATACCGGTATCCAACTATTATGAAAAGTACACACATTACAGATAAGATACTACCTGCAACAGTTACAACTATTTTCTTTTGTTTTGACATATGTACTCCCTTCTTGTCCGCACCTTTTAAAATTCTGTTACCTCTGTGCTTTCTTCCGTTAAAGGACCGAAAATTTCTTCATATCGATATTGATGGGCACTTCTATACTCATATCCATCATTTGGCATTTCACGGACAATCCCTATCGCTTGTCTCGGATGTTCCATAATCCATTCTACAGTAATCGGATTATCAAAAGAAAACCCATATGCTTCAGCTCTTTGTTTTGCATCTTGCGTCCATTCATCACACTTCACAAACAAGTCATAATTCAATACCGCAACTGCCATTTCTGTTTCATCTGTAGCAAACATCGTACAATAAGTAAAATCTGGCCAATCTTCCGCATTATCTAACAAACCAAAATAATCCGGATCACTAAATACTCTAAAAAAACTTTGCATATCAAATATTTCACTATGTGACAATTCAAACTCTGTAAAAAAAGGCGCCTGTGCTAAGCGTTCTTGTTCTTTACGCTGCTCATAATAGTTTTGAATTGGTTTTATTGAAATTATTAAAACAAACAACCCGATTGCTATACCAATAATCGTTACCTTCTTTTTCATCATCTCTCCTAATTATTTCCATATGCACTCTTTACTGCTATAAATAAAAATTCCCCTCCACAGTAAACCCCCAGTAAAAAAACACTCCCTATAACAGCAACGGCGTCGAAAAAAACAAAAGAAAAATCTAAGAATTGTAATGTCGAGCCGCCTATTATATGAAGTGCTTTTATTATTCTAGCTATTTTTTACAAGTAAGTCTCTGCACACCATTATTCTGTAACGCTTTCGCTCTCATCCGCTGTTACTAAACCATAGTAGTGTACTAACAAAGTATAATCCTCAACGTATTTTTCCTTTTTCACACACTTAACAGCCAGCTTTGGATGTGTCATTATCCATTCAACAGTAAATGGTGAGTCCTCTGTCACTCCATTTTGTTCTAATTCCAAATAAAGTTCTTCTTCATACTCATTGGCACAAAAAGCACTGTCATTCATGATTGTTACAACCATTTCTGTTGTTTCCGTCGGTGTCAATTTTACATAAGTATAATCCGGATGGTCTTCCGTTGGTAATTCCTCCAACCAATTTGGTGAACTTTCACACCACAAATACCCACACATATATTCCATTTCTTCCCCAGTCAACTTATATTCTGTATAATAAGGCTCTTGAGCAAGACGTTTTTGTTCCGTTCTATACTTCGTATACTTCTGCACAACTACTACACAACCAACCACAAGCAAGCAAATGCATAGGGCAACTATAACTCTCTTCAACCTTGCCTTTTTTTCCATCTCGCACTCTCCTTTGAAAATTCTAAAACAATCGTTTTTCTTTTCAAACGGTTTTTTCTCTCCTTCTCATCCTCTTAAGCTTACATTTATTACTATTCTACCGAAGTTTCTGTTTCACTCAATTCTTCTGCAATTATACTCTGATATCTATCATCTAAATCTTTTTCACTCGAAAAGCTTCCATTCGGACCGTTAATCACAATATTCGCTGCATCCACAGGATTCTCTCTTACCCATTCCACAGTTATCGGATTTTTTGCTGACAGTCCACATTCCAACGCATATTCACGCGACCATTCAAAATATTCGTCCGAATCAACAAAAAGCACATGGTTTAGTATGGCTATCACTTTTTCAGTATTTTCTGTAGGTACCAACTTGTAATAACTAAAATCCGGCCATGTATCTTCATATGGCACATCCTCCCAATCTATCTCAATATTGAACCAATAGTAACTACTCACATATTTGAGAACACGTATATCCGCTTTTTGCTCCGTAAAATAAGGTGCCTGCTCTAAACGTTCTTTTTCTTTGGCATAACCATATCCTACACCCACCAGTGCTACAGCAAGAATCAAGCAAAGGGCACTTAATATCATAATAGCAATTGTCTGTTTTTTCATTTTATTCATATCTCATCCTATTGTTTTTTATGCCTTACTATAATGACTATAATCCAGTCAAAGAGACAAATCTTCCTCTTTTTTGTAGTTAGGGTTTATTTTCGCTTGAAACATCCTGTCCATATGTCGGTATTCTTCTTCAGTAAGTTTATACTCCGTAAAATACACTACTTGCTTCAAACGTTCTTTTTTCCATACAACATTATCTAACTTGTTGTATAAACTGCATTTCATAATCATCGATAATATCCAAGAGTTCCATCTCTCCAAGGCACTTATTATTCCTCCGATAATTGCGCCTCCGTATCCATTTCTCCTCTTCCAGTCTGCTCCATAACATACTCATACTCACTCTGTACCGAGCCCTGTTGCGTATAGTGTCCACGTCTCTTTAGCATTACCCTAATACTTAAAGCTTCTACCGGGTGCTTCATTACCCATTCCACTGTCATCGGATTTTCCATTGTTATCCCATGCTTTTCTGCGTAATCGCGAGCATTTTCATCTTCCTCATCAACATCTACAAACAAATAATAATTCAAAATCTCAACGACCATTTCTGTTTCCGCTGTTGCTTCTAACGTATAATGACTGAAATCCGGCCATGTATCCTGCTCATCAAGTAATGTTTCCCATTCCACTGTTGTTTTTATCCGATATGCATAATTTAACTGCATTAAATCGTTATTTGTAAGCTTAAATTCTGTATAATAAGCTTCTTGCGCCAGACGCATCTTCTCTTTAACATACTCATACGCCAAAAAAACAAACGCCGCACTCCATAATATAATAAAAAATATCTTAATACCCTTCTTAACCTTTGTTCCCATTTTCGTTCTCTTCCTCTGTTACTCTGTGCTTTCTTCTGGTAAAGGACCGAAAATTTGGTTATACCTGAATTCCTGAGCCCCTCTATATGAAGTTCCCCGATTAAATGTTGAACTGACTATTTCTATTGCTTCCCTTGGATGCTCCATAACCCACTCTACCGTGATGGGATTTTCTTTTGAAAAGCCATATCCTTCTGCAATAACACATGCTGCTTCGTCTAATTCGCTTGGTTCAAAAAACAGGTCATAATTTAAAACAGCTACGTTCATTTCGGTAATTTCTGAAGCTTCCATCTCACAATAACTAAAATCCGGCCAATCAGTATGACATTCTTCGTTTCCTTTCGTTAAAAGCATATAATGCGGATTAGTATTCACTCCATAAAAACTAAACATATCGAATAATTCATCATATGTTAATCGATATTCTGTATAATAAGCATCTTGTGACAAACGATATATCTTCTCAAAATATTGATAAATCATCTGTGCCGGTTTTATGCATACAATTATTATCAATACTACAATTACACTAATTATTATCTTCTTTTTCATTCTTTACGTGACCTTTCCTATACTGGTCATTCTCCCTCCTTTTTGTTAATACGTAATAACATAATTAAGCGGATCATACTTGGCAAGCCATGTGTCCCATTCTACCGACAAAGCAGTATCATAATCATTTCCATTCATACCCGCAAGTTGGCTATACTCGTCTGCTTTTGCAAAAATCTCATTTGGTTTTGTTAACACTTGTTCCACAGTAATATAATTATCAACATCATTTCCCATTGCCCTATTTACTTCCATGACTCTAGCGTAAGTATGTTCTCCCTCGTATGCGTACATATCATATCCAGTTCTTAAGGCAGTATCATAACGCACCTGATTTACACTGGCACCATATTGACTATAAATGATTGTAGCATCTAAGTTATCAAACTGTACATCAATGAACTCCAAATCCTGTGCCTGCTCCACTTGTTCTATAATAAAAGTTTTCGCAGCACCTCCAATCATTCCACCTGCAGTCACATATAGCGAACTCCCTGCGATTTCAAACGTATTTAATAACACTTTTTCCCCATTACTTTGTAGTTGCTCTTTTCCTTGTTCCCACAAAGCATCTGCTATTCCCTGTGATACAGACACATCACAAAAATGGGCTCTGAATTGACTTCTTGCCTCTTTTGTTGCCTTCATGTTAGTAATAGTACCATTTGTTGTTTGGTCAATAGTTATGGTTGAAGTTCTATAATTTCCTCCACTTGGACCTACTTGATTGTATTCTTCAAAAGACACAATCTTTGCAAGCTGATTTTCTTCACCCTCTGGTATTGTACTGATCGTAAACTGAGGTTCTTCTGCGCCAAGCTCTGAATGAAAGGCATCAAATTCTCTTACTGCACCAAGCAATGTAAGTTTCTGATTCACAAAGTCCCTTTCATATTGTAAAATCTTATTATTATTTTCGTTGGTTTCCAACTGTAATTCCATCAACAATACCGCCGAATGTTTGGCTACTTCTGCTTCAATACGAATCATCTTTTCCTGATTAATTCCCCATTCCTCATACGCCATATTTCCCCAGTATGTATTTGGTGTTCGTAATTGATAATTAGCGACTTTTTCTTCCTCTGAGTTTGGTTCCATGCAATATTTTATGACTTGAGTCAATTCTTTATCATTCGCCTTAACAACTACATCACCTATCTGTTTATATTCCGAATCCGTGATATCATCCGCATTCTTTTTCAAGATTTTGCGCGTTTCCACCATGTTGATTCTTTCAATACCATCATCATCAAGATATGTTACTTGTCCAACGTGGCAACATCCCAAATCAACCGACCATTCTTCGTCCGTTGGCACAATACCATCCACTGTCCACTCCTGCATCAACTTATCTCTGGAAGCATCGATATCTTTCATCTCCGCCGTCTTGTATACACTTCCGGCCTGATATTGTGCCAATTCGTCAACGGTCTGTCCACTGTATTGGTCCAACAGAGTCTGTAGGTTACTCAACTGACTCTCCAATTCTACAAAGTCTGATATGAGGTGGTATTGTTCAAAATTTCCTACTGATTGGTCTAACATGGTTAGTTTTATATTGGCCAATCGGAACTGCTCTTCAACCGCGTCTGTGCTGGGCGCTTCTACCTGCACTATATTCGCAATACTATTAATCTGTTTCTCAATCAAATCTGCGGTATGAACAAAGTTTTCCTGCCCGGTTCTTAAAAAATCAAGCTGTCTGTTCAGCTCATCCTGTGGGATACGCCCCTTCTTTGTGTCACCCTCTATTCCAAACATGCCGTTTGCATAGGCGTCCAGCCTTGTTTTTAATTCAAACTGCATCCCCTGTATAGCATACGCAAAAGATAAATGTACTTCCTGCAAATAGTTACAAATGGCGTTTACGGTTTCTCCCTTTCCATTCGTTTTCAATTCTGTGATGAAATTTTCGATGGCAATACACACATTTCCTATCTGTGTCGTCCATTCTTCGTACCGGTTTGATACACTTTCCTGCATATCCGCTATCTCACTCATAATAACATCATATCCCATTTTTTTCCACCCTTTTTTCTTTCTGCAATCCTATTGTTCTTTTATGTTTTTGCTTGAATTTCTTTTGTGTTTACAGGCATGCTAACCTTCTATCAGGTTCGCATCCATTTCATAAAATTCATCCGTTGCTTTCGTAATGCGACCCACATCCTCTTTTAACAAAGTAATCCAAGTCTGGGTAATGGCAATCACTTTTTCATATTCCTCAGAATATTTCTTAAGCACTTCCTGACCTGCACTCACTTCCACACCGCACGCTTCGCAGTTTACGGTATCCGACTCCATGCTTATTTTTCCAGCTCCTGCCATTATAGACACTTTATCTATATTGACTCCATATTGTTCCGGCATTTTTATATCCTCCTCTTTCCTTCTTTTGATACATCTGTATCTTTCGTGAAACCTTTACCTTGCCTTATCTGCCTCGTCCGCCACCAATTCCACCATGTCTTCCGCCTCCGCTTCCTCCACGGAATGGACCTCCGCCTCCGCTTCTTCCACTATCTTCGTCTTCTGCGGCACTCATTGCAATCATCAGCTGTATCATTAACTCATGTAGTTTCTGTTCCAGCTCTGCTTTTTCTTTTTTCAGTTTTTCTATTTTAAGCTGAATCAGGACAATGACAGCATTTACTTTAAACATATAGTTGTTTTCATTTGCTTTGATTCCATCGTCCACAATTCCTTCATAACTGGTTTGATTGTCTCCTGCAAAATTTCCACAATCTTTTAACTGTTTCATGTTTTCATTGCAGGAGGTCTCCAACGTAACAATTAAACTTTCCAAACTTTTCTTTGCATTTTCTAACTTTTGAATATTCGCTTCGATAGAAGCTATCGCCATCTTACATGCGGCTATCTGCCCCTGTATTGCTGCGATTACACTTGCTTTTGACATAATTTCACCCCTTCTTTCCGTTTTTCTATATTTCCTCTTCCGCTCTTGCCACTTTCATAGCCCTGTAGTTACCATCGCTAAACAACAGCGCATCGCCTGTTTCCTGCGGTGTATCCCGTATCGTACGAAGCGGGAACATACCTGTGTTGCCAGAATGGCTCAGAAGCAGACCATTGATGCTTGCCTTGGCAAACTTGCTGATTTCATCAAAGCCGCGCAGTTTGCCTGCGGAAGCACTAAAGATGATTCGCACACCTACGCTGGCACAGCTGTTTAATACTTGGAGAAGTGCGTCTGCATATCTTCTCGTTTTCTCCACAAACACATCCCAGTCATCCACTACCACATACACCGGTTCAAATCGCAAAGCAAGCTCTTTTGGATGAACGCCTGCCTCGGTTTCCAGCCATGTAGTAAGGGTTTCCTTACGCTCCATGACAAGGGCAGATAATTCTGATACGAATTGCTCCACGTCTTCTTCCGTTCTTATGTAGGACAACTGCTCCATCTCCTTAAAGCCATACAGCTCCATGGATTCGGAGTCAAAGAGGTAGATGTTTTGAGACTGCCCTTTAACAAGTTCCTCTGCTCCTGCCGCTTTCTTCTCGCTTTGTATCTGCAATCCTTTCAGCACCATCTTAAGCACATTTGTTTTACCTTTTCTCGTATCGCCTACGATGGCAAACGGCGCCGTATCCATGTTTACACCACAGACTTGTACGGTCTCTTTGTCCAGTGCAAGAGGCAGAAGCACGTTTTGCTCTGACTCGTAATCTTTTAACATCGGATAGGTCAGTACATCCGGCAGTACTGCCAGACGTGCCGCTTTCTGTCCCGGATACAGAGCGTTGATTTCTTCTATCGTTTCCGCAAGCTTTCTGTTGTAGTCTGTCTCGTCTTCAAAGGCAAACGGTACTGCCACCTGCATGGCGGCAATAGCACTGCCCCATTTGAGCAGGGTGCGCCCTTTTACTTCCGACACCGGAATGCTGCTTCTTCCAAGCAGCTGGTTGATTTCTGCTGTTTCTAACAAAAAGCCTACGATGCGGTTTTTAAACGTGTTAAGCAGGTTAAACCGCAGTGCCGTGCCGCGGGTAGCGGTAAACATCACATAGATGCCAAGACCGGCTCCGTCTCTTGCCACTTTCAGGAAAAACTCTTCCCATTCAAGCCCCAGCTCTTTTACTATGTCGTAGTTGTCCAATACCACACAGAGTGCCTTCAACGGCACCTTGGCATGACTGTTGTATACCGTCACATTCTGCGCCACCGCTTCCCCCAGAAGCTTTCTTCGCTCCTTCATCTCCTGCTCCAAAAAAGCGCGGAACTTGGACAGCTTCTCCATATCTTCCAAAGTCATATAGTCCGCCGTATGATGCAGGCTGTTTAAGGCAATAAGACCGCTGTTGCCAAAGTCCAAGAGATAAAACTGCAACGCGTCTACATGGTTTTTGTAGGCAAGCGATAAGACTGCTGTGGTAAGAAATACCGTTCTTCCGTAACCGCTTGCCGCCACGTAAAGAAGGTTTCCGTCTTCTGCCAAATCAGGCGCATACACTTCCTGTGACTGGGATTCCGGCAAGTCTACTAATCCGAGGTGGAGCGACAAATCCGGTATCTTTGACTCGGATAATCTTGGCATCTCCACGGTGACATACTGCCCGGGCAGCGGCGGAAGCCATGGCTTTTTCACAGGGCGTACCCCGGTAGCTTTTGCCACACTTTGCAAATACGCTACTGTCACATCCAGCTCCGTCACCGGGTTGCCGGTTTCTGCTTCCTCCTCGCTTAAGTCTTCGTTTAACAGCTCGCCCTGACCTAAGTCGTTGATCCGATACACACGGTTATCCACTTCTTCTGTCTCTTTCTTTTCTTTGTAAGCGGCACCGCTCCACGCAGACTGGAACAGCTCGTAGATTTCGTTGTTGCCTACCTGCAGGTAGGCACGTCCCGGCTGTACGATGGATGCCGCATCTGCCGTCTTTAAGATTTCCTTACTGTCCGCTTCGTTTTGTACTTTCAGTGCAAGCTTAAAGCGGGAGTTGGACCAAATCTGGTCATCCACCACGCCGGTGGGTTTCTGGGTGGCAAGGATTAAGTGGATGCCCAGGCTTCGTCCGATACGGGCGGCGCTCACAAGCTCCCGCATGAAGTCCGGCTGCTCCTTCTTTAATTCCGCAAACTCATCGCTGATTAAAAATAAGTGGGGCAACGGTTCCTTGGCGATTCCTTCGTGGAACAGGCGCTGGTAACCGCTGATATGATTGACGTTGTAATCGTTAAATAACTGCTGGCGTCTTGCCAGCTCGCTCTTGATGGATGCCATGGCACGCATGCTCTCTGCCCCGTCCAGGTTGGTGATGGTGCCAAGCAGATGGGGCAGGTTTTCAAACAAAGCTGCCATACCGCCGCCCTTGTAGTCGATTAACAAAAAGCCCACCTCATAAGGATGAAAGTTTACCGCCAACGACAGGATATAAGACTGCACGATTTCCGATTTACCGGAACCTGTCGTTCCTGCCACAAGACCATGTGGTCCATGGGCTTTTTCGTGCAAGTTTAACTGCACGTAGTCTTCTTTTCCACGCACCCCAAGAGGCACCGCAAGCGTCTTGGAAGCACGGTTTTTCTGCCACCTCTGCGGCGCCGCAAGCTGCCCCGGGTTTTCTGCCTTGTACAGTTCAAAAAAGGTATCTCTCCGGGATATGGTTTTCCATGCCCGGTACGTGGCAGATGGCACTTAAGTTGCGCACCATCCACTCGGCAGACACCTCACTAAGGCGCTCCGGCACAAAATACCGGCCGGTCTCCTGTTTGTTGCGCATCAGCATTTTTGCCGTGTCCGCACGCTCAAACAGCACTACCGTGTCCATATTTTCCGGCAGGTTGCCCTGCATGTGGGCAGTATAAATGACGGAGTAGCCAAGCCCTTTTTCTTTGCGCTCCAAAAACTCCATAATGGGGTGGTCTGCAATAAGCGCCGGATAATCGATAACAAACAACAGATGGGGCAGGAAATTTTTTTCTTTTTCCTTTTCCTCCCTGCTTACTTCCCTCTGCTTTAACATCCGGTATACACTGCCAAGCACCTGGTCACGGCTCCTGTCATTGGATATCATCCCGAGCACGTTTAAGGATTGCAGCTTCATATGCGGCAAAAAACGCAAAAACCGGTATTCCTCTTCCCGTTTTTCCTCGTACACAAACACCACGTTCAGCTCCCTATAGCTGTGGAAAAAGGCAAGGCGCAGCAAAAGCAGCTTAATCTGCTCGCTGACTGCCCCTGCATCTCCCACAAGTCCTAAGTTTTCTTTTTTCAAATCAAGCACGATGGGAGCTTCGATGGTTGTGTATTCGGCGGCAAGGCTCTGGGCTTCCTGCTCCAGCTCGTCCTTCTTGGTTTTTAGCTCCTCCCCACCGGATACGTATACACCGCGCACGGGACGTCTGTCTCCATACCCCAGCCAGACTGCCAAAAAGTCCTCATCCAGATAGGATTTTTCATAAATGCGGGCATCGTAGCGGCTGATTTTTTTCTCCAAAATGCCAATCTTTGGATAATGATATGCATAGGATTCTTTTTCTTTTTCGTACGCCTGATAGAGCTCTTTTCGCTTATCCAGCAGGTAGGCATCGTACATTGCCTCACGCTCTTTGTTTTCTTTTCTGCATGCCTTTTTTTCTTTAAAAAAGCGGACTGTAGAAAAGATGGTTGTCATAATCGTTGCCGCCACTGTCACAATCATGTAAATGCCACGGCCGATAAGCAGACCAACGCCGGCTGTCACGGCACTCATAAGTAAGGGTGGCAGGATGGTCTCTATAAGGCTTGCCTTTGTCATATTTTTCTTTTCGGGCGGCTTTTTTATTTCGATTCGTCCCTCTTCCAGTCGTTGGAACATGCGGGGAGAACGTTTAAAATGTGAAATACGCTCCATATTTTCCATAAATGTTTATTGTTCCTCCTGCATTTGTTCTATCTTTTCGGTATACTCGGAAATGCGGTTGTCCAGCTCTTTTATTTTTGCATTTTTTTCTTCCCCGTCCATTCCGGTATCTTTTTCCAACAGCTTGCGCTCCAACAGGTAGGCATATACGAGCAGTTCCTCGTCGGAAAGCTGCATAGCAATGTTTTCGGCCTCCACCGCATCCAAACGGCCGATATATATCCAGTAATCAAACACTTTTTCATTTTGGTTCGCGGACAATGTAAGCAGAATATTTTCTTTCTGCTCCATGGACAGGTTTTCCCCGTTTACATAGGCTTCGCTCAATATTTTTTTGTGATGCAGGCTCATGCGCTGCATGGATACGGGCTTCATGCTGTCAATCAATGCCACATGATTGCGGTCAATATAAGCCTTCATGGCCGCTTCCGTTGCGTTATAATACGGTGCAAGATAAAAGAGGTATACCCCTGCAAAAATAAGTCCGAGCGCGGTGGTCGTTCCAAGGATGGCTATCCACAGTTTCATAAACCACACGCTCTTTTTGGAAACAAGCTGTTCTTCTTTCAAAAAGATTTCATGACGCTCTTTTACTTGTTCGGTCAAGTACTCCGTCATCTGCGTCAAATTTTCGGTTTCCAAAAAAGGCGCCGTGCGTTTGTTTTTCTTAAGCAGGCTTTCGCCACCTTTGTAATAATCGTCGTAACTGTATTTTTTTTGGAAGGTATAACCGCATAGCGCCTTAAACTGGCGCAAAAAATGCTCTTTATAATCTATCTCTTCATCTGCCAAATCACGCATCTTTATGCGGACTTCGCCGGTCAGGCTGTAATACAGGTTGGCAGGTCTTACCTCAAATCCGTATTCCTCTGCACAGGCAAACAGCTTTGTTGCTTTTAACAGGGTTGCATATCGTCTCAGCAGACTTTCCTTTCGCAGTTCTTTCCATGGAAGCAGCCCCTGTGTATCAAAGGTGAGCTTTAACCCTTCCTGCGTCTCTTCATAGGACGCCGGCACAAAGTATTCGTTTTCTTCCACCAGCTTGTTGTAGTGTTCTTCTTTCTTTGCCCGTAACGTTGCGTAAGGCACTACCATTTCTTTTTTATTCTCTTCCATGTCCAAGTATCTCCTATTTTTTGTCTGTCTCTATTACGACAATATCGCCGCAAAAGACACCCGCTTCTTTGCTTGTCTTTTCAGGCGTAAAAACAGCGCCGGTCCGCATGGACTTTAGCTGCATATTATTTTCATCTGTCATTTTTTCTATCATCTGCTTTGTCTTAAGCACACGCAGGATATGCTTCCACGTCTGGTCCTCATGCACGCTCAGATCCCACTCTTTTTCATCGTTTCCTGTAACGCGCAGTGTAATGTCTATATACGGTTTCATGCATAACCTCCCGTTTTCTTTTTGTCTTTCTTTTGGAATGTAAATTTCCATAACACAAAAAAGAGTATGATGAGAAAACCGCCTCCAAGTGCGATTTCATACCCTTTGACTGAATCTGTATTATTTTTTGGATTGATTTCTCTTTTTACTTCCAGAAATAAATATTCTGTCAGTTCCTCGTCTTGTTCTTTTAACAGTTCCTCTTCCCCAACAAACAATATACTCCCAAGCTGATTTTCACGCGCTTTTCTCTGCTCTATGGATTGCTCCAAAAGGCTCTGGTAGCGTGTGCTGAATAACTCGTACGTCATTCCTTCGGTGAGTGCATAATCACTCTCACTTTTTTCTTTCCAGCTATCCGGACGAAAGGAAAAGGAAGCGCCGTCTGTACTCCCTGTCTGCGACATTGTTTCCTCTCTCTCTTTTTTGGGGCTGCATGTTTTCCATGCAGCCTCCTGTTTCTGCATCCACTTGTTATGCTTTAAAGTTTCCTGCCAAGCCGGAATCCAATGACTGATATGCATCAGAAGCTTTACGGATATCCTGTGCCACTACTTTCATAAGGTCAGACATCTCATACAACTTTGGTGTCATCTGTGTCAACATTGCCTCAAATGCTCTGCTGGATTCGCCTTCCCAGTCTTCTCCAAGGCTCTGGTAACGATTTTCCACACGTCTGATTAAATCCCTCATTTCTTCGGAATCCATTTCGAAGCCCCTCGCTTTGTCTTCCACTCCCTGGTAATTCATTCTAATGTTTCCCATTTTTTTATTCCTCCTTCTTTTATGGAAATATGTATAAACAAGGCTTTGCCTTACTTACCGTAATTGATTTTCTTATTCCTCTGCTTCTTTTCTTCTGCTTGCCCACTGTATAATCGACCACATCAGGCCACACACCGCCCAGATGATAATCACGCCGCCTACCGTCAGTATGACGGTATCATAGTCTCTGATTTCAAATACTTGTTTTTGCTGGGACTCTAAGTTTTCCATCATAAGCGGATGGCTGACAAAGTCATACATCTGTGTATATTCCACTTTTCCAAGTCTTGTGTTTGCAAGTCGATTGGAGAATTCTTTTAGCAATGTTACGTTCAATGCATTTATCGTTGTACGGCTCTGTTTTAGAGTTGCAACGGTACTGTCCACATTGCCTGCTGTGGCGCTATAGGCATTGTCCAAACCGGTTTTCCACGCATTTTCATTCATAAGAACGGCACTGTAAAGGTCCGTCACATACATCTGCTGGTCAAACGTTGTCTGATTTACATCGTTTTCCATAACACTTACATTTTCACCAATGGCATCAAGATAGGTGTTCAGTTGTGCTTCGTCCACAAGGGCGAACGGATCATAGCTTCCAAGGCTTTCTGCGTAACTGTCTATCTGCCCGATTGCAAGTGCGCTTTCCTGGTCTAACAACACATTTTCTTCGTTTGCTCTTGTCATAACAACTTGCACGATTTGCTCGTTAAACAGGTTATTCCATGCCTCTGTGTCAGGCTGGCTCATGGCATCCACCAATGTAACTGCACTTTCCTGCCACGGCTGCAATACATCGGAACGCACCGGAATTGCACTCATTTCAAAAGGCGTCACACCGGCAAGTGCTGCCTGCAGCTCGGTAAGTCCTACGATTTCATCCGCATCTTCGTCGTATTCTAATGCTGCTGCACAAAGATAAATTTGTTCCATCTGCAATTGCAATCTTTCGTTATTTGCCAATATTGCTGCATCTACTGCCTGTTGGATTTCCTGTTCTATCACGGCTTGCATTTCCGCCGGCATCGCATATGACACGACTCCGTTTTCGTCTATGCTCCAGCCCATGGTTTCTTTGATGGTTCTTTTTTCCACCTCCAGCAAGTCGTTGTATGCTGTAATTTCCGTTGCAAGGTTATCGAGTCCCTCCTGATAAATCAGATTGCCTTCCGGGTCTGTTGTCAGGTTCAAACTTGCGAGACGCTGTTTTACTGCTTGAATCGATGCCTGCATGGCTGCGTCCTGGGCATGAATGGTAGCAAACTCGCCCATTGCTTCCTGCAAACACTGCGCATGGTATTCCTTCAGCGCGGAGATTTGCGCCTGGTTGTTTTGAAGCAACATACTGAAATCTTTGTATTCTATTGTGTTTTCCGGATACGCTGCTTCGGCTACTACCAGCTCTGCAAGCAAACTCTGTCCATCGATTCCGTTAATGACTGCCAGCTCTTTGTTATCGTTTTCCATGATAGTTGCTGCCGCATCCTGTCCCTCATGAAACTCTTCCATAATGGCAGTAATGTACATGTAAGAAATATTTGCATTGAGATTTACTTCAAAGGCATGAATGTCATTCAATACTTTGTTCATCACGTCTTCCCGCAAATTGGGGTTGATGTCATATTGTATTTGCACAGTTTCCGGCACACTTTCTACACTTGCTATATTTTTGGAAAAGTTTTCCGGTATCATAACATAAGCCGCATATGTCCCGTTTGCCAAACCGCTTCTGGCCTCTTCCAACCCCACATAGGTAAAATTGTCACTGGGCAGATTAATCAATCCGCTTGCATAGTTTGTTACGATTCCGTCTGTTTCCACGCCGGAATCCAAGTTCACGACTGCGATAAGCCCTGTGTTTTCTATCCCTTGTTCCTGCTCCATCGTTTGCTGTTCAAATTTTCCTCCAAGCAATACCCCTAATGCTACAAGCAGCAAAGCTCCTACCAACTTGTAGAGAAATGACAATATTTTTTTAACTATCATGATGTTTCTCCTTCGTAATTCTCTGTTACACTAATGCGTTACTCTCTTTTATCCAAGAAAACGGTTGCAATGAACATTCACTGCAACCGTTTTCCTGTAAAATAGCCTGTCTCGCTCTCTTTTACGATTGTCTCTAGTAAATATAATATGGCATTATATTAACTTTGTCAAGGCAAAATACAGCAAAAAGTTACAAAAAATGAAGTACATATTACCACAAAACATATTATATTTTAACAAGAAAGTGCAAAAAAGAATACAAAAATCAGGTCTTAAAGTAGATATAATGCCATATTATATCTACTCATAATTGCATGTTTGACATTCTCATTCTTTTTTCCAAAGAAGTCGACTTGGTGTAGATGCGCGTCGTCTCCAAACGGCTATGTCCCAAGATGTCTGCCAGTTCAAACATATCTGAGTAAATCCGCATATATTCTTTTGCAAACAAATGTCGGAAAGAATGCGGATACACAACTTTTTCCGGAACACCGGCCTTTTTGGCAATGTACTTTAAATTTTTCCAAACGGCTTCTGGTGTTATCATTTTTCCTTTTTCCCTTCCGCAAAAAATGACTCCGCTTTGTATGGCATTTTCTTCACAGTAATCAAGCAATTTTTCACACAATTTTTCGGTTAGATAGATGGTTCGGAACTTTCCTTTGTTTTTTACTACAACAGTGCCTTCCTTCACGGCTTCCAGCGTAATATACTCTAATTCGCTCACACGGATGCCTGTCTGGGCTATCGTTTTCATGATATAGTATGTTTTCTTTTTGTTGTGACACTTTGCATACAAAAGCATTCTTTCATACTGTTCTTTGGAGATAACATTTTCCAGACTGTTTGCCTGCTGTATCCTATCTGTTTTTAAAACCAAATCCGCATAACCAAGATAACGCAAGTAGCGGTTGATGGATATGATTTTGGAATTTAGGCTGCTTGCTTTGTACGTTTGCTGCATCGTTTCTTTGTAACAAATCAAGCCTTCTTTCGTAATTTCTTCCTCGCTTGCCGCAAGCCATTGTTGCACATCTTTAAGATACTTACTTATAGTGCGTCTTCCCAGTTCCTCTTGTTTCATCTGCCTTTCATATTCCTGCAATTGAAGTACTGCAACTTTCTTTTCCATATATTGTTCTGTCATTTACGTTTTAAACCCTTTCTTTTTTTATGTATTGTCCCCCTTATCTAATAGTTTCATTCTTTGCATTCTTTTTTCTGTTCCTCCTCCTATTCTTTTTTGCTTTCACATGCATTATACATCGGTTTTTACCAAAACCTGAAAAAATGTTCATAATGTGTATGATTTTACGTATAAAATGCAAAAACGGGTCAAAATCGACCCGTTTTTGCATTTTATACGTAAAATCGTACACCTTTTTTTAATCCAAATTATATTTTTTCCGTTCTTCGTCAGAAAGAGTTCGTCCATCCAACTGTTTTTCGGCCTCATCAAGCAATTGTTCCACACTCAAAACAGGCACTTTCATCAAATCATTACCCACAATCGTAAAAACCACTTGACCGTCAACGGATATTGCACCTGCCCCCGGTATGAATGCCTTGCTCTCAAAATTGTCACGGCTGCACAAATAGCCATCGGTCAGACCATACAAAAGGAACGCATCCTGTTGTGGCACCGCCACGCATTTGTCCATATTGCTCACAAATTCCGTATAAGTGTGTAACAACATAAGCGTGCGGCTATCGTAAACTTCCAGCGTATTGTCCAAATAGGACACAAATAAAAACTGTTCCGTTTCATCCATAAACGCTGAAGTTATAAACGCAACATTCGCTTCTACGGAACGCTTCGGTTGCATTGTTGCAAAATCGTAGCTTGTCATAGTGCCTGACGTTGTTTCCAACACAACGCAGATTTCCTGTTTTTTGCCGATAGCAAAATAGTGGCTCACGTTGTTGATATCCACGCTATGTGACAGCAAAACTTCGCCTGTAGTAAGATTTATCTGCTCTATTCTGTCATCTATCGCAAGAACCATTTTTGTGCCGGTTTCGTCCACCCCAAACACGTTATCTACATATCCATCCAGTGTATAGCACTCCCGCAGCGTTCCGTTACTGTCATACAAAGACAGCTCTGTGTCAGAAACTGCAGCGATATATTCGTCGTTTTCTCCCGCAAAACAAATCTCGTACATTTGCGTATCAAACTGATATTCCTGCAAGATTTTTCTTTCTTTCACATCAAACAAAAATACGTTTTGTACGTCATCTCCTATATACATTTTTACAAGGCAACGGTCTTTGTATTTTGACACGATAACATCTTGTATGAAATTTTCGAAAGAATACAACGTAGCAATGTTTTCTTTTTGGGGAATTCCATACACCGTCACACAGTTGCTTTGATGGGACAACAGCGCGAAGGAGGCGGCACTTCTCCACATTTGCTTCAAATTGTCCGAACTTGCCTTAAAAAATCCGTCTGAAATATATCCAAAGCCGGTTTCAGGATTCCAATTGCAACTTATTCCGTCTCTTCCCATCAACATAATACTTGTCTCTGATAAGACGGACGCTCCTACAATTTCATTGTCCAGTTCTATTGTTGCAATCGTCGTTCCGTCGTTCCAATCCACGCCTTCCATGGAATCGTATTTTTGAATGATTAATTGCCCTGCTTCCTCATGCGGAATCAGCTCACTCAAAACTTGTCCGCCAAACGCTCTTTCCCAGAGTGGCTCGGCATTGCCCTCTTGTGCTTTGTCCGGGTCAAACATCTGAACGAGATACTCATAGTTCTCATAATCAAGCAACTCACCCTGCACCGTAATGACAGCAAGCTTTCCGTCCGTTCCAAAAACCATATTGCGGATATTTTCATCGACAAGCATTCTCTCCAAAACAATCTGCTGTTTTTCCAAATCGATTACAACAAGTGCTCTATCATTGTTTGGCAAATCTACTTCGGCTGCCAGAAGGGTACCGTCGGGATTCATCGTCATTGTCTCCAGCCAATCCCAATCTTTTTCTTCCCCGTAACGCGCCAACTCTGTTCCTGTCACAGCGTCATATACGGCAAACGTCTCCATATCGCAAACTACGATAATCTTTGCTTCCGCATTGGCTTTTACATAGCAGCTGCCGACCTGCTTAATATGATATTTTTCTGTACCGTTTGCTATGTTATATACGGCAATGCCTTGTTCTGTCTGTGCAAAAATATGAAAATCATCCACAAAACCAAACCGACCGTCATAGTCTAACAAAGTAAAATCTGCGGTTGCATCTACAGAAAAAATTTCACTTCCTGCCGTTACATTCCATACTTTTACATTGCCCGCAGAATCTACTGCAAGCAAAAGCTTTTTGTCCGGGGACACTTCTACATACTCAATGATTCCGTCCATTTTCAGCGAATGCATGGCTGCAAGATGGGTCTCACTGTCATACACATATAAGGCGTCTGCCAACGCCTGCTGTGCCTGCTCCGTATATCCGCTCTCTTCGGAAAGCGCTTCCTGCGCAACAAGAATTGCGGCAATACGGTCCCCCTCTTTGAGAAGACTTTGCGACATATTTGCCATGGAAATGGACTGTCTTTTTAAAATATCTTCGTACTGCCTTGTAATAATTTGAGACTGGGCGCGGATTTGCAGTGCCATAACGAGACTGACACCTCCAAACACAAGAAATACGCCTGCTGCCACAAGCGACGCCGTAAGCATTCTTTTGAATCTGCGCTCTCTGTGGCGCTGTTTCAAATCATCGTACTCACAACCTAAAATAGGAGCAACCAGCCTAAGCAGCTCCTCCTTCAACTTCTTTTCCACTTCTTTTTTATTTTTTCCGCGCACGTCTGCTGCCAGCGGCTCGATTGTTTTTTGCTGTATTTCCTTTGTTCCGTCCAAACGTACAAAGGCAATTTCTTCCTTGGTCAGCTGCTCCGGAAAAGACTCATCCGGTTCTCCCTCAATCAAAACTGCCAGCACTTTTTCTCTTCCGTGCATGGCAACAAACATAGAAATCTCTTTTTGCACCCACAAAGATTCCTTTGTGCGGGGGGAACAAATGACAATCAAAAACTCCGAATGCGCCAACGCCTCTTCGATTGTATCCGACAAATTGCTGGAAAGCGGCAATTCATCCCTGTCGCGGAATACCCGCGAAATACTTCTTTTGACAGTATCTTTTCCCTGTTTTTTTAATTCATCCGAAGCAAGTCTCGGCACTTTAAAATTTTCCAGCATTTTGTGCAGTTTTTCCGCCACAAACAAGTCTAACGGCGCATGGCGGTAACTGATAAACGCATCGTATTTATACTCTCTTGTACTCATCAAAACTATCTCCGTCGTCTGTTATACTACAAAAACATTGCCTGTATTGTTATGTACAAAATCCTCTGCAAAAGCTTCTCTCATGTACGCTTTTCCTGCTTCCCCTGTACAATGAGAGACTGCAATTTTTTGCAAATGCATGGCGCGCATAGCCTCCACCGTTTTTGCAAAACGCGTTTCAAACGCATCTACCAGATGGGTTCCTCCGATGACACAATACAAAGGCATGTCTACTCTTTCTTTTATGTGTTGTAACATGGTCACAATGCCCGGATGGGAACATCCCACCAAAACAACAAGTCCTTTTTCTGTCACAAGGCCCAGTGCAATCTCGTCCGCAAACGCATCCGGCTGCATACCTGTGTCTGTTTTTTTGTAAAACTTTGGATTAGGCATCTCAAAATCGTTTTTGGACAAAAAGTTTTTAAACACTATGATTTTGTCAGTCAAATACTGTGTATCATCCACAACTTTTGACACGCATATGCCCTGTGCAAGCAAGTCCTGTTCCGAAAAATCCACACCGTTATAAACAAACGCATCCTCTGCTTTTTTGTATTTTCCATGAAAAAATTCTTCGCCCACACATACTACCGTATCTTTGGAAAGCAGCGGCAAAAGGCGCTTCATACCGCCACTGTGGTCGTAGTGTCCGTGGCTGACAAATACATAATCAAGGCTTCCCAAATCTTTGGAAAGGATGTTTGCATTTTCCACAAAAGCTCCGGTCTGACCGGTGTCAAACAACAGCTTTTTCCCATCAAATTCGATGTACATGGATAAACCATGTTCATACTGCAGCTTTCCGGCAGTATCCGGTTCATTTTCAATCAATGTTGTGATTTGTAATTCCATTGTTATTGTATGTCCTCAAAGGAAAGCGGGGTGCCGCGTTTTAACTCGCGCACTGCCGTTTTGCCCAATACTTCTTTGTAATATTTTGGTTTCAAGCCGTTGGCCGGACGGATGCTGCGGATGTTTTGCGGTGTCAATTTCGCCCCCGCCGGAATGTCTTCCACCACAAAGAGAGAACGGCGGAATCCTACGCTGAATTCTTCCTGCTTGGAAGGACCGTAAGACACTTTTCCCAATGCTTTTTCCACTTCTCTGATTTCGTTTACCATAGCACGGAATTCATCCGGTTCCATAGAAAACGATGCATCCGGATTTTCAATACTCCGACTCATGCAGTAATGTTTCTCAATAATATTGGCACCGAGTGCAACGGCTGTGGCGGCACTAAAAGAACCCATAGAATGGTCGGACAAACCAATGGGAATATCAAAACGTTTTTTCAAATCTGCAATGGTGCGCAAATTCATCTCTTCCCGTTTCGCCGGATAAGCACTGGAACATTTCATCAAAGCAAGCTGCTTATTTCCGGTACTGTAAATGGCTGCTACCGCTTCTTCAATTTCCTCCAAGGTTGCCATTCCGGTTGACATAATTATCGGTTTGTTTTTGGATGCAATGTATTCAAGCAGCGGAATATCCACCATCTCAAAGGATGCTACTTTATAAAAATTCATACCCAAGTCTTCCAAAAAATCAACGGAAGTATTGTCAAACGGCGTGGAGAAAAAGTCGATTCCTACCTTTGCCGCCTCATCACGAAGTTCTGCATGCCACTCCCACGGCGTATGTGCTTTTTGATACAGGGAATGCAAATTTTCTCCTTCCCATGTACCGTCTCCTATATGGAAATATTCGTTATGACAGTCAATGGTAATGGTATCCGCCGTATAAGTCTGGATTTTTACGCAGTCTGCTCCGATTTCTTTCGCAACATGAATAAGTTCCTTTGCACGTTCGATGCTTCCTGCATGATTTGCAGACATCTCTGCAATAATATATGCCGGTGCGCCATCCCCTACCGTTCTTCCGTTTATCGTAATGTTAGCCATATCTTTTTCCTCTCTTTTGCTTAAATTACACTATTCTATTTCGATACAAATTTGTTTATAGGTTTCGTGCGGCACCCAGACGGATACCGAACCGCCGTCTACGCGAAATTCTCCGCTTCCGGTTTCATCCAGCACAACCGGGTCATGATAGTTGCACATCACATCATAAAAACATTGCCCTGCGTACTGTTTTCCTACCTGCATCTTTTTTGTTCCGCTCACAGAATCCGTGGCAAGTACTGCCATGCCGGAATGGGGATGTTTCGCATCACCGCTCCTTGTAAATCCAACAACCGAGCTGTCGTCAAAATAATCAATCTGTTCCCCATAGGCATATTTTTTTCTTAAACACAACAATTTTTTTAGTCCCTCCACGGGAGCTATATTGTCATGTGGAATCCCATAGTAGTCTCCATAAAACACACATGGTAAACCGTCTTTTCTAAGAAGTATCATAGCATATGCAATGGGTTTAAACCAGGCCGGAATAAAAGAAACGAGTGCCTGGCCCGGTTGCGTGTCATGGTTATCCACAAACGTCACTGCATTTTTTGTCCGCTCCTGCAACAGTGTCCCGCAAAATAATGCACCCATATCGCATTGTCCGTTGGACGTAGCAGCACGCAAAAAATTAAAATGTAACGGCACATCAAACAGGGCTACTGTCTCTTGCATACTGTCTACATAGTTTGTTAACTTTGCCAATTCACAAGACCAGTACTCACCCACAACAAACAGGTCTTTCTTTACATGGGCACGCATCTTTTTTACCCATTCTTTGTAAAAATGCACACTGATGTGTTTCACCGCATCCAAGCGGAATCCATCCGGTCTCACTTCATCTAAATACCATTTTCCCCAATCGGTAACCGCTTTTACGGTGCCGGGATAATCAGTATCCAAATCTGCACCCATCAAGTAATCATAGTTTCCTTTTTCGGTGTCAGTTCCGCCATTCCACTGCTTGCCTTCAAAAGAAAAAACTCCTTTTCTTTTACCGGCTTCGTCCCAATCCGTACCACTGAAATTGTTGACATCCCATGTATACTTTGAATATTTCCCGGCTCGTCCCGGAAAATCAAATTTTGTCCACGCTTCTATTTTTTGCTTGCCGCCAATATCTATATTTCTGTCCTCAGCAGACTGTTCTTCCACCGTAACCCACTGTGTCGCATCTGCACCCATCATATGATTTAGTACAACATCTGCAAGAACTTCGATTCCATTGTCCTGAAACGCCTTTACAGCTTCCAAATACTGTGCCTTTGTACCATACTTTGTTGCAATGGAACCTTTTTGGTCAAATTCACCTAAATCATACGTATCGTATACATCGTAACCGACGCTTTTATTGCCGCTGGCGCCTTTGTATGCCGGTGGCAGCCACACCATATTAATTCCAGCGCGTTTCAGTGCCTTTGCCTGAGCTTTGCATCTTTCCCAATGCAATTCATTATCCGGCAAATACCACTCAAAATACTGCATCAATGTTTTGTTTTCCATATGCCTTTCCCCTTATTATCAAGTCATTGCGCTTTCCGCTTCTTCAATCCCTGCATATCCGTACAACAACGCCGTATTGCGCATCGTTTCATAGGCAAGGTTTTTGTCCTCACTCAACAGTTTCGCCACAAACCTTCCGTATAACACAAACGTTTCTTCTCCGTATGTACTCAGTTCCCCGCGCAAATACGTCTCATAAGATGTATTATACAACGTATCTTCCGCGGTGTGAATGCTTCTTGCATTTCCGGCAAGATGAGGATACTTCGCCGCAAACTGCTCCATCCACGATACTTGAATTTTTATAATCTGTTCCTGAATGGCAAGCCGTTCCTCGCTTAGTACCGGCAAAGTTTCGCGCAATGCTTCGTATTCTTCCGGTGATGTACTTTCCATCATACGGGCATACTTTTCAGTAATCAGATTCCAGCCGTTTTGCTCTGCTGCCTGCAAATCTGCATAATAGCTTGCAAGCAACTCCTCCGGCCAAGTAAGATACTGGCTTTTTCGCATAATGGAAAACGTACCGAAATCGTTCTGGCAGCTGGCTCTGCCGCCTACGTTTCGCACTTTGTCAAACTGCTCCCATTCCAAATCCACAATTTTTTCTATCAACTCCATCTTCTTTGCCCTCCTGCAAAAAATGTATCTAACGCGGGTCTGCCTCTCACAAATAGGCTACTTCCCATCTACTTCCCGCACATATAACTCCAAAAACGTATCGTCTCCGGACACTAAATTTTGTCTCTTTAACTCTTTTAAAATACATGCCGCAATCTGCTCAAAAAGCACTACAAAAGCATCTTTTTCATTGAGAACAGCCGACGAGTACACAAGACCTTCCCATGCCTTTGACTGCTCTGCAACAAACGGCACTTTTTCAAGCAATGTCACTACTTCCTGCAACACCGCAAGCTTTTCCATGCCTTTCTTTTTCCACTTGTAATAAGGGGCATACGTTTTGTTGAGCAAGTACACAAGATCCATGGCACTTTCCGTTGCTTTGGCAACACACATAGTTGCGGTCACATAATCCGCTCTAGCCATCATACGCGGATAATTGCTCTGGGCATATTGTGAAAAATCATGCAAGGCTTTTGCCAGATGGGACCGCCAGACGGGCTCCGGATAATATGCCATAAGCGCATTCCGGATGCGGCTAAAAACACCCGCTTTATCGCTAAATACTTGCCCGTTTACCGCATGGGCAAGCCGAAATTCTTCCACGTTTGCAAAAAAGATAGCGGTGGCATTTTCGTAATCGATATCCGTGTCCAACAACTCGTTATAAAAACGGTTTATGGAAGTTACGCCGCGCCGTTTTACAAGCAACGGATTGACAATATTTCGCACGCCTGCCTCTTCCAACAATTGCTCGTACGCCTCTTGCAACGGCTGTCCGATTGCCTCATAATCCGCTTCTGTAAGCCACATACAAAAGCCCAATCCATAGTCGTGATCCGAAGATACATAATCATCAAATCCAAAACAATCCGAACCTTCCCCGACCATTCCGACTGCAATGCGTTCTTCGTACGCCGCAAATTTTTCATGCAACATCTTCTTTCCAAAACGCTCAAAAAACTCTCTGCTTCTGTCCAAGTTGGATTTCCAACCGGTTTTCTTTTCGCCTCTTTGTGTTGCTTTTGTAAACTTTTCAAAAACGCGGGCATAATTTTCGGTTCTACCCACGTGTTTTTCCAACTCTAATAAGCCGCGCTGGTAATAGTTCGCAGCCTCCCCGTAATTTTGCTTTTTGTAACACACATCACCCATGGCAACGAGCGCCGCACCGTAATGAAAGTCTTTGCCGTAATCTTTTTCATAATAGGCAAGGGCTTCCTGCAAATAGCTTTCTGCCTGCTCCAGTTTGTTGTCCTCGTCCGTCTCCATAATCGTCGCGGCCAAATTGGTTCTTGTAACAGCCTGCTGTGTGCCGGCTTCGGGATAACAGTCCACAACGGCAAGAGCCTTCAAAAGCATCTTTTTTGCCATCGGATAGTTTTGCATTTCCTGGTACAAAAGACTCCAGTTATTATACAAGCTTGCAAAAGAAAAATCCGTTTCCGAAAGCGCACTCTTATAAATTTGCTCCGTCTCCTCAAAAAGCTGCAGCGCCTCTTGGTGCTTGTCAAAGGCACGATATGCGTTTGCAATGTTTAACAGGGAGGTGGCATATTCCACGGTTCCGTTTAGCTGCATTTTGTCCAGCAAGCCTAACAACGACTGGCAATAAGTAAGTCCTTTTTCCCGCTGTGTGGTGTCACGGCAAAAACCAATGATTTCATTTAACAACGTAAACACAGAGGCTGCGTCGTCCTCCTCCACAGCCTCTTTTATTTTTGCTCTAAGGAAATCCTCTACTTCCTGCAACGTGCTTGTTGCAAACATATTGTCATATTCATTTAATACTGCCTGAATATTCATAATTCCTGCTTTCTTTCCTTTGTTTTTACAATTCCCGGACTATCTTTCTCAGTTTTAAAACCATAGAAGGGGCAACCGACAATTCATCCACACCCATGTCTACAAACTGTTTTGTAAGCATCGGGTCAGCGCCCAGTTCTCCGCAAATCCCTACCCATTTTCCATGTTTGTGGGCATTTTGAACGACCATCTCAATCATGCGCAAGATGGCTTTGTGATGCGGATTATAAAAATCATCCAACTTTTCGTTCTGTCTGTCAAGTGCCAACGTATACTGGGTCAAGTCATTGGTGCCGATGCTAAAAAAGTCCACCATCTGCGCCAGCTCGCCACTAATCATGACTGCTGCCGGAGTTTCAATCATAATGCCCTGCTCCGGAATTTTGTACTGCATTTCCCGGGCTTTTAATTCCATTTCCACTTCCTGCACAATGGCAGCTATTTTTTGTACTTCTTCTACCGAAATAATCATCGGATACATGACTGCAATGTTTCCGTGAACTGCTGCACGGAACAAGGCGCGAAGCTGTGTCTTAAACACGTCCGGCTCTTTTAAACAAATGCGGATTGCACGGTAGCCGAGTGCCGGATTTTCTTCTTTGCCAATGCCAAAATAATCCGCCTGCTTGTCTGCTCCGATATCCAATGTCCTTATAATGACTTTTTTGTCTGCCATCATTTGGGCAGCCTGTTTGTATGCCTGATACTGCTCTTCCTCAGAAGGGTACGTATCTTTGCCAAGATACAAAAATTCACTGCGGAAAAGACCGATTCCTCCGGCGTCGTTTTCCAACACATATCCAATATCCGAAACGCTTCCGATGTTAGCAAAAATATTGATTTTTCTTCCGTCGGAAGTGACATTTTCTTTTCCTTTGAGTTCCTGTAAAAGCCGCATTTTTTCCTGCTCCTGCTTTATCTTTTGTTGGGTCTGTTTGCACAAATTCTCATCCGGCTCAAACGTAATACTGCCTTCAAATCCATCCACTACCGCCACGCATCCGTTTTGGATTTTTTGCAGTTCCAAAGGCACCCCAATCAGTGCCGGAATATTCATCATTCGTGCCAAAATAGCGGTATGGGAATTGGTAGAGCCGTGCACCGTCACAAATGCCAATATCTTTTCTTTGTCCAGTTGAACCGTCTCGCTGGGGCTCAAATCATCTGCCAGCAAAATAAACGGTTCTGAATGCTCCGGGCCTTCTTCTTGTTTTTTTGCAAGATTGCGGATAACACGTTCCGAAATGTCCTTTACATCCGTTGCGCGGGCCTGCATATAATCGTTATCCATTGCTGCAAACATATGGGAGAAATTGTCTCCCGTTTTTGCCACTGCATACTCCGCATTGACCTGTTCCGTACGGATCATGCTGTGGATGGCATTCAAATAATCTTCATCCTCCAACATCATACCGTGCACTTCAAAAATGGCAGCACTGGCTTCGCCGATTTCTTTGACTGCTTTTTCATACAGTTTTTGCAACTGCACTTTGGCATGCGCAATGGCGATGGTAAGTCGGTCCAATTCATTTTCTATATTATCAATTCTCGTGCGTTTTATCTGCTCGTTGTTCTTTTGCAAAACAACAACCGGACCCATAGCAATTCCTCTGTATACTGCTTTTCCCTGAAAGTATTGCACAGGCAGTCCTCCTCTACAAATTTTGTTCAAAAAATCGTTGCATGTCTTGGCATGCGTCCTTCTCATCGTCACCTTCGATTGTCACGTTTACCACATGCCCTTTTTTCACACCAAGTGCCATAATCGCCATCAGCTTTGTAGCCTCTGCTTGTTTTCCGTTTGCGGTAAGCGTAATGGTACTGCTATATTTTTTGGCTTCTTTTGCAAGCATCCCGGCGGGTCTTGCATGAATACCTACTTCATCTTTTATTTCATATGAAAATGTTTCCATTCTGTTTCCTCTCTATTCTACAATATCAATGGCAAAAAGCGGCTCTCCCATACGAACGGGACCTTCTTTTAGCAGGCGTACTTTTTCGTTGTCGCCAAGTTCGGTACACACAACCGGTGACACGACAGACGGTGCATGTTGCTTGATATAGTCCAAATCAAGCTGTAACAGTGGCGTGCCTTTTTTGACTTTTTGTCCGGCTTCCACAAGGGCTTCAAATCCGGCTCCGCAAAGAGTAACGGTATCGATGCCGACATGAATCAAAAGGCTTACCCCCAACTCGGTCAAAAAGCCGACTGCGTGCTTTGTCTCAAACACAAAGGATACTTCTCCGTCTTCCGGCGCGCATACGACTGTTCCGGTAGGGGTCACAACAGCGCCGTCACCCATCATTTTTTGTGCAAATGCCTCGTCCGGTGCTTCGGACAAGTTTGCCGCAATGCCATCAAAAGGACTGGAAATAAGAATGGATTTTACATCATTTTTCTCCTTCTTATCATACTTTACTTCGGCTTTTTGTTCAATAGTTTTGCTTGCCAGATAGTCTTCCAAATTTGACTTAATCACCGTCACATTCGGTCCGTAAATAATTTGTACACCGTTTCCTTTGTTTAACACACCGCTGGCACCGGTTGCCTTCAAAACGGAATTTTTAATCAAGGAAAAGTCCTTCACCGTACAACGCAGTCTTGTGGCACAGCAGTCGATGTCACTGATGTTTTCTTTGCCGCCGAGACCTTTTACAATGGCTTCACTGATTTTTTGCGCGTTCACATCCGCTTTTGTATAAAGCTTTGTCTCTTCCTCATCCTCTTCCCTACCCGGCGTTTTGAAATCGAATTTTTTGATAAGGAACTTGAAAATAAAATAATAGAGCAAGAAATACACAATACCGAGCGGAATGACTAACATCCAGCTTGTCTTTTCGTTTCCCTGCAAAATACCGAACAAAAAGAAATCTACCAAACCGCCGGAAAACGTCAGACCAATTGCAATGTCCAACATATGCGCAATCATATAAGCGCTACCTGCTAAAATAACCTGCACCACAAAAAGAAGCGGTGCCACAAAGAGGAACGAAAATTCAATAGGCTCGGTAATACCGGTGGCCATACACGCCAAAGACGCGGACAAAAGAAGACCTCCTGCCGCTTTTTTCTTTTCCGGTTTTGCGCAGTGATACATGGCAAGCGCCGCTCCCGGAAGACCAAAAATCATAAAGACAAATTCACCGGAGAAAAATCTGGTAGCGTCGGAGCTAAAGTGTGCTACATTGGCAGAATCCGCAAGCTGCGCAAAAAAGATATTTTGTCCGCCGTGCACAAGCTGCCCTGCAATTTCCATCGTTCCGCCCACCGCAGTCTGCCAAAACGGCATATAAAATACATGGTGCAGACCAAACGGAATGAGCGCTCTCTTAATCAAACCAAAAATCAACGTTCCTACATACCCGGAGCCTGCTACAAGACCGCCCAACGCATAAATGCCGTTCTGTACAACCGGCCATACAAAATACAATACAATGCCTACAAGCATATACACAAGCGTAGAAATAATCGGCACAAATCTTGTACCGCCAAAAAAGGACAGTGCACTGGGCAATTGTATTTTGTAAAAACGGTTATGAAGCGCTGCCACACCGAGGCCTACAATAACACCGCCGAAAACACCCAGCTGCAACGTCTGAATTCCGCTTGCATTGGCAATCGTGCCTTCCAGAACGCCCTCGGCAATTTCTCCGTTTGCAAGGATTTCCCCATTGATGAGTAGCATCGCATTGATTGCTGTATTCATTACAAAATAGGCAATGACCGCCGCAAGTGCAGATACTTCCTTTTCCTTTTTGGCCATGCCGATGGCGATACCAACCGCAAAAATAAGTGGCAAGTTATCAAACACGGCACTACCCACTTTGCTCATAATAATAAGCAACGCATGCAAAATCGTGCCTTCGCCCAAAATATTTGTAAGACCATATGTCTCAATGGTCGTCGCATTCGTAAAAGAACTTCCGATACCAAGCAACAAGCCGGCGACCGGCAAAATGGCAATCGGAAGCATAAAACTACGTCCTACTCTCTGTAAGACACCAAAAATTTTATCCTTCATTTTGTATGCTCCTTTTTTTCTTTTTAGTTTTACAAAAATAAGAGGTATTCATACACGATTGCAATAAAAAAAGAAAACGTTGTAAAACGTTTTCCTTTTAATTCTCTTCCATAGAACCTATATATATTTTATCTTCTGTTGTTTCATCCACAAAAACAATTCTCTCTATTCCGATATGTTCTGCATCTTCATCATGTTTCACACATCCGCTAAGCTGAATCGTATATTCAGCGCCTGTGTCTGTCAGAATATGTTCGATTGAACTTTCGAAATGTACTATTTCATCGTCTGTGTCATCTGATGCTATTTGCTCATAATCAAGCATAATATCACCCATTTCGTAAGAAACTACATTTCCGTCAATGCCATCATACATTCGCTGTATATCCGACAATAACATTTCGTCCCGTTCCTTCATTTCAACACTAAACACATCATACAAACTCTGTTCGTCTCTATCTTCTATTGCAGAACAAATAGAAGTACTGTATTCCATTGCTTTTGTATTATTTGGACTGTGGTCTACAAAAAATATCCAAATCAAAAAAGATATTACTATGACGATCGGTGTTACCGAAAAAATACTCCCAATAATTAATCCCAATTTTTTTGGTTTCTTTCCTTCTTTTTTATATTTCCATCGTCGCAATAGCGATATAATTAATATCACAATTCCAATTATTTCAACTATTCCTAAAATGATGCATATTGCTACAAAATATAGAATTATCATCGGAAGAATCATCGTCAAAAAAATTCCCATAAATGCCATCTTTTGTCTCCCTTTTCAAAACACTAAAATCTGGATAAAAATTGTTTTGTACGTTCTTCTTTCGGATTCTCGATTACCTGATGCGGGTCGCCCTGCTCCAAAATATAACCGTCATCCATGAAAATAACATGGTTTGCCACATCACGTGCAAACGCCATCTCATGTGTAACAATAATCATCGTTGTATTCTGATCCGCCAGCTCTTTGATAACTCGCAATACTTCGCCGGTAAGCTCCGGGTCCAAAGCCGATGTCGGCTCGTCAAAACAAAGAATGTCCGGTTGCAGAGCAAGTGCACGTGCAATGGCAACACGCTGACATTGTCCGCCGGAAAGCTGATGGGGGTAATTGGTCATACGGTCTGAAAGCCCCATCTGGGTTAACAACCCAACTGCCTGCGCTTCAATTTCTTCCCTAATTTCTTTTCTTCGTGCCCGGTAATCCGGCGTTTCTTTTGCAAGCAATTCTTTTGCAAGCATGACATTTTCAAGCGCCGTATATTGCGGAAATAAGTTAAAGGACTGGAATACAAGTCCAAAATGCAATCTCTTTTTGCGGATTTCCGACTCCAGCTGTGTAGCCGGGTCTTCTGCATCAAACAACGTCTCGCCGTTGACACGGATAATTCCTTTGTCGGGACGTTCCAAAAAATTTAAGCAACGTAACAATGTTGTTTTTCCGCTTCCGGAGGAACCGATAATGGAAACAACTTGTCCTTTTTCCAGAGAGAAACTGATGTCTTTTAAAACCTCTGTGCGTTCAAAATATTTGCGAATATGTTCTACTTCTAAAATTGGCACCTCGTATCCCTCCTTCTATCTGAAATAATTTAATTTCTTCTCTAAACGTCCAAGCAAAACCGTCAACAAACCGTTGAAAATGAGATAGTATACACCCGTAAAGAACAACGGCCAGATTGCCCCGGAAATACCTTGAGAGCCTTTCATAAATGCCTGGCCTGCCCAAATAATCTCCTGCAAAGCGATGATTCGTGCAAGGGATGTATCTTTTACAAGGGTAATAATCTCGTTGGACATAGGCGGTACAATACGTTTGATCATCTGAAGTAATGTTACTTTGAAGAAAATCTGGCTTTTTGTCATGCCAAGCACAAGGCCTGCTTCTTCCTGTCCATGCGGCACACCCAAAATACCGCCGCGGTAAATCTCTGAAAAATAGCATGCATAGTTCAAAATAAACGATACTGCCGCTGCAAGGAAACGTCCGGATTCTCCGCCACCCCATATCGGATTTCCAAGCACAAGGCCCGGAAAATAATAGATGATTAAAAGCTGAATCATAAGCGGTGTTCCGCGAACAATCCACACAATAATTCTTGTAAAATAACTCAACGGCTTAAATTTCGACATGGAGCCAAATGCAATAATAAGTCCCAACGGGAATGCACCTATTAATGTCACAAAAAATAATTTCAACGTCTGTAAAAAGCCTTCATTTAAGGCACTTATGACGATTGGTAATTGTTCCAGAATCTGTTCCATGGTATTTCCTGCTTTCTATCTCGTTCCTCAAATCATTAGCAAAAATAGAGGGCGGAGTAACCCGCTCTCTATCTTGAAGTCTTACTGTGTAATCATTACTGTGCAATAATTGCTGCCTGCACACCGTATGTTTCTGCACACTCTGTCATGCTTCCGTCTGCGTAGCTTGCTGCAAAGAAGTCATTCAAAGCTGCTGCAAGGTCAGAACCTTTACGGAATCCAACACCATATTCTTCGCTGTTAAGTCCTACTGTATATGTAAGGTTTTCGTAGCTTGTTCCTTCTCCAACCATAGCTGCCGCCATCAAAGAGTCGATTACTGCTGCGTCTGCTGTACCTGCTGCCACTTCCATCAAAGCAGTTGCCTGATCTTTTACCGGAATTACATTAAGTTCCAAAGCGGTTGCTTCTGCTTCACCGGCACTGCCTGCTTCTACTGCAAAAGACAATTCTGCAAGGCTTTCTACTGTCTGATACTGGTCTGCTTTGTCTGCTGCAACGATTACGATCTGTGCGTTGTTGCAGTACGCATTGGAAGTTTCCATAGCGCTTTTTACTTCATCAGTAAGTGTCATACCGTTCCATACGCAGTCGATTGTTTTTCCGTCAAGTTCCAAAATTTTGTTGTCCCATTCGATTTCTACGAATTCAACTTCTACGCCAAGGCTTGCTGCAAATGCTTTTGCCATGTCAGCGTCAAATCCAATCCATTCGCCGTTTTCATCTCTGTAATCCATCGGAGCAAAATCTGTGATACCAACAACTAAAACACCTTTTTCTTTTACATAAGCCATATCGCTGTCTGCTGCCGCTTCTGTTTCAGCTTCTGTCGCAGCTTCTGTTGTTGTCTCTACAGTAGCCTCTGTTGTTGCTTCCGCTGCTACTTCTGTTTCTTTTTCTTTCTCTTTGCCACAAGCTGTCAAGGATGCTACCATCACTAAGCTCATCATGAGTACAAGTAATTTTTTCATAATAATTTCTTCCTTTCGTTCACTTTCGAGGTAGTGCTTTACCTCACACAAGTGCCATTATACCACTATATCCCCCATTATGCCAACTATTTTTTAGCACAGTAAAGTTAGACTTAATTGCATATTTACCCAAAAAGTGATACATTGAATATTATTAACAGAAAACACAATACGAAGGAGTCACCTATGAGAGAAACAGAAGGGCAAAAAAGCCGCAAAGGTACTTATTCCATTATCGCTGCATTGATAGCATTGCTTCTCGGCGGCGGTTACGGCGCTACCCAGCTGCCACAAAACACCGCAGCAGACGTGCCGGTTGTAGAAGTACAAAATGAACAAGTCATCGCCGTGGAAACAGAATATGCTTTCCGCAACGATGACCTTTTAGAACAACATTATGAAAAACACGGCATCGAAATGGGTTTTGACGATGCCCAGTCTTATGTAGATGCCGCAAACCGCGTCATTGCCTCCCCGGACGTTTTGCACAAAATCGAAGCCGAAGACGGGGATGACGTATACTATCTGGAAAGTACAAACGAATTTGTTGTTGTTTCCATCGATGGGTATTTGCGTACCTACTTTTGTCCAAGCGACGGTTTGGATTATTTTAACCGCCAATAATTCCGGCTTGCAAAACTATCGTTTAGTCTAACAATTCCTCAATCTGCGCTTTGATGTTTTCCATGGAAATCATGGACTCAAAGCGTTTTTTGATATCGCCGTTTTGGTCAATGAGAAATTTGGTAAAATTCCATTTGATGGAGCTGCTGTCTTTGTAACCCGGATTGTATTTTTCATTCATTTCCGTCGCACTGCGCCCTGCCGGGCTATCATCAAATCCTTCAAAAGTGGTATTGTCTGTAAGCCACTTAAAAAGCGGTTCTGCGTTTTCACCATCTACATCTACTTTGGAAAACTGTGGGAATGTAATGCCATATTTTGCCGTACAGAAAGAATGAATTTCTTCATCGCTTCCCGGTGCCTGGCCGCCAAACTGGTTGCACGGGAAATCCAAAACTTCAAATCCTTTGTCCTTGTATTGTTCGTACATTTTTTGCAGTTCTTCATACTGCGGTGTGTAGCCGCATTCTGTAGCCGTATTCACAACGAGCAATACTTTTCCTTTGTAATCGGAAAGTGCTACATCACTTCCGTCCTGTGCTTTTACTGTAAAATCATAAATGTTCATTTCGTTTCCTCCTTATTTCTCATCCGTGACTTCAAATAATTCGCCAATCTCACACTCTAAAATTTTACATAGTTTATCCAGATTGTCAAATTTTATGGAAGAGGTTTCATTTTGTACCATACGATTAAAATTTTGATAGCTTAATTCCATTTGTTTATAAAACCAATATTTTGTACTGCTCCTGTCAAAGAACTGCTTTAAAGAAACTTTTCATAATTTCCACTTTTTAGAAATTATACCGAAAATCTAATGCTTGCATGATTGATGTGCGTATTATACAATGTATACATTAGTTATTTTTTAACATTAAAACTACCGGTAACGGTAGAGAGGGGTGGAGTATATATTTATGAACGAAAGGAACTATTTACGTGCTATGCTTGCAAAGCATAATGCCGCAAAAAGTTGGGGCAGAATTGTTAACTTATATATTTTTCTTGCTTTAGTATTGTTCTTACCACTTTTTATTTTGGTAGCAAAATATCAAGTCATGAATGCCTTTTTATTTTGCATTTTGTATAGCGCACTCAACCTGTTATTGCTTTGCATATTAGCAAATCAAAGAGACCGCTTAGCAAAATCTACCAAAGAGGTACTTACCGATTTGGTCAGCACTGTATTACGAGAACGCATGGAGTTGAGCACCTATAATCCCAATTCTTATATTGAAAAGAAGAATTTAGCGGCCATGCATATTTTGCCTTCTTATGACAAATTAAAAGGAAGCGATTACATAAAAGGGCGTTATCGCGGACGTAATCTGGAATATTGCGAATTAGCGCTTACCAGAGAAGAAACTGACAGCGATGGCGATTCTTCCACCGTTACCGTCTTTAAAGGCGGCGTGTTACGCATTTATACCGGAAAAATTCTTGACGGTCGGGTTTGTCTTCATGAAAAAGAAAACACTCAACACAAAACTCTTTTCGGAAAAATGTTAGGGGCTATCATCCCTGATAATTCTTTGAAAACAGAAAACGAACAGTTCTCAGAGCAATTTGGAGTGTATACAACAAATCAACATACGGCTTTTTACATCCTTACACCACAGTTCATGGAACGCCTTGTCAAAATCGACCAATTTGTCCATGCAAAAACCAGTTTCTCTTTTGCAGATGGATATGTCAATATTTTGATGCATGGAAGCCGCAATTTGTTTGAAGCCGAATCATATGCTCACGTATCAACCGACGCAGAGCTTACATCCGCCATTCGCTATGACGCACAACTTATATATGATATATTAGACATTCTTATGGAAAACGAAACATTATGGAACTAAAGAAATACTGCTTTTGCAGCAAAAGGAGAACACTATGGAATATTCAGTAACTATTTTTTTCGTACTTTTAATTGTTGTATTATGGTTTATCACAACGGGCAATACGTTAGCCCGGAAAAAAATCAAAATCGAGGAGTCTTTATCCGGCATTGAAGTAGCACTTACAAAACGTTATGATACCCTTGTAAAAATGCGGGACGTTGCAAAAAATTACGCACTACACGAAAAAGAAGTTCTTTTAAGCGTTGTTCAATTACGCAGCGGAATGAAACTGACCGAATTAGAACAGGCAAACAGTGACATGGACAAAATATCATCCAATTTAAATTTGTTGGCAGAAGCCTATCCAACACTCCGCTCTGATTCTATATACGTAGAACTACAAAAAGGCATCCGCGACACCGAAGAACATTTGCAGGCTGCAAGAAGACTGTACAACGCCAATGTAAGTTCTTACAATACTGTTGTTCGCGTTTTCCCTTCCTCGATTGTGGCTAAGCTGAAAGGCCTTTGTGAAGAAACATTTTTCAAAGCAGATGAACACAAACGCGAAGATGTAACACTCTTCTAAAATTCTAAAAAAATGTTTTGACCTCGCAGCACCTTCTTAGTACTGCGAGGTCAAATATTACACTCACGTAAAATTAGTTTCCGTATTTTCCTTGCGGATCATCGTTCAAAACAAACGCACCGACAATGCTATTATTCTCCACACAAACAAACTGGCATTGCGCCTGTGTCATATTGCGCACAGATCTTTCCGAAGGGTATTGTTTGTATGTCCATTTCGGATAATTTATAGTTTCACAAAGATATTTGACTACACTATCATAAAACTCGCCGACAGCCACAATATCCTGTTGCTCACATTTTTTTATTATCATAGCACTATCTTTCTTCTATTGTACGTTCTCTTTTAACGTAGAAACGATGCAATCCAACACATTCTCCGCATAATTACCAAGCTCTGTGTTCTTCATAGATTTTGGCAACTGCAATACAATATGGCTGTAATAGTTCGGACAGAATTTTTTGTAATAATGGTATGCGATTAAATAACTGTTTCCGTTTACTACTGTTGTTTTGTACTGTGCAATGCTGCCTTCTACCTTCGCTACTTCCGTTCCCGGCTTTACGGTTCCTCTTTCCAAATAGCTACTCAGCGCATCTGCGGATGGTCCGTCCTCGCCAATATACAAGGCCGGCGCCTTGTCAAAATCAACCGTCTCCACATATCCTTGTTCCACATCTTGCGGCGCATATATAATGCTAATTTCAACCTCAGCTGCGCCGGAATCAAATTCCAAAAATTCCTGCGGCGCTAAAAAATTATGCACCACAACTCTTTCGTTATCATTTTCATCGTACTCGTAGGTCTGATACTGACGCTGGGTTGCATTCGGAACTGACACCGGTTGGAAGGCAAATACTTGCGTTTCTCTCGAAATCGCTGCTGTTCCGGCAGCCACCGCAGCACGTGCTGCTGCATTGGACTGTCCCGGCATATCAAATCCGACCTTATCCGCCACTTCTTTGACAACGTCATCCATCACATTTTGGGCAACATCTTTTGCAATTCCCTTCAATGAATCAAAAAAACCCATATTTTTTTCTCCTATGTAAAAAGTAATTCTTGCTCAAGCTTTCACTACTTAAGTTCTCGCCATACCGTCTACACTCAGCACTACGCCGGTAATGTAAGACGCCTCCTCGGAAGCAAGAAAAACAAACGCATTTGCAATGTCTTCCGGCTGTCCAAGACGGCGAAGCGGAATCTGTGCAATCATCGGATCAATCACTTCCTTCGGAACTGCCTTCATCATATCGGTCTCCGTAATTCCCGGTGCCACTGCATTGACGCGGATACCTTTCGGTCCAAGTTCACGTGCAAGAGATACGGTAAATCCGTTTACTGCAAACTTGGATGTGGGATAAGCGATACCGCTGGGCTGTCCGTAAATACTTACCATGGAAGAAGTGCTCAAAATAACACCCTTTCCTTGTTTCACCATATATTCGCTTGCTGCTCTGGAAGCATTGAACACGCCTTTGATGTTCAAGTCCATCACTTTGTCAAATTCTTCTTCTGTATATTCCGTGAAAGGAGTACGTGCAGAAAGACCTGCATTGTTGACTAATATATCAATCGCTCCGTATGTTTCATATACTTTTGCAAACGTTTCTTTTACACTTTCCAAACTGCCTAAATCCGGGCAAATTCCTGCCACTTCGGCTTCCGGATATTTTTCTTTGAGCTTAGCCGCTGCTTTGTCTGCATTTTCTTGACTGCTGGCCGCAAGCAGAACCTTTGCCCCTTCACGCAAAAACGCTTCCACCGTTGCTAAACCGATACCACGGCTTCCTCCTGTTACAATCGCTACCTTGTCTTTTAATCTCATACTCTTTTTCTCCCTTTATGTTGCAATATTTTAACGATACGCGGTCTGTTGTACCTTTGAATGACAATAAACTGCCCGTCAAACAACATCCCAAATATCGCAGTTGCCAAAAAAATCCAAAACGCACCCCACCAAATGGAAAACAAAATGGTAGACAGTGAAATCAACTCGTTAATCCAGTGGTCTCTCTCCACTTTTGCCATAGTTATGGCGATATCTTCCAGGGATCTATCCTTTACAGAAAATAACTCCGGATTGTACGTAAGCGCTTTCCCTTTCCATTTTTTCAAGCGCAGTATTTTGTACAATTTCTTTTCAAAAGCCCGCTCTTTAAACCACCATTGACTGTAATGTACTTTGAACAGTTTTGCCACATTTCCCATAATAATGCGCATCCAGAAATGATACATAATCGTAAATGCAACAACGCCGGTCCATAATATGACAGTGCTTTTATAAATATTGCCATAATACAAAACAAAGCAACAAACGGCGACTACAATTGCAATCGCAATGACACAATACATAAATATTGCCGGACCGCTTTTCTTTGGTTTTTGCTTTTGTTTTTCCATAAATCTTTCTTTCCTTTGGGTGGAAGCATTCCTGCTTTCTGTCGTTGGAATCAAAAATTATTATACAACAAATTGCCCCGATTAGGCAATATTGTTGCCTTGCGCTTTGTTCTTTATCAAAAAAAGGGCGTGCACCTCGGCACGCCCTGCTATTTCATGTTATGATACTTCAATTATTTTAGAACTGTCCTGCCTGACCTTGGTTGTTGTAACGCAACTGAAGGAAGTTCTGGTACTCTTTGTTGTACATTCTATTCAGTTCGTTGTCATAACCAACAACTACCCAAGGCATTCTGTCGTTGATATGCTGAAGCATTTCGAGAGATTCTGATTCTCTGTCTACTGCAATATGATGTGTTTTCTTATCATATGTATTTACTACGACAGCATAAGTAGTTCCTGTTTTAATACCGTTTGTACGGTGTGTTGTTGCTTTCTGGTAAGCCCAAACAATTTTGTCGTTCGAAATCACATGCGGTTTGCTTCCTACAAGGTAGAAAGTAAGTTTATTACCGATACGGATATCGCCTTTTTTATCAAAAGATCTTGCGCTCTCGAATTCTGTATCTACATCTCTCTCATCAATTCCTGCTACTGCAAGTTCTTTTTTTACTGTCTTCAAACTACCACCGCTCATTGCTACGATTAAGCGAATGATTGCAATAAGAACACATACAATACCTGCGCCAAAGAATACCCATGCTGTTGTGGCACCACCGCCTACTAACGCACCTACGTTAATGAAGTAAGGCAATGTCCAAGCATCAATATCTGCTGCTGTCATGCCGGCTTCTTCAAAATAATCTTCAAAATATTTGTATTCTTCATCCGTCATTTTTTGGATTTTTCCGGAATATTCAACCGGAGTTGTTGCTTCGCCGTAATAGAACGCCTCTGCCATTTCATCTAATTTCTTCATTTCAGACGCGCCTACTTTAATACCCATATAGCGGAAGTCTTCGGCCTCATCATCGCCTGTCCAAATAACATAATAAAGATCTGTTGTACGCTGTGCATGTGTTGTTGTATTTTCTTCGTATGCTTCTGCGTACACACCGAAGTTCTCTTTCAATGTAATATCAACAATCATGCCTTCTTTGATTTCATCCGGTTGCAACTGTTCAAATTGGGTCGAACCTGCCAGCATGGATTTCACATTGTTAAACTCCAACACTATCAATCCGATACCAATCGCTAAGAATAGCAACACAACCGGTATCGACTTCACAACACTTCTTTTCTTCAGTCTCTCAAACATAAATTTTCTCCCTTGTAATACTTATTTTTGTTGCGTCTCGCACACGTCTTTTATTATATACTTTGTTGCATTAACGTGTAAATAGGAAACTTGCCTAAAAATAAGTTGTTTTCTAGTGCATGTTGCTATTGCCAAAGTATTCGGAGTGACTGTAGAAGAATTGTTTTATTTTGAAGCGTAATATGCGCGTTTCTCCTGGTACATTAAATTATCTGCTTCTGCAATGAGCGCATCCACATCCAACACCACTTCGCGCCACAAGCTACCGAGTGACATCACTGCCTCATTCTCATGCATACTCTTTCGCAAATTTTGTACTTTTTGCTCAAAGACATCCTGCGCAATATCTGCACACAAAACTAAAAATTCGTCGCCGCCGACGCGGTAGATGTCTGTTTTTCGAAACTCATTTTGGAGGCATAAACTTGCCCGGATAATCAGTTCATCTCCGGCCACATGTCCCAATGTATCATTTACTTTTTTCAACCCCAACACATCACAATATACAATCCCTACATTGCGCAAAAGACTATGATAAGAAATATAATCGTTTAATGCATGCCTGTTTCTTGCCCCACTGAGGGAATCTTCAAAGCTTAGCTTTTCCAGCAAAGCCATTAGTTTTTGCTTCTGCAATAAGGATGCAATAAAATGTCCTACGATTTCTGCCACATCGACAACATGGTCCATTATTTCTTCGGGCGGGTTATCGACCCCATAAAACCCGATAATGGTATCCTCTATCACAAGTGCACTGGCAACGAGCGAATGAATATTTTGCGGACGCAAATACTCATATGTCAAAGGCTCTGTTTCTTTGATTGCTTCCACGTCTTTGATAATGATACACGTGTTTTTTTCAAAGGCGTCATACCACCATTTTACTGCTTCGTAAGGCACGTTTTGCAGATTTTCTTTTTCCGGTGTAACATTTGGCGCACACCATTCGTATGTATTGGATACGCAGTCTCCTTTATGACCCTCGCATATATAAATTCTATCGCCGTGCAACGTCTCACCGAGATGTTGCAAAAAAACTTCCAACGAACGGGTTGCACTCCTTTCGCGCAACGCCAAGCGTAATGCTTCATTAATCGCCTTTTCGGCATTTTCCATCAACTCAATTTGTCTTCTCATCTGCACCTCCACTTGTTCTGTCGTGGGTATCTTATTGTTACATTTATTCAGTACTACAAATTGACCTATGTGAGTATTGTACCACAAATTGCAATTTCGTGAAATAATTTCAGAAAAAATGTAAGCAAAAAAGCCTCCAAATTTATCTGATATGGAGGCTTCTTTTTCGTGTTCAGTTTTTAAGAAATGTACTTTGCTAATATATCATTTGTCAAATTAAAGGAACTTGGGCCGGTTCGCACAATCCCCGAACCGCTGTTGGGCCCCTGTTCACATTCGGGACAACAAGAACAATTTTCTTCTTCCCTACAGTTTGATTTATTACGCTTACACTCTCCACCAAAATTATCACTACTGCAACGACCATTATTAAAAAAATTGAATCCATTCACAATAATCACCTCGTCTACTTTTCTCTTTACTCAATAAAGCTTCCTCCTTACCATTACTTAATCTATGATATTCAGAAAAAAAGACACTACAGCGCTCATCCTATGAATGATTACGCTGTAATGTCTCCAATTTTTTTTCAAACTAGGCAGTCTCCTCTGCCATGAAAGAAAAATTAATTGTATTCACATCGCGTTATTAGTTATTAAAATATCATGATTTCCATCGAGCGAATGATTGTATCTGTCACTTGTACGCACAAACAGCATCCACCCTCTTCATTTTCTATCTGCCAGTAATAATACATATCCCCGTCAATGTTGGCTGTTAACGCAGGCACTCCGAGTTGTTTTAATGTTTCGCTTTCTTCCCCCACCTGAATTCCACATTCTGTGAATTTCATCGTAATTTCAGACGAATTTTCTTTTGGGTCACGCTCTATAACGTATATTCTGTCAATTATATTTCCATCATAGTAGGCATCAAACGCATACCCCTTTGCAGCGGCACCAATCAATTCAACTTCCTCGTTCAATGATACCTCATTGCCAAATGCATCCACATATCCGACCGCGAGCAAGTCCTCCGTCGTAAGTTCACCCAAATTCTTAGTTATATTTCCCGTCTCTACCAACGTTAACTGGTTCATATCCAGCTTCACATCCTCATCAAATGACATAGCAGGCTCTGCCGGCAAAATCACACTTTCCGCAAAACTCTCTGCAAAAACATTTCTAAGTTTAATATCGTCCGGGTCAATTGTCTCTGCGGTTTCCGGTGTAGCTGTATCTGTTTGCTCAGTAACTTCCACACTTTCTTCTACACTTGTTTCTTCGCCAATTTCCGTGGTCATCTCTGATTCAACCACACCCATAGTCCCTTCGCTTTCCTGATTTACTACCTTCTCATCTTTTGCACAGCCTATCATCATGCACATTGCGAACATCATGCACGCTGTACTCATTACTAATTTTTTTAATTTCATACTTCCCTCTGCTCCTTTATTGAAATTTATATTTTCCTTTCCCGTGCCCGATTACAGGTTTGATTACCTCACTATCAACCAATATTTTTATTAGCTCGGAAGCTCTTGTTGATTTTAATCCGGTAATATCTTCTACTATCGTCCTGCCGAAATACTCTTTTTTTCCACACTTTGAAAAAAGTCGTAACGCGTGCTCTATTGTCTTTTCAGAAATCATATCAGAAAAAGTCAATAATTTGTTTCGAATGTCCGCTTCTTCAACCCCAATGTTCGCTTTTATACTTTCAATGTCCGCTTCTTCAAACACCCTGCAGATATGCATAGAACGATTGTGAAGTTCGTTTTTTTCATCTAACAACAAATTTCTTAAAAATAATTCCAAATATTCCGTTGTCGCGTGAACACCATTTTTTAAATCATTATAATTGGCTCTGACGAGCGCATTCCTAAAATACCATGCATTTGCCATAATCTTGATACAAAGACCGCCAAGTGATGAATAATCTCTTCCTTGCTCAAGTTTTTATAGCTAAACCTTTTTTCCTCAAAAAAATCATAATCAAGTGTTTCTCGAAGTTCTGATGCACTTCCATAAAGAACCGTTGCCCCATTAAGAACCCATTCTTTTTTTGTTATATTATAATCTCTCAGTTTTCCGGCATATCCATAAATCCCTGTAAACAACTTTTTGTAAATAGAGCTATACTCATTTGGCGTAAAGCTAAACGCTTTCTCTGATAAAATCTTCGCAATTCTAACTGCCACCAACCTTTATACTCCATCTTCTTAGATATTTTTTCTTTGTATACACACTACGCACTCTGTATGCTCCGTAAAAGGGAACATGTCAACTGCTTCCGCTTTCTGCACTTTGTAGCCCTTCTTGGTCAAATATTTCAAATCCCTTGCCAGAGTTTCCGGGTTGCAGGACACATATACGACGCGGTCCGGTGAAAGCTTTACGACGGATGACAAAAAGGCCTCGTCGCTGCCGGCTCTTGGCGGGTCCATGAGCACCACATCTATGTGCTCGCCCTGCTCGGCAAGCTGTACCATAAACTGACCCGCGTCCTTTTGATAAAACTGCACATTTTTGATTCCGTTGCGCTTTGCGTTTTGTACGGCATCTTTCACCGCATCTTTATTTAACTCTACGCCGATAACTCTTTTTGCTTTATCCGCTGCTATCAAACCGATGGTTCCGATTCCGCAATACGCATCAATGACAGTCTCATTTCCGGTCAGATTTGCAAATTCGATGGCTTTCCCGTAAAGCACTTCCGTCTGAACCGGGTTGACTTGATAAAAGGATTTCGGTGATATTTTGAAAGTTTTTCCGCACAGCTCATCTTCTATATAGCCTCTGCCGAAAATAACCTGTTCTTTTTCCCCAAGCACCATACTTGTCCGCTTATCGTTGACGTTCAGCACAATCGTACTGATTTCCGGATGCACCTTGCGAAGCGCCTTTACAAAATTATTTTTGGACGGGAAAATAGGCGATGCGACAACAAGTACAACCATGATTTGTCCGCTCTTTTTCCCGACTCTGATAAGCACATGGCGAAGCAATCCATATCCACTGTCTTCGTTGTATACTTTTATTTTAAAAGACGGCAGTAATCCTCTTATTGTACCGATGATTTCATCTGCCTTTTTGTCTTCCAGCAGACACTCTTCCACCGGCACAACATAGTGCGTTCCCTGCTTGTAAACACCGGAAATCGGCTGTTTCCTTTTGTCAACCGCAAATGCCGCAGAAACCTTGTTGCGGTAATGCTTTGGATTTTGCATACCGTGAATGGTATCCACTTTGACAAACGGCTTTAGCAGTTCCGCTACTCGTTTCTTCTTTTGCTGCAATTGCATCTCATATGATATATCAATAAACTGGCAGCCACCACACTGTTCTGACACGGGACAGCTGCTCTTTTTTGCTTTTTCGTTGTATGTTTTACTCATAGTACCCTCGCTATTTTTCCATTACTTCTATCTTATCTTTTCTCTTCTTGCGCGTCAACGAAATACTTTTTAAAAAGACTTGCTTTTCTTATGAAAAGCATATATAATAACCATTGTGTCTCGGGGTGTGGCTCAGGTGGTAGAGCGCTACTTTAGGGAAGTAGAGGCCGCAAGTTCAAGTCTTGTCACTCCGACTATCAGAAATGCCGTAAATTCAAGGATTTACGGTAATTTTTTTGTTTTTAATTATGGTAGGAATTGGTAACGACAATACTTCGTGTTTCTACTTTTTGACATGCTTTGCCACATAGTTTTCCAACATTA
>JAZQDM010000110.1:0-21583 GCA_045546775.1 Lachnospiraceae bacterium | reverse complement strand
CTATAAAAAAATCATGGTACGCCTTTTTATTGTTGGCTACTAATTTCATCGCTTCCTTTGCCATGTTCTGATTCATCCTCCCAATCAAACGGAATGCCAAAATCAATCGTCCGCATCATTTTATCTACACCGTCTACTCTGATTTTAATTTTTTCGCCCAGCTTGTAACGCTTGCCGGTATCTTTTCCAATCATTTCGTAAGTCGGTTCATTGTAATAAAAATAATCGCCCGGGATTTTTGATATGTGGACCATTCCCTCTACCGTATCCGGCAATTCCACATAAATGCCCCAGCTTGTAATACCGGAAATGACGCCCTCGTAATAGTTTCCGATTTTGGATTCCATATATTCTGCTTTTTTGAGCTTGTCAGTCTCACGTTCCGCCTCATCCGCACGACGTTCTGTTTCCGAACAATGTCTTGCCACTTCCGTCAAAATCTTGTCGTAATGCTCCACGCGGTTTTCCACAAGTCTTCCGCGCAACTGCTCTTTTATGATTCGGTGAATCTGCAAGTCCGGATAACGTCTAATGGGCGATGTAAAATGACAGTAAAACTGACATGCGAGCCCAAAATGTCCGCTGCTTTCCACCGAATATTTTGCCTGCTTCATGCTACGCAAAGTAAGTCGGCTGATAAGCGCTTCTTCCGGTGTACCTTCGATTTTTGTCAAAAGCTTCTGGATTTCTTTCGGATGGATTTCCTCTTTGTTTGCCTTGATACCATACCCAAAATTGTGAATAAAAAGCGCCAGCTTTTCAATCTTTTCCGGGTCCGGATTTTCATGTGTACGATAAACAAAGGGCAGTTCCATCCAATAAAAATGCTGTGCCACTGTCTCATTTGCAATCAACATAAAGTCTTCGATGATTTTGGTCGCTGTATTTCTGTCATACGGTTTAATATCAATCGGATGCCCTTCTTTGTCCAAAATAATTTTAGTCTCCGGGAAATCAAAATCGATGGAGCCCCGTTTTTTCCGCTTCGCACGCAAAATTCCCGCAAGCTCTTCCATCTGTTCAAACATAGGAACAAGGTCTTTGTACTCGTTTCTTGTTTCCGCGTCTTTTTCTTCCAATATTTTTTTAACTGCAGTGTAGGACATTCTGCGATTTACATGAATCACAGTTTCCGCAATTTTATAATCGACCACTTCACCCTTTTTATTAATCGTCATAAGACAACTTAAGGCAAGTCTGTCCTCTCCCGCATTTAACGAACAAATTCCGTTTGACAACACATGCGGAAGCATCGGTATAACACGGTCCACAAGATACACACTGGTGCCTCGTTTAAGCGCTTCCCTATCCAGTGCCGAATTTTCCTGCACATAGTTGGTTACGTCGGCAATATGAACGCCAAGCTGATAGTTATCACCATCTATGGAAAGACTGACTGCATCGTCCAAATCTTTTGCATCTTCGCCGTCAATCGTTACCATGACCATATCGCGCAAATCCAGACGACCTGCCCGGTCTGCTTCCGATACGTCTTTGGAAACACGCACAGCCTGATTTAAAATTTTCTCACCAAATTCCACCGGCAAATCATAGCCACGCACAATCGACATAATATCTACGCCGGGGTCATTTGCATGACCGATGATTTCAACAACTTTTCCTTCCGGATTTTTGGTATCTGTGCCATAGCTTGTCAATGCAACAACAACTTTATGCCCATCCACTGCGCCTTTCGAGCGCTCCACCGGGATAAAAATATCGGAAGCAATTTTCGGATTATCCGGCACAACAAAGCCGAAGTTTTTGGATTTTTCGTAGGTGCCCACAATCGTGCCCGTACCGCGCTCCACAATTTTTACAACTTCCACTTCCTGACGCTTGCCTTTTGTGCCCGGCAAAAGAACAACCTGCACGGTATCTTGATGAAAGGCGCCGTTTGTCTTTCCTTCCGGCACATAATAGTCCTCATCCTGACCTTCTACTTCCACAAAGCCAAATCCTCTCGGATGGCTGATAAATTTGCCGATAATGCATTGTTTCAATGCTTTGCCATCGGCTTTGATATATTTTCCACGCTTCGTAAGCTGAATTTTACCTTCGTTCAACAGCTCGTCCAATAGACGTTTAAATTCCTCTCTGTCTTCTTTTGCAACTTGCAGCATCATTGCAAGTTCCTTTTCCTTCATCGGAACATACAATTCGTCATGCAACAAATCACATATTACTTTTTTTCTTTTATCTGTTTTACCTTCCATGTATGCTCCTTTCTTTTTATTGTTTGTATTAGATATTATATTTGGTGTCCTTAAGTTTCAAAATACAGGCATAATCCCACCTTGACATTTAAGAAAATTAAGGACATACAAATATAATTATCTAAATAACAATCATATAATAGAAAAAGAAAACACCCTGTAAAAGGGTGCTTTTGTTAAAAGTGAGTAATATTCAAAACTGCGGCTAATACAATAAACGCAACTGCCAAACCGGTTGTAGCTTTTACAAGTTTGCCTTCCATGGAACGGCTCTTGTTTTTACCCCAGTATGTCTCGGCTGCTCCGCTGATTGAACCAAGTCCTGCAGATTTACCTTCCTGCAACAAAACAAACCCAACTAATGCTATGCATATAAATATAAAAACGATTGTTAAAACAATTCTCAACATTCCAACTGCACCTCCTAACATCAAACAAAGGTAGTTTACCACAGTAGAGATTGTTTTTCAACTAATTTTTCCGAAATTTGGCTTAAATTTTATTAAAAGGTTCTTTGTAGCAGGAATACGTTCCCAGCTCTTCTTCGATGCGCAACAAACGGTTGTATTTTGCCACACGGTCACTTCTGCATGGCGCACCGGTTTTGATTTGTCCGGCATTTAGTGCAACGGCAATGTCTGCAATAGTAGAATCTTCTGTTTCACCGGAACGATGGGAAATGATTGCTTTGTAACCGTTTTTGTGTGCCATTTCTACCGCATCAAAGGCTTCCGAAAGGGTACCGATCTGGTTTACTTTAACCAGGATTGCATTGGCTACATGAAGCTTAATTCCGGCATCCAATCGCTTTGTGTTTGTGACAAACAAATCGTCGCCCACAAGCTGCACTTTAGCACCCAGTCTTTTTGTAAGCTCTTTCCATCCGTCCCAGTCATCTTCTGCAAGACCGTCCTCAATGGAAATAATCGGATAATCTTGAATGAGCTGTTCATAATAAGAAATCATTTCCTCGGTACTGCGGATAATCTCTTTTCCGGCAAGCTTGCTCTCCCCGGGAAAATGATACATGCCGGTCTTTTCGTTATAAAGTTCGCTGGATGCTACATCAAGCGCAATTTTAATATCCTGTCCCGGAATATATTTGCTCGTTTCAATGGCTTCCACGATAAAATCAAGGACTGCTTTTGCATCTGCCAAATCCGGTGCGAAACCGCCCTCATCCCCGACACCGGTGGACAAATTTTTGTCATTCAAAATTTTCTTTAAGTTATGATAAATTTCTGCACAAATGCGAAGTCCGTCCGCAAAGCTTTCCGCCTGCACCGGCATAATCATAAATTCCTGAAAATCGACTGTATTTGCGGCATGTTTTCCACCATTTAAAATATTCATCATAGGAACCGGAAGAAGTCTCGGAGAAATGCCGCCCATATAACGGTAAAGCGGAATTTCCAGTGCTTCCGCGGCCGCTTTTGCACAAGCCATAGACACCGCAAGCATGGCATTTGCGCCTAAATTGCTTTTATTGTCCGTTCCGTCCGCCTCAATCAAAATGCGGTCAATCATGCCCTGTTCCAACACATTTTTGCCAAGCAGGCAATCTCTGATTTTTGTATTAATATTGTTTACTGCTTTGCGAACGCCCAGGCCAAAATATCTCGTTTCACCGTCACGCAACTCCACCGCTTCAAATTTTCCGGTACTTGCACCGGAAGGAACGGAGGCTATTGCATGAATCGTATTCTCTACAACAACCTCCGCTTCCACAGTCGGATTTCCTCTGGAATCCAAAATTTCACGGCCCTTTACTTCTGTAATCGTCAAATGCATACTCATAACGTTTCCCTCTTTCTTTCCAAAGTTTTCTCGTATATAGTATTCCTGACTTTTACAAATAATAAACGGATTTCTTTTCAATTTTTATTTTGCATAATCCGGCAGCATCGATACATTTACCGCAAAGTTCACACAGGTATCCTCATCTACGCCTTCAAAATCAAATGTCACCCACGCTTCATAAGACACATTTGGGTCTTCTTCCGACCGGGACAATAAATAGTAATCACAATAATAATAATGCAACTGATTTGGCATTAACGCCGGAAGAAGTTCTTCTATCTGCTCTTTTTCTGTAAACGTTCTTTCCTCCGTGCCGCCATACATGGCATTCCATTTTTCAATGGAAATCATACTGATTGCATCGATATCCTCGTACCAATCACTTAACAAATCATTTTGCTCCAAGTAGGCGATGGTATTTTCAAAATCTGCATATACCGGAACAGAAAATCCCCACTCGCTCATGCCATAATAACGGTAGTCTCTTTCTTTTTGCTCGTAATTAAAATCAATCACGGCAATCGGATACTGGGTTGTAAATTTGGTTGCAGAAAGCTTCGTCATATCTTTTTTATAAGCTTCCATAATCGCCTCAAAATCCGCTTTTTCTACTTCTTTTCCGGTAACACCGTTACTTACATAAACTTCTTCCAATGACATATTTTCCTGCACTTCTTCATCGTACATCTGGTTGATTCCGATTTGGTACTGTTCACTTGAAACAATCGTATCCAGCTCCGTCAAATATTTTTCATACGGAATGGTGACCTGTCTGTACTTCTCATCTCCGTTTTTCATATTGTATTTTACAAAAACAGAAATAATCTTTTCTTCCATTTCCACGTCTTCTTGCATGGCTTTTTCCATAAAAGCGCAAACGGTCTCTACATCCGTAAACTCCATATTTTTCATGGAATATTCGGTTGCACTTTGCCAGTTGCCTGTATGGAAATCGTAAGAAGAACCATTGTGCTCAAAGGCCGGAATGGCAACTGCAACACTTTCTACTTTGTCTGCATCCGGCACCCACTTGTTGTAACCAATCAAGTCAAATTTGAAAACAAGGAAAGCAACAACTACGACAGCTGCGCCTACAAGTGTAGATTTCCATCCTTTCAAAATTGCTTTTAAATCGTATTCAAAAATCACTTCAATTAGGCAATGACTGAGCACAACACCAATGACAAAGCCAAACAGTGCCATTCCAAGGTTTTCATCTGTCATACTAAAGAACAACGTTCCTACAAGTGTAGAAAGTAAAACAAGAATCGCCACTTTGATGACCGGTTTTGCCTTTGCAAAGGCAATCGATTTGTTGCAGCTCTCCGCAGGTCTTTTTGTATAGGCAAAGTAAGCAAGTACTCCGGTAATAGCTCCCACAAGCAAAATTTTCAGAAATACAATTCCATACACTTCCAAAAGCATCGGAATGGCAGCCGGTTCATTCATCCCCCACGGAATGGAAGACTCATAATTTATCCACGCCTCAAAGAACATAATAACCGGTGAAAATCCTGCCTTGAACGTATTGTACGAGGAGTAGGTACGCAAAAAAGTATAACAGAAACCTGCAAGCAACAGCCTCAGCGCATATTCATAAAAAGCAAGCACTGCAGTTGCCAAAAGCGATACCAAAAGTGTTCCCGTAAGCATCACCGCCAAAATTGCAATATTATAAACTGCAAAATAGTAAACGGTATGCGCCAAATAGCCGAAAATCATCGTTTTTACAACCGTACCGGTCAATACACCATTTGTCGCACATATAGGCAATGTAATAATCAAACTGACTGCATACGGAATGACAAAGCTTAAAATTCCGTTCAAATAAATCACAAAGAAACGATGTTCTTTGGATACCGGAACGCTCATATACATGTCCAGTTTTTGTCGTTTAAACAAATAAGAGTATCCTTGAATACCACATAATATTGCCAACATTGTGACAACAATAATCATAAGCGGATTCACCGTCAAATACTGTGATGCTGTTATTTCTGCCACAAGTTTCCATTCCGCCGGACTGTAATACCCTCTTTCGGAAGTCATCACAAGCAAAAGTCCAATCGGATAAATGAGCAGGAAAACAACACTATATATCAAAATAATCCAGTTTCTTCTCTTTCCATTTTCCCTCATATTAGCCAAGAATGAGTTTTTTGACATCATAGCCCACTACCTCCGTTTCACTAATAAAGATTTCTTCCAGTGACAATGGTAACACTTCACAAAATACCGTATCCATTGTTGCAAAAATGCCCATAATCTGCTCTCTGCTTCCCCGCACTGTCATCGTATGCAACGAACCTCTTCTTTCGTCTTTGACGATATTGAGCTGTTCTACAGCTTTTTGCTCGCCTTCTGCACTTTTGAATACGCACTGTACTTTCTGGATATTGCATTTCATTTCTTCCAGATCTTTTGACAAAAGCACACCGCCTTTATGCAAAAGTCCTACATGGTCACAAATATCCTCAAGCTCCCGCAAGTTATGGGATGCAATAATCGGGGTCAGTCCGCGTTTTTCTATTTCATCCGCAAAAATGCTTTTTATTCCTTGGCGCATAACCGGATCCAGACCGTCAAACGTCTCATCACACAACAAATATTTTGTCTTTGCACAAATTCCCAAAAGCAAAATAAGCTGTTTTTTCATACCTTTTGAATAGGTGTTGATTTTTCTGCGCTTGTCCAAATCAAAATGTGTCAAATAGCGGTAAAACTGCTCTTTATCAAATTCCTCATATAAATTGGAATAATATTTTTCCATATCAGTGGCGTTTGAATTTGCAAAAAAGTACGGCTCATCTGCGATAAAGAAAAGTTTCTTTTTTGTCTGTGCATTGTCAAACACAGGCGCTTCGTCCACTGTAACTCTACCGGCATCCGGTTTGTATACTCCTGCTATCATACGAAGCACCGTACTCTTACCGGCTCCGTTTGTACCGACAAGGCCAAATACGTTATTTTCTGCAATTGTAACAGACACATCATTTACTGCCTTAAATCCGTCAAATGACTTAGATATTCCTTTGGCTTCAATCATAAACTCTCTCCCCCATTCTGCAAATAATATATAATTGCTGTTTTGGCGATGCCTACCTCGTTTGCTTCCGCAACTACATCATCCAATTTCTTTTTGATTTCCTTCTTTTTGTATTCCATCAGTTCTTCTTTAAAAGTGACGAAATTGCCCTTGCCTTTTACAGTATATATAAATCCCCGCCGCTCCAGTTCTGTATACGCCTTTTGAATCGTATTCGGATTGATGGACAATTCCATGGCAAGCTTACGCACCGACGGCAGCTGTTCATCTACCGGAAGCGCACCCGACAAAATCAGGTTTTGAAATTTTTCAATAATCTGTTCGTAAATCGGTCTTGTGTCTTTGTAATCTACAACAATCATAATTCTCCTTTCCGCACTAAGTGTACTATTTCAATTAATACAGTTAGTATAAACGATAAGCCGCTCTATTACAAGCGGCTTAAAGAAATCTTAATAAATATTAATTTTTCTTCATTAACAAGGACTGTCCTGTCATTTCTGCAGGTTTTTCCATGCCCATTGTCTCAATCAAAGTCGGTACGATATCTGCAAGACATCCACCTTCTTTTAAGGTGTAAGCATCATCATAGTTTACTAAGATAAACGGTACTTCGTTTGTTGTATGTGCTGTAAACGGATCGCCTGTCTCGTAATCCACAAGCTGCTCTGCGTTACCGTGGTCTGCACAAATAAACATCGTTCCGTCTACTTCTTTGATAGCTTCTACTGCTTTGCCAACACACTCATCAACTGCTTCAACCGCTTTGATTGCAGCATCTTCCACACCGGTATGACCTACCATATCCGGGTTTGCAAAGTTGATAATGATTACGTCATAGTTGCGGGAACGAATTGCATCTGTCAATTTGTCACAAACTTCATAAGCGCTCATCTCCGGTTTTAAGTCGTAAGTAGCTACTTTCGGAGAGTTAACAAGGATTCTGTCCTCGCCTTCGTTCGGTTCTTCCACACCACCGTTGAAGAAGAATGTAACGTGTGCGTATTTTTCTGTCTCAGCAATTCTTGCCTGTGTCATGTTGTTTGCTGCAAGCCATTCGCCGAATGTATTTGTCACTGCAATTTTGTGGAATGCAATGTCTTTGTTCGGAATAGTCGGATCATAATCGGAGAAGCATACAAACTGTGTATCGATTCTCTGCGGTCTGTCAAAGCCTTTGAAATCATCGTCACAAAATGCTCTTGTGATTTCTCTTGCACGGTCCGGTCTGAAGTTAAAGAATACAACAGAATCTTTGTCTTTGATTGTTGCAACCGGCTGGCCGTCTTTTACAACAACGGTAGGTTTTACAAATTCGTCTGTCTCATCTCTGTCATAAGACTCCTGAATTGCTGCAACGCCGCTTGCTGCTGTTAAGCCTTCGCCTTTTGTAAGAGCATCGTATGCAAGTTTTACTCTGTCATAGTTGTTATCTCTATCCATTGCGTAGTAACGTCCCATAACGGAAGCGATTTCACCTACGCCGATTTCTTCCATTTTAGCCTTTAACTGTTCTGCATAATCTTTTCCGCTTGCAGGAGGTGTATCACGTCCGTCAAGGAAACCGTGAACATACACTTTTGTAAGTCCGTTTTTCTTTGCAAGCTCCAAAAGTCCGTAAAGGTGTGTAATATGGCTGTGTACACCACCATCAGACAAAAGTCCGAAGAAATGGATTGCAGAATCGTTTTTCTTGCAGTTTTCTACTACTTTCAAAAGTGCCGGGTTTTCAAAAAATGTTCCGTCCTGGATTTCTTTTGTAATTCTTGTAAGTTCCTGATATACAATACGGCCTGCACCCATATTTAAGTGACCAACTTCGGAGTTACCCATCTGGCCGTCCGGAAGACCTACTGCCATACCGCTTGCGTTACCTTTTACAAACGGGCATTCTTTCATCAATTTATCCATAACAGGAGTTTTGGCTTCTGCTACTGCGTTTCCTTCCACTTTGCTGTTCAAACCATAGCCGTCCAAAATCATTAATACGGTTGTTTTTTTGCTCATGTTTTCTCTCCTTCTTTTTTCTATAATAAATTATGATATTTATACTTGTCGTCGCAAAAATTATACTCTAATTTTGACTTCTTAGCAACTGTTTATTCCTCTGCCCAGCGTACAATGGCAAGCAAAGTTCCGTCTTCCACTGTCACTTCCGATTCTTCCCCGATAAACTCATTGCTGATACCAACCGGAAAATCGTTTGAAATTTCCGCATTATTCAGTTCATATTTCATGTTTTTAATCGTGACACCTTTTGCTGCCTGATTTAAGGAAAACAAGGACAAGTAGCCCTCCATGCTTTTTTGAAAGGCAACTGTCTCATTTTGAATGAGTGTTAGCATGCAAAACGGATCCATAATATAACCTTTTGCACCGTGATTTTTCAAAAAATGCAAACATTGGATATTGGCGATTGTGTGCTCCAGTCTGCCACCCAATCCCGCATAAATATGAAAGTTGCGGTAGCCCATTTCCAGGCCGATGCGAAGTGCCGCCAAAGTATCTGTGTCATCTTTTTCGGCGTTTAGTTCCACAAGACGCTCCGGTGCAGTCATTTTCATCAAAGAAAGTTCCTCCCGTTCCGCTTCGCCCACAGAATCAAAATCGCCTACAATCAAATCCGGTGCAATTTCGAGCACTTTGCTGTAAAGGTAACCACCATCCACCGCAATAACGAAATCATCTTCTTTTTTCTTGATTTCAACCGGCGTAAAATCGCCGGCGCAGATTACAATACATTTTCCCGTTTTCATTATTTTCTCCTACTGCCTTTTCGACCGGAACGCTCACCAAAGCTTCTTCCGCTTACTTTTCTGCCCTCTGTTTTTCGACCTTCTGTTTTTCGACCTTCTGTTTTTCTGCCTTCTGCTTCTCTTCGCGCCTGTCTTCTTGCAAAACCTTCCCTTGCATCTTTTGCAAATCGTCCTCTTGCATCTTTTGCAAAGCGACCTCTTGTTCCCGGGCGTCCTGTTGCATATTTTTCCAGCTTAATATCTTTTAATTCTTCGCCCATCTGCAGTTTCAAAAATGCCGCAGCAAGTTCCATGGATGTGATATCACCGCTTTCCAACTTGGCTTCAATGTAATCCACCATTTTGTCCAAATGCTGCGTTTCGGCAACTTCCACCGCTTCTGATAAAATTTTGTCTGCCTTTACAGCCATAATTTCTGCTGCAGAAGGAATATTCTTTTCTTTGATTTTTGTTTTACAGCTTCTTTCGATGTCGCGGATTTTGTATATTTCTCTTCCCACAACAAACGTAAAAGAACGGCCTGTTCTTCCGGCACGGCCTGTTCTTCCGATTCGGTGCACATAATATTCGATATCTTCCGGTACATCAAAGTTAAATACCGCTTCCACATCATCCACATCAATGCCTCGCGCCGCAACGTCTGTGGCAATCAAAATATCTGCTCTGCCGCCACGGAACAAATTCATCACCGTATCCCGCTGGTTTTGGGACAAATCACCATGAAGTCCTTCTGCATTGTAACCGCGCTTTTTTAATGTCTCCGTCAGCAAATCAACCATTCTTTTTGTATTACAAAAAATAAGGGAACGCTTCGGTGCATAATAATCCATCAAACGGCAAAGAACTTCCTCTTTTTGTCTGTTCTGCATCTGGTAATAATATTGGGAAATAAGCGGAACGGTTACTTCCTTCTGCGCCACCTTTACATGCACGGCATCTTCTTTTTGATATGTGTGGGTAATATCCAAAATTGCTTTTGGCATGGTAGCCGAAAAAAGTCCGGTCTGTCTTGTGTCTGGTGTCTCTTTCAAAATCGTCTCGATATCCTCGCGGAATCCCATATTAAGCATTTCATCAGCTTCATCCAGCACAATCATTTTTAAATTGTCTGTTTTTAATGTATGTCTACGCATATGGTCCATCACGCGCCCCGGTGTTCCCACAACAATTTGTACACCTTGTTTTAACGTACGAATCTGACGGGAAATATCCTGTCCTCCATAAATCGGCGCTATTTTAATACCATGCAAATATTTGGCAAATTTGTGCATCTCATCTGCCGCCTGAATGGCAAGCTCGCGGGTGGGGCAAAGTACCAATGCCTGCAAAGACTTATCATCCGGATTCACACTCATCAAAAGCGGAATACCGAATGCAGCCGTTTTACCGGTTCCTGTCTGCGCTTGACCGATAATATCTTTTCCTGCCAAAAACTCCGGAATCGCCTGCTGTTGGATCGGGGTCATTGTCTCAAAGCCCATCTCTTCCACCGCACGTATAATTCTACCATCAATATCTGACTCTCTATAAGTAATTGCTTCCATATTTTCCTCTTTCTATTCTAATCTCGTAAAAAAAGGACATCACCTGTTCTTAGGTGTGTCCTTCAAACTGATACTATGTTAGTATAATGTCCGCCTTTTGAAAAGTCAATTTGCGTTTTTGATAAGATTATACGCTTGTTTTCAAAGAAAAAGGGCATTTTTTACAACAAATGAATCGGCAGCTCTTCTGTCAAATGACAAAACTGCATTTGTTCCACTGCATCAAGCACTTGTTGTGATGTTCCTGTAATAACAGATTTCTTTACAGTTGTTTCTGCTTTTTTCGCTGTTGAAGCTTTTTTTGCAGTTGTTTCTTTCGCTGTTGTAGTTTTTGTTGCGGCAGTTTTCTTTGTTGTAGTAGTTTTCTTAGCCGTTGCAGTAGCTTTAGCAACCGGTTTTGCTTCTGCCGGTTTTGTCTCTGCTACTTTTGTTTCTGTTGTTTTTGCCTCTGTCGCGTTTGCATTTAATTTTGCTGCTCGTTTAATACTTCCTGCTCCTACTGACATCTTTCATCAATCTCCTTTGCAAGTTCCATATATTCTCCTGCACTTCTCGCACTCTTTTTGTGAATGAGAATTGGTTTACTGTTATCCTGCGCCCATTCCACCTCACTGTCAACGCGGATGATGTGTTCAAACACATATACATCGTCTGTCTGGCGTAAGCTCTCGCAAGTCTGTTTATAATAATTTTTTCTGGCATCTACTTTTGTAATTGCGATACCGAGCAAGGACAAATCTTCGTTGATTTTGCGGACATCTTCCAAAAACTCAAACATGTTTGCCACTCCGAAAAGTCCCCACGGGCTTGCCTCCACCGGCATAATCACATAATCGGATGCGCACAAAATATTCATAACCCAGCCTCCGAGCGTGGGCGGTGCATCAATAAGAATATAGTCGTATTTTCCGGATTCTTTTATTTTCTTTAATCCGTTTCTCAAAATAAATTCTCTCTGCCACTTTGTAAAAAGCTCATATTCCATACCACTCATAAGAGTAGATGAAGGAATCATATCCAGATTTTCATACGGCGTTTCATAAATATAATCCGTCAAATCTTCCTGCTTCGTAATTCCGTAATATAAGTTTTTTTCGCCGGTCGCATATTCCAGCACTTTATCTTCTTCAAAAAAAGACAATGACAAATTAAGCTGCATATCCCCGTCAATAAGCAACACACGTTTTCCCATAAGGGACAAGGAATATCCTACGTTGGCACACGATGTTGTTTTGCCACTGCCACCTTTATTATTTGCAAATGCTATTGTTTTAGTCTTCTTCTCCATACAGACAAGTAATTCCTTTTTCTTCAAAATAATCCATCCATTCATCCGATGGGCGTATATCTGTTACTACCATATCAATATCTGCCACTTCACAAATTCTGGAAAAGGCAACAATTTCAAATTTTGTGCTGTCTGCCGCCAGAATTCTTAGTTTCGCAGAATGTAACATTGCTCTTTTTACTTGGGAAAACATCTCGTTTGCGTCTGTAATTCCCTTCTCCATATCGATTCCTTTGCACGATAAAATAACTTTGTCTGCATTGAAAGAATTGATACTTTCCACGGCCTGCGGGCCTACAAGTGCAAGATAATTTTCCCGAAGCGTACCTCCGGTTGCAATAACATCCCAGCCGGAAACATCGGTCAACTCAACGAGTACTTCTATCGAATTTGTAACGACTGTAAGTCGTTTTTTTCCTCGAAGTGCTTTTACAATGGCTACACCTGTTGTGCTTGGATCCACAATAATATGATCCCCGTCCGAAACAAGCTCACTTATGATTTTGGCCATAATACGCTTGCCATCCATATTCCTTTTCTTTCGGACATTGAACGGCATATCAATATTTGTACTTTCGACTAAAACAGCACCACCGTAGCTTTTTTGCGCCAGACCTTCTTTATCCAGCTTATCCAAATCTCTTCGGATAGTCTCCTCAGACACTTGGAATTGTTCACTTAGTTCGCTAACAACAACCTTCTTTTCTTCCTGGAGTATCTCAAGTATCCGACTTCTTCTCTCTACTGCTAACATAACCCCAACTTCCCCTTCGTATTGTTTTTACAAAATCGATTTGCAAATCTGAGAATCCGGATGTGCAATTACGGAGCTGTCAAGGAACATTCCTTTTTCTCCTACGGATTCTTTCGCTCTTGCAATCGCAGCCTCACAGGCTGCCACTTCTCCGGTAATCAACATGTAGGATTTACCGCACATACCTTTTGCAATACGAAGTTCGATTAATTTTACAATGGCTGTCTTTGCTGCCATATCCGCTGCAACAATAATGGAAGACGCATCGTATGTCTCCAAAATACCGAGCGCATTTACTTCCTCAATCTGGCTGCTTCCATAAATTGCCGGGAAAATAGAATCGTCCGGATTACCAAGTACAAAGCTGTCAATCAATTCATCTTCCCTTGTCTGTTTTGCACGGTCAACCGCTGCTCTAACCGCACTTAAATCACCTGCAATCAAAGCAATGTATTTACCCGGGCACACGGTCTGTGCTTCGAGTAATTCTACATCTGCAGTTTTTACCATTTGGTCTGCCGCTGTAATACCGGCTGCAACCGTTTTAAATTCAATCATTCCAATTGCTCTGCTCATAGTTCCCTCTTATTTTCCTTTAACAATCATAATGTATCCATCCGTCACTTCTGTTACTTTGCCGTCTATGGATGCATGAATATTTACGGATAATCCGTCTGCTGCACTGCCAATCACATCGCCGATAGAAACGTTATCGCCTACTTTTACGCTTGCCTTTGCAGGTGCACCGATGTGCTGTGACAACAATATTTTCACTTCTTTGCCATCGCGGATTGTGTTATCCAGCAATGCCTCTTTATCGTATTTGCTAAGACCGAGTCTTGCAAGAAGTCTCTCTTCCGGCACTTTCCGGTATTCTCTGGACGCTTTTACCGGTTTTGCTTCCACTTGCGGTGCTTTCACACCTCTTTTTCTAAGTTCCGCTTTGTACTCTGCCATCATGCTTCTCGGCGAAAGTCCCTGCGGACAGCTGAACATCTCGCACAAACCGCAAGAGCTGCAAAACATCGTATCAATATACGGATCCAAATCCTGAAAATCTCTGTTTGCCGCTGCTCTCATAAAGGAATGTGGTTCAATCGGATGTCCCAGTGCATGTCGCGGACACAAATCCGTACAAGTTTGGCACTGACAGCAACTGGATGCTGACCTTGCTACTGCTATGGAGAATTTGTTTGTCTTGCGATACACTAATGTATGGTTTTCCGGTAAAACGATAATGGCATTTGTCGTTTTTGTCACCGGCTGATAATCATATCCAAAATTACCCATCATCGGTCCACCGAGCAAATATACCGGGTTATCCGTCGTAATTTTACCTGCCATGGCAACTACATCACGAATGCGTGTACCAATCGGCACACGGACCGTAATCGGGTTTTCCACTTCACCGACTACGGACACACATTTGTCTGTAACCGGCTCTTTTTCCCAGACAGCACGATATACGTTGTATAATGTTTCTACGTTAAATACCGCAACACCGCTTTCAATTGGTAATCCGCCTGGGCGCACTACTTTTCCGGTTGCTTCGTAAATCAACACAACTTCATCACCCATCGGATAAACACCCGGCAATCTGTGAATCCGCATATTCGGAAATTCATCCAGATATTCTTCCAATGCCTGAATCGTACTCTCATATTCTGCTTTTATACCAATAATTGCTTCTTTTGCCTGAACTGTTTCGGCAATCAAAGCAAATGCTTTCAAAATTTCATGTGCATGAGTCGCTAATAACTGTCTATGTAATTTTAATAACGGCTCACATTCCGCGCAGTTCATGAGAATGGTATCAGCCTTGTCTGACAGTTTTCCATACGTTGGAAAACCGGCACCACCGGCTCCAACGATACCATTCTCTTTTAAGATTTTGCTTAATTCTGCAATTTCCATAACCTGTTACCCTAACTTTCCGATATCATCAATAATACCGACAATTGCTGCGTCAATCGGAGAATCCTGCATTCCACAGCCAATGCGTGCCGCACTGCCTTGTGCAACAAGAACATATTCACCGATTCCGGCTCCAATATTATCAATCGCAACCAACTGATTACGCTCACCATTCATGACATTAATCGGTTCGATGACCATAAATTTGTTGCCGACCAGGTTATCCTGCTTGCGGGTTGAAACGATACTTCCTGTTACTTTTCCAATAATCATTTCTATACCACTCGTTTCTTTTTTATACTTCTATTTCACAATAGCTACTTTATCGCCTTGTTTGATTTCACTTGCATTTGCTTCATCGGTATCGATGTGCATTTCCAATGTGAAACTTTCATCAACACGGATTTTTACTTTATCAAAAGTTGTTCCGCGTTCGTTGTCAACGGTAACACTTACGTAGTCGCCGTCGCTCACACCACACTGTGCGGCATCTGCCGGAGACATGTGAATGTGTCTTGCTGCTACAATACAGCCTTCTTTACAATATACTGCACCTTTCGGTCCAACAATGGCAATCGGTGCACTGCCTGCTACATCACCTGACTCGCGAACCGGTACATTAATACCAAGTTTTCTGGCATCTGTACTGCTGATTTCTACCTGAGTCTGCTTACGTGCAGGTCCTAAAACTCTTACGTTTTCAATTGCACGAAGTTTTAATCCTACAATTGTACAACATTCGTTGGATGCAAACTGTCCGCCCATCAACTCTTTTTTCTTTGTAAGCTGATATCCCGGACCAAACAATGTTTCCACATCTGCCTGTGACAAATGGATATGTCTGTTACTTACACCAACCGGAACTAAAAAACCATTACCTTTTTCCTTTTGTGATTGCATACAAGATACAACCATTCTGGTTAAGGCTTCCAATTCATGTTTTTCCACTGTGTTCACCTCTCCATATGTGACTTACGGTCATTTTATGGTATCCTTCCGGAAACTCTGCGGCTTCCGGAAGGGCTGTTACCATATTGTTTTACCGTCCGTTTAGAAAGAATTCCTTATTTAATTTTAGGAAGAATTCCTTCAACATCTGTGTGAGGTCTCGGAATTACGTGCTGAGCTACTAATTCGCCAAGTCTTTCAGCGTTAACTGCACCTGCTTCTACAGCAGATTTAACAGCTCCTACGTCTCCGCGAACCATAACTGTTACAAGTCCGGAACCGATTTTTTCTGTTCCTACTAATGTAACGTTTGCTGCTTTACACATTGAATCTGCAGCTTCGATTGCTGCTGTAAGTCCTCTAGTTTCTACCATTCCTAATGCTTCCTGTGCCATATTTTTTTCCTCCTTAAATATGTGTTGAATCAACTTTTATAATAATTTAATTGTTTCTGTTATTTGCTTGTTTCCGCTTGTTTTTTCTGGATACGTCTGGCGCTGAATGCCATCATTTTTCTTGTTTCCTCACAAGGTGCTGCGATAACGCCGGATGCTGCCAGAATATGATTGTTCTCTTTCGCTATATGTGCAGCGGCTTCAACTGCGGCTTTTACGTCAGCCACATCGCCTTCTACGACTATCGTAACGAGACGACCACCCAGTTTTCTTTCCCATGTAACAAGTTTTACATCTGCTGCTTTGCACATAGCGTCAAGGGAATCAACTGCAGCAACTACACCGGAAACTTCAATCAATCCGTATGAGCTACCCATAAATTATTTAACCTTTGGGAATCCCGGAAGGATTTTTTCAACGTCTGTATGCGGTCTCGGAATTACGTGCTGAGCTACTAATTCACCAAGACGGCTTGCTGCTGCCGCACCGGATTCTACAGAAGCTTTAACAGCTCCAACGTCTCCACGTACCATAACTGTTACAAGTCCGGAACCGATTTTCTCTGTTCCTACTAAAGCTACTTCAGCTGCTTTTGTCATTGCATCTGCTGCTTCAATCGCTGCTGTAAGTCCTCTTGTTTCTACCATTCCTAATGCTTCCTGTGCCATTTTTATTTCCTCACTTTCTGAATTTCAAATTATTAATCTACATCAAAAGCACTGATGTTTAACATTTTAAGTGTATCCTGTGTCGGTCTTGGGATGATGTGACTCTGCACAACTCCGGAAACCTGCTCTGCCATTGCAATTCCTGCTTCAACAGCTGCTGTTACATCTTCTACGCTTCCTCGATACTTTACAGTTACCAAAAGCGGAACCGGAAGGGAATCTGCATTTGCAGGCTTATTCTTGTCGAATAATTCCAGCGTTACGTTTGCTGCTTTACAGCCTGCATCTGCCGCCATAAAAGCACACACAAGTCCGTAAACCTCTAGAATACCTACTGCTCTCTCATCCATTCGTTAATCCTTTCTTAACTTTCACTGCCTTACGGTAATGTTACTGTAACCTAGTCGGGAATAACAGCAATTTTCAAACCGGTCATTGCAAGATTTTTTCTGTAAGCTTCGTTAATCTGGCTTAACGGATATTTGTCAGTAATCAACTCGCTCATCGGAAGTCCGATTGCTTTTGCACTCTTTAAGAATTCAAAAGTTGTTGCGTAATCACGTAATGTGTAAACCCAGCTACCAACTGTTGTGATTTCTTTTGCACAAATATCAAAGTGCGGGTTGATTGTTGCATCACCACCGTTGATGAAGAATCCTAATTCACAAAGACCGCCGCCGTTGCGGATGAATTTGTAAATGTTGGAGTGTCCGGCCGGTGAACCTGTACACTGGAATGCGAAGTCAGCCAGATGTCCGTCGAACTGTGCTTTCACACCTTCAGCCATCGCTTCTGTACCATTGAAATCTTTGAAGTTTACGGAACCGGAAGCACCGAGTCTCTTAGCGAACTCAAGACGACCTTCGTTACCGTCTACTGCAATAATATTGCCGATACCCATTGTATGTAAGATTGCGATACAAATCAAACCGATCGGTCCGCAGCCCTGTACTACAACGCGGCTGTTAAATCTCAAAATTCCTGTTGATTTTGCACGCTCTACAGCATGAATCAATACTGCACAAGGCTCAATCAAAATACGGGAATCCAAATCAAGGTCACTTACGTTAAAGAAAGTAGAACCTTTACGGATTAAGATGTAGTCTGCAAACCATCCGTTCAAATGTACGTCATCATCCGGAAGCAAGCCGTATACATCTGCACCACCTACGTTCTGTTTGTTTAAGTCGAACATTGTGATGTCCGGGTCGTCGTTAAAGATCATACAAGTAACAATTTTGTCACCAACTTTAACTGCTTTACCTGCGCTGTCTTTTGCAACGTTTTTACCCATTTTAACGATTTCACCTGTTCCCTCATGTCCAAGTGCAACCGGAATGAGTCCGAACGGGTCACGTTTGAATTCGTGCGCATCTGTACCACAGATACCGCATCCTTCTACTCTTACAAGAATATCATCGTCACCAACTTCCGGCATCGGATATTCTTTTATCTCAACTTTTTCAAGAGCCGTAAGCATAGCAACATGTGCTGTCTTAGGAATCTCTCTGCTTCCTGAAGAAGAAGTTGTTGTAGTAGATGTAGAGGACAACTGTCCTAAAACCTGTCTAACAATTTCTTCTACCTGTGAAGAATTCATTGCCATTTTTCTCTTACCTCCTGTTTTTTATCGAATGCATAAGCTGTCAGACATTGTACAGCGTCTGCGTTTTGTAAAGGTTGCTGCGCTTGTCAGACCTTCACCTGTACGACTTGCGATGGTAAATGTCGGGAATCCTTCTCCTCCAAAACCAAGTGCTGCGTAGGACGGGCCGTTCTTAACTAAGATAGCTGTGTCCATTGCTCTTGCGTACTGTGTAATTCTATCCACGTTTTTGGAGTGGATATGTGCGGAATGGCGGTTGCCATGTTCAAGCCATACAGCTTTTTCTACCGCATCGTTGAAATCTTTTGCTCTGACAATACCTAAAATCGGCATCATAAGCTCTTCTGCGATAAGCGGATGTTCCTTCGGACCTTCGAAGATGATACAACGAATGTTTTCCGGAACTTCAACTCCAACCATCTTAAGAAGTGCTTTTGCGCTTCTACCAACACATTTACGGTTGAGAGCACCTTTTTCTGTCAAAACAGTTTTGATAAGTCTGTCCTGAATTTCTGCAGAAGCAAAATAGCATCCCTGCTCTTCTACCATGTATTTGATAAGCTGGTCGCAAATAGAATCTACTGCAACAACTTCTTTTTCTGCGATACATGGGAGGTTGTTATCAAAAGTACATCCGTTAACGATGTCTTCTGCTGCTTTTCTGATATCTGCTGTCTCGTCTACGAGTGCCGGCGGGTTACCTGCACCTGCACCGATACCACGTTTGCCACTGCTTAATACTGCAGTCACAACACCAGGACCACCGGTAGCTACCAACAACGGAATATCTTTGTGTTTCATCATAATCGCACTGGAATCCAATGTAGGTTTTTCTACTGTACATGCGATGTTATCCGGACCGCCTGCTTCCAAAGAAGCTTCGTTCAAAAGATTTACCGCATAAATGGATGTGCGGATTGCCTGCGGATGCGGGTTGAACACTACTGTATTACCACCTGCAAGCATACCCATTGTGTTACAAAGAACTGTTTCACTCGGGTTTGTACAAGGAGTAATTGCTCCGATAACACCAAACGGTCCCATTTCTACAAGAGTAAGACCTCTGTCTCCGGACCATGCTGTTGTTGTGATATCTTCTGTACCAGGAGTTTTCTCTGCAACTAACAGGTGTTTCAAAATTTTGTCGCCGACATTACCCATTCCGGTTTCGTCAACACCCATGCGGGCAAATGTCTCTGCGTTTTCTTTGATTTTCACACGGATCTTAGCGATAATTTTTTCTCTCTGATCCATGGACATAGCATGCACGATTTTCTGTGCTTCTTTTGCTTTTTCTATTGCCGTATTCATGTCAGCGAACACGCCGTGCATACCGGACACACTGCTGTTTAACTGCATTTTAGCCATTACTTCGCTGACGATGTTTTTGATTTGGCCTTCTGTCATTTCCACGCTATCACATCCTTTAATATATTTTTTCCATACGCGCCAAGCTTTGTATCCTGCTCGGCAGTTCCACCGCTGACACCAATCGCACCAACTAACACATCATCCACATACAACGGCTCACCGCCGCCGAAAATAACAATTTTACCTTCGTTTGTATGCTGGATTCCGTAGAGGGAACCTCCAGGTGCCGCCAGCTTTGCAAGTTCTGCTGTGGACATTTGAAATGCCACTGAAGTGTACGTTTTGTTCAGTGCAACATCAAAGCTTCCGATGTAAGCTCCATCCATACAATGGATGGCAATCGGTCTGCCCGATGCATCCGACACTGCAACAACCGCTTTCACTCCCATTCTTGCTGCCTCTTCTTCCACTTTTTCCATCAAAGCTTTTGCAAGCTCCAAATTCATGGTAGATGAGGCTTTCATCCGGCGGATGATGTCGCGGACTTTGTTTTCAACGTCCTTCTCTCCCATCGGAATTACCTCCTTCCACCGGGATTTTGTAAGAGAAATTATTTCATTTCAGAAATCACTTTTTTCACGATTGCAGCGATTGCATTTTCATCAACGCTTCCTTCGCTTCCGCAATCGCAACCGAAGTTATATTCATAACCCGGGAATTTGCTGTAATCTGCAGAACCGCAAGAACCGCAGCTATGGCAGTTTTCTTTGCCTTTGTTTAAGCAGATGTTTGCAGGATGTTTACCCGGCATACCGAATTTACGACGGATTTCGTATAATTTTTTGATGTTTTCTTTATCGAATTCCTTAGGACCGCCAAGCATTTTGGATTTGTAAAGAAGTTCTGCGTAGAACTCAACACTTTCCATTTTGTGGTATGCAGCCATCAAGTCTGTGCTCCATGTTAATGCACCGTGGTTCTCAAGAAGAACTGCATCAAAGTACGGAAGGTATTTTTCCAAATTGTCCGGAATTTCCATTGTTGAAGGAGTACCATATTCAGCGATCGGCACGCATCCTAAAGAGATAACTGCTTCAGGCATGATCGGCTGTGTTAACGGAATACCTGCAATTGCAAAAGATGTAGCAAATGTAGGATGAGCATGAACAACAGCTCCTACGTCCGGTCTTTTCTGGTATACACGCATGTGCATTTTGATTTCAGAAGAAGGTTTGAATCCTTTGTTAGCCTGGATTACATTTCCGTTTTCATCTACTTTACAGATGAATTCCGGTGTCATGAAACCTTTAGAAACACCTGTAGGTGTGCATAAAAAC
>JAZQDM010000109.1:0-51917 GCA_045546775.1 Lachnospiraceae bacterium | reverse complement strand
TGAAGAAGGAACAAAAAAAGGATTTGAAGAAGGAACAAAAAAAGGATTTGAACAAGGAATAGAACAAGGAATAGAACAAGAAACACATAGGATTGTTGTAAATATGTTAAACAACAATTTGACAACGGAGGACATTTGTTCTTTGACAAGATGTAGTGTGACATTTGTAGAAAAAGTACGTGCATCTTTGTGAATGGAAATGGTTTGTATGGAATTTGCTGAAAAAGCGCGGTTTCTCTGGAAAAAGTTGTTCAATATTTTTTAAAAATAATCTAAAGTATATAGGAAAAAGTGCCGATAAGAAGTTGGTAATGTCTTTACGCTATTGTGATAAAGCGGAAAAGGATGTCCGACTTTTTCAAAATCAGGGGTATAAAGAGGTGCTTTCAGGCGTAGACATTAGGTTGTTGAGGATGACGTTTTTTTTGTTTCAAGGAGGAAATTTATGAACATGAGTGTTCTTGCGTTAAATTCATATAACGCAACAATGGTGAAACCGGAAATTGCTACAGTGGCGTTCAAAACAGAGACGAACAAAACAACAAGCAAATGGGAGATGATGAAAAGTGGGAATAGAAGTATTGTTTCCATTCCGGAAGCGGTTGTAAGGTACGAGAGTGCGGATTCTCAGGACAGCCCGAAAAGTCCGCGACCTATCAGTAAGAATTATTGCAGTTACTCTTCAGATGTTTTTTTTCAAAAAGATATGCCGCAGATTGCTATTGATGGAAAGTATATGGTGTGCGGTACGAGTTACACAAAGGAAGAACTTGTAAAATGCCGCATGGTAATGCAAGCAGCTGTCAATGAAGTGACATGTGGTACAGGAAGAGAATACACCATTGATTATAATAATCATGTAGAAATGGCAATTGCTATCAATAGTGTGAAAAAATATGCGGCGGCAGAACTTTCGGAGACACAGGAGAAAGTTGTAAATAATGCGATGCAATTATATATGAGTAAAATTACAAAATTGCAGAAGGATGCATTATCCGGAGCCGAATACATAGATGATGATACAGAGGCATTGTCCGAATACTATAACAAAGTACGCATTTTGGACGAGGTGGAAATCGAGAAGCTCAACAAACTGAAACAAGAAATGAGCAAATTGACGGGAAGATATTATGCGCCGACGCAGATTGGGGCAACTGCGATTGTTCCGACAGCAACTAACGCAATTTTAATCAAACAGTTGACAGATTTGTTTTTAAATGTGAATATAGAAGATGAAGAAAATGTTGCTGCGACGTTAAAAAAATATAAAAAACTGATGAAACCGGTGTATGGTGCGTGTGGCTATGACAGCGAAGACGGTTCCTTAAAAAAGAGAATTAAGGAAGATACCGCGCATTTCAGAGCGCAGATTGCAAGTGTTTTGCTTGCCATCGGATACCGTACAGCGGATTATGCAGTATAGAGAAACTGCCACCGGGTAGTAGAATGTGGAAGCATTCGTAAGCATATCGTTAGGTCTTAGAAGATATGCTCACGGATGCTTTTTTTACTTCTTGGCGCCGGGCAAAATGCAGGAAGATTTTGTGAAAAGGAAAGATGGAGAGTTAAATTATGAATTTAAAGAAATCGATTGCTCATTTGACAACATTGCAAAGGATGATATGGATGGTTTCGTTTTTGGCAATTTTTATTTCGTTTGTAATAGCAGGTGGTACAGACGTAATGACGGTTATTGCTTCGCTTGTTGGTGCGACGGCGTTAATTTTTCTTGCAAACGGGGATGCCTTGGGGCAACTGCTGACTATGGTATTTGCTGTTTTGTACGCAATCGTATCATTTCAATTCCGGTATTATGGGGAAATGCTCACATATGTATGTATGACTTTGCCGACGGCAGCAATTGCCATGATAAACTGGCTGAAAAATCCGTATGCCGAATGTGAAGTGAAAGTGAGTACAGTGTCAAAAAAAGCATGGTTTTTCCTGGCGATTGGAGCAATCATTGTAACTTTTTTATTGGGAATGGCTTTAAAATATTTTCATACGGCTAATCTGCTGTTTAGTACTCTTTCTGTGACCACAAGTTTTGTTGCATCAGCACTTACGGCTCTTAGAAGTCCGTATTATGCAGTGGCTTATGCGTGCAATGACATAATATTGATTATATTGTGGACGTTGGCCACGATGGCAGATATACAGTATTTGCCGATGATAATTTGTTTCGTTGTATTTTTTGTGAATGACGTATATGCATTTGTAAATTGGCAAATGATGCAAAAAAGACAAGCAATGAACTGTTGAAACAATTGTGAAATAATCATAAAAAACGATGCAAAAACTTGCCTATGTCTATTTTTTGGAGTAGAATAAGTGACGGAATTGAAAATATAGAAAAGAGGGAAACTATGACAAAAATAGATATTATTTCCGGATTTTTGGGTGCCGGAAAAACAACACTTATTAAAAAATTATTGAAAGAGGCTTTGGCAGGTACAAAAGTTGTACTCATTGAAAATGAGTTTGGAGAAATCGGCGTGGATGGCGGTTTCTTAAAGGAAGCCGGAATAGAAATCAAGGAAATGAATTCCGGATGTATTTGTTGCTCTTTGGTAGGTGATTTTGGTACTTCTTTGCAGGAAGTATTAGAAACCTATGCGCCGGAGCGAATTTTGATTGAGCCGTCAGGTGTAGGCAAACTGTCCGATGTAATGAAAGCGGTGCAGGATGTAAAAACAGATGTGGAAGTACAGTTAAACAGTGCAGTTGCAGTTGTAGATGCAGCAAAATGTAAGATGTACATTAAAAATTTCGGTGAGTTTTTTATCAATCAGATTGAGCATGCAGGCACAATTATTTTGAGCAGAACAGGGAAACTCAGTGAGGAAAAAGTGACAAAATGTGTTGAAATGATTCGTGAACACAACCCCAAGGCTACTATCATCACTACAGATTGGGACGAACTTGATGGAAAAGATATTTTGGAAACAATAGAAGGTGCCAAAGATTTAGAGGCAGAGCTTATGAAAGAAGTGATGGAGCATGCTCATGAGCATCATCACCACGACCATCACCATGAACATGGTGAAGATTGCAACTGTGGTTGCCATGACCACGATCATGACCATGAGCATCATCATCACGACCATGAGCATGAGCATCATCATGAACATGGTGAGGAATGTACATGCGGTTGCCACGATCATCACCATGGACATCATCATGCGGATGAAGTCTTTACAAGCTGGGGAATGGAAACACCGGCAACATATACGCGTGAGGAGATTACCAATATTTTGGAAGCTCTTGAGGATGAAAAAACATATGGATTTGTACTGCGTGCAAAAGGTATGGTTTCGGCAGGAGATGGTACATGGGTGTATTTTGACTATGTTCCGGGTGAAAGTGATATCAGAGAAGGCAAACCGGAATATACAGGTAAGTTCTGTGTAATCGGTTCCAAGTTAAACGAAGATAAGTTGAAAGAATTATTCAATAAATAACAAGCGTTACGGAGTGGAAAAAATATGAAACCGGTATATATTATTAATGGTTTTTTGGAGAGTGGAAAAACCGAATTTATCACATATACTTTAGCACAATCTTACTTTCAGATAAAAGGAAAAACGTTGATTATTCTCTGTGAAGAAGGCGAAAATGAATATGAAGATGATTTGTTGAAAGAAAGTTGTTGTGTAGTAGAAGTCATTGAGGATGAGGAAGCGTTTACGCCTTCCAATTTGATTGAATTGGAAAAGAAGCATAAACCGGAGCGCATTGTTATTGAATACAACGGTATGTGGAATTTTAAAAACATGAAGTTGCCGTGGCATTGGAAAGTGGAACAGCAGATTACGACAATTGATGCATCTACATTTCCGATGTATTTCAACAACATGAAGTCGTTGTTGGCAGAGATGGTGCGTAAGTCTGAATTGATTATTTTTAACCGTTGTGACGGTGTGACTGAATTGAGCTCTTATAAGAGAAATATCAAGGCGATTAATGCAAAGGCAGAAATTGTGTTTGAGGATTCCAATGGTGAAGTGAATGAAATTATGGAAGATGACCTTCCGTATGACTTGAAAAAAGACGTTCTGGAATTAGATAACTATGGTTATGGAATATGGTATTTGGATTCTTTGGATCATTTAGAGCGTTATATTGGTAAAACAGTGGAGTTTGTTGCTATGGTTTTGCGACCGGAGTCTTTTCCGGACGATTACTTTGTTCCGGGAAGAATGGCAATGACTTGTTGCGCGGATGATATGGCCTTTTTAGGATTTGCCTGTCAGTATGAAGGCGCAAAAAATCTGGAGCAGAAACAGTGGGTTAAAGTAAGAGCAACTGTAGCAAAGGAGTATTGGGCTGATTATAACGGTGAAGGACCTGTTTTGCATGCAGTATCTGTAGAAAAAACAAAAGCACCGAAAGAAGAAATTATCAGCTTTGTATAAGGTATGGCGATTGAAAATGAAAAGGATTTACAGGCGCTAAAAAAGCGTCTGGCAGAGCTGGGCGAAAGAGCATACAGTCAAAATGTTTTCACGTTTACCGATTTTTTAGGAATGAGTGAACAGGAAGTGTTTTGGCAGGCGGCACAGGCAATGAAGCATGTGCCGTTTTCGTTGTGGGGCGGAATGGAAGGATGCGAAAGACAGTTAGTGCGTTTCGGCAGTAAGGAGCTGTTTGGGTATGAGGAACCGTTCCCGATAAGCTGTATAAAAATCAGTCCGCTCCTGGAAAAATTTGCAGATAATCTGACGCATAGAGATTTCCTTGGGGCACTGATGAATCTTGGAATTGAGCGAAGTACCCTAGGTGACATTTTTGTAATGGGAAAAACAGGGTATTTGTTCTGTTTAAATAAAATAACACCTTTTATTATTGAAAACTTGGATAAAATAAAACATACAAATGTAAAATGTGAGTTATTGGAAAAAATACCGGATGTAATTGCCGGGGAAGCGACAGAAGAAGAACACCTTGTTGCATCAGAGAGATTGGATGGCATAGTGGCAAAACTGTATCATATATCCAGAAGTGAAAGTTTGGCGTTATTCCGTGCAAAGAAAGTATATGTGAATGGACGCTTGAATGAAAATAACAGTTGTAATTTAAAAAGTGGGGATGCGGTTACGGTGCGTGGATATGGGAAATTTGTTTATGATGGTGTATGCAGACAGACACAAAAAGGAAAGTTGCGCATAAAGGTGCAGATTTACCGGTAGAAGAGTAGCAGCAAATTCACATCAAACTTAAAACAAGTGCAGGGGAAATGCCCTGCACTTGTGCATTTTTAGAAGAACTATTTTGCAATTAAAAATTCGGTGCGGAATAACTCCTGTTTTCTTTTGTGTTTCTTCAATAACGCTAGTCCTTTATTGTAGAACCAGAAGGAGTAAACAAGTACATTGTTTAGTTTTCCGATTTTTTGTTTTGTTGTTTTTGTATAGTAAGTTCCACCGGCTTTGATTTTAGCTCCTTTTTTGACTGCATAAATCAAGTCGTTCTCATTTTGAATGTCGGCGTCAATGAGGGTATGTCCCAAACCAACACAGTTTAAACGATGGGAATCACTTCCGCCAAATACCGGTTTGTGGTATTTGTGTGCCAAGGATTTTGCTTTATAGTTGGAAATCTCGGATTCACAAGCATTAAACCCTTCGACGAAATCAAACTCTTCCATCATATCTGTTGCTTTTTTGCCGCGTCTTGTATTGGTAAGGCTCAAATATTTCTCGCCGCACGGATGTGCCGGACCAAGAATACCGCCAAGGGAATGTACAATTTCAATTAATTTTGCAACAGGAAGTCCGCGTACTTCAAGAAGCGGAACAGAGGCACCGGTAGGAAGTATGACGATAATGTGACCGCAGTCGCTTGTGTCGTATTCGATTCCTTTTAGCACGACAAAATCCGTATGTTGTTTTCCTGCTATATTTTCTTCATAGTAACGATATGCTTCGTAAGAGTTGTGGTCTGTAATGAGCATACCGTGGTATCCGTTTGCTTTTAAAAGTGCGATGTTTTCTTCCAAAGGAAGATGACTGTCGATGGAACCTTCTTTTGTATGACAATGCATATCAAATTTCACAGTGATTCACTCCATTTTCTAAAAGTAAGTTTATAAAATTTTTATAGTTACATAATCTTTTTTTTACAATCCTTTACCATTATAGTACAGATTTGAAAAAATGCAATAGAAAAATTGGGAAAAAAGTCCCAAAATAAGCGAAAAAAGTTTTATAAAATAAAAAACACCTGTAATTTATAAACTACAAATATAGTATATGCATTACAGGTATTTCAAATTCTTTTTCTTTTGTCGGTAAAATTTAGTATTTGTAAAAGGATAATTTGTCAAATTTTTCTTCGCAGTACTTGCAACGGTAAATTTCTTTTGCTTCGTCCGCTAACGTGAAGACATGCGGAAGTTCCTGCTCGATGGAAGTGATGCAACGCGGGTTTTTGCATTTGATGACACCGCGGATTTCCTGCGGAAGCACAACGTCTTTTTTTGCAACGATTTCGCCGTCTTTGATTACGTTTACAGTAATGTTGTGGTCGATAAAGCCGAGAATATCAAGATTCAATTTATCGATGTCACATTCTACTTTTAAAATATCTTTTTTGCCCATTTTGCCACTGCGTGCATTTTTAATAATCGCAACAGTACAATCCAATTTATCCAATTTCAAATGATGATAGATGGAAAGACTCTGTCCGGCCTGAATGTGGTCAAGAACAAATCCTTCTTCGATTTTTCCTACGTTTAACATATTAGAACCTCTTTCCTTTCCTAATCGACCTTAATTTCAAGAAGTGTAAGAATCAACGCCATGCGCACATATACGCCGTATTGTACCTGTTTAAAGTAAGCAGCGCGCTCGTCGTCATCCACCTCAACAGAGATTTCGTTTACACGCGGAAGCGGATGTAACACGAGCATATCTTTTTTAGCCAGTTCCATTTTAGGCTTGTCCAAAATATAAAAATCTTTCAAACGGACGTAGTCTTCTTCGTTGAAGAAGCGCTCACGCTGTACGCGGGTCATATAAAGCAAATCCAGTTCCGGCATGATATCTTCCAGGCGAATAACTTCTTCGTACGGAATATTTTTTTCTTTTAACATGTCGGTAATGTAGTCCGGAATGCGAAGTTCTTCGGGGGAGATGAAAATAAACTTAATGTTTTCATAACGTACCAGTGCATGAATGAGAGAGTGTACGGTACGGCCGAATTTTAAGTCGCCGCAAAGTCCGATTGTAAAATTGTCCAAACGGCCCTTTAAGGAGCGGATAGTAAGCAAGTCTGTCAAAGTTTGCGTTGGGTGATGGTGTCCGCCGTCGCCTGCGTTGATAACTGGAATGCCGGATTTTTCAGCAGCTACCATGGGAGCACCTTCTTTTGGATGGCGCATGGCACAAATATCTGCAAAACAAGATATCGTGCGGATGGTATCCGAAACACTCTCGCCTTTTGCAGCGGAGGAGGAAGATGCATCGGAAAAGCCGATTACATTTCCGCCCAAGCTCAACATCGCTGATTCAAAGCTTAAACGCGTTCTTGTGCTCGGTTCGTAAAAGCAGGTGGCAAGTTTTTTGCCGTCACAAGCGTGGGCATATTTGCCAAGATTTTTTTCAATATCGTTTGCTAAATCAAATAGGTTGGATAACTCTTCCACGGAAAAGTCCAACGGACTCATTAAATGTCTCATAAACATTTGCCTCTTTCTGCGCCGGTTTTTAATTTGTAGATTGCGACAGCGCAACGCTTAAAAATAGTCGAAGAGCCTACACCCTTCGACTAAATAATTATTTGAATGATAAAAGATCACTGACAGGTTTTCTCTTCGGAGCTGTCGGTGTCTCTGCCGGATATCCGATTGGAACAAGTGCAACGAGTTCTCTGTCTTCCGGTAATTCTAAAATAGAAGACGCTTTTTCCTCGTCAAAAATACCTAAAATAACAGAGCCAATGCCTTTTTCATGGGCAGCAAGACAAAAAGTCTGTGTAGCAATACCCGCATCAAACATCTGCCAGCCTGTTCCTTTTGGGGTAGAAAAGGAGCCGTCTCTCTCAAAACCGCTTCTGTTTTTGATGATAGTAATAGCCATCAATACAGGTGCGGAAGAAATAATATCACCGTTTTTTGCGTAAGCCTGTGTGCATTCAGAAGCAATGCGCGCCTTTGTTTCACCGGTAACTGCAATATAACGTGTAATTTGCGTGTGTTTCCAGCTGGGAGCGAAGGACGCTTCTTCTACAAGCTCGGAAAGGATTTCTTCAGAAATCGGTTCGTCAGAAAATTGTCTGATACTTCTACGTTCCATAATGCATTCTTTAGCAGTCATATAAATCCTCCTTTTTTGCCCAATTATTTCTGTCTAATATCATACCATACACGACAATTTCTTTCAATCTGAAAGTTTTTTGTTTATTTCTAAAAAAGAATCTATTATAATAGACTTGAATTTAACATAAGACGGTTTGGAGCCGTGAAAGGAGTTACGTTTATGGAAGGAACAGTAGCATTTGTAGAAAGAAAAAGATGGGTATTTTTCGGTTTGCCGTTTACCTTTACAAAATATACGGTAAAAGATGATGTGGTGACGATTAACAGCGGGTTGTTAAAAACATTTGAAAACGACTGTTATATGTACAAAATCCAAGATGTGGAACATACGGCAACGTTGTTTGAAAAAATGTTTGGACTCGGGACAATCATTTGTCACACAGGTGATACGACGCATCCGACGTTGACACTTCAGCACATCAAGCATTCCAAGGAAATCAAAAATTATATTTTGGATGCATCCGAAAAAGCAAGAATTAAGAGACGTACTTTGAATACGCTTGATATCGGTACCGGTGCGATGGTTGATGTGGATCCGGATACCTTTTAAATAAAACTGCGTTAACCGGGAAATAGGACCGGTATGCATAATAGAGGATAAAAATATGGAACTTGATATGACCAAAGGAAGTCCTTTCCGACTGATTATGAAGTTTATTATCCCCCTTGTTATAGGCAATATTTTTCAACAGCTCTATAGCATGGTGGATACGATTATTGTGGGGCAGTACGTCGGTGTAGATGCACTGGCGGCAGTCGGAGCGACGGGACATATTAACTTTCTTGTTATTGGGTTTATGCAAGGTGTGACAACCGGTGTGACGATTCCGATTTCGCAACGTTTCGGCGCCGGTGACTATAAAGGCATGCGCAAAAGTGTTGCCAATGCAGCGTGGGTGTGCGTTATCGTGACGATTGTCGGTACACTCGTCAGTGTTGTCGGAATGCGACCGTTACTTGATATTATGAATACGCCGGATGACATTTTTGAGATGTCCTACATCTACATTGTTATTATATGTGGCGGTATGGTATGTATTGTTTTGTACAATTTACTTTCCGGTATATTGCGGGCGGTGGGCAACAGTAAAATTCCGCTTGTGTTTCTTATTGTGGCGGCAGTTTTAAATATAGGACTGGATTTGCTGCTTGTGCGCGTGATTCCTATGGGCGTTGCGGGTGCGGCTATAGCAACCGTTGTTTCCCAAGGTGCTTCGGGACTTTTGTGTTTGCTTTATATTGCAAAAAAAGTACCTCTCGTACATCCGCAAAAAACAGAGTGGAGACCGGACAGGGATTGTATGGGATTGCAGCTTCGTATTGGTTTGCCGATGGCATTGCAGTTTTCCATTACGGCAATCGGAACGATTATGGTGCAGTCTGTTTTAAACCGGTTTGGCTCTACGGTAATAGCAGCATATACGGCGGCCAGCAAGGCGGAGGCGCTTGTGACACAGCCGCTTGTTGCCATGGGTATGACGATGGCTACCTATGGTGCTCAAAATATCGGTATTCATGATTTTGCAAGAATACGAAAAGGTGCAAAGATTTCCACCATTATGGCAGCCGTTTACGCGGTAGTGATATATGGTTTGGCGCTGTTGATGATGCCGGGGCTTATATCGTTGTTTGTCAATGAAAATGTGTCCCAGGTGTTAGGGTATGCAACAACCTATATGCAAATATGCGGAGCGTTCTTCTTCCCGTTAGGACTTATTTTTGTGTATCGCAATTTGTTGCAGGGATGTGGTTTTTCCTTTGTTGCAATGATGGCAGGTGTTGTGGAACTGTTCAGCCGTATGGCAGCAGCCATTGTGGCCGGTTATTTGATGAGTTATGCAGGAGTGTGCGCGGCCAATGTGGCAGCCTGGGTAGCTGCGGGTGTTTATTTGTGGGTTTGTTATTTTGTGCTGATGAAAAAACAGGAGAAAAAATACGCTTAGTGTTTTTGGTGTCCCAGTTTTTCAAACAAAAGGCCTACACTCATCCAACACGGCAAAAAATCAAGCCGGATGAGGCGTGCGATGTTCCATTTGCAACGGCCGTAATCCCAAGGGCAGGCGTTGTGTTTTGCCAGAAAGTGTCCGGTTGTGAATTCTACGACAAAAATAAGAGTGGCATAGAGAAGCCCGCGGGCGGCGATATGCCACTTTTTTATGAGTTTGGACAGTGGAACAAGCAACGTGGCACTGCCGTAAATTGGGAACATCCAAAGGGAAGTAGTTCCCATCAGTTTTTTATCCCGTGCCCGCAAGGACAAGAGCGCGGTAAAAATAATTTCAATGCACCAACCGAGGGTGCCAAAGCGGATAAAGTTTTTGAGTAATGTTTTCATATGCACAGTATTGCCAAAGAGAAAAAGAAATAAACGGCAAAGCGTGCAAATTTTGGAGGAAAAGGAAATGAAATACGGCGAGGCGATGAACTTTATAGAGGAAGCGGCAAAATACGGAAGTGTTCCTGGGCTTACCAACATCATAAATTTGTGCGAAAAGCTTGGAAATCCGCAAAATGATTTGAAGTTTGTGCACATTGCAGGGACAAACGGAAAAGGTTCTACGCTTGCGTACATTTCCACGATTTTGAAAGAGGCTGGTTATAAAGTGGGGCGCTATGTGTCGCCGACTATTTTTGAGTACAGGGAGCGGATACAGGTCAATGAGACAATGATTTCAAAAGTGGCACTTGCAAGTGTGGCAGAGCCTGTAAAGACTGCCTGTGAACAGCTTGTGGCAGAAGGAAAAGCGCATCCCACCGCGTTTGAAATCGAAACCGCAATGGCTTTTTTGTATTTCAAGAAAAAGCAATGTGATGTAGTTGTGCTGGAAACCGGGCTTGGTGGCACGCTGGATGCTACCAATCTCATTACAACGACGGTTTTGAGTGTTCTTGCCTCTATCAGCATGGACCATATGGCATTTTTGGGTGAAACGCTTTCCGAAATTGCGACAAATAAGGCAGGGATTATCAAACCCGGAGTGCCGGTCGTGAGTATGCGTCAGACCCCGGAAGCGATGCAGGTGATTGAGCTGACGGCAAGTCAAAAAGGATGTCAACTTATCGTGGCAGATGCAGCGGAAGCGACTGCCATCCGCTACGGGGTGGAAAAACAGCGTTTTTCGTATAAAGAATTGAAAAATCTGGAAATATCTCTTGCAGGAGCATGCCAGATAGATAATGCGGTGTTAGCGGTGGAAGCTATAAAGGCATTGCGGGATTGCGGATTTCGCGTGTCGGATGAGGCGCTGAGAGAAGGGCTTAAAAAGACAGTCTGGGTAGGGCGTTTTAGTGTGATAGCAAAAAAACCGCTCTTTCTTGTAGATGGGGCACACAACGAAGACGCGGCGATAAAACTTGCACAATCTGTACGTTTTTATTTTACAAATAAAAAGATTATTTATATAATGGGAATATTGAAAGACAAAGAATACGAGAAAATGATTGCCAATACGTATGCTTATGCGGAGCAGATTATCACGGTGACTACACCGAACAATCCGCGCGCATTGCCTGCATACGAGCTTGCAAAGGTGGTAAAGGAATACCATCCTCATGTGACGGCGGTGGATAGTTTGCAGGAAGCAGTGGAGATGAGTTATCTTCTTGCGGACAAAGACAGCGTCATTCTTGCATTCGGCTCTTTGTCTTATTTGGGTGAACTAATAGAAATTGTACAAAACAGACATACAATCAGGAGAGATTCTCATGGTAGATAAAAAGAAAATTGAGGAAGCAGTAAAATTATTATTGGAAGGCATCGGCGAAGACATAAACCGGGAAGGTCTGCAAGGCACACCGGACCGCATTGCACGTATGTACGAAGAAATTTTTGCGGGTATGGATGAGACGCCGGAGGAACACCTGTCGGTCACATTTACGCAGGCAAGCAGTGGCATGGTGCTGGAAAAAGATATTACCTTTTATTCTATGTGTGAGCACCACTTGTTGCCTTTTTACGGAAAAGCGCATGTAGCATACATCCCGAACGGAAAGGTAGCCGGTCTTAGCAAGCTTGCCAGATGCGTGGAAGTGTATGCACGCAGACCCCAAATTCAAGAGCAGATGACGGCTCAAATAGCAGATGCGGTGATGGAACATTTGTCGGCAAAAGGTGTTATGGTAATGGTGGAAGCAGAGCATATGTGCATGACCATGCGGGGCGTGGAAAAGCCGGGCAGCAAAACCGTTACTTTTGCGACAAAAGGTGTATTTGAAGAAAATGAGACATTACAAAGACAGTTTTTTGAGGCGGTAAACAGGTAATGGAGCGGGTTGACAAAATCTTACAAAACAAAAAATTTGCCAAGCATTTAAAAAAGAATAAAAAAGAAGAAAAAAAGCGCATTTTTTGCAGGCATGATTTAGTTCATTTTTTGGACGTGGCAAGAATTGCGTGGATTTTAAATTTGGAAAAAGAACTGCATATCGCCAAAGATATGATTTATGCAACCGCACTGCTACATGATATCGGCAAGCATTTTCAGTATACGGACAACATTCCCCATGAAGAGGCAAGTGCCCAGCTGGCAGAAGAAATTTTGGAGGAATGTGATTATACGCCGGAAGAGATTGCGCAAATTGTGGAAGCGATTGCAAAACACCGAGAGCGTGCGACGGCGGAGGAAGAAAATCTGGCAGGCATTCTGTATGTGGCCGACAAGGCCAGCAGACCTTGTTTTGCTTGTGAGGCGTCGGAATTGTGTGACTGGAAAAAAGACAAGAAGAATGTAGTGATTAAATATTAGAGGAAACAAGCGTGAAAATCGGAAACAGACAATTTGCGGATAAAGATAAAACCTATGTGATGGGCATTTTGAATGTGACGCCGGATTCCTTTTCGGACGGCGGTAAGTATGCTTGCGTGGAGCATGCCTTGAAACGCACAGAAACAATGATTGCAGAAGGCGTGGATATTGTAGATGTGGGCGGCGAGTCGACACGTCCCGGGTATACCCGGATATCTTCGGAAGAGGAGATACAGCGCGTTGTTCCGGTAATCGAAGCAATCAAAAAACGGTTTGATATTCCGATTTCTTTGGATACGTACAAAGTGGATGTGGCAGAGGCAGGCATTGCATCCGGTGCGGATTTGATTAACGATATTTGGGGCCTTCAGTATGAAGCGGAAATGGCACATGTGATCGCAAAAAACGACGTGGCATGTTGTCTGATGCACAATCGCAAAGAAGCCGTTTATACGCATTTTTTGGAGGAAGTAAAGGAAGATTTAAGCCGCAGTGTGGCGCTTGCGAAAGAAGCAGGAATCGGGGAAGATAAAATCATGCTAGACCCGGGAGTCGGTTTTGCAAAATCGTACGAACAAAACATGGAAATCATCCGGAATCTGGAGCAATTTCAAAGTTACGGCTATCCGGTTTTGCTTGGGGCATCCCGAAAATCGGTAATTGGGTTAACGTTAGACCTTCCAACAGAGGAGCGTTTGGAAGGAACCCTTGTGACAACCGCATTTGCAGTGTTACAAGGCTGTTCTTTTGTCCGGGTACATGACGTACAGGCAAATGTACGGGCAATCAAAATGGCAGAAGCGCTTTGGCAAGGCAGGCAGTAAGAAAGACAGCGGCAATAGACGAGGATGAAATGCGATGGATGAAATCAGAATTGATAATTTAAAAATATATGCGTACCATGGTGTGTACGCGGAAGAAAACGAAAAAGGGCAGGATTTTTATGTCAATGCCGTGTTGTATACGGATACAAGACGTGCAGGTCAGGAAGATGCCTTGCAGCTGTCCACCAATTATGGGGAAGTTTGCCATTTTGTCAATGATTATTTAAAAATTCATACATTCCAGTTGATTGAGACAATGGCAGAACGCACGGCAGAGCAGATTCTGTTGCAATTTCCGCTTGTGAAAGAGTTGGATTTGGAAATCAGAAAACCGCAGGCGCCAATCGGGTTGCCGTTTGAATCTGTTTCCGTAAAAATCCATAGAGGCTGGCACAAAGTATACGTGGCATTAGGGTCCAATATGGGAGATAAACAAGCGTATTTGGAGACGGCAGTGGAAAAGCTGAAAAAAGATGTGCGCATCAAACAGGTGAACGTATCGTCTTTTCTTACCACAAAGCCTTACGGAGAAGTAAAGCAGGATGATTTTTTGAATGGTGTGGCAGAGCTTTGGACACTTTATACACCGGAGGAGTTGCTTGGTAAGTTGCATGAGTTGGAACAGGAAGCAGACCGGGTACGTGAGGTGCACTGGGGGCCGAGAACACTTGATTTGGATATTCTTCTCTATGATGATTTGGTGATGGTTACGCCGGAACTTACGATTCCGCATGCAGATATGCACAACCGTACTTTTGTGTTGCAACCGCTTTGTGAACTGGCGCCAAATGTACGTCATCCGCTTAAGGCAAAAACAGCAAAAGAAATGTTGGAAGAACTGTTATAAGAAATAAGAAACAGGGGTTACCTGTGCAGGAGATTAGTGGTATAATATTACTAACAACTTTTGCACAGGTATTTTTGTGTAAAGAAGCCAAGGACAGACAGGGGTACATTAAGGAGGTATGGCTTATGAAATTAGTATTCATCGGGTCAGCGCATGAGGTTACTGGAAGTTGTCATTATTTACAAGTGGGTGATAAGCATTTGCTTGTAGATTATGGTATGGAGCAGGGGGTCAATTATTTTGAAAATGCAGAATTGCCTGTTCCGCCGGCACAGATTGATTATGTGCTGTTGACACATGCACATGTGGACCATTCCGGTATGTTGCCATTATTGTATGCGAAAGGATTCCGCGGGCAGATTTTTATGACTACGGCTACAGCAGATTTGTGTGGTATTATGTTGCGGGACTGCGCGCATATTCAAATGCATGAGGCAGAGTGGAAAAACAGGAAAGCGAAACGACACTCCGGCACAGAACCATACGAGCCGGTGTATACAATGGAAGATGCAGACGGAGCAATCCGCCAGATTGTACCTTGCGAATATAACAAAAAAGTGGAACTTTGTCCCGAGGTGACAGTACGTTTTACGGATGTAGGACATTTGCTTGGTTCCTCCAGTATTGAAGTTTGGCTGACAGAAGAGGGCGTCACCAAAAAGGTTGTATTTTCCGGTGATATCGGAAATAAAAACCAACCGCTTATCAAAAATCCGACGCTTACCACAGAGGCAGATTATGTAGTCATGGAATCAACTTACGGTGACCGGATGCACGAGGAAACAAGGCACGATTCGGTAAAAGAGTTGGCAGCCATTATTCAGGAAACATTTGATAAAGGCGGTAACGTAGTGATTCCGTCCTTCGCAGTCGGAAGAACGCAGGAAGTACTTTATTTCTTAAGAAAAATTAAAGAAGACGGTCTTGTTATCGGCCATGACGGCTTCCCGGTATACGTGGACAGCCCGCTGGCAGTGGAAGCGACCGGTATTTTTGATAAAAATAAAATGGAATGTTTTGATGAAGAGGCGATGGCATTGATTCATAAAAAAATCAATCCGATTGCGGTGCCGGGACTTCGTCTCAGTATTACGAGTGACGAGTCAAAAGCCATTAACTTTGAAGATATGCCCAAAGTTATTATTTCTGCTTCCGGTATGTGTGAGGCGGGACGTATCCGCCACCACTTGAAACACAACCTTTGGAGACCGGAAAGTACGATTTTGTTTGTTGGTTATCAGGCGGTAGGAACGCTCGGAAGGGCAATCGTAGAAGGTGCCACAGAGGTGAAACTGTTTGGCGAGACGATTGAAGTGCGTGCACAGATTCGTAAGCTTCCGGGACTGAGCGGCCATGCGGACAAAGCCGGGCTGATTGAATGGCTGAAAGGCTTTACAGAAAAGCCACGCAGAGTGTTTGTTGTACATGGGGAGGACAGCGTATGTAAACTGTTTTCGGAATGTCTTATGATTGAGCACGGACAAAAAGCATATGCACCATACAGCGGAACGGTATTTAACTTACTTACAAACAAGCTGGAATACGAAGCAGAACCGATTCCGATTGTGAAAAAGAAACGTCCGGTTTCCGATGTCTTTGCAAGACTTTTGGCAGCAGGACAGCGTCTTATGGAAGTTATTCGCAGAAACGAAGGCGGTGCAAACAAAGACTTGGCAAAATTTGCAGACCAGATCAATTCTCTTTGCGACAAGTGGAGTTGATGATAATATAAGCATATACGCATCAGGCATAGTGAAATGCACTTGCCTGATGCAAGTTTTTGATAAAGGAAAGGATACATTTACAAAAAATGAGTTTAGCAGATAAGATTTTTATTGATATGTGTCAGGATATTTTGGCAAACGGTACAAGCACGGAAGGAGAAAAGGTGCGCCCAAAATGGGAGGATGGCACACCCGCGTATACCATCAAAAAATTCGGGGTAGTCAACCGCTATGACTTGCAAAAAGAGTTTCCGCTTCTTACGTTGCGCAAAACGGCATTGAAAAGTGCTACCGATGAAATGCTTTGGATTTGGCAGCAAAAGTCTAATAATATCAATGATTTGCACAGTCATATTTGGGATGAATGGGCCGACGAAGACGGTTCTATCGGAAAAGCATACGGCTATCAGATGGGCGTAAAACATAAGTACAAAGAAGGTATGATGGACCAGGTGGATAGAGTGATTTATGATTTGAAAAACAATCCCTTCAGCCGTCGCATCATTACAAATATTTATGTGCATCAGGATTTGGCAGAGATGAATTTGTATCCCTGTGCGTACAGTATGACTTTTAATGTGACTCAAAAGCCGGGCGAGGACAAGCTCACTTTGAATGCGATTTTGAACCAGCGTTCCCAGGATATTTTGGCGGCAAATAACTGGAATGTGGCACAGTATGCGGTGCTGGTGCATATGCTTGCACAAGTTTGCAACATGAAACCGGGCGAGTTGGTACATGTTATTGCGGATGCCCATATTTATGACCGTCATATTCCGATTATCAAAGAACTGATTACGAGAGAAACTTACGATGCACCTAAGTTTTGGCTCAATCCGGAAATCACGGACTTTTACAAGTTTACCAGAGACGATGTCAAAGTAGAAAACTACATCACCGGTCCGCAGGTAACCAACATCCCGATAGCAATCTAGAAGGATATACCCACAGAAACAATCTGTATCACACACAAATACGGAGAATAAAAAAGAAAAGGAAAGAAAAGATGAATTTAATTGCAGCAGTAGACAAAAATTGGGCAATCGGTTGCAAAAACCAGTTGCTTGTAAGAATTCCAAATGACCAGAAAATGTTCCGTGAGACAACAACAGGAAAGGTTGTCGTGCTCGGAAGAAAAACATTGGAGACGTTCCCGCAGGGACTTCCCCTTCCGAACCGTACAAACATTATTTTATCAAAATCAAAGGATTACACCGTGAAAGGTGCCATTGTGGTGCATTCCATTGAGGAGCTTTTGGAAGAATTAAAAAAATACAACAGCGAAGATGTGTTTATTATCGGAGGTTCCAGCATTTATGAGCAAATGCTTCCGTATTGTGACACAGCGCACATTACTAAAATTGATCATGCATACGAGGCGGACAGCTACTTCCCGAATCTGGACGAGGACAAAGAGTGGGTTGTGACGGCGGACAGTGACGAACAGACTTATTTTGACATTGCATATAACTTTGTGAAATACGAGCGTACTTTGGCACAGTAAAGATATACTGTGTCAAAATTAAGTGGTGCGTTCTATTGACTTTTATTGGAAAAAAGACGATAATTGAAAGGAATGCGTGAAGGTTGCGCATCGGAATGGAGGACAAGTATGGAAAAGAAAAATATAGACTGGGGTAATCTTGGATTTGGTTACGTTCAGACAGATAAACGTTATGTAGCAAATTACAAAAATGGTGCTTGGGACGAAGGAACCCTTACAGAGGATGCAAACATCGTTCTCAGCGAATGTGCAGGCGTATTGCAGTATGCACAGACCATTTTTGAAGGATTAAAAGCATATACAACAGAGGACGGACATATTGTGACATTCCGCCCGGACTTAAATGCAGACCGTTTGGCAGATTCTGCAAGAAGACTGGAAATGCCGGTGCTTCCGAAAGAGCAGTTTTTGGATGCCATTGATAAAGTGGTTGCTGCAAATGAGGCGTATGTACCGCCATACGGTTCCGGTGCGACTTTATATTTAAGACCATATATGTTTGGAAGCAATCCGGTTATCGGTGTAAAACCGGCGGAAGAATATCAGTTCCGTGTATTTGCAACACCGGTTGGACCGTATTTTAAAGGTGGCGTAAAACCGCTTACTATTCGTGTCAGTGATTTTGACCGTGCAGCACCAAACGGAACAGGTCACATCAAAGCCGGTCTTAACTACGCAATGAGCTTGCATGCAATCGTATCTGCTCACGAAGAAGGTTACGATGAAAATATGTATCTCGATCCGAGAACAAGAACAAAAGTAGAGGAAACAGGCGGTGCCAACTTCTTGTTTGTCACAAAAGACGGCAAAGTAGTAACACCGAAGTCAGACAGTATTTTACCGTCTATTACCCGTCGTTCTCTTCTTGTTGTTGCAAAAGACTATCTTGGTTTGGAGGTAGAGGAACGGGAAGTATTTTTGGATGAGCTTGGCGATATGGCAGAGTGTGGTCTTTGCGGAACTGCGGCTGTGATTTCTCCGGTTGGAAAAATTGTAGACCACGGCAAAGAAATTTGTATGCCCAGCGGTATGACAGAAATGGGACCGGTAACGAAAAAATTGTATGATACACTTACGGGTATCCAGATGGGACGTATCGAAGCGCCGGAAGGCTGGATTCGCGTAATCAAATAAGCTACATTTAAGATTTGGAAAGAAGGTGCGGTTGTGGCACAACAGTTGTGTGTTGACCTATACCAGTGCAACAAAGATATCATAGATGATTTAGAGGCAGTGAAACGAATTGCCCATGAAATCATTAACGATATAAATGCCGGAATTGTGGAAGAGTGTTTCCACAAGTTCGAGCCCATCGGTATTACTTATATTGCGGTTATTACTACGTCACACTTTTCTGTGCATACGTGGCCGGAATACGGGTATGCGGCGGTGGATATTTTTTCCTGTGACGACGAGCTACCGGAAATACTGGCAGAGAAATTGAAAACAGCTTTTGGGGCACAGCGGCAAGTCACAAACAAAATCATGAGGGATATTGAAGGGAGTGAATGAACTTGAGATTTGAGCTAGGGGAGAGACTCCGTGCAGACGGCGAAGTGTACAAAGTTGTCGGAAAAGTGGTATACAGAGCTTGTAACGACATCAAAGCTGAATGGACAGAGTACCGCTTGATTTCAGAAAAAACAGGCAGAGAAAAATGGCTGAGTTACGATGACATTTATCGCGAATATTCGATTTGCGAAGTGGTTTCTGCCAACGTATCAACGGCAGGGTATCATGTAGTTGACGATGGTGTGGAAGAGGTCATTCGTGCAGAAGGTGATGTGGACGTAGAAAGAGGCGATCAGGCATCTTTTACAGAATACGAAGACAGCACCGAAGAAAAGATTATTTCCATCGAAAGATGGGATGATGGAGAGGAAGTCTCCATCGGCTATTATTTGGATTATGATGAGATTCAAAAAGAACCATCGGGCTACCAGTATGCAGGAGGCATGAATGGCGGAACGAGTGGTTTTGTGTCAGGTAATACATATACTTCATCCGGTTACCGGGGAACGATATCGCAACCGGGTAGTTCTTCGGCAGGAAAAATTGTTGCTGCCATTGCCGGAGTTGCCATTGCTATTCCGATTTTGGGAAGTGTTGTAGGAGCGTTGTCCAACAGCAATTCTATTTCAAAATATTTGGAAAAGTCATCTGCATATGAGTATACGACTTCCATTACCGGTTCAGAGAATGAAAAGGCAACCGTGTATCAAACGGATTACAGTATTGACACTGCAACAAAAGATATTATTGATGCAATCAACGGAGATACCATTGATGTACAGCAAAATGAAGAGGACGGCGATAATACAGTTACTATTTTGACAGATAAAGAGTACTGCATTATTTATACGTCAGAGGACAATGAAACGTTAGTACAGGTGTCTACAAGAAAATACATGTATTATAACGATGATGATTTGTATCATGGTTCCCGTTATTCTAACAGGTATTACAGAAGGCATTACTACTCCAGAGGATACTCTGCGGATACGTCTACCTATGGTGGTTACAGTTCACCGTACAGCAGTTATTCGGGAGATACGCTGAGTAGTGATTCCAACAGTACATATAATACATATTCCTCCTCGGTAAGGCAGTCGAGCGTAAGTTCAAGAACTTCATCCGGTGGCGGAACAAGCAGTGGTAAATAGGTAAGAAGGAGAAAAAACAATGGAAATTTTAATGGATATTTTAAATGTGGCAGTTTATTCAGTAGCAGGCATTATTTTGATGATGTTAGGTAACTTTTTGATTGACTTGGTAGTACCTTGTCATTTCCCGACAGAGATTAAAAAAGGAAATACAGCAGTTGGCTGGTTGTCAGCAGGTTCCTTTATCGGAATTGGTGCCATTTTACGTGCAGCGGTTTCTTCACCGGCAGCAGAAGCAGTGGAAGAGTCTCTTGCAGCAGGTCTTGCAAGTACAGCACTCTATTTTGCAGTAGGTATTGTATTTTTTATTATTGGTTATGTTGCTATCAACCTTTTCAATAAAAAGTACAACTTGAACGAAGAAATCGGTAATGGAAATGCCGCAGCCGGAATTATGGTATTCGGTATTTTTGTAGGTCTTGCATTAGTAATCAGTGGAGTAATTTGTTAATGAAAAAATATCGTTTGCTTATGCTGACAACGCTGATTATTTCAGGGTGTTCCATCTGTTATGAATTAATTATCAGCGCAGTCAGTTCCTACTTGGTAGGTGATACGATATTACAGTATTCGATTACAATCGGTTTATATATGTCAGCAATGGGATTAGGCTCCTTCATATCAAAGTATATGAAGGAGAATCTTTTTGACTGGTTTGTTCTTGTAGAAATAGGAGTTGGTGTGATTGGCGGTATCAGTGCATTGCTTCTGTTTTTGGCAAATTTGTATCTGGAACAGTATCAGGTTGTAATGTATCTGGAAATTATCGTAATTGGCACACTGGTAGGTGTGGAAATACCGCTTTTAACACGAATTATAGAAGCGGATGAAGAAAATTTACGAGTGACCATTTCGTCTATTTTTAGTTTTGATTATGTTGGCGGATTGGTTGGCTCCATTGCGTTTCCACTGTTGCTATTGCCGCAACTGGGGTATTTTGCAACAGCATTTTTGACCGGTTCGTTTAATTTGCTGGCGGCGATGCTTATTGTTTTTAAATATGCCAAGAGGATTAAACACGCACTCGTTTTAAAAATTACCACGATAGTGTTGTTTTTATGTATGTTTGTCGGTATTTTTTCTGCGGACTATTTGTCAGGGCGCATCGAAGGCGGTTTGTACCGGGATGACGTTATTTTGTCGGAGCATACGCAATACCAGCACATTGTTATGACGAAACATAAGGACGATTTACGTTTGTTTATTGATGGCAATATACAGTTTTGTTCGTTGGATGAATACCGCTATCATGAGGCCCTTGTACACATTCCGATGTCCAATGCAAAACATAAGGACAATGTACTTGTACTCGGTGGCGGAGACGGACTTGCTGTACGAGAACTTTTGAAATACGAGGAAACCAATATTACTTTGGTTGATTTGGACAAAGAAATGATTCGCATTTGCAGCGAAGACAAAAATATTACTGCGCTCAATGAAAATTCGTTGCAAAGCGACAGACTGACGATTGTATATGATGACGCGTATCGTTATTTGGAGGAGACAGAACAAAAATTTGATGTCATTATCGTTGATTTGCCTGACCCAAATAACGAGACGTTAAACAAACTGTATACAAATATTTTTTATCGACTGTGCAAAAATGCATTGACGCCGGATGGTGTGTTGACGGTGCAGTCAACAAGCCCATATTATGCAACAAAAGCTTTTTGGTGTATTAACAAAACATTGGAAAGCGAAGGTTTTTATGTAAAACCGTATCATTTGCAAGTGCCGTCTTTCGGCGATTGGGGCTTTAATATGGCAACATTAACGGAGTTGGAACAACAACCACCATTACGTGTGGAAACAAAATATTTAACAGATGAAAACATTCCGGCAATGTTTGTGTTTGGAAAAGACGAACAGGTGGCAAAGCAGGAAATCGATTTGAATAGTTTGTCCAAACCGGTGTTGATACATTATTATGCAGATGCAGTGAGAAATTGGGAATAAAAAGCTCTTAAGGTTTTGTGAGAACAACTACACAAAATAGTTAACTCTAAAATTCCGTACTTCAAATATAAGTTTTTCTAAGTGCTTTGCAGCAATCTTTTGTGAAAAGGCGTAACCGGCTTACATCCGCCATCCATGGCGAAGTAAGCCTTTCGCTGACATCGTGTCAGCGACTTACGGAAAACGAAAAGCACTAAGAAAAACTATATATTTTCCGTAAGTCATTTTAAATTTAACTATTTTTGTGTAGTTTATCGCACAAAACCTTAAGAGCGTTTTTCATCCAAGTTTCATAATGTAGTGGTATAAAAGACAATATGCCCGGTTGACCATTAGAAGAAAACTTAGAAACTCTAAGTACCTTTCAGAGTATCAGCAATTTTCGGACACGATGTCCGAAAAAGGCGTAACCAGCGACAGGATGTCGCTTTTACGCCGATTGCGTCAGTGTAGAATGATTTACAGAATGGTACATAGAGTTTCTTGGTTTTTGTATATGGTCAACCGGGCATATGTCTTTTATACCGCTACTTATGAATTGGATAAAAAAAGTTTTACATTTATTGGCCGGGCTCGGCGATACGGCTGACGCCCACATAAATATTGGAAATTTCGTACCAGGTCGGGTAGTCCGTCACACCGGTTGGAGGTATGTTAAAAATGCTTTGGAATTTGCGTACGGCATTGGCGGTATTCGGACCATATATGCCATCTGCAGCAATGGTAGGAAGTGCGGGATAATTTTCTGCAATACGGTTGAGTTGTTGTTGCAGTTGGCGGACTTTTTCGCCGGTGGAACCTGTTGTTAAGTTGTAGCCGGGCCAGGAAGAAGGAACACCGGAAATTTGGGTAGCCGTGTTGATGTACATATCATTTCCGTAGTAATAACGGATAATTTCGATGGCAGAATATCCCTCGTCACCAAGGTATTTGGAACCCCATTGGCTAAGTCCATTACATGTTACGCGTTTCCCGTCGCAGTAAGAGGTGAGAATGGGTTGCCGTACACCGGGTCTGGAAAGATAATTTGCAAAAATAGAGTCTACCAAATAGTCGATATTGGAAAATACATTTCTGCCGTAAATCCATTTTTGGTCATAGGCGGTAGAACTCGTGATCGTAAAATCGTAGCCGCGATTTCTGTACCATTCCGTATAGACTCTGTTTAATGTGAAGGACATAATGGCAAGGATATTGGCATAAATGGTGCTTTCCGGCCAAGTTGCATAAATTTCACAGGACGCTACATTTTTGATGTAATCCTGATAGCGCACATAGTAGTTTTTTGCAGTAGAATCATCCGGAGTGCCGTCGTGTACAATAATGTATTCGGGAATGACGACACGGCTTAAAACAATTTCGCCGGATTCATCCAGTGGTTTGATTTCTGCTTCCGGTATTTTAGGTGGGTAATCATAGTAAAGTGTGTGTGGGCCGATAGCAATGGCTTCTTCCGGTGCGGTAGCAAGTTCGGACGGTTCCAGGCGAATGGTCTGGAGCGAGGTGACATCGGGCAAAATTTCTGAGCCGGATATGGTCGTCGTTTCGTAACCGGGAGCCACAACCTGTATCGTATATTCTGAATATGGTTTTGGTGCATCCGGTTCCAAGCTGTAAGCAAGCGGTGGTGCCGGAAGTTCTATTGTGGATGTTTGCCCGGAAGAATCGGTGGTGAGTGTTTGAAGCGGAGTCTCAGGAGCGGCTTCGTAAGAAATGGTAATGGTTGCATTTTCAATGGGGATTAATCCGATGGAGGACGTTACTTGAATGCGTAATTCACCCATGTCCGGAGTTTCGTTTTGAGCCATATGTGTAAAAATAGAATTGTCAGCCATTCGTAACCTCGAAAGTTTCATTACCTTACTATATGCGCACAAAAATATTTTGTGTTTTCTTCCAAAATATTGCTTTTTGGGTGATTCCATGTATAATTAAAAGAGTCTTTAAAACAATAATGTATAGGCAAAAGAGGAAAAAAGAAACTTGCGATAGGGTGCGCGAGAGAGGATAAAAAATGTTAAAAGCAGTGAATTTGAATTTCCAAATTACAGAGGATGGAAAAACAAAAAAAATATTGGATAATGTCAGCTTTGAAGTGGCAGACGGGGAGTTGCTTGTCATTACAGGACCAAATGGCGGCGGAAAGTCTACATTGGCAAAAGTACTTATGGGTGTAGAAAACGCAGATTCCGGTCAGATTTTTCTGGACGGTGAGGATATTACACAGTTCAATTTAAATGAAAGAGCGAACGCAGGACTTGGCTTTGCGTTTCAGCAACCGCCACGTTTTAAAGGTATGACGGTGGAACGTCTTTTGTGCCTTGCGGCAGGCAGAACATTACCCCATGCGGAATGCTGTAAACTTCTGAGCAACGTAGGACTTTGTGCGAAAGAATACATTACAAGGCAAGTAGATACGACGTTGTCAGGCGGTGAGATGAAGCGTATTGAAATCGCAACAGCGATGGCAAAAGAGCATAAGATTTGCATTTACGATGAGCCGGAGGCAGGTATCGACTTGTGGAGCTTTACGATGCTTGTAAAGCAGTTTGAAAAAATACACAAAGAAAAGAAAGAGAGCATCATTATCATTTCTCATCAGGAAAGAATTATCAATATGGCAGACCGCATTATGGTTGTCAAAGACGGCAAAGTAGAAAAATGCGGTTCCAAAGAGGAAGTGATGAAAGGACTTCTTATGGACCATCCGTTGTGCGGTTGGATGGATAACGAATCCTGTTAAGAAATGAGGTGGAAAAGTTGGAAAATATGCTTGAAAATTTGAAAATAGAAGACAAAGAGGTGCTGGATGTCATCAACGGTGGCGAATTTAAACAGGAAGGTGCCTACAATGTGCGATACAACGGACAGTCACTCTGTCACGGAAGTACCGAGCATGTAAAAATAAAACGAAAAGAAGATAAGCCGGGCATGGAAGTGCATATCGGCAAAGAGGCGCAAGGTGAGACGTTACACATACCGGTTGTCGTTTCGGTGTCAGGGATGACGGATGAAGTGTACAATGACTTTTTCATTGAAGCAGGTGCCGATGTGACGATTGTGGCAGGTTGCGGCATTCACAATTCCGGCTGCAACGATACAAGACATGACGGTATCCATACGTTCCATGTTGGAAAAGGCGCAAACGTACGCTATGAGGAAAAACATTATGGAGCCGGAGAAGGAACCGGAGAACGCATTTTGAATCCGGTGACTAAAATTATTTTGGAAGAGGATGCAGTGTTTACATTAGACACTTCCCAAATAAAAGGTGTGGATTCTACCGTGCGAAAAACGGAAGTAGTGCAGGCTGCTGGCAGTAAGTTTTTTGCAACAGAAAAACTGATGACACACGGAAATCAGCTTGCCGTATCGGATATGGATGTGGTGCTGCAGGGAGAGAACAGCAGCGCGCAAATCATTTCCCGCTCGGTAGCCGACGGTGCAAGCCGTCAGACGTTTCATCCCCGGGCAATTGGGGAAAATATGTGTCATGCCCATATTCAATGCGATTCCATTATTATGGACCATGCGCAGGTTGCGTCTATCCCGGAAATCGATGCGAAACATATTGATGCAGCGATTATTCACGAGGCCGCAATCGGCCGTATTAACAACGAACAATTGTTGAAGCTGCGTTCCTTCGGAATGACTGAAGAGGAAGCGGAAGCGGTTATTATAGAGGCATTTTTAAATTAAATTTATTATCAAAAAAGAAAAGCTGATGTCTGTGGAACACATGCCACAATACATCAGCTCTTTTTTGTTATTCTAAGTTTAATTTTTTACGCATAATCCATTCTGTCAAAAAGAAGAATACGACACTCAACACGATAGTTCCTACCAGAGTAAGAAGTAAAGTCGGAAGCGCGATAGCAGCCGAATCATATGTTGATAAAAGCGGGATTGAAATTAAGGTGCCTGCAAATTGCAAGATGCTGTAAATTCCAATGTAAGAAACGAAAGCACCGAGTACTCTATGTTTATGAAACAGCTGTCCGATGGAAACAGATGCATAAATCATGAGAATGCTGTTTATGATTCCGGAAATCATAAGAAGGAAAACAAGAATCATAAAGGTTCCGCTTGTCATTCCAAGTGCACGTATGAGTTCTGGGTCGGTAAACATCTCGTTCATGGTTCTAAACATATACTGCAAAATATCGCCAAAAGAAAAACCAACGTTGCTTACCAAAAGAATACCAACAGAAAGGCAAATCATACTAAAAGCAATGGCAATGACAGATATTAAGATCCAGACAAAGGAAACAATTGTTTTTGAAAGAATCAAGGAAGCCTGTGACACCGGAAGGGTGTGCATTAAATAGCCTTCGTCTGTATATATGTTTTTGTAAAAACGCAGAGCGGTACATATAATAACCGAGTAGCTGATTACACAAATGCAAATGACATAGCCAAATACAAAAAAGACCATAAGCGCTTGTACAATTGGATTGTCAGATGACCAAAATTCCAAGGAAAATGTAAAAATTCCATAAATAGTAAAAATGAGTAATCCGATCATGGCAATGAGCGGTGTTTTTGAAAATGCACGCCATTCGTGCTTGATTAATTTTCCTAACATGCGAATACCTCCCTAAAATAAGCATCTACGGATTTGCCCTGTGTTTGACGGATGTTGTCTACCGTAGCGTGACAAAGCAGATGTCCGTATTTTAAGAAAATGACTTCATCCAAAACATTTTCGATATCGGAGATCAAATGTGTGGAAAGAAGAATAGTTGCATTCTCATTGTAGTTTGAAATAATCGTTCGAAGTATGTAATCTCTGGCAGCCGGATCGACACCTGCAATCGGCTCATCCAAAATATAAAGGTCTGCATTGCGGCTCATCACAAGAATAAGTTGTACTTTTTCTTTTGTTCCTTTGGATAAAGTCTTCAATTTTTGCATGCTGTCGATACCTAAAGCGCCCAACATGGAATACGCTTTTTCTTTTGAAAAGTCTGCATAAAAATCTGCAAAAAAATCAATCAATTGGCTGACTTTCATACCGTCATTAAGATACGTTTTTTCCGGAAGATAGGAAACAACTGCTTTTGTTTCTATTCCGGGTGCAAACCCTTTGATGCGGATGGTTCCGCAAGAAGGGGTAAGCAAACCATTCATCATCTTGATAAGTGTTGTCTTTCCGCTTCCGTTCGGACCGAGTAAACCAATGATTTTCCCGGGTGCCAGATTAAGTGTCAGGTTGCTTATTGCCGGAGCTTTGCCACCGTAACTTTTTGTTACATCTCTAATTTCAACTAATGCATTCATGATGTCCCCTCCCTTGAAGCATCTTTTACTAATTCAATAATTTCTGTTTGTGTGTATCCGAGTTCTTTCATTTTTCCGAAGAAAGTCCGGATGCTGTCTTTTGCAAGTTCCAATTGGATTCCTTTGATCATTGTAATATCCTCCGTGACAATTCGGCCGCTTGTTCTTTGGGTAATAATGAGACCGCTTCGTTCAAGCTCTGCAAATGCCTTCTGCATTGTGTTTGGATTTACACTGGCTTCCGTGGCAAGTTCCCGCACACTTGGAAGCTTGTCGCCGGGTTTGTAGAGACCGGAAACAATTTGCATTTGTAGTTTTTCTACAATTTGCGTGTAAATAGGTCTGTCACTATCTAATTTCCAAGCCATTTATATACCTCCTTTTTTTTGTGTGATTGTATTAGTGTACCAATCGCTTAATACAATAATACGACATTGTACAAAAAAGTCAATACCTTTTTTTAGAAAAATAAATTAATTTCACAAAGAGCAACAGAGATGTGGTATAATGAGCGGGGTATAAAAAAGAGAAGAGGTGGAGTTATGAACCAGATCGTGGATAGATTATTAAGTGAAGATTTTGATTATGAAAGAGGGTCGCTTGATTTTTCGTGCCCGCGTTTGGAGATAACGATTCAAAAGGGAGAAGTGTATGAAGATAGTTTTATGATATACGGTCTTCCTGAAAAATTTACAAAAGGTTATGTATTGACTTCGGATTCCCGTATGGAGTGCTTCACAAAAGAGTTTTGCGGAAGTGAGGAGGAAATTCATTTTCGTTTTAAAGCAGACGGGTTGGAAGAGGGAGATGTAGTAAAGGGTGAATTTTATGTGATATCCAACCAGGGAGAATATTATTTGCCCTATGTAGTAAGTGTAGCCTATCATATATTGGATTCTTCTCTTGGTCCAATCAAAAATCTGTTCCATTTTGCGAATCTTGCAAAGACAAATATGGACGAAGCAATGAAGCTTTTTTATTCGCCGCATTTTAAGCAGATTTTTAACGGAAATGACAAGCAATACTTAAAAATATACGAAGGACTTTCCAAATACAAAGGAAACGGACAAAATTTGGAAGAGTTTCTTCTTGTGATTAATAAGAAACAAAAAATTGAGTATTTGGTAAAAGAGACAAGTTTACATTTTGAAAATATAACCAGTCGTATGGGAGAGGAACTTGTCGTTACAAAAAATGGCTGGGGATTTGCAACACTGAATGTGGAAGTGGATGGTGCGTTTATAAACGTATACAAAACCTGCCTTACCGACGATGATTTTGTGGACAACTATTGCAGTTTGTACTACGAAATTGATGAGGAAAAACTGCATGCAGGCAAAAATTATGGTGCAATCCGATTGTACAACCATGATGTGGATATTGTGGTAGAGGTGACAGTTGTGCAGTCAAAGTCACGTCGGTTAAAAAAAGCGCGGGAATGCGAAAGAAAGCAGACTGTTTGTAAGTTGATGGAATATTATCAACAGATGCGCCTTAAGAAAATAAATACCGGAAAGTGGCTTGCTGAAACCGAAAAAGCAATAGAAAAGCTGCTGTCTTTGGATGATAAAAGTATTGTTACGAGATTGTTTCAGGCACATGTACTGATTACAAAAGAGCGATTTAACGAAGCCAAATGGGTTTTGGACCGTGTAGCAGACTTTTTCGAGGAAGAGGGCAGTGCAGACCCGGCACTGTTTAGTTATTATTTGTATTTGACAACGCTGTATCGCAGAGACGAAGCATACACAAAAGAAATGGCGGCTGTCGTGTCTGATATTTATATTGAGAACAGGGGGAATTGGCGCATTGCGTGGCTTCTTTTGTACATGGATGAGGATTATGGCAAAAATTTACAAAAGAAGTGGAATCTTTTGGAAGAACAGTTTCAATATGGTTGTAGCAGTCCAATTATTTATGCGGAAGCCACACAACTTGTACTGACCAATCCGACTATCTTGCTGAAGCTTGGTGAATTTGAAATGCAAGTGCTCCGCTACATGGCAAAACATCATGTTTTGCATGTGCAGACAGCGATTCAAATACAAAATCTTGTGCAAAAAGAAAAACAGTACAATGAGAAGCTTTTATACATATTGCAAGAATGTTATAAAGTGGATGACAGTGATGACACATTGCTTGCAATTTGTTCGGTCTTGATGAAAGGCGGTCTTGTTGGGAAAACGTATTTTAGCTGGTATGCGGAAGCGGTGAAACGGGATTTGCGTCTGACGAAATTATATGAATATTATATGCTGTCCGTTGATTTAGAGACGGTGGAGGCGTTGCCTAAAGTGGTGGCGATGTATTTTTCCTATCACAGTGATTTGGATTACGAAAGAAATGCGTTTTTGTATGCCAATATTTATAAGTTTCAGGATGATATGCCGGAAGTGTACCGTTCCTGTGAAATGAACATAAAGAAATTTGTGGAAGAACAGATTGTAAAAGGACATATCAATCGCAATCTTGCATATTTGTACAAAAACGTTGTGACGATACAAGGAATTTCTGTAGAGATGGCAAATAAACTGGCGAAGCTTTTGTTTGTGCATCAGATTGAAATAGAGCAGGACTACATCAGAAATGTTATTGTTTATTACCCAAGATGTGCCAAAGAGGCGATGTTTCCTGTTGTGAACGGGAGGGCGTATGTTCCGTTATATGACAGTGATTGTACCGTGTTATTTGAGGACGGGGAAGGAAACCGCTACCAGTATAGTGTGTCATACACGGTGGAACGGTTTTTGATACCGGGCAAAGTGGCAAAAATGATTCAGCCTTATGTCCATGAACAAGTCGGCTTTGCAGCGTACATTTGTCAGGCGGGTGGGCATCATATGTTGATTACGGAAGAAAATCTGCCATTTTATTTGCAATTGCTTAGAAGCGACAAGGTAGAAGAAGCGTACAAAGAAGAAATTACGATGAAACTGGTACCGTTTTATTATGAAACCGACCGCATTGCGGAACTGGACAGTTTCTTGGAAGAGGTGCCGCCCAATGGATTAAATATGGCGGAGCGTGCGGAGATGGTACGTTTCCTTGTGATGCGCGGATTTTATAAAAAAGCGTATGAATGGTTAAAAACGTGGGGAAGTGAGAGCGTGGATGCAAAAGTGCTGGTGCGTTTGTGCGACCGCCTTCTCGAAAACGATGATTATACCCAGGATACATTTATGTGCAAACTTATCATGCAAGCATTTCGACGTGGAAAGTACAACGAAGCATTGTTAGAGTTTCTTATGCAAAACTATTCCGGAATGACAAAAGAACTTCGGGATATATGGAAAGCAACCAACGATTTTGAAGTGGATAATTTTATTCTTTCCGAAAAAATTCTTTTGCAAATATTATACACCGGTTCGCATATAGGTGAAAAAATGGATATTTTTAAATCGTATGTGTCGCATGGCGGAAAGATGCGTGTGGAAAAAGCATTTTTGGCACAAAATGCATATGATTTTTTTGTCAAAGAGAAAATCCAGCAGGCATGTTTGTTTGAGGAAATTGCGCGTCTTGAACTTTTGGGAGAAGAAATTCCTTACATATGTAAACTCGGCTTTGTAAAGTACTATGCGGAAAACAAGGAAGAACTGCAGCATATACTGAAAGACGAACGAGTATATGCTGTGTTTGGACATTTTTTTGACGACATTATCAAAAATCGGATGCCGCTTTCCTGCTTTAAAGAATATGGCGATACCTTCCCGGTATTAAAACAGTTTAGTGACAAGACAATTATTGAATACAGAGCACACCCGGACAGTCGTGCAATTTTGCATTATGTCATTGAAAGAGAAGACAACGACGAAGAGACCAGTGAGTATCATACGGAAACAATGAGAAATGTGTACGGTGGTGTTTTTGTCAAAGATTTTGTTTTGTTTTTCGGTGAGAAACTGCAATATTACATTATGGAAGAACATGCCGGTGAAGAACAATTGACGGAGAGCAATTGTGTACAAAAGAGCGATATTATGGAGGGTGCAAACCAGTATAAGTTTGCCCATATAAACGATTTGGTTATCAGTAAGGTGTTGCAAGACTACGATACAGTAGATGCACTGCTTGCGGAGTATTACTATAAAGAATTTCAAAATGAGAAATTGTTCCGATTAAAGTAAAAGTCAGGGGAGAGTAACATGCTTTTAGAAAAAGACAGTCCTGAAAAAAGAAATACTGCGAATTTGGTAATTGGTTATGATTTAAGCGATGAATTTTCGCAAATAAGCTATCATTTTGCCGGACAGCAAGAACCTGAGACAATTTCTACCGTAACCGGCGGAGAAAGCTATAATATCCCATCTGTTTTGGCAAAAAGAGAAGGGGTAAATCAATGGTTTTACGGCAAGGAAGCACTGAGGGAGATACAAGAAAATCATGCATTGGGAGTTACCAATCTTATGTCATTGGCACGCCGTAAAGAGATGGTTGAATTAGACGGAGAAGAATTTGATCCGACCGCGATATTGGCGCTGTTTATGCGAAGAACGATGTCCCTGTTATCCTTGGTTGCGCCGGTGGACAAAATAGATGTTTTTGTAGTGACGGTGGACGAATTGGACAAGGATATGATTGAAATATTGAATCATGCAGTGGCCGGAATTGGATTAAAGACAAATAAAATATATTTCCAATCACATACGGAAAGCTTTTATTATTATATGATTGCACAACCAAAGGAACTTTGGAATCATCAAGTGCTTTTGTATGATTTTTCGGATTCTTATATGAAAACCTATCGCATGGAATGTAACAATCATACAACACCGATTGTAGCGTTTATCGAAAAAAAAGAATATCCTGAAATGACGAGAGAGAGATTGCCTCAGGAAGAGTATGAGCGGGATGTGATTGCACGGGATATGGATGCAAAATTTGAAAAAATTGTTTCAGACTCGTTGGCGGGCAACATTGTTTCCGGAGCCTATTTGATAGGGGATGGTTTTCAGGGAGATTGGGCAAAGCAGTCCTTGAAAGAACTGTGCCGAAACAGGAGAGCTTTTCAGGGAAACAATTTGTACAGCAAAGGTGCGTGTTACGGTGCAATGGAAAAAATGAATCCAAGTGAGACCGGCAAGGCGTATGTCTTTTTGGGAAATGAAAAGTTGAAGGCCAATATTGGCATGAAAGTGTTAAGACAGGGGGAGGAATCCTATCTTGCACTGTTGGATGCGGGAGTAAATTGGTTTGAATCGGTGAAGGAATGTGACTTTATATTGGAAAAAGGGAATTCCTTTTCCATATTAATCACACCGCTTAACGGGAAGCAAATACGAGAACTTGAAATACAGTTGGAAGGTGTGTTAGAAAGACCGGAGCGAACGACGCGGGTTCATATGAAAATCTATATGAACGGGGAACATCAAGTTGCTGTAGAGTTGACAGATATGGGATTTGGAGAATTATTCCCGGCTACCGGTCATGTCTTTACGGAAGAATTTGAAATTTAAAGGAGATACATGTTGGGCAGAGTTTTATTATGCGTAGGACAGCAGGCACAAAATCCATATTATTTTGAAAAGATAGGAAGTAATCTGCATTCTGTAGAGGAACTTTGTTATGCCATCGGAGAGAGTGTATATTTTTTGGACGATGATATGATTGACAAAAAACTCATAAAATGGCTTGAAAAAGAATGTGGTTTACCGGCTCTCGCAAACCGGTTGCTGCAACTTACCAATCAAAAGTGTTCCGTGGCAGCTTTTGTAGGTACGATTTTGGATTATGTCGGTTATTATCCGAAGGAAAAATGTACGCAGATTGAATTGATATTGAAAAATGCGAGCAATCTTCCGCTTTTCGAGCGAAGAAAAGCTAAAATTGATCACTTGGTAGAGAGGAAACTTTATGCCAGGGCGGTTACGGAATATGATGAATTGCTACAGGAATTCCCACATGCAGACCCGGAAGGGGTTGCGCTTGTATTACATAACAAAGCAGTTGCGTTGGCACATTTATTTTCTTACGAGTTTGCATCGTATGTTTTTCTCGATGCCTATCGGATAACCGGCGATACAGAGGATTATTTATGTCATCTGGCAGCCATGCGTCTTTATTTAAAAGAACAGGATTATATTAGTTATATGGCGGAACATCCGGAAGATTATGAAATGTCTATCGCCTTGGAAAAAAGGCTAAACCAGATAGAAGAACAGTGGAAAGGCACAGAGGAAAAAGCCGGAATGGATGAGCTGCTGTTTATTAGAGAAAACGGAAACAAGCAGATATATTACAAGGAAGTGGAAAAAAGAATCAACGGATTGAAGCAACAATACAGAGAAAATGTGGCAGAGTAACACGTTGCCGGAGGAACCAAAATGGGTTTATTAGACAAATTGAAATGGTGGAAAAACAGGGAAACCATTGAAGAAGAAATTGATGAAGAAGAGGAAGATTGGGAAGAGGCGGTCATAGACCGTACGCAGATTGATATCCGAAAAACAGAAGACAGGGAACGGTATTTGCGTTCCTGTTGTGATCAGATTGCAGATGCGTCCAGTGAGATGGAAAATCTTACTTACGAATACGGCCTTGTCACTTCTTATTTGAAAGATATTGAGGAAATTGAGGCGCTTCCTTTGGAACAGAGGGAAGAGTTGAATGAATGTGCGGAAAAGATTGTAAACTTGGAAAAAATCCAGTCAAGCTATATGAAAACCGCCAAAAAGATGAGTGACGTGAAATTCCGGCAGATGGAAGCGCTGGAAGACGAAGTGCAGGACGGATACAAAAAAATCAAAGAGGCAGAAGATTATCATACACTCATAAAGCAGGATTTGCAAAAGCTTGACGGGGAGCGCCATGCATATCAGTACCGCAGGGCAGAGCTTCGAAGTACAATACAAAATACAAGAGGTCTTTCGCAAATATTGCTTATTGCGGCAGGTGCCTGCATATTGATGCTTGTCATTTTGCAATTCGGTCTGGAGATGGACGTCAGTCTTGGCTATATGATTACGGCAGCGTTGGCAGCGATTGCTATTACGTATTTTTTTGTCTGTCACACCGATGCTACAAAAGAGCTTAGCAAAGTAAATTCAGGAATCAACAGGCTGATTCTTTTGCAAAATACAGTAAAAATACGATATGTAAATAATAAAAATTTATTAGATTATTTGTACTTAAAGTACAAAGTAAAGAGTGCGTCGGAACTTGATTTTTTGTGGAAAAAATACCAGGAAGAAGTGGTAGAGCGGAAGAAACAAGCCGAAACAGAAGAAGAATACAGTTTCTATCAAAAGGAACTGTTGCATCTTTTGTTCCAGTATCATTTGAAAGACCCTAACATATGGGTGCACCAGGCGATTGCGATTATTGATAACAAAGAAATGGTAGAAATCCGACACGGGTTGATTGAACAAAGACAAAATATCCGCAAGCAGATGGATTACAATACGGAAATTGCCAGAACGGCGCAACAAGAAATCAAAGGAATCGTCGACAAATATCCGCAGTATGCAAAAGAAATCGTGGAAGTAATTTCGGAATATGAGCAAACGTTTTCATAAGAATTGAAAAATCGTTTTTCAAAATCTTGATTTCTCATATTCAGTGCGTTATAATCTGTCCGTGGGTTGGTAACCCATACACACGTTGAAAGAGGAGACCTGCATGGAAAAATTGAAACAGCTTTATGAAAACAAAAGTGTATTCAATACGGAAGTGACGAAAATCGTTCCGTTGGAAGCGTTATCAGAAATGTGGGAGATGATATAAATTTGGGTTAAAGGGATGGAATAGCAAATAAAAAACGTATCTGGGATAACAAGTCTTTAAACGAATGAGGTTGAGAGAATGGAAGATAAAATTTTTATTCAGACAGAGGAAAATGATGGTTTAAAAGAAGAATGTGGTGTATTTGGTATGTACGATTTTGACGGACATGATGTTGCGTCAGATATCTACTACGGACTTTATGCATTACAGCATCGTGGTCAGGAAAGCTGTGGTATTGCGGTAAGCGATACAAACGGACCGAAAGGAAGCGTGTCCGTTTACAAGGATATGGGGCTTTTGAATGAAGTGTTCACGCCGGAAGCTTTGGAAAAGTTAAATGGTGATATCGGTGTGGGACATGTTCGTTATTCTACAGCGGCAAGCAGCACAAAAGCAAATGCACAGCCGTTGGTTATCAACTATGTCAAAGGTATTCTTGGTGTGGCACACAACGGAAGTCTGATTAATGCACAGGAGCTTCGTGATGAACTTGCTTACACAGGTGCCATTTTCCAGACAACTGTTGACTCTGAAACGATTGCATACTGTATTGCAAGAGAGCGTTTAAATACAAAAACAGTAGAAGAAGCAGTAAGCCATACTATGGCAAAGATTAAAGGTGCATATTCTCTTGTTATTATGTCCCCGAGAAAATTAATCGGTGCAAGGGATCCGTTTGGTTTCCGACCGCTTTGTATCGGAAAAAGAGGAAATGCGTACATTTTGGCATCCGAGAGCTGTGCGCTTGATACAGTGGGTGCTGAGTTTATCCGTGACGTAGAGCCGGGTGAAGTGGTTACTATCTCCCCGAAGGAAGGCATTGTGTCTGACAAGTCCAATTGCTTAAAACCGGAAGAACAGGGAAGATGTGTATTCGAATACATTTATTTCGCCAGACCGGATAGTTATATTGACGGTGTGAGTGTATACAATTCCAGAATTTTGGCTGGAAAATATCTTGCTATGGATTCACCGGTAGAGGCAGATATCGTTGTTGGTGTACCGGAATCCGGTAACTGTGCAGCAATGGGTTATGCATTACAGTCAGGTATTCCGTATGGCACTGCATTTTATAAAAACTCCTATGTTGGTCGTACATTTATCAAACCCAAGCAGGAGCTTAGACAGTCCAGCGTTAACGTGAAGTTGAATGCCATGAAAGAAGTAGTAAACGGAAAACGTGTTATTATGGTGGATGATTCCATCGTGCGCGGAACAACTTCTGCAAAAATTATTAAAGCACTGCGTGAAGCAGGTGCAACAGAAGTGCATATGCGTCTTAGCTCACCGCCATTTTTATGGCCGTGCTATTTTGGTACAGATGTGCCGGCAAAAGAGCACTTAATTGCACATAATCGTACTGTGGAAGAAATTGGTGAAATGATCGGAACCGATTCTTTAGCCTTTTTGGAAATTGACCGTCTTCCGCAGATTGTAAATAATTTAGCAATCTGTAAAGGATGCTTTACTGGAGAATATCCGGTTGCACCGCCGACAGAAAAATAGAACAAAGTTAGGTAAGAAAATCCATGTCAAAGGGAACGGTTTACGCAAGGGATGTATTGATACATTTCGGACCTTTGACATGGATATGTGTTTTTATAGAGGAAAGGATGGAATCGTGTATGAGTACAGAGAAATATCAAAGTCCGCTTTCGGAACGTTATGCAAGTAAGGAGATGCAATATATTTTTTCACCGGATATGAAATTCAAAACGTGGCGTAAATTGTGGATTGCACTTGCGGAAACCGAAAAAGAGTTAGGGCTTGCCATTACGGATGAGCAGATTGCAGAATTAAAAGCACACGCTGAGGACATCAACTATGACGTGGCCAGAGAGCGCGAAAAACAAGTCCGTCACGATGTGATGAGTCATGTTTATGCGTATGGTGTACAGTGCCCAAAGGCGAAAGGAATCATCCATCTTGGGGCTACATCCTGCTATGTTGGCGATAATACAGATATTATCGTGATGACGGAGGCACTGAAACTGGTAAAGAAAAAACTGGTCAATGTAATCAGTGAACTTTCCGATTTTGCAGATAAGTACAAAGAACAGCCCACTTTGGCATTTACCCATTTTCAAGCAGCTCAGCCAACTACAGTAGGAAAACGTGCTACGTTGTGGTTGCAAGATTTTTGCATGGATTTGGAGGATTTGGACTACGTACTTTCTGGCATGAAGCTACTAGGTTCCAAAGGAACAACAGGTACGCAGGCATCTTTCCTGGAATTGTTTGATGGGGATCATGAAACAATCGAAAAAATAGATCCTATGATTGCAAAGAAAATGGGCTTTAAGGAGTGTTTCGCAGTTTCCGGTCAGACCTATTCGCGCAAAGTAGATATGCGTGTTGTCAATGTGCTTGCAGGCATTGCGGCCACCGCTCATAAAATGTCTAACGACATCCGCTTGTTGCAGCATTTGAAGGAGATTGAGGAACCGTTTGAAAAGAGTCAGATTGGCTCGTCGGCCATGGCTTATAAGCGCAATCCGATGCGTAGTGAACGTATTGCGGCACTTTCCAGATATGTGATGATTGATGCCCTCAATCCGGCGATTACTTCTGCTACACAGTGGTTTGAGAGAACACTGGATGATTCCGCGAATAAGCGTTTGTCAATTCCGGAGGCATTTCTTGCAATCGACGGTATTTTGGATCTTTGCATGAATGTAGTGGACGGTCTTGTCGTATATCCAAAAGTGATTGAAAAACACTTAATGAGTGAACTGCCGTTTATGGCAACAGAAAATATTATGATGGACGCTGTTAAAAAAGGGGGCGACCGTCAGGAACTTCACGAAAAGATTCGTACCCTTTCCATGGAAGCCGGACGCAACGTTAAAGCAGAAGGTAAAGAAAATAATTTGTTACAATTGATTGCCGAAGACCCGGCATTTAATATGTCGCGGGAAGAGTTGCAAAGCGCGATGGAACCTTCCCGCTATGTAGGCCGCTCCAAAGAACAGGTAGACAGTTTCTTAAAACATGTCATTCGACCTGTTTTGAAAGAGAATGAGGCACTTCTTGGAGTGAAAGCGGAGATAAAGGTGTAGGCATTTGAAAAATGAAATTCTTGCAAGGTGAGACAAATGAATTTTGTTTATATCATATTTATTATTTTGCAATGGTCGTGGGGGATTATCCAAAACATAGTAGGGGCGATTTTGTTCTTGGCAAATAGGAAGCAAAAACACTTTTATTATAAGGGAACAATCATTACTATGTGGGACAAAGAGGAATATTGTTTGGGTATGGGGATGTTTATTTTTATGAGTAAAAAATACACACCCGACCCAAAAGAAAACTTATCTGCTGAGGATAGTTTTGAGAGAACAAAAGTACATGAATACGGTCACACGGTTCAATCCATTATATTAGGCCCTCTGTATTTATTAGTGATATCACTGCCGTCCGGTATATGGGCGAACGTTAAGGCTTTGCAGCAATACAGAAAAAAACATAAAATATCATACTATTCTTTCTATCCGGAAAGATGGGCAAATTATTTGGGTGAGCGTGTGACCGGTTGTAAATCAACAGGACAATCCATGCGGGGATTTTAATAAAATTTAATCCATATTCTCAATGGCGGCTGCCTGTGCGGCGCTGAATGTCTGTACATTTACCGGACCGAAGGTACTTGTTTTGTATACCGGGAAGTCCGCATTGAACTCGTTAAAATAAACAAATTCCGAAGTGATGTTGATATTGCAATAGTTGCCGGGATAGACTACTTCCAAGCCGCTGCCGTCCAAACTCATGCGTTTTAAAGCCGGGTCCGTTGTGGAATTTGACTGGTAATAAATCATCGTTTCATAAATATTGAAAAATTCAACACGGTCTTGTGTCAGCGTTTCAATGGAACCATCCAACATGGAATAGGAGCACAATTTGTAATTGTCTGCCAAATCCTGATAATAGATAAAGTCACCGACTACAACAGGATTCCACATATTTCCTTCCAAAATGGTCGAAGAGACATTCGTGTCTATATTATAGGTATAAAGATTGTGGTCTTCTGTTGTTCCGTTGTAATAAATTTTGCCGTTTGAAAAGCAGGCAGGATTTACCCAGTAATCGGTCAGTGTTTCCGCCTTTGTTTTGTTCAAATGGATTTTTCGCAAAGTCAATGCGGTGTCCGTGTCGTAGTGTGCATAATATACATAATTATCAATAAGAAGTACCGTGCCGGATGGGTCATCGTCCAGACATACGGCATTTTTACCATTCAATTTACAGCGGTACACACCGTTCATGGCACCGATAAATTTCAAATCTCCGCTGCCGGTACTGCCTTTTTGGTAATAAACGAGGAAGTTACCGCCGGCGTTGATGTATTCTGCCTGTGCATTGTTTAACTTTTTCATGCCGGATTCATCCGGATTCATCACATACAGTGCACCATTGTCGTAAGCATTGGAAAAATAAACTTTTCCGTCGTATTCGCAAAAAAGTCCGCGGTTATTTAAGTTGCCGGCCGTATTGCCGACGGTACCTTCCGGAACCGTAATAAGACGTTTGCTTATCAGTGTCCAAGCAACAACGACAATTACAATAACCGCAATAATCGCAATAAAAATAATGGGGCTTTTGTCTTTCTTTTTCATATCTTTTCCCTCCTTAAAAAATGGGGATATTCTTACATTTTTTCGCAAATTTTTATCTGTTTATAGCCAAATTATAACCTTAATTTTACTTGCTATCAAGTGGGTTTTGAAGTAAGATTAAGGGATAAAGGATACACATACATAAGGAGGAGCGGGATTCATGGATTTGGGTGCGCTTAGACAAAAAATTGACACAATCGACAAGCAGATTGTGGAACTTTATGAACAGAGAATGGACGTTTCCAAGCAGGTTGCTGCTTACAAAATAGAAGTAGGAAAACAGGTTTTTGACAAAGAGAGAGAAGTGCAAAAAATTGCGGCAGTAAAGGCACTTACCCACAACGATTTCAACAGCAAAGGAATCGAAGAGTTGTTTGAGCAGATTATGTCTGTCAGCCGCAAGTTGCAGTATCAGTTGCTTACCGAAAACGGAAGTATCGGAAGATTGCCGTTTATTGGTGTGGATGAGTTGGATACAGCAAAGGCAAGAGTTGTTTTTCCGGGCGCGGAGGGCGCTTATACGCAGGCAGCCATGAACCAATATTTTGGAGATGAAATAGACAGTTTCCATGTGGATACGTTCCGTGATGCGATGGTAGCCATTGATGAAGGACGTGCGGATTTTGCCGTGCTTCCCATTGAAAATTCTACCGCAGGCATTGTGAGTGAAATTTATGATATGCTTGTGGAGTTTGAAAATTATATTGTAGGCGAGCAGATTATCAAAATCGAGCATTGTCTTATGGGTGTGCCGGGCACCAAATTAGAGGATATCAAAACGGTATATTCCCATCCCCAGTCACTTATGCAGAGTGCAGGCTTTTTGCGGGAACATGCATCCTGGCAGCAAATCAGTATGAACAACAATGCCTTTGCGGCAATCAAGGTAGCAGAGATGGGCGACAAAACCCAGGCAGCCATTGCTTCGGAATACGCGGCAAAAACATACGGACTGGAAATTTTGCAAAAAGGTGTCAATGACTTAAAAAACAATTCCACCCGTTTTATTATTGTTACGAATCAAAAAATCTTCAAAAAGGATGCAGGCAAAATCAGCATCTGCTTTGAGGTAAATAATGAGAGCGGTGCACTTTACCACATGCTTTCGCATTTTATTTACAACAATTTGAATATGAACAAAATCGAGAGCCGTCCCATTGAAGGAAGAAACTGGGAATACCGCTTTTTCATTGATTTTGACGGCAATTTGGCAGACAGCGCAGTAAAAAATGCACTGCGTGGTTTGCGCGACGAAGCAAGAAATATGAAAATACTTGGAAATTATTAAATAACGAGGCAAAAAAGATGAGAGCAAGAGAATTAATCGTATACAAAGAATTGGAAGATGGACAGCTGCTTTACGATATGGAGTGGCTGATGGAGCATTACGACGATGCATATTACAATAAAGAGGATAAAGCCGCTTTGTTATATGATTGCATTCATGCGTTGTTGGATATGGCAGGGCACCATGGATTTTATGGAAATCTTTGGCACTGTTATTTGGCGAATCTTTTAGTAAACAACGAAAACAGCTACAGTATGGCATGCGAAGTAAAAGGCGAAGTGGAAGGCACAATCAACAAAGCTGTTTTACATGATATTGCTATTTTTAAAGAATTTTTTGATTTTGATTTTGCACCGGTTTGCGAGGCACTTTCGGTTGAGACATTTGCCTTTGTGGAACAGTACGAGAGCAGTTCGGAAAAGAGTAAAGTGTACAATGCAAGAATCCGCGACCGCATTTGTGAGCTTGCGGCACGTTTTACAAAAGATGCTACACCGGAAGAGATGAAGCAGTCACTGACCCAGTTTTACAAAGAATATGGTGTAGGTAAATTTGGTTTACATAAATCATTCCGCGTAGAGCATACGGAGGACGGAGCCAAAATTGTGCCAATCAAAAATATTGCCCATGTATATTTAGATGATATTATCGGCTATGAGATTCCAAAGCAAAAGCTGATTGATAATACGGAAGCTTTTGTACAAGGCAAAAAAGCAAACAACTGCCTGTTGTTCGGTGATGCGGGAACCGGAAAATCTTCCAGCATCAAGGCGATTGCAAATGAATATTACAGTCAGGGACTTCGCATTATAGAAATATACAAGCATCAGTTCCAGGATTTGAATGATGTCATCAGCCAGATTAAAAACCGAAACTACAAATTTATCATCTACATGGATGATTTGAGTTTTGAAGATTTCGAGATTGAATATAAATATTTGAAGGCAGTGATTGAGGGCGGTCTGGAAAAGAAACCGGAAAACGTGCTTATTTATGCTACTTCAAACCGCAGACATCTTGTGCGCGAAAAATTCAGCGATAAGGAAGAGCGAAGAGACGATTTGCACTCCAGCGATACGGTGCAGGAGAAGTTGTCGCTTGTATATCGTTTCGGTGTATCTATCTTTTTCTGTGCTCCGAGCAAAAAAGAATTTCAGCAGATTGTGTGCAGCCTTGCCAAACGCAATCACATCGAAATGCCGGAGGAAGAACTTTTGTTAGAAGCAAACAAGTGGGAGCTTTCACACGGCGGATTGTCGGGCAGAACAGCACAGCAGTTTATTGATTATTTGTTGGGGAAACAATAAGTACATACCTGTTGGAGGTGGGTTATGGCAGTAAAGACATTTGCGGCGATTGATGTAGGGTCGTATGAACTTTCGATGAAGATTTTTCAGTTTTCATCCAAAAACGGAATGAAAGAGATTGACCACGTGCGCTATCGCCTTGATTTAGGAACAGAGACGTATGCGACCGGAAAAGTGAGCTACGAAAAGGTAGAGGAACTGTGCCGGGTATTAAATGAATTTTCACAAATTATGAAATCTTACAAGGTGGATGCTTACAAGGCGTATGCCACCAGTGCTATCCGTGAGACCAATAACAGCAAAGTGATTTTGGACAGAATTCGTGTAAAAACAGGAATAGAAATCAGTATTTTGAGCAATTCCGAGCAGCGTTTTCTGGATTACAAATCCGTGGCTTCCAAAGGGGAGACGTTTAATCATATTCTTGGGGACGGTACGGCAATTGTAGATATTGGCGGCGGCAGTATCCAGCTTTCTTTGTTTTTGAAAGATACCCTTGTGGCTACACAAAACTTACGTCTTGGTGTGCTTCGTCTGCAGGAAAAAATGCGGCATATGAACGCCAGACCGGCGCAGTACGAAGAGCTGGTAGATGAAATTATAAGCGCCCAGCTTTCGGTATTTAAAAAAATGTATTTGAAAGAGCGCGAAATAAAAAATATTATTCTTGTGGACGATTATTTTTCCGCCCTTGTCAAAAAGAGAAAGGTGACTTCGCATGAGTCCCAGTATGTGGACGGGGAGGCATTTGAGCAGTTTGTGCAAACGCTCCAGAAAAAGACAACGCTGGATGTTATAACGGATTATGACATTCCGGAAGAAAACGTGCCACTGTTAAAAATCACTTCGGTCATTGTACGGAGAATTGTGAAACTGACGGAGGCAAAACTTCTGTGGATTCCGGGCGTTACACTCTGTGACGGTATTGCTTATGAGCATGCGGAGAAAAACAAAATTATAAGCTTTACCCATGATTTTGAACAGGATATCGTGGCATGTGCCCAAAATATCAGCAAACGTTACATGGGCAGCAAGAGGCGCAGTGAAACGCTGGAAAAAATTACCCTTACGATTTTTGACAGTATGAAAAAAGTGCACGGTCTTGGCAAAAGAGAGCGTCTGTTGTTGCGTATCGCGGCGATTTTGCACGATTGCGGAAAATATATTAGTATGATGAATTTGGCAGACTGTTCTTATAATATTATTATGTCAACCGAAATCATCGGTTTGTCCCATGACGAAAGACAGATTGTTGCCAATGTCGTAAAATACAACCATGCCGATTTTGTGTATTCGGAAAACATGGATTACTTGACGGTTGCAAAGCTTGCAGCAATTCTTAGAGTGGCAAACGGTCTGGACCGCAGCCACAAACAAAAATTTAAGGATGTAAAAACTGTTTTGAAGGACGGACAGTTGATTATTACAGTTGAAACAAATGAGGATATTACGTTGGAGAAGGGGTTATTTGAGGAACGCGCAGAGTTGTTTGAAGAAGTGTTCGGCGTACATCCTGTCATCAAGCAGAAAAAAGTACTGTAGCATAATTTTGGAGGGTTCTTATGGCGAATAAATATAGTTCTGATTTTTATACAAATCGGGAAATGAGTTGGATACTTTTTGACCATCGTGTGTTGAGCGAGGCGAAGGACAAAAAGATTCCGCTTTTTGAACGATTGAAGTTTTTGAGTATTACCGCATCCAACTTGGACGAATTTTTTATGGTCCGTGTTGCGTCTTTGAAAGATATGGTAAATGCCGGTTACAACAAAAAAGACATTTCCGGCAAAACCCCGACAGAGCAGCTGGAGATGTTAGACCGTGCAACCCATGAGCTTGTGCGCAGCCAGTATTCGACTTACAAGCGTTCCTTGTTGCCGCTTCTTTTGCAAAACGGGTTGCGTGTTGTGGAACAGCATGAGCAGTTGTCGGAAGAAGAAAAGAAATTTGCAGACCGTTATTTTGAAGAAAATGTATATCCGGTTTTGACACCGATGGCGGTGGATTCTTCCAGACCGTTCCCGCTTGTGCGCAACAAATCATTGAATATCGGCGCACTTGTGAGCAAAAAGTCCGGTGACGGTGACCTGGAATTTGCCATGGTTCAGGTGCCCAGCGTTTTGCCGCGTATTGTCATGCTTCCGTCGGAAAACGAAGGACAAAAAACGGTTATTTTGTTGGAAGAAATTATTGAGCGCAATATTGATAAACTGTTTTTGAATTACGATATCGAATGCGCGCATCCGTTCCGCATTATGCGCAATGCCGACTTGAGTATCGAGGAAGACGAAGCGGAAGATTTGTTAAAAGAAATTGAAAAGCAAATCAAGAAAAGACAGTGGGGCGAAGTGATCCGTCTGGAAGTGGAAGATGACATTGACAAACGTCTCTTGAAAATTTTGAAACATGAGCTGATGATTTCCGAGCAGGGATTATATCGCATTGACGGGCCTCTTGATTTGACATTTCTTATGAAAATGTACGGTCTGGATGGATTTGACCATTTGAAAACACCGAAATATACACCTCAACCGGTACCGGAATTGCCGGCCGGAGAATGTATTTTTGAACAAATACGAAAAGGCGATATTTTGTTGCATCATCCGTACCAGACGTTTACGCCGGTGGTAGATTTTATCCGCCAGGCAGCAAAGGATGAAAAGGTTCTTGCTATCAAACAGACGCTGTATCGCGTTAGCGGTAATTCCCCGATTATTGCCGCACTTGCACAGGCCGCAGAAAACGGTAAACAGGTCACGGTTTTGGTGGAATTGAAAGCAAGATTTGATGAAGAAAACAATATCGTGTGGGCGAAAAAGCTGGAAAAAGCAGGTTGCCACGTTATTTATGGTCTTGTTGGATTAAAGACACACAGTAAAATTACCCTTATTGTGCGCAAAGAAGAAGACGGAATCCGCCGCTATGTGCATCTTGGAACGGGCAATTACAACGATGCTACGGCGAAGCTTTATACGGACGTTGGTATGTTGACTTGTTCCGAAGCGATCGGAGAAGATGCAACCGCCGTATTTAACATGCTTTCCGGTTATTCGGAGCCGCTTAGCTGGAACAAGCTTGCGGTGGCGCCGCTTTGGTTAAAGAAGAAATTTCTTTACTTAATCGACCGCGAAAAGAAATGTGCAGAAGCCGGTGTAGGCGGACATATTATTGCAAAAATGAATTCCCTTTGTGACAAAGATATTATGGAAGCTCTGTACGATGCCAGTGCAGCCGGTGTAAAAATTGAGCTTATCGTGCGTGGTATTTGCTGCTTAAAAGTAGGAATTCCGGGTGTGAGTGAAAACATCAGTGTGCGTTCCATCGTAGGTAATTTCCTGGAGCACAGCCGTATTTTCTATTTCCAGAATGGCGGCAAAGATGAAATTTACTGCGGAAGTGCGGACTGGATGCCGCGAAATCTGGACAGACGTGTAGAAATCGTATTTCCGGTGGAAGATGAGAAGCTGAAAGGACAGCTTATGCACATTTTGGAAGGCCAGCTGAAAGACACGGAAAAAGCACATCTTTTGAATGAAAAAGGAATTTACGAAAACGTAGACCGCAGAGGAAAAACATTATACAATTCTCAGGATGCCTTCTGTGAGGAGGCCATTGCTGCAGCAGAAACAGGCAAGGAAAATGAGAATAACAGAATATTTATACCGGAGACACATCATGAATAAAATTGTGCTTGCCTCGGCATCTCCGAGGAGAAAAGAACTGCTTACGCAGATTGGATTAAGTTTTGAAGTTGTGACAAGTAATGTGGAAGAAATCATTACAAAACAGATTCCTTATGAAATTGTGATGGAATTGTCCGCCCAGAAGGCATTGGATGTACAGCAAAAAGTAGGGAAAGATGCCATTGTTATCGGTGCGGATACGATTGTTGCACTGGGCAATGAAATTATGGGAAAGCCCACGAATGAGGACGACGCCTTTCGTATGTTAAACAAATTGCAGGGCAATACGCATCAGGTTTATACCGGCGTTACGCTTTGTGTGGGCAAAAAGGTGACTTCATTTTATGAAAAGACATCGGTACATGTATACGAAATGAGCGAGCAGGAAATGTGGTCCTATATCAAAACCGGCGAGCCTATGGACAAAGCAGGTGCATATGGAATTCAGGGGCGTTTTGCCGCTTACGTAAAAGGCATTGAAGGCGATTACAATAATGTAGTTGGATTGCCGGTAGCCCGTGTTTATCAGGAATTGAGGAAGGAGAAGTTAGTATGAACGGTTACGATGACGCAGTGTTAAAATGTTTTTTGGAAAAGCAGCTTCAGCTTTTGCCGGAAAAGGTAGCTTTCGATGAGGAGGAAGCCAATGACTTTTTGGAAGACTGTATGGCAGTCGTTGTGGATTCTGTAAAAGACGTATGGGCTTATTTTGAAGAAGAGGGCATTGATATGGAAGGTGCAGATGAAACAGAAATTTTGGAAGCGCAGGAAGTATTTGAAGTCGGTGACGGAAGATATTTGATTGTGGAAGTGTAAAAAGCAAAGGAGCATTGCCGTAGAGGAGAAAATCCATCTATCGGTGCAATGCTCCTTTTAAATTGTCTAAGATTTCTTCCGGGATAACGAGGGAACCGTAGCCGGTACCTAAATCCAGTTTCGGTTTTGTGCCACCGTGGAAGTCGGAACCACCGCTTGGAAGTAAATCGTATTTTTTTGCAAGTGCGGTCATCTGGCGCGTCTCGGAAGGCGTATACGTGCTGTAAATGCATTCCATTGCCATAAGGCCTGAGTCTTTCAAGCGTTGTACAAGCAAAGCAAGCCGTTTGTCGCTCATGTGGTACAACGTGGGATGTGCCAAAACCGGAATGCCGCCAACGTCCAAAATCAATTGGACTGCCTGCATCGGTGTGACTTTTTCGCGTGGCACAAAATATTTTGTATGGTCGCCCAAATATTTGTCAAAGGCTTCCGAATGGCATTTTACTGCACCGATGGCTATCAGATAGTTGGCGTAATGGGCTCGTGTAATCACGGCATCGGGAAAGGCGGCTAGCAACTTTTCGTAAGAAATATCGATGCCGGCTGCCTGCAAATTTGCGCACATCTTGTGATTTCTTTCGATTCTGGAATCTACAAATTCCTGTATTTTGTTTTGGAAAATTTCGCTTTTGTAATCAATATAAAGACCTACAATATGGATGTCTTTTCCCTCGTATTCGGTGGAAAACTCGATGCCGGGAATGACTTCGATATCTTTGCCTTTTGCAGCGTCGATAGCTTCGTCAAGACCGTCCACCGTGTCGTGGTCGGTAAGGGCAAAAGCGCGTAGGCCTTTTTCGATTGCATAAGCAACAAGTTCCGACGGAGAAAAAGTTCCGTCGGATTTGTTGGAATGAACATGTAAATCTACTGTTTTCATTTAGTTTTCGTCATCTTCCTTGTTTGCAGTAAAGACAGTTCTCTTACGAGCCATTTCATCGCTTGCAAGATACTCGTCGTAAGTTGTGATTTTGTCAATGAGAGAACCGTTCGGTAAAATTTCCATAATACGGTTCGCAGTTGTCTGTACAAACTGGTGGTCATGGCAGGAGAACAATTCCACACCCGGGAATTTTATCATACCATTGTTCAGTGCAGTGATGGATTCCATGTCCAAGTGGTTGGTAGGCTCATCCAAAATGAGGCAGTTTGCACCGGAAATCATCATCTTGGAGAGAAGACAACGCACTTTTTCACCACCGGATAATACTTTTACTTTTTTGACACCGTCTTCGCCGGCGAATAACATACGTCCGAGGAAACCGCGCACATACGTCACATCTTTTACCGGAGAGTAGCCGGTAAGCCAGTCAACAATTGTAAGGTCGTTGTCAAATTCTTCCGTGTTGTCCTTCGGGAAGTATGCCTGAGATGTGGTAACACCCCATTTGTATGTTCCGCTGTCCGGTTCCATTTCACCCATCAGGATTTTGAAAAGTGTTGTTTTAGCAATTTCATTGCTTCCTACAAACGCAATTTTGTCATCATGACCAACGATAAAGGAAATGTTGTCCAGTACTTTTACGCCGTCAATTGTTTTTGTAATGCCTTCCACCGTAAGTACTTCGTTACCGATTTCGCGTTCCGGACGGAAGTCGATGTAAGGATATTTTCTGCTGGACGGTTTGATATCATCCAATTCAATTTTTTCCAACGCTCTTTTTCTGGAAGTAGCCTGTTTGGATTTGGAAGCATTTGCGGAGAAACGGGAAATGAATTCCTGCAACTCTTTGATTTTTTCTTCTTTCTTTTTGTTTGCTTCTTTCATCTGTTTGATAAGAAGCTGACTGGATTCGTACCAGAAGTCGTAGTTTCCGGCATAAAGCTGAATTTTGCCGTAATCGATATCTGCCGTATGTGTACATACTTTATTTAAGAAATAACGGTCGTGGGATACAACGATAACCGTATTTTCAAAATCAATCAGGAATTCTTCCAACCAAGCAATCGCGTCCAAATCAAGGTGGTTGGTAGGCTCATCCAAAAGAAGGATGTCCGGATTACCGAACAATGCTTTTGCGAGCAAAATTTTCACTTTTTCATTACCGGTCAAAGTAGACATTTCCGCATAGTGGATGGAAGTGTCAATGCCAAGACCGTTTAAAAGCATAGCAGCGTTAGATTCTGCTTCCCAGCCGTCCATTTCTGCAAATTCGGCTTCCAGTTCGCTGGCGCGGATGCCGTCTTCATCTGTGAAATCTTCCTTTGCATAAATCGCATCTTTTTCTTTCATAATCTGGTAGAGACGTTCATTTCCCATAATAACAACGTCCATAACAGGGTATTCATCGTATTTAAAGTGGTCCTGCTCCAACACGGACAAACGCTGTCCCGGTGTGATAGTAACGTCACCTTTTGTTGTCTCAAGCTGTCCGGAAAGAATTTTTAAGAAAGTAGATTTTCCGGCACCGTTTGCACCGATTAAACCGTAGCAGTTTCCTTCCGTAAATTTAATATTAACGTCTTCGAATAACGCTTTTTTTCCGATTCGTAATGTAACATTATTTGCACTAATCATTTATAAAAACCTTTCCTATTATAAAATATTATGTTGGTTGCCTTTACCTATTTTACAGAAATTCCCTAAAAATGCAAGCAATTATTAACAATATGTTCATTGAAAAGTGCGGTTTTGGGTGTATAATGTTAACTGAGTGGAAAATAATTGTAATGAGGGCATATTACATAGTAGTTACAAAAAATGGATGATGTAGGTGGGGATAACATATGAACTGGTTACTTTTTATTATTATTTTTATAGTTGCATGTATCATACTGTATTTGATTGCCATTATGCCGAGAATGCTGAAACGACCGGACAAAACTGCATTTGACGGTGTTTTTTTTGCGCACAGAGGTTTGTTTAACAATACATCCCATGTGCCGGAAAATTCCATTTTAGCATTTAAAAGAGCGGTAGAGCACGGTTTTGGCATTGAGATGGATGTGCAGCTTACAAAAGACAAAGTACCGGTAGTGTTTCACGATTTTACGTTGCAGAGAGCGTGTGGGACAAGTGGCAAAGTGGAGGACTATACCTACGAGGAGCTACAGAAGCTTACTTTATTCGGAAGCGGGGAACGCATCCCGAAGTTTGAGGAAGTATTGCGCGTTGTGGATGGAAAGGTGCCGCTTATTATTGAATTAAAAATTGAGTGGCTGGATTACAGCGTGTGCAAAATTGCAGATAAAATATTGCAACGTTACAAAGGAAAGTATGCGATTGAGTCGTTTAATCCTTTGGGGCTTTTGTGGTATCGCAAACATCGTAACGATGTAGTGAGAGGACAGTTGTCGGACCATTTCCGAAAAGAAGGAACCGCAAAAGGATATTTGTACTTTTTGTTACACTATCTTACCTTGAACTTTTTGACAAAGCCGGATTTTATTGCCTACAATCACAAGTATCACAAAAATCTTTCACGGTGCTTGTGCCGTCACTTATATAAGGCAAAAGCAGCGGCATGGACAATCAAAAGTGAAGACCAGTTAAAGCAGGCGAAACAAAATTTTGATTGGATTATTTTTGACGGATTTGTACCTCAAAAATATTTGCAAAATTCTTAGTAAGTGCCTAAATTGTAAGAAAATCGCTCTTTTTTAAAAAAATGAAAATTATGGTTGAGGAAAAAATAAATGTCTGCTATAATACATTGCGATGAAAACTTTGTGACGGCTTAAAATGAGCCTTTTGTCACATAAATACTATCAATAATAAAGAATTGCAAGGAGAAAAAGCAAATGGCAAAATGGGTTTACTTATTTAGCGAAGGTAATGCTACTATGCGTAACCTTCTCGGTGGTAAAGGTGCTAACTTAGCAGAGATGACAAAAATCATCGGTGCTGACGTAGTTCCGCAGGGCTTCACAATTACAACAGAAGCTTGTACACAGTATTATGAAGATGGTCGTAAAATCAACGACGAAATCCAGGAACAGATTAACGAATACATCGTTAAAATGGAAGAAATCACAGGAAAGAAATTCGGAGATAAAGAAAATCCGTTATTAGTTTCTGTTCGTTCCGGTGCTAGAGCATCCATGCCGGGTATGATGGATACAATCCTTAACCTTGGTTTAAATGAAGACGTAGTTAACACAATGGCTGAAAAATCAGGCAACCCGCGTTGGGCTTGGGACTGCTACAGACGTTTCATCCAGATGTACTCTGACGTAGTTATGGAAGTTGGTAAAAAATACTTCGAAGAGCTCATCGACAAGATGAAAGAAGAAAAAGGCGTTACTCAGGACGTTGATTTGACAGCAGAAGATTTGAAAGAATTGGCTAACCAGTTCAAAGCTGAATATAAAGATAAAATCGGTGAAGACTTCCCGACTGACCCGAAGGTACAGTTGATGGGTGCTATCCAGGCTGTATTCCGTTCATGGGACAACCCGCGTGCTAACGTATACCGTCGTGACAACGATATCCCGTATTCTTGGGGAACAGCTGTTAACGTACAGTCTATGGCATTCGGTAACATGGGTGATAACTGTGGTACAGGTGTGGCATTTACTCGTGATCCTTCCACAGGTGAGAAAAAACTCATGGGTGAGTTCTTAACAAACGCTCAGGGTGAAGACGTAGTTGCAGGTGTTCGTACAAGTCGGAGGCCAAGCGGTCT
>JAZQDM010000108.1:0-18561 GCA_045546775.1 Lachnospiraceae bacterium | reverse complement strand
CCATTGCTTTTTTCATAATAGACTGAATATCGGACGGGCTGAACAACTTACTTTTTACACTGGCTGCTTTTGCCACCCAAAACTTACCGTCCTTCGGAATATACTCCTCCCACGGCAAATTTTTGGTACCCTGGAAAAGCTCCTCGAATGTGGTCGCAGGAAAACTACCTATCTTAATCAAAATTCTCTCTGCGCTGCGCAAAAATATATTGGCACGACATACCGCTTCTTCATCGCCCAAAAACGTAATTCTTCCATCTTCTACAAGAGTAATGTCATATCCCAAATCTATAATTTCCTTTTTTAAGACTGCTTCCATGCCAAAATGACAGGGTGCAATCAGTTCAAATCTACGCATAACCGGTTCCTTTTTCTTTTCTTAAAAAATAGTAAAATCTAACTTCCTATATATTAAAGCTTAATGCCGTTTCATGTCAATTCTTTATAAAAAAGTTGTCCCTTATTGCAACATACAAAAATCCCCCGCAAGTTGCGGGGGAACGTTATGGAAAAGAAGTTATAGAATGATGTCTCTAAGGTGACTTTCGAAATCATCGCTACATTTTTGAAACAAAAAATAGCCATCTTCTGTCGCGTATTTATAGTAACAGTTACCATACTCTTCTTTTTCTGTATAAACTTCAAATGATATGCCATTTAACTTTTTCTCTGACATCTTGTATTTATCCGCAGTCAATTCTGATGCATAATAAGTATCGTTTGCATTCGAGACATACAAAATAGGAAAATAGAAATACGAGCCATTCACAAAAGTATCGTCCATCACGCGAATCGCATATTCACACGAATCGGCCGGCTGTGCATACGTAATATCTCTGTTAAAATCTGCCACACTGTACCCTGACAAATCCAAAGTCAACTGCTCATCCAAACTTACTTTTTGGCTATCCAGATATAAGTGTCCACCACCTTCCGAAGACCAACCTAATTCATACAATTTCAGATAAGATGTTCCTTCCAATTGACATTTGTCCATCTTTTCAACCAAAATAGTATCTATCAATGTATACAAATATGTTTCGTATTGTTTCCATCCATCTCCTTTGTGCTCCTTTTGAAAACAAATCCAAATATAATTGCCGTCTTCAAGTGGTGTAACCATATAGATCATGGAATCGTTATCCGACGAAAAAATGCAATAATTTTTGTATACTGCCATCGCTTCCAAATGTTCCGGACTATTCTCACAAATCATAAGCTGTACGAAACCTTTGTATCCAATTTCCGGATAGTAACTGGAAAAGCTCATATAATATTCTCTTTTGCCTTCTTTGGACATTCGATAACAATTTTGGTATTCCGTAAAACAATTATCCTCCGGTCTTATTTTTACCTGCCATACTTCGGAACTGTTTTCTTCATAATAAAACCAGTTTAATGTCTCATAAGCATCTTCCATATTCAATTTTTCCTGAATGGTATTTAATGTGTAGCCGCCGTTTGCTGCGGGTTCTGCCGCGTGCACTCCGGTACAACCAAACACAAATAGAACCATAACAATTAAAACACAAACAAATGCTTTTCTCTTCATCTTCCCTCCATACGCAAGCGCGTTCCGCATTACAATCACTTGACACTTTGAGCATAGCACGGCAAGACATCCCCTTCTACCATTTGCACTTTACATCTTTTCGCAACTGATAGTTGCACGCCTTTTCCACACATCATATTACAAACAAAAAAGGCTGTCGCATCAATGCTAAAACATAGATGCGGCAGCCTTTTTACCATACAGCTAATTCTTAGTAGTTTTTGCTGTTGTTGCTGTTTTTCTGGTTGTTTTCAGAAGTGCTGTTTTTGCAGTTCTGGCTGTTGTTATTGTTATTTTTGTTGTTTTTGGAATCCTGTGTATTGTTTGTGCTGTTGTTGAATTTGTTATTATCATTCTGTGCCATGATAAAATACCTCCTAAATTATGCTTATGCTCTAATAATCATGTTGTTTATCAGAACACAAGTATAGTATTTCACCACACAAAAATAATATACAGCATTTTATTTTGGAAAGATATGATATCTTTTTATAAAAAATTAGGACTATGGTACTATTTTTTGTTGCATTTTTTTGAAAGATGTATTATAATAAACTTAGCAGATGGGAATAAACCCTTCATCGATTTCCATTTGCCGACCCTTATATTTAATTATTTATACTCCCCTCATTACGGCCCATCCGTTTGGATGGGCTGTATACTTTTCTTTTTCCATTTTTACTTTATCAACGGCCTTTAGCTGATGAAATAAGTTTCACCAAAAGACTGCCTATCACAATAACCGCAAGCAGTGGGAAAACAAGTCTGAAAACCAGTTTCAATAAACTAAACACCAAAACAAGTGCAATAAGGATAATGACAAAAATTGCCCACGCCGGCAAAATGCGCACCTTTTTCTCCACCTGGTTGTCCTCCTGTTCGTGCACTTCCCGGTATAAATACTCACTGCTCTGACCACTTCTTCTTGCTGCATCCACAATAGTCTTAGCAAGCAGACGCGGATCCCCAAGGCTTGCTACAACCTCACTTTCCGTACGTCCTTTTCGAATTTCCGTATCCAGATATTCCTCATAATAACGTATATTTTCATTGATGGTTGACTGCGTTGCCTTTCCGCTCAATGCCATTCTTAATTTTTCAATAAACTCATAACGATTCATAGCTCTAACCTTCCTGTTTTTCTCCGTTTGCTATTCCCACGTCCGGAAACTTATATTCAAGTCCACATCGCCTTTAATGCCGTTTACACTGCCGGAGTCCGAATACTGCCATACGCTAAAATCATAAGGATAATAAAACTCATCTGTAGAATAGTAAGCATACCATTTGTCATACGATTCCAGCTGCGTGATATCAAGCATCAACGTAAAAGTCTTTAAATTTCCATAAATCATCGGTGTATATCCTGCTTCCCGAATACGTTCACAAAATGCAATCACATTTTTTGTGCGTTGCTCAGCCGTTAAATGGTCTGTCCTTGCATTGTTTGACTCTACCTCTTCCACATCAATCACGACCGGATAAGTAATATCATACGGCTCCAATGCCTCAATAACAAAGTCTGCTTCTTCTATCGCTTCCCGCTCATTCACTGCCTGCGTGAAAAAATAGACCCCCACATCAATGTTTTCATCCAAAGCCTCTTCTACGTTGTCTTCAAATGTTTCATCAAGCACAATCTCTCCGGTAGAATAACCGCGGATTCCCAGGCGTAAAAAGGCATACTCCACTCCGTCATTTGCCACCTTTTTCCAGTTAATATTGCCTTGAAATTTTGATACATCAATGCCTTTTTTTGAGACAACGGTTTCCCCGTCCATATATACAATTTCGCCGGTTTCTTCATCCAAGCGGATATTCTCTACAGACAAATTATTTTTCTTTATCGTATCCAAAATATCTACAAATACATAACGCCCGCTGTCCGCCACAATCATGCTCTGCGGGAAAAAGTCTCTGAGCATCGATACCGTACTGTCGCCATTCTCCATTCTTTCCCTCATCTGTGCCAACAGTTCCTTTTCTGCTTTTTGTGCAGCATCTGTTTCTGCATTGTTCACAGCCTCTGCCAGCATTGCATCCACTTCCTCCTGGCTGTACGTAATCGGCGCCATGGCAAGTGCTTCCTGCGCTTTTTTCTCTTTCATACGATAAAAACCAATTGTTAAAAAACACACGATCATCGCAATCAATGCAACCGATGCAAATATCGGAATGAGCCACATGCTCCAATCAATTCGTCTTTTTTTTCTTTTTCTTCCCGTATCCATAAGTTTTCCTCAATTCGTGAATCCCAATACATAATAAGTCCCCTTTAGTATAGCATAGCTTTTTGCCTTCCTTAAAGCCTTATCTTGGCAAATTAATAAAAGTTTAATGATATTTGTTTTTCTTTTATTTTTTTCCGAATGGTTCTACACGATATGTTTTTTCTGTATTATAATGAAGGAAACATTCAAGGAAAGGAAATAGGAAATTTCATATGCATACTTTAAAAGAAATCGAACTTACTTCTCTGTCTTTTAATCCCTTTGAAAAAATTGGAAAAGAGTGGATGCTCATCTCTTCCGGCACAGAAGAAAAAGCCAATACAATGACTGCAAGCTGGGGTGGCTTAGGTGTTATGTGGGGAAAAAATGTAGCCTTCATCGTTGTGAGACAAAGCCGTTACACAAAAGAATTTATCGACGCCCAAAACACGTTTTCCCTCTCTTTTCTGGATGAAACGTATCGTTCTGCATTAGGCTATTTGGGCTCCGTTTCCGGCAGAACAGAAAACAAAATGGAAAAAGCCGGCTTACATTTTGCAAGCGAAGACACAGTACCTTTTATCGAAGAAGGGAAACTTGTTTTCTTATGCAAAAACTTGTCAAAAACACCGTTAGATGCAGAACAGTTTTTAACGGATTCTATCGAACAAACATGGTACAAAGACGGAGATTTCCACACATTGTACATCGCAGAAATCACAAAAGTACTGTCTTCTTTATAAGAAAAAACAGCCGTCCAAAATGCAGCAATAGTTGCACGGACGGCTGTATCTTTTTATTTTCTTATTTTTCTTCCGGCGCAATATAGGTCGGTGCATTTTTAGGACTGCTGCCCTTGATGACACGATGATAATATGCATATGTCATCGGCTCGTCATTGCTTTGCACTTCGCCTTCCTGTACTTCGCCCAAAAAAATGGTATGTGTGGATGTCTCAAATTTATCAATCACATTACAGGTAATGTAGCCACATGTGTCTTTCAATATTGGCAAATCATCTACATAAAAATAATCCAAATTTTCAAATTTGTCGCCATCTCTTCCGCTTCGATAACCCAATGTGCCGATTACAAGTGGTACTGTTTTTTCTGAAAAAATATTAAGCGCAAATTTACCTGTTTTTTGAATACATTCATTTGTAAAATTGTCATGGTTGATACTTACTGCAATCGTTGCCGGGGATGATGTCACCTGCATGGCACTGTTTGCCGTGCAGCCGGCCGGTTTATCACCGTTTTTTGTTGTTACTGCATAAACCCCATAACTAATATTACGAAATACATTTTTGTCCATAGGCACCTCCACAAATATTTTGTTTGTTTTTTTATATATGCCAAAAAACGAGAGAAATATTCTCTCGTTCCGGCTATTAAGCGTGCGTTAGAAGATTCGAACTCCCGACCTTTTGGTCCGTAGCCAAACGCTCTATCCAGCTGAGCTAAACGCACATATTCTTTGTTGCATCAACAAGCAACATTGATATTTTACACAGTAATGTCTCTAATGTCAAGTATGAATTCTTAAATTTTATTTATTTTTTCTTTGTCTGCTTGACACACGCAGTTTGTAGAACTAGAATTAACTTTGCGTGTGTACTTTATTACATATACATTTTATATAAGGAAAGAAATGAGGATATTATGAATACAGCTATACGGGAAAAATTGAAGCGATACTCCAGTTTTTATCATATAAAAAATATACTGCTAACCATACTGGCACCTGTCATTACGTTTTATTTGTTTGAATTTATAACACACAATCCATTCAAAACACTCATTGCAGATGCACATACTCTCAATATCGTTTTGTTTGAACTGCTTGCACTTTTCTTTGTTGCAATATTCGGAAGACTCCGCAGAGCACTTATGACAGTCACCGGCTTTTTTCTCATTGTCGGTATTGCAAACTACTTTGTCCTACAGTTTCGTTCTGCACCGATTATGCCTTGGGATATTTTTTCTATTAAGACAGCAGCCAGTGTTGCGGACAATTTTAAATACACAATGGAAAAAGATGCGCTTCTTGCCTGCCTCGGATTAGTGGCACTTCTTTTGGCAGAATTTTTCCTTTTGGAAAAGAAAAAACTGTTCCGTTGGAAAATCCGTTTGTCGGGCACTGCCATATCCTTCTTTGCATTATACGCTTTTACTGTAATGATTCACGCCGATTCTTCAGTGACTCGTTTCGGATTGTATGACAAGCTTTTTACACCTACTACGATGAGCTACAAAGATGGTACTGCCCTTGCCTTTTTAATGGAACTGGAATTTCTCATTGTAGACAAACCATCCGGATACAGTGCAAAGGACGCCCAGGAACTTCTTGAAACCTATACCACAGATACATCCGGTCACCCCGGTACAAACGACACATTGCCGAACATTATTGTTATTATGAATGAGGCCTTTTCCGATTTGTCTGTTTTGGATGAATTCGAAACAAATATGGACTATATGCCTTTTGTACGTTCCCTGATTACAGAAGGGGAAAATACCATTTCCGGAAATTTACATGTATCGGTTTTGGGCGGCAATACTGCAAACACAGAATTTGAATTTTTAACCGGAAACAGTATGGCTTTTCTTCCGCAAGGAAGCATTCCGTATCAACAATATATTAAAAGTGAAATTCCTGCACTTCCTTCTTATTTGAAGGAATACGGCTATACTACAATCGGCATGCATCCGTATAACAGCACCGGTTGGGAGCGCAATAAAATTTATCCTATGCTTGGTTTGGATGATAATTACTTTATAAAAGATTTCAAAAATCCGGAAAAAATCCGAAAGTATGTAAGCGATAAGGCTGATTATGCAAAAATCATTGAACTTTTTGAAGCCAAAGAAAAAGGCAAACCACTTTTCTTATTCAATGTTACTATGCAAAATCATTCTTCTTACAGCGAAGCTTATGACAATTTCACTCCGGAAATAGCACTTGTAAATGCAAACTCATCCGCCAGCTTAGATAATTATTTGTCACTGATTTATTTATCAGACCAGGCAATCGAACAATTGATACAATATTTTGAACAGGTCGATGAACCGACAATCGTTGTATTTTTTGGAGACCATCAGCCGACAAACTCCGTTGTGAGACCAATTTGGACGTTGAATGGAAAAACAGACACTGCTTTGACCGAAGAAGAAAACGCAAGCCGCTATGAAGTCCCTTATTTCATCTGGGCGAACTACGACATAGAGGAGGCAACAAATCAGACGACCAGTACGAATTTCCTTGCCACGAAAGTACTGGATGCTGCCGGCATCCCGCTTTCTCCTTATATGAATTATCTTGCCGATTTATCCGAAGAATATCCTGTAATCTCAGCGATTCAGGCCGTTTCTTCAGATGGTAGTGCAGCTCCGATAAAAGAGCTGGAAAAAGAACTGTTAACGTACAAACAAATGCAATATTATCATTTATTCGACTACAAAATGGAAGAAACCCGCTAGTCAGAAAGGATTTGTATGAAAGCAAAGCTAAAAAATTTCTATGGAAAACACAAAATATATATTTTGTCAGCAACGATTCCAACCTTACTTATGCTTATCATTTTTATAATCGGAGGCATTTATCCGTTTGGAGACCGTTCCTTTCTTCATATTGATATGTATCATCAGTATTTTCCGTTTCTCACGGAAATGTATCACAAAATAAAAGACGGCGAAGGTTTGTTTTATTCGTTCCGCACAGGTATCGGTTCTAACTTCCTTGCACTTTTTGTATATTACTTGGCAACTCCTTTTAACTGGCTTTCCTTGCTCTTTCCTGAAAAACTGTTAATGGAATTTATGAGTTATCTTGTTATACTTAAAATTGGTGCCTGCGGATTCACTTTTTCCTATTACTTGAAAAAGCATTTTAATTCCAACCATTTGTCTATCGTAGGCTTCTCCGTTTTCTATGCACTATCCGGTTATATGGCTGCATACAACTGGAACGTTATGTGGCTTGACTGTATTGTTTTGGCACCTATCATTTTGTGGGGACTGGAAAAGCTTGTAAAAGGCGAAGGAAGTAAACTGTATTGCATTTCACTTGCACTTGCCATTTTATCAAACTATTACATCTGCATCATGATTTGCATTTATCTTGTTTTGTATTTCTTCGTCCTGTTAATTCAGGCAAAACAACGTGGAAAAGCAATTTTACGTTTTGCGTGGTATTCTTTGCTTGCGGGAGGTATGGCTGCTGTATTGCTCCTACCGGAAATATCTGCACTTGCTGTAGCAGAATATTCCAACCTCAACTTCCCGAAAACGATAACATCCTACTTTTCCTTTATTGACGTACTGGCAAGACACTCTTTTATTGTACCGGTGGAGATTGGTTTAAATCACTGGCCGAACATTTACTGTGGTGTTCCGGTGTTGTTCTTACTGCCACTTTATATTGTAAAAAAGGATGTTCCGTTAAAGGAAAAACTGCCAAAAGTATTTTTACTTGTGTTCTTTATATTTAGTTTTTCCATCAATGCTTTGAATTTTATTTGGCATGGTTTAAATTATCCGAACTCTCTTCCGAGCCGCCAGTCATTTTTGTATATCATTCTTCTTTTGACTGTGTGCTTCGAAGTTGTTAGGGATATTCATTCTTTTAGCAAAAAGACATTGGCCGGCAGCTTTGGCATTGTATGTGGCTTCCTTCTTTTATGCCAACAAACCGGAAACGAAGAACAGTTTAGCCTTGTCATTTTCCTTTCCACACTTGGTATACTGGCATTGTATGGCTTGATTGTTTATATGTTAAAGCAACACCCTGAACGGAAAAAGAAGTTATTGTATGCGGCAATTGCCCTTGCTGTGTTTGAGGCCGGTATCAACACGTTGTACACGAGTGTTCCAACGGTAAGCCGTTCCGGATATTTAAAGAAATATGACGATTATTACACTTTGATGGACCGGATTTCGGCAACAGATGATAGTTTCTTCCGCGTGGAAAAAGAAAGTCGCGTTACGAAAAACGATGGTATGTTACTTGGCTATCCTTCCGCATCGCTGTTCTCCTCAACATCCAATGTGTATGCGCGCAGATTTTATGACAAATACGGTATGCAGACAAGTAGCGTATACTACAATTTTGAAGGAGACACACCGTTTACCGCAGCGCTGTTGAGTGTAAAATACTATATTTCAGATAATTCCTTCGGTGATTTAAGCTTGTATGAATTTGCAGATTGCGAGAATTTGTTATATATGTCGAAAAGCAATTATTGTTTGCCGTTTGGTTTTTATGTGGACATGAATACAGCAGACCGAAATCCGGCTGACGCTGATTCTTTAAACGCTTTATTTACAGATGTGGATACTCTGGCCAAATCGTTAGAACAATCCGCTCCTGACGATGTTTTAACACCGCTCGTACTTCAAAATCGGTTGTTCACTGCCTTAACCGATATTCATGAACCACTGTTTGAACCTACTTCCATCAAACGCGTTTCTGACAGTGAAACAGTCATCAAAGTGGAGAAAGACGGCTATGTATACGCATACAAAGAAGGAAACAAAATAAAAGAAATTACAGCAGAATTTGCAGACTCACAGAGAACAGAAGACTTCAAAAAAATGAACAACAATTACATCATGGATTTGGGCTACCATCGCGCGGGAGACATGATACGGCTCACTACAGAAGATGACGGCTCACTCAATGTAATTGCATATGTGATGAACGAACAGTTGCTTGGAAAATTTGTAGACCAGCTTTCTGCACATGCCTTTACAGCAGAAGTGTTTGAAGACGATTATATCAAAGGCTCTATACAGGCTGAAACAAACGGAGAACTGGTATTTACTATTCCCTATGACGCCGGTTGGACGTTAAAAGTAGACGGCCGGGAAACCGAAATGCATATTTTTGAAAACTGCTTTATCAGCGTTCCTTTGGATGCAGGCACGCACACAATTGAACTGTCTTACTATCCGTCAGGATTAAAAGCAGGTATTCTCATTTCCTGCGTAAGTTTGGTATTGTTTGTGGCGACAACTGCATGCACAAAGTTACCGATAAAAGAAAAGAAAAAATCAGGACAATAATTTTAACATGTCAATCCATTTTACGACAAAACCATGCGTAAGATAGATTGGCATTGTTTTTTGCCCAATTTTATCAATGATGGGGATTCGTCTGTTTGGAATAAATCTCCTGGCTGCAATAACACCTAACGTTCCTGTGGCAAGGTGAAACAAGCGGAAATCAAAATCAGAACCTGTCCGTTCATACGGGGCTGCTTCGTAAAACCAGCTCAACTTCCATTCTTTCAAATGGCTCCCCGTCACAATTGCCACACCGGCAATCGCCAAAATAGCTGCAATGCTTATAATAAGGCGATATTTCACCGCCAATTTGTTTAGCTTTTTTGTCCTTCGCTCATGCACACTTTCCTGTTCCGGCAAAGATATCTGTGCTCTCTCTTCATCCCACATGCGCAAATAATAGCCCATTACAAAGAACGGGAAATACACAAGTACTCTGGACAAACTCATGCTTCTTCCAATTCCATTGTCAAAACCTGCAAGCAAGGCAACAAATACAATCGTCACCATAACAACAACCTGCTTTTTTCTCGAACGGGTTGTAACTAACGGAAGCAACAAATTCCATATAACGACTGCGAACAAATACCACAACAACCAGTAAGGCTTTGAAAACTGCATTTCCAAATCATTTTTTAGAACCACTCGCTCAAACAAAATATATAAAATCTGGAAAACTACATACAGGGGAAAGAGTTTTTTAATAACCCGGTCCGCCACCTTGTTTACATTCGCAAAATAACCGGTACAATATACAAACAATGGCATATGAAAGGAATAAATTAAAAAATACCAATATCGGTTATTTCCTTTGCTTATGCATAATTCCAATATATGTCCGACAACTACAAGGATAATAAGAATACCTTTCAAATTGTCCATTTTAATATTACGCTTTTTTTCCATCGATATGTAATCCTCTATCAGTCAATCACTTTTCCTATCATTTCTTTTTACACACGATTTTCATCATACACCTATTTTTCAATAAGAAAAAGAGGCATTTTGAATGAATTTTTTTCATCCAAAAGTGCCTCTTTTGTATTTTAGTGATATAAATTACTGTGCTGTTGCAGCTTCCTGTGTTGTTTCTGTTTGTGTTGCACTTTCCGTAGCTTCTTCTGCCTGCATAGTCAAGTATGTCAATTGGCCTGCTACGTCTGTTACAGAATAGTTCTGCGTCAATGCATCTACATATTCATCTGCTGCCTGCGTTGCAAGTGTGTCAGAAATAGTAAGGTTCACAGTTGCTTCTTCCTTGTTTCTTCCTTCAAATACTACTACGTAATAAGTAGAACCGGAAGCATCTTCAACGATGTCTGCCTCTTTAGCCACACGAGCTTCATCATACAACCATCCGGAGTACGCATAGCTTACGCTGGAGTAATCTGCTCCTTTTACAAGGCTGTAATCAATGGTTGTATCCTGATAAAATGCTTTGATGGAAACATCTTCCGAAAACTCTGCACACAATGCATTGAAGTCTTCTCCTGCTTTCACTCTTTCCAAAAAGCTTTCTGCATCCTTTTTAGCCGCTGCAAGTGCTGCCGCTTTTTCTTCCTCTGTAGAGGTTTCTGTAATACCCTCCGCACTGAAAGCAAAGCTTCTGTAATCTACAGTATCATAATAAGTTTTGTTTGCTGTGTAATATGCATCAATTTCTTCTTGAGAAGGTGTATTGTCTGTTGCAAGCTGTGCATAGTAAGCCTGACACAAAAGATTCTCTTTTACAATATTTTCCAATCTCTTCTCAGAAGCATAATCACCATACGCTTCTTTGTAATATTTGGGAATCGTCATATTGGAGCTTGCTGCACTTACTTTTATTTGTGCAATAACTGCTGCATAGTCTTCTGTCACATCATATACAAATCCTTTTGCAGCTGCATCATCACATACTGCTTTTGTCTCTGTAATACGGGCAACAGTTGCCTGATCAAAATAATCTTTCCAAGTCATATTTTCATCACCGAAATATGGCTGGTCTGCAAAATCCTTTGTTGTATCAAGTCCGATATAAGCCATCATATAAGAATATGAATTTACCGTATCATTCACAACAGTATTAAAATAGAAATCATATTCCAGCTTTGTAATTTCATGCTCACCAATTTTAATATAAGTATCGTTTAATACTCTTTGCTTTCTGATCATGCTTGCTGCAATGCTTCCTACTACTAAGGCTACGATTGCTAACAATACGATAATGCTCACAATACGGTTTGTTTTTGCCGCTTTTGCTGCTTGTGCTTCTTCCTGACGACGCTTCTCCATCTTACGGTCATATTTTGTCATAACCTTTTCGGTAGTCGCGTTTTCTTTCTTTTCTTTAGACACGATTGGCCCCTCCTTAATTTTTCACTCTAGCCAATATCATATCACATATTTATTTATTTTTGTACTTTTTTCATGGATTTTACACATTTTATTTTTCATTTTTGATTGCTTTTAAAGCGGTGCTGAGCTTAATCGGATTTCCGTAACGCAATGTTCCCATACGGTAAAGTTTTGCACCGATAAATCCTGCGGCGAAAATGGATGCCCCAAGGATAAGGAAAGATACCACGATTTCCCAAGTTGCTACCGTTCCCATTGCCATTCTCGCAAACATCGTACTATAGGAGCTGACCGGAAGGAAGGACAACACTTTAATCACAACGCCATCGATGTTTGTTAACTGGAACAAGGAGAAGAAATAAACAATCATAATAACCATCATCAAGCCACTGGAGCTCTTGCTTACGTCTTCTGTTTTGCTTACTAATGCACCCATTGCACCATACAGGAATGCATAGAACAAATAGCCGCCCAAACCAAACAATGCAAATGCCCACAATACTGATGCCGGAATATGAAGGAACATATCAAGCTGCTGTCCCCATACTTCTCTGTTCACCGCATAGGAAATTAAAATGGAACCTAAAACAATACCTGTCTGAAGCAAACCACCTACTGCACCTGCAATAACTTTGCCAAACAAAAGGCTATTCGGGCTTGTGGATGTAACAAGTACTTCAATGGCACGGTTGCTCTTTTCGTTTGTAACTGAAACAGCAATCATCTGTCCATACAAAGTAATTAGCATAAACACTACAATAACAAGAATATAACAATACCAGTAATTGCTCTCTGTATCTTTGTTGAGAATCTGCTCATTTACAGTAATCGGTGTTTCATACATAGCTGTGATTTCGCCAAAATCCAAATTGTTTTTCGCGCAATAATCCATGCGACAGAACACTCTCATCGCTTCGTCAAACACTTGTGTGTTTACATCGTACATGCCTTTGTTAAATATATAATAATCGTACTCTGTCAAAGATTTTACAACAAAACCACCGTCAGCTTCTTTTTCTTCTACTGCAGTTGTTAATTCTTCCAAACTGCCGGCAACCACCCATTCATGCTCCGGGAAAAAGCCTTTTAAAACTTCCACATCCACAAGAGCATTTTCATCATACAAATATAATTTTTCGAGTTCTTCCGGTGTGTCTTCTTCCTCTGCTACCTGTTCTTTTACAACCACTCCGGTAAATTCAGACATATCGATAAATCTGGGCAAAAATAATGCTCCGGAACCAAGTAACGCAATCAAAAGCGTCATGATGACAAATCCCTTACTGGAAAAATATTCTTTTAATTCATATTGAAGTATAATCAAAAAGTTTTTCATTGTCTTACTGCTCCTCTCTCTCTTCTTCTTCGCCTACTCTGGCTACAAAAATATCATTTAAGGAAGGCTCATATCTTCCGAATTTCATGATGTCAATGTCAGTCGCTGCAACCGCTTCCAACACATCATTTTTCCCAACGCCTTCCAGGCGCAATACAAGAAAACCTTTCTTGATTTCATCTACGGCAACACCCGGAATCGTGTTTCCGATTTTTTCTGCAAGTTCTTCCGTTGTATAATTTTCTGCTGCAAGCATCATACGGTCTTTTCCGTATTCTTTTTTGATTTCGCTCAAATCACCGGAAAGAACAACTTCACCTTTGTTAATAATGGCAATATTATCACAAAATTCTTCTACATAACTCATCTGATGGCTGGAGAAGATAACCAGTCTTCCATCTGCAATCAACTCGTTTACAACGTCTTTCAAAATCTGTGAGTTAACCGGATCAAGACCACTGAACGGCTCATCCAAAATGACAATTTCCGGGTCACAAACAAGCGTTGCCGCAAGCTGCACTTTCTGCTGGTTACCTTTGGACAAAGTCTCCAGCTTTCTGTTTGTGTATTCTTCCACTTCCAGTCTCTTCAGCCATTTTTGCGCATTTTCTTTTGCCTTTGAAGGTTTTAATCCGCGCAGTCTTGCAAGGAAAATCATCTGCTCAAGAACCGTACGTTTCGGGTATAACCCTCTTTCTTCCGGCAAATAACCAATGCTGTGCTCGCTTGGCTTAAACTTCTTTCCGTCGATAATAATCTCGCCGGAGTTTGCATGGAACACATCCATAAGAATACGGATGGTTGTGGTTTTTCCGGCACCGTTACGGCCGAGAAGTCCCAAAGCCTTACCGCTCTCTACGTCGAAGCTGACACCATGCAGTACTTCATTTTCGCCAAATTTCTTTCGAATTTCTTTTACTTCCAGTTTCATTCTACATATACTCCCTTCTTTATAAAAACTAATAAAAATTAGTTGTTACCTGTTAAAATATTAATTGTTATGCAGTTGTCTATAATCCGAGTGCGCCCCATATGAAGCCACAAAACATACCAAGTAAAAATGCCACTATTGTAATAACTCCATAAATTCCTACAACGGATACAAATCTAATTTTGTTATCGTATTTCTCATCATTTAATGGCTCTGTTTTTCCTGAAATTCCTTTGTATATAACTGCCTTGTTTTCCAGTGCACAAACATATTCCCAGCCTTTTGCTTCCGCATCTTTTAAACTTTGTACCTGCCAGTTGTTGTTTTTACCAAGCCAGTCTTTATAATCTACAAATGTTGATTGCTCCTTTTCTTTCATTCTTTTATTGGTCAGCCATTGACTATCCATTGTGTATACATAAGAAACGTTTTCTTGTTTCTCAAAGTAATACTTTCTTGTCGTAGCGCCTGTCAAAACCCATCCTTCTTTTGCCTGTTCCTGTAAGAAGCGTTTCAGTTTTTTTACTTTCCATATCATCTTTTTGACTGTCTTATGTGTGTCATTTTCACAAAAGTTTTCCCATTCAGCGCGTGATAGCATGAGTTCTCGTTCTGCCTTTTTTGCAAGAAATGCTGACAAACGAGCCGCTCCGCCGCAAACTAACGAATAAATTGTCGCAAAATACATATGCCCAACTGCAAGTTCCGGTTTGTCTCTCCAGCTACAGAAAAGTAGCAATATAATTGTGAAAACCATCATGAAACTAATCCAAAAATGGTACGACTGTGATTCCTCCATCAAGAATGCAGAAAATTTTTTTGCTCTTTCTATTCTGGATTTTTCATCGTTATATAATTCGTTAATATCGCCTTCTATGTACTCTTTACAGAAATAATAGGTTTGCGTCTCATCATGAGTTACTTCCTGCCACCCCATGTCTGATGCAATCTCCATAAAAGTATCCTTTTGCAAAATCTCTTCTCTTGTTGGTTTTTGTGGCAGATTAAAACGGTCAATCTCATACAACATATGCTTTGGCTCGCCGGCTTCAAAGGTATATCGCATCCCAAATGTTATATTCTTAAAAAACCATCCTTGCTTCGCCATATCTTCCAGCCAACCGATTTCTTTTCTATAACTGGCAAAAAACTTTGTTTTCTTTATCACTTTATTTTTTTCTGCTTTCATATCTTCATGCTTTTTCATTTGAAAATTCAGTCCTTTCCGTAATTTGCCCTCAAATACCAATAATTTCCAAGCAGTTGTTTAACTACCCTATTCCAAAACATTTTTTCCGTCATCCAACTGTTTTTCCAATCTTTCCGTTTCCATTGTTAACAGCGTCATTCCGGTTTCTGTAATTAAATAGGATTTTTTTCCGTCTTCCGGTACAATTTCAATAATTCCATCTGCCGTTAGTCTTCCAACCATCGTATAAAGCGTTCCCGTTCCAAGCTGAATTCTTCCTTTGGTCAGTTCATTTACAAATTGCATAATCGCATATCCATGCCGTTTGTCCGTAACCGCAAGTAGCGTATAATATGTTGTTTCCGTCATAGGAATATACTTTTTTATTAAATTCTCATCCACAGTAATCACTCCTATTTCTATTTTCTTTTGCTACTATGTTTTAAATTTTTTGTCAATATGTTTATACTCGATGTGTTTTTTGTCGACATGTCGATGCTCGACATATCGTTTATAGACACATATTAATAAAAAAAGTAGCTTTCGTCAATACCTTTATGCAAAATTTATAAATAATTTTTTTCTGCATAAATTTGATTGCAAAAGCCACTTCGCTTTTTATCTCTTATTCCTTTATGACACAATTATTTTGCCAATTCTTTTAGACTGTCAAACAATTCCAAATCGGATTGTTGCACTTTAATATTCGCAGTCATCGGTTCTTCACCGGGTCTTGTTACGGTAATCTCTACAATGGTATCTTCCTCTATTCCTTTTTGAAAAACTGCTTTCAAAAAAGCCGCGAATTTAGGGTGTGTTGCAGTAAATGTATTTTTTACATTCATTAACTTTAAAAGTGTTGCCGGATTCATCATATGTCTATCACTCCTTAAACTTAAAACTCTATTTTTCATATTACAACACCTCAACGGTTTTGTATATTGTTTTTTTTAATTTGAAAAGTTACAATATAATTAATTGAAATTACGGAGGACATTTTATGAAAGTACTCTTTCTTGGCGGAACCGGAAGAATTAGTTATGCCATTTCAAAACAATTGGCTGAAGCAGGCCATGAACTTTTCCTGCTGAATCGTGGCAATCGGGCTACAGATTTAACGGGAAATATTACGTTTATAAATGCTGATGTGCATAATGAAGAAGATGTTTCCAAAAAAATTGCTTCTTTAACCTTTGATGTAGTATGCGATTTTATCGGATTTTTACCGGAACATGTAGAACGGGACTACCGGCTTTTTAAAAATAATACAAAACAATTTATTTACATTAGTTCTGCCTCCGCCTACCAAAAACCTTGCCAAAATTATGTTATAACTGAGAAAACTTTGCTCTCAAATCCATATTGGGAATATTCTCGTAATAAAATAGCATGCGAAAATTATTTAATGAAAATGTACCACGAAAATAATTTTCCGGTAACAATTATTCGTCCCAGCCACACATATGACGAACGTTCCATTCCTGTCGGGCTGCACGGTGCTCACGGCAGCTGGCAAATTATAAAACGTATGTTGGACAGGAAACCTGTCATCGTACACGGCGACGGTACTTCCCTTTGGACTATGACGCATAATACGGATTTTGCAAAAGGCTTTATCGGACTGATGGATAACCCACGTGCAATCGGTGAATGTTTTCATATAACTTCCAATGAAACGCTCACATGGAACCAAATATACCAAACAATTGCAGATTCTTTGCACGTTCCTTTTACGCCATATTATGTAGCTTCCACCTTTTTGGCAGACGTGTGTCCGCCACACTACGATTTGCGCGGTAGTCTACTCGGCGACAAAGCAAACAGCGTTGTTTTTGACAATACAAAGTTAAAACAAATTGTGCCTGATTTTGAACCAACAGTCAGCTTTTCGAGCGGGATAAAAAAGGCACTTGATTACATTTTTTTGCACGAAAACCTCCAACAACCGGACATTGAATTTGACAACTGGTGTGACAACATTATCCATTGTTTGGAACATGCAAAAAAAAATTAATTAAATAATAATTCCATTTAAATGATCGCATTCGTGCTGAATGATTTGGGCAATCCAGCCCGAATATTTTCCACGTTGTTTCTTCCACGAGATATCAAAATATTCCACTTCAATATTTTGATATCTTTTTGTATTTCGAACACCATCCAATGACAAACAGCTTTCTTGCGTTTCATAGGCATGCATTTTTTTTACAATAACCGGATTTATCATTGCTACGTTAATTCCAGCCATATGAACAGCTATAATACTCTTGTTTACTCCTATCATATTTGCAGCCATTCCCACGCATCTATCTTCATTTGCCTTTAATGTATCAAGCAAATCTTGTACAACTACCATATCATCTTTTGTTGCCGGCTGTGCGGATTGCTTTAAAAAGAATGTATCGCGACAAATTGGTCTTATCATACTCAATCCTCTTTCTAACTTTTTATAAAACATAAAAAAACTCTGATTACTCAGAGTCTTTAAATACTGCCGGCGACCGGAATCGAACCGGTACTGTATTGCTACAACAGGATTTTAAGTCCTGCGCGTCTGCCAGTTCCGCCACGCCGGCATATCAATATAAAATTGACAAATGGGACCTACAGGGCTCGAACCTGTGACCCTCTGCTTGTAAGGCAGATGCTCTCCCAGCTGAGCTAAGATCCCGTTCTAAAATTAAACGACCCGGATGGGGTTCGAACCCACGACCTCCGCCGTGACAGGGCGGCGCTCTAACCAGCTGAGCCACCAGGCCAAAATATTTCATCTATTAAGTTGGTAAGTAAGTGGACCTTCGGGGACTCGAACCCAGGACCGACCGGTTATGAGCCGGTTGCTCTAACCAACTGAGCTAAAGGTCCAAATTGCGATAATCGGATTTTGAACCGATAACCTTTTTTGAAAAGTAAAGCTCAATATAAACTGAGCTTTCTTTTAGTG
>JAZQDM010000107.1:0-21878 GCA_045546775.1 Lachnospiraceae bacterium | reverse complement strand
CGCTCTGTATCCTCATATGTCCGTATATGACAACATGGCATTCGGTCTTAAGTTAAGAAAAGTACCGAAGGATGAAATCGATAAGATGGTTAAGGACGCAGCTAAGATCCTTGACCTGACTCCTCTTCTGGACAGAAAGCCTAAGGCTCTTTCCGGTGGTCAGAGACAGCGTGTTGCTATGGGACGTGCAATCGTTCGTAATCCTAAGGTATTCCTTATGGACGAACCTCTTTCCAACTTGGATGCAAAACTTCGTGTACAGATGCGTATCGAAATTGCAAAATTACATCAGAGACTCGGTACAACTATCATTTACGTAACACATGACCAGACAGAGGCTATGACTCTTGGTACAAGAATCGTTGTTATGAAAGATGGTGTTGTACAGCAGGTAGATACACCGCAGAACTTATATGAAAAACCGCAGAACCTCTTCGTAGCAGGATTCATGGGTTCACCGCAGATGAACTTCCTTGATGCAGAAGTAGAAGTAAATGGTGATGTTGCAAGCTTAAAGATTGCAGGTAATTCCATTCCGCTTCCGCCGGCAAAATCCAAAAAACTTATCGAAGGCGGTTATGCAGGCAAAACAGTTACATTCGGTATTCGTCCGGAAGATGTATATGATTCCCAGATGTATATTGAAGCATCTCCGCAGAGTGTATTTGAGTCTACTGTTAAAGTATACGAATTGCTTGGTGCAGAAGTGTACTTATACTTTGATTTGGCAGATTTCCCGATTACAGCTAGAGTAGATTCCCGTACAACAGCAAGACCGGGAGATACAATCAAATTTGCTTTAAACGTTGAAAAAATTCACGTATTCGATAAAGAGACAGAGATGATTATCACAAATTAGTTTTTCACAATCCCACCACACAAGGGCAACTGCAAGGTTGAAAGTTTCTTTCAGCCTTGCTTTTGTGTATAATTGGGTTTAGACTATAAAATAATTAGAAAAATTTTTAAAAGAGGGGTTGATAAGATGATTTCAGGTCAGGTAATTCAGACTAGCATAGATGAGCTTCGCGCCATCACGAAAGTGGATTTGTGTGTGTTTGATATGGATGGGCACGAAGTGGCAACAACTTTTGAAACAAACGAGCTTTCAAAAGATATGCTTGAAGAGTTTTCCAGATCACCGGCAGACAGTCAGGTGATAGGTATTTATCATCTTTTGAAAATTCGCGATGAGGGAGATGTGGCGTATATTCTCATAGCGAGAGGTGTCAGCGATGACGCATATATGATCGGTAAAATCGCGGTGAGCCAAATCCAAAACCTTGTCATTGCATACAAGGAAAAAGTGGACCGCAACAGCTTTTACCAAAATTTGATTTTGGATAACCTGTTGTTGGTTGATATATATAATCGTGCCAAAAAACTACATATTGACCCGTCTACGCCGAGAGCCGTTTTTGTTGTGGAAACAAAAGGAAAGAAAGACAGTGCGGTAAATGAGCTTTTGAAGAGCCTTTTTTCCGATCAAAAAGGAGATTTTGTAACGGCAGTGGATGAGAGGAGCGTCATTTTAATCAAAACTGTCGATAATATGAAGGCATATGATTATTGTGAAGGAATTGCCAATACGATTGTGGATATGATGAATATGGAAGTCATGACAAATGTCCGCGTTTCTTACGGTACGATAGTTCCGGAGCTGAAAGATGTTTCCAAATCTTACAAAGAAGCGAATATGGCACTTGATGTAGGAAAAATCTTTTATGCGGAGCGGACTGTTGTAGCGTACAACACACTGGGAATCGGTCGTTTGATTTATCAGCTTCCGATTAATTTGTGCCGTATCTTTATCAAGGAAATATTTGGTGAGGATGGTCCGGAAGATTTCGATGAGGAGACGCTCACGACAGTTAACAAATTCTTTGAGAACAACTTAAATGTGTCGGAAACTTCGAGACAGCTTTTTGTACACCGCAATACACTTGTATATCGTATAGAAAAGTTGCAAAAGAGCACCGGTCTTGATATTCGCATTTTTGAAGATGCACTCACATTAAAAATTGCATTGATGGTAGTCAGCTACATGAAATATTTAGATTCGCAAGAATAATAAGCATGTATGTCCCACCCTTCGAATACAATAGTGATATAACACTTTTCGAAGGGATGGGGCTTTTTTATGTATGATAAAAAAATTGCATATTTGCATTATGTAGAAAATGGCGAAATGAAGAAAAATGTAGGACATGTTAAACTTACATGCCGTGAGAAAAACAAAACGATGGAGTTATTTTTGCGTAATATGAGCGAATGTTCCTCCGGCGAATATCCAATCCACAGCCTTTCGGAAGGAGGTAAAGTGGATACCTTGTCTATACAACGTGGACAGGCATCTTTCAAAAAAACATGGAATGTGGATAGTGAATTTGATGTTTTTCCTGTTATCGGCATTCGGATTGTTGTTTCCGAAACGGCTTATGTGGAAGCAGTGTGGGGTGCGCAGGAAATACCTGTTGAGCCGATGAAACACCTTGCAGAAATCGTGCAGGAAGAGGCACCTGTGCAGATATCCGAGATGCCGCCAAAAGAGCCGGAAGCATCTCCGGAAAAAGAGAGGAATCTTACCTTTTCGGTGCCACAGGAAGTGTATGAGAACAAATGGAGTGAACTTTGTAAAAAATATGATGTAGTATCGCCTTTTGGAAATGGAGAAACGTATTTAAAAATTGCACCGCAGGACTTTATTATCTTCCCGGAAAAATACCAGAATCTCGTGCATAACAGTTTTTTGTTGCACGGCTATTACAACTACCAGCACATCATCCTGGGACAAAAAGAAGAACGCGGCAAGTCGATATATTATCTCGGCGTGCCCGGTGTGTATTATGAGCGTGAAAAAATGGTTGCCATTATGTTTGGATTTGAAGGCTTTGAGTGCGGCGATAAGAAGATTGGAAACGGGGCGTTTGGATATTACATGCGGCGGGTAGAGCTGTAAGGGAAGACGATATATTTTTCTATCCCTTTGTAAAATATATATGTCTTGACCTTAGCAAATTCTTACACGCCGCTTCCGTCGAATGCGGGGATAAAGCTTTCGATGGCAACTTCACCTTCCTGCAAAAAGCCGTTTTCCAGACCGAGGGAAAGGGCATAGTCAATGAGTGCGTCGTATTCTTCGTCGGTTACTTTGCGGTTCAGTTCCGGTATGGAGGCAACATGGGCAAGTGGTGTGTATTGCTTCATGATGCTGATGTAAATGCGGTTGCCAAAAGTCTCGTACAAATAGCGAATGATGGCTTTGGAATCTTCCAGGCAGCCGGGCAACAAAAGATGGCGCACAATCGTGCCTTTATAAAGCAAAGCTTCGTCGTCGTACTGCTCGGCAAAAAGGAAGTTTCCTTCTTTTGTGCGAAAAATCGGCTCGCCGGTTTGCCGCACCATCTCTGCAATAGCGAGGGAAGCCTTTTCAAAATAATCAGAAGCGTGAGAATATTTGCGGCTTAAGTCGCTGCTGTAATATTTCAAATCAGGCAAATAAATATCAATCAACCCGTCCAGCAGACGCAGACTTTCCACGCGTTCATAACCGCTTGTATTGTAAACAATCGGAAGACGAAGCCCCAAAGACTTGGAAAGGTTCAAAGCTTCTGCAATTTGCGGAATATAATGGGTCGGCGTAACAAGATTAATGTTGTTTGCGCCGTCTTTTTGCAGTTTGAGAAAAATGTCGGCAAGTTCACGCACAGATATTGTTTTGCCGGATTTGCGGTGTGCAATATCATAATTTTGACAATACACGCACCCCAAATTGCAGCCGGAAAAAAACACCGTCCCGGAGCCTTCTTTTCCGGAAATACAAGGTTCTTCCCACATGTGAAGAGCTGCTCTTGCCACAACGATATCACTTGTAACACCGCATACGCCAACTTGGCCGTGCATGCGGTCCGCACCGCAATTACGCGGGCAAAGTGTGCAGTTTTCCATTTCTGCAAATTCTTTCATCCGAATTCTCCTAAAATAAGCATACAAAAACCGTGCGTTCTTCCTCGAGCAAACCTCATACACGTTACCTTTACAGTTAACTCCGCCAGGCACCCTTACGGCACATGGGAGGTTCTACTTAGTGCTGCTTTGTTCCCAACCTGACACGGTTCGTAGATTCCCATTGCGCAAGACCCAAACTTCAACGCCACTTATAAAGGGCAGCTATACAAGCAAAGGCCCTCAGTCGAACATCACCCCTACTAAAGCGGATTGTAGGTACAGGGAACCGCTAACGCCCCGGCTGCACGGTTTTTTTAGTATACATTTTTCACGCGGTTTTGTCAACTCGTTGTCGTCGCGTTTTCACGCTTGGAGTATAAATATTGACATAGAAGTTATGATTCTGTAAACTTTAATAGAGCAAAGTAATACAGAAGTGTCGAAATAAAGGAAATGTTACATATCAGCTTATCATGCAAAACGCAGAAAGGACAAAAAATGGAAACAATAGTTAAAGTTAAAGATTTAAAGAAAACGTTTCAACTTTCCAAAAAGCAACAACGGATTGAAAAGACCCATCAGAAAGAAAAAATTGCGTTAAATGGCTTGAGCTTTGAGGCAAAACGAGGCGAGATATTTGCTTTACTTGGCCCAAATGGTGCCGGAAAAACGACAACATTGCGCATTTTGTCCACTCTCATGAAACCGGATGCGGGCGATTGCGTAGTAGATGGATTCAGTGTTTTGGAAAATCCGGAAAAAGTACGTTCTAAAATTGGATTTTTGACAAGTGAGCTGAAATTGGAGGATTTCTTCACGCCTAATTATTTGTTTGACTTTTTCTCGGATTTGTACCATGTTTCCAAGGAGGAAAGAAAAGCAAGAAAGGACATTCTATTTCAGACTTTCGGCATTGATAAATTTGCGGAAGTAAAAGTGGCGGACCTTTCTACCGGTATGAAGCAGAAGGTATCCATTGCCATGTCTCTCGTTCATGACCCTGACATCATTATTTTTGATGAACCCACAAACGGTCTTGATATTATCACGGCAAAAGTGGTAACCGACTTTTTACTGGAGCAAAAGGCCTTAGGGAAAACGGTCATTATATCCACTCATATATTCAGCCTTGTGGAAAAAATTGCAGACAGGGTTGGATTAATCATCAACGGAAAAATGATAAAAGAGGATACTTTAGAAAATATCACGAAAGAAAAATGTCTGGAAGATGTATTTTTCGATGTGTATGTAGAAGAGGTGGGTGACGAAGATGAGAAACATTAAAACTATTATTAAAAAGGAATTAACCCGTTTTTTATATGATAAAAAGCTTTTGTTTACGGCTGTTTTTATGCCGGGTATACTGATGTATTTGATGTATACTGTGATGGGAAATTTTATGCAGGCATCTCTGACGGTAGAGGACGATTATATATATCAAGTAGCTGCATATGGACTGCCGGAAAGTGTGGAATCTATGCTGAAAGGGACAAGCGTTGATATACAAAGTATTGAAGACCTATCGCAAGTAGATACATATATAGATTCCGTGGAGACGGAAGAACTGGATTTGGTACTTGTATTTAGCGAAGAATTCGATGCAAGCGTTGCAGAATATGACATTGTGTCGGGAGAAATTGCACCACAGGTGGAAATGTTTTATAGTTCCAAAAGTGCAAAGAGTAGCACCGCTTATTTCCTTTTAGAAAATATGTTTTCGCAGTATGAAACAGGACTTGCCAACAAATTTGATATAAATGCCGGAGAAAAGCAGTATGATTTGGCTACAAATGAGGAGGTTCTAACTAATTATTGGGCGAAACTTCTTCCGATGTTGATTTTGGTTTTATTAGCTTCTGCATGTATATCTTTAGCTCCGGATGCTGTAGCAGGTGAAAAAGAAAGAAGAACTATTAATACACTACTGGTTACTCCTATTAAGCGTTCGAATCTAGCAGTAGGAAAAATTGTGTCTTTAAGCATTCTTGCTATTATGAGCGGTATTGTGAGTTGCCTTGGACTATTCCTGTCATTGCCGAGTGTAATGGATATGACAAATGATGGAATTAATGCTTCCATGTATACATTAAAAGAATACATAGGATTAGCAATGGTAATCATTACAACGGTGCTTGTCATGATAACTATAACGACCATATTGTCGACCAGTGCAAAATCTGTTAAAGAGGCAAATGCATGGGCTGCACCGTTTAATTTTATTGTGATGGCAATCGGTTGTTCAGGCCTTGTAATTTCACCGGCCGAATTGGCACCGATGATGTATGCCATCCCGATATTTAACAGTACCCAGTGCTTTAATGCAATTTTGTCGTTCAATCTTAATATTACGAATGTTTTGATTACCATTGGCAGCAATTTAGTATGGGTAAGCCTTTTGGTATTTGTCCTTACGAAAATGTTTAATAGTGAAAAAGTGATGTTGAATTCGTAGAAGGAAAAAAGATGACAACTGAGGTGGACGTGATGGGAATAGACGAAGAGATAATTAGAATTGCAGTTTGTGACGATGAAGATATAATGCGCAAACAATTAACGGACATGATAGTTCAAATTTTGAGCGAAAAAGAAATTTCATATGAATTAGAGGATTTCTCGTCTGGTATACAGCTTCTGGAGGAAATCGCTAAATTCCAGCTAGTTTTTTTGGATATCGAAATGCCACAGTTGGACGGAATTGAAGTTGGGACATGGATTAGACAAAAAAATCCAAGATGCCAAATTGTGATTGCGTCCGGCATGGAGGAACGTTTCAAGGAGACGTATAAAATTAAGGCAACGCGTTTTGTGTCCAAACCATATAACTGCGAAGAAATCGAAGAAGCATTGCAGACATATTTTGATGAATATTGTTTGGGTATGGCAACATTGGAAGTTTATTGTAATAGAAATGAGTACTGGATACGTCAAAAAGATGTTCAGTATATATCGGCATATAATAGTACTGTTAATGTGCATTCCAATGAAAAAACATATCGAAAAGACATTTCTTTGAATAAAGTGGAAGAGCTACTTGAAAAGAGACTTTTTTTTAGGGTGCATAAGGCGTACATCGTCAATTTAAAATATGTGACGGATTACAATGATAAAGAAGTGTTAATTGGTAATGTGCGATTGCCGTTATCCAGAAGACAAAAGAAGGAATTTGAAAGGGCTTATATGCAGTTTGATATTGCACATAATTAAAAGGGAATACTATGACACAAGAAATGTATAGATTGTTAGAATTTCTAAGTGAAGTGTTCACACTCATGTTTGGCATGGTTGCCGTTTTTGGATGCAAGCTTAAAAGAATATGGTTGCTCGGTGCCACAATAGTATCGATGACATGTTTTGTTTATGTGGGACAGTGTAAAGAAGTAGTATTAAACGGACTACAAGTGTTGCATCTGTTTACCCCGCTCATATTTTGCGTACAAGTACCGCCGACAAAAGACCGTAAATGGAAGGCCGCAGTCATAGTCGCTTTGATGTATTTGGAAGAATTGATAAATATTGTATTAGGTGACATTGTATATTATGGTTGGAGCATTATGAATAAAAATGATGCTCTTTTGCTTTCCAGCGCGCTTACTATTCTTGTTATCGCAATTATGGCGGTAATTCGAAAAAAATACAAAAGCCGTTTGGAAAGTCCGGCTTTTCATGAAAAAATGCGAAAAATCTTGGTTCCAACCATATGGATTATTGCGTTTGAGCTTGGTTTTATAGTTAGCTGTTTTAATATGTTTGTTGGAGAACAAACGGATCAAACGGGAAAAATTGCCGGCATGGTATTTTGCATTATTTCTATGCTTGGCATAGGCGTGCTGATGATAGTGGTCTACTATGTCAGAAATATGAATGATGAGATGGGAAAGCTGTTGTTGGCAGAAAGGCAGATGAAGCAAGTCCAGCTAGAGTATTATGAGACTCTTTTGGAGAAAGAAGAGGCGACGAGAAGATATCGGCATGATATCAACGGCCATTTGATTTGTTTGAACAGTTTCATCCATAAACAGGATATGGCAGGTGCCGAAGAGTACATAAAAACGATACAGAAACAACTGCAGGATATCAAAAACCGCAATTTCAATACCGGAGTTAAGTCGATAGATGCGTTGTTAAATTATTACATAGGGCAATTGGATGAAAGTGTCAAAGTAGATATCAAAGGCAGATGTGTACAGCAAATTGCTGTGGACGAAGTTGATATGAGCGTCATTTTTTCTAATTTGCTCCACAATGCAGTAGAGGCGCTGCAGCAAGTAGACACGCCGGAAAAACGCATTGCATTTGTCATGGAAACAGGCCAGAAGTTTGTAAAAGTGGAGTTGAAAAATACAGTCAATCCGAAGAAGTTAAAATTGGATGACGCCGGAAACTTCGTGACAACAAAAACAGATGCAAAGAATCATGGCATTGGGCTTTCCAATGTGAAAAAAACGTTATCAAAATATAGAGGAAGCTTGGAATGTACGGTCAAGGAAGAGGAATTTTGTGCAAGTGTTATTTTGCCGCTTCGTTCTGAAAATGACCGTTAAACAAGTTATCTGACCGTTAAACGAGTTATTATTGCAAAGCATAGTTTAGCATGCTAACCTAAAAAAGTAGGGGCATGGGGCTATGCTTTTTTTATCCGCAAGAAGAGGAGCACTAATGTGAAAAAGTTAAAAAATACTATCGTAGCAATATTGTTTTTTGGGGTGTTGCTGTATTTGCTTCGTTTTCGCATCATGGATGTATGTAGTCGCATATTTTATGGCGATTACGTGCTTGATGAATTGACTGAAGAAGAAAAGGTAGAAGATTTTGAACAGTTTTATACAACGATTGTTGAGTCAGTTCCATATTTGGATGAAGTTGAGGAAATGTATGGCATTGATTTTGTTGCAAGAAAAGCATATTACCTGGAACAGATAAAGGCAACCGATGACAACGTAGAATTTTATGGTGTGATGGCAGCCATTTCGGAGGATTTGGCAAGTTTCCACACCGACGTATGTTTTCCGTGGTATTCCTATTTGCAGGGGCTTGGCTGTTACAACCAGAGGGAAGTGTTGCATCAGTTTGGAATGGAGAAGCGGATAACAGAATGGTACAACGCGATACGGGAAGACACGCTGGCAAATGACGACGTCAATATGTTCAGCGTCGTATATGTGGATGGGAAATACATTTTAAGAGAAGGTGTTTTATCAGACGAGCACAAAGATTTGGCAAACTGCGAGGTGGTTTCGGTAGACGGGATGCCGGCAGGGCAATATTTTGTGAATCATATCTCAGTGTATGACTTAAAGTATGATGCAGTACGGGAACAGCCATACCGCACCATGTTCGCTTTTAATGACAGTATCGGCGAACAGGTTACGGTTGTTTTGAAAGATGCGGCAGGAAACGAAATAGAGAAGACTATGTATTCGGACAAAGGATTGGAAATCGTAGCCGCATACGGATATATGTTTAATGACAAGTTTAATTATTACAAAAAAGATACATCAAATGAGGTAGTGACTTATCGGGATGATGTGAATCAGTTGGAATACGTGCAGATTAACAGCTGTAACAGGGCAAGTGGACAAGAAGTAAAGGAATATCTGGAAAATGCTGTGTACGACAAAATTGTGATAGATTTACGTGAAAACAGTGGCGGCTATCCGCAGTATGGGCGTGACTACATATATCCTGCATTATACAGCGAAGATGTACAGTTTGATACAAACTGGATAGTTCCCAAGACGAAGCAGAATGAAGATATGACCGATTTGCTTTCTGTGAAAATAGCATATTATGACTATCAGGATGAGGATTATTTTTATTATATAAACTCCGTCAAGTACAAAGGAGAAGCGGAAAAACAAAAGGAAGTCTATTATTTGATAGGTCCGGGGACCGGTTCTGCGGCAGACGGATACATCGCAATGATACAGGAAAATGATTTGGGAGTAGTAGTCGGAGAAAACACCGGCGGAGAGGGCTTGTGTGCATCTTTTATTTGCCAATGCATGCCGAACAGTTCGCTCGTGTACATTTATTATCCGTCACAGTCATGTATTGACGGACAAAAGTACAATGCATGCGCCGGGACTGCACCGGATGTTTATATTACACAAAGTACCGAAGGTTATGCCCTTTATGAAACAATGCGTATAGAGGGAACCGCAGAAGAATATGAAGCACGATTGCAGTATGATACAGTTTTAAAATGGGTAATTGAGCAGAAATAAGAGACGGAGGAAAAGAGGAAGTATATGAAGACAGTAGCAAATACAGAAAAAGATATGGGTGTCAATACAACAGAAAAGAAGAAAAAAAGAATCACGATCGCAGAGATAAAAATATTTATGCTTGTTGCATACTGATTTTGCTTGCTGTGGTTGTAATACTTGGAAAAGAAGTGTACTTTGACAATAAGTTTATTACAGTAGAAAATTATTTGCTGAATAATTACTATTCTATCGAGACTCTTTCAACGGCAATGCACAACAAGTTGGGCGATAGTATGGAGGAGAAAGAGAACTTAGACTGGACGCTTTCTGACAATTTTGATAACTATGTAATGCAGCTGATTTTGGATGATATTAACCAGTACGAAACGGAAGAACTGGCATTTTACAATATGTATCTGAATGAAGAAGAGGCCGAAGCTATTGTGAATGTTATAGAAACACCGGACCATGCGGAAGTGCAGATGATGGGCGATGTATGTTACATCAAAATAACGGGGTTTACGGATAATATTTACAAAGAGCTCAAGGAATATGACGAGATACTGAAAGATAGCAAAAAGATTGTTATTGATTTGAGAAACAATACCGGCGGATATTTGAATGCCATGACGGATGTAATGTCACTGTTTTACGAGAAGGGGAGCGTGGCATATACCGAAGTTAGAAGTGACGAAGTAATAGAACACAAGACAAAAAAGAAACCAATTGTGCAATTTGAAAAAATAGTGTTTTTGTGTAATGGGTATACAGCCAGCAGTTCAGAGGTAATGATTTTTAACATGAAATCGGATTTCCCGGAACAGGTGGACATTGTTGGAACGCAAACGTATGGTAAGAATTTTTTATATGGCTATAAACAATTTGGAGATGGAGAATTATTTATGTTTGTAAGTTCGCTTATGGGAAATTCGGCAAGTGTGACATTTGATAATGACGGCATTGTACCGGATTACATTGTAGACGACGAAGAGGCACTGGATAAGGCGTTGGAAATACTAGAAAAGATGTAATATTGCAAATATAGCGGGGATATATGATGCGATTATTTCTGTATTATTTTTTATCAGCAATTTTTTCGTTAGCCTTTTCTTTTATTTTGGGTTGCGAGCTAACAAAAATTTTAATTCAGTGGATTTGAAACAAATTATAGTGTGGATTGGAAGTTTAATTGGTGTTGACCAATTGATAAAGGTTTTTGTTGATTGTTGCGACATCGAGTTAAACATAATTGGCGATATGGTCAGGATTAAACCAACACAAAATATGGAGCAGACCGCAATTTTCAATTTGTTTAAAATAGATTGTCCCGACTATGTTGTAATCATGGTGAAAATGCTTGCAGTTGTCGCAATTTTAGTTGTTTTCCTTGCTATAAAAAAGAAAAACAGGAATCGGATTTTGGCATTCATTTTATTGATGTCTGCGGCAATTGCTACGTTAAAGGATTCCCTGTTTTGGGGATACACTTTGGATTATATCTATTTTCATGGATTTACTTGTTATGATTTAAAAGATTTTTATGTAGATGCGGCGTTAGGTTTTCTTTTGATAGAGCAGGTTAAGTGGATGGCAAACGGAAGGAGGAGCCATGGTTTTCAGAGCGAAAAAGGATAAAAGTGTTATTGGGATGTTACTTGTATTGCCGATACTTTCAACCATTGTATCGAGCATTTTTCTTAAAACGGATATTGTAAGCTCGGTCTTTCTATTAGCATTATGCTATGCATTGTCGGGTCTTATTATTCTTGCAATTGGTTCTGTAAAATACATTGTCCAAGATGACAGGCTGATGATCAGTTGCGTTGGAGTGAAAAGGAGTATTCTTTTTGAGGACATAGAACGGGTGAGTGAGCAAAATAAGCCCCTGACAATAGAGGCACCTTCCGCACCGCAAGTGTGTATAACAAGAAAAAATAAAACGGCTATAAAAATTGCACCCGAAAACAGGGAAGAATTCATTCGTACGCTAAGCGAGAAAGTAAGGCAGATATGATGGAGGAACAAAGTTTAAAAGAAAAATATTATTATTGTGACTGGGAGTATTATATTCCGGCGATGGTTTGGGTGGACTTGTTACTACAAATCGCTCAAGGGTGGTAAGGTAAAATTAGAAACAGATAACGGAGACATTTTGTTGTATAAACTATACCGATTGAAACCACATAGAATTAACGCAGGACAAATTATCGGCGTAGAAACGAAGCAAACAAAAAGTAAAACTATTATTACTATCGCAACGCAAAAAAGAAAATATAGAGTAAAAATATATAGTGAGTAGTGAATACATAAAAAGACATGGTGTAATTGGACTGAATGGCGGGTGTACCGGTTATCTGGTACGCCCGCCATTGTTACAGTTTCGTTGCATCTGCGGCCCTCTTTAATTTCTCCTCTTTATTCCGTACCCGCAATTCCTTAAAAAAAGACGTCAGCATATGGGAACATTCCTCCACAAGGACGCCTCTCGTTACTTCTACCTGATGGTTAAATTCCGGCATTTCCAAAATGTTCAAAATGGATCCGCCGCATCCGGCTTTCGGGTTCATGCTTCCCATGACAACCCGCGTGATGCGTGCCTGCACGATGGCGCCGGCGCACATTTGGCAAGGCTCCAGCGTGACATAAAGGGTACATTCCTCCAGCCGCCAGTCGCCTAGTTTTTTGCTGGCCCGGTTGATGGCGGTAATTTCTGCATGTGCTAATGTGCTTTTGTCCGTGTTTCTGCGGTTATAACCGCGTCCGATAATTTTGTTCTCGTGAACGATGACACAACCAATCGGAACTTCGCCGAGCGCGTAGGCTTTCTTTGCCTGCTTCAGCGCTTCTTTCATATATTTTTCGTCTGTATACATATAAAAAACCATTCCTTTTATGCATATTATGGAGTAAAATGAAAGAAGCGTCAAGGGAATTGGGAGGAGGATGGCAATGCAGATTTATGGTTTAAACAAAACGACACTTTTGGATTTCCCCGGGTTTGTGGCGGCAACTGTTTTTACCGGCGGGTGCAATTTCCGGTGCCCGTTTTGTCACAACAAAGATTTGGTGTTACATCCCGATGGACAACCTCTCTTGCCGGAAGAAGAGTTTTTTGCTTTTTTGCAAAAGCGGAAAGGCATTTTGAAAGGCGTGTGCGTGACGGGCGGAGAGCCCACCCTACAGCAGGACTTAAAAGATTTTTTAGTCAAAATAAAACAATTTGGGTACAAGGTAAAGCTGGATACGAACGGTTACCGGCCGGAAGTTTTGATAGATGTAGTAGAAAGCGGTTTAGTGGATTATGTGGCAATGGACATCAAATCGTCAAAAGAAGGATATGCTGAGGCGACCGGAATGCCTAAGTTGCAGATGGAGAACATAGAAGCCTCCATTCAATTTTTGAAACAAGGTAAAGTTTCGTATGAATTCCGCACCACCATTGTCAAAGAACTGCACACTGAAGAGACGATGGAACAAATTGGAAAATGGTTGGAAGGCTGCGAGGCATACTATTTGCAGTCCTACGAGGAAAATGAAAATGTAATTTGCCCGGGATTTCATGCTTGCACGAAGGAAGAACTGGAAGCATACAGAGGCATTGCTTTAAAATACATAAAAAAAGTAGAAGTTCGGGGCATTTGATGTTATGATAAAAAACGAGTCGGGGAGTATCGACAAAAAAGAGGATGAGAAAATGGGGGCAAACTGATGCAGACAGAAGTGCAGGAAAAAGAACAGCAGGAAGAAACAAGAACGAAAGATGAAAAAATGACAAGATTTGAACGCATTCTTACGACTATCATTATCGTTTTGATTGCGGCAATCGGATGTATTCCGGGAGTGATATATAGTTATAACAGTGTGCAAAAAGTACGTTTTGCCAAAGAACCATATTTTACAGAGTATCGATTGTCGGAAAAACAAGTGACGGTTCTGTGCAATCATTACTACATCAAGACGGAACCGGAGTGGTGGGAGGTACGTGATATGGATCAGTGGCCTGACTACTCAAATTATACAATGGAACCAACAGAACATACACAGCTGGTTGTGGATGTGTTGAATTATGAATTTTTTATTGACCCTGACAGAATGGAATATGCGTATGATTCGTACCAACGTGAAGCTGCAGTGTCGTTCGGATTTTCCCGGGAAAATCCGATTACGGTTGACTGGGTTATGACCCATCCGGCGGATGCAGTGACGCTTTTAAACGAATATTATGAATTGGATGATTATGAAGTATTAAAAGCAAAGCATCACCGGATGAATCATGTTTCAGAAGAAGAAAATACATCCGCGAAAGACTTTTTGGAAGAACAGTTCAAAAAAGACGAAACGGAATAGAAAAAAGGCATCGCTTGCATTATCGTTGGAGATTATGCAACCGATGCTTTTTTTTGTTAAACAATAGTATTGACTCCGTTTACGTTGGCGTGTTCGTCGTCTTCCATTGGAATGACAATACATTTTTTTCCGTCAATCATTTGTGATTTGATTTGGTCTACTTTTTGCGGTTTTACGCGCAAAATAACGTCGTATGTTTTTACGCTCATTGTTTCTTCGTCGCGCGTTTCCGGCATGGTATTTGCGGCAACCAACGCAGCGTCGCACTGCGCTGTTTTTTCTTCCAGCTGTTGTTTTAATTCCACAACCTGGTTTTCCAAAACTTGCTTTTCTTTCTTTTCCGTGTTGGCAACAAGTGCTTTGCTGTCCAAAAGGAATTCGGCTTCCGGTGCTTCGTCACCGAAGTTTTCTTCAAAGGATTGCTTGATTTTTGCAGTCACTTCCTGGGGTACTTCGATGTTGCTCATCAGTTCTTCCATATTTTCTTTTTTGAGAAGCATGGGAGTTGCTGTTTTGCCGTATATCTCTTCTTGTGTTTCTAACAAGTTATTTAAACCTTCCTGAATTTCCATAAAGATTTCATCGCCTTTTTCGGTGTCATCGCCGACTGCTTTGTGGACAATGGCGCGGAAGGTCTCTTTTTTCTCGGTAGCAGTCTGTTTGGAACCACAGCCCAAGCCGTTTTCCATCAGTTCCGGATGAGGTTCTTTTGCGTTTCTTGTATAGTACAAGAGGGAATGGATATCAGAGCTTCTGTCAGAAAAAGCAGGGAATAAGAAGCCGTTTTCCGGTACGCCTACGACCCAATCCTGAATGCGGGCGCCGATGCGGTTTTCCTCTTCGCGGTAGCCAAGTCCCGGTTTTGACAATGCAACCGGACAGATGGCGCAAATCATATAGTCAAATACTTCCTCGGATTCGTCCAGCTTAGAGTTGTCCGTTGTTTTTGTTACTACATCGTACACGTCGTGGAATAACAAAATAAGGAAATTTCCGACATAGTCATAGCTGTCGATAATCTGCTGATAAAATGTCATCAACAAGTCTTCGTTTTTTAATTCGCTGCTGCGAAGGCCCATCAAAAACTGCTGTCTGCCGCCTGCGCCTTCCTCAGAAAGCGGAAACTCCAGTTCCAGCAAGTTGTTTCCGAGTGTGCCGGACAGTGTTTTCTTTGCAATTTCCAAATATTTATAAAATTCTTCGTCCGGTAAATTTAAAAAGGTTTCGTCGAATGTTACGACAATTTCTTTGTGGGCATTGACGTAGCAGCCGCACATTTTTGTGAAAGTACATTCGTTTTTTGTAAAACGTCTTTTTAATTCTAATATGTCTTTTTTGGTCATGTTGTCCCCCTTAGCGTATAGTAATAAAGTGTCGCTAATTTGCGACACTTGCAGTAGCGGAGTCGGAGGGATTCGAACCCTCGTGCCCCGGAGGGCTAACGCATTTCGAGTGCGCCCCGTTATGACCACTTCGATACGACTCCAAAATATTCATTTACGAGAATTTATTATAAAGTCTGAACGGATTTCAGTCAACAAAATCTTGTGATAATAAAGAAATTATAATATAATTTATTTAATATAGTTTTGGGAAAACTAGGTTATCATAACCTGAAGGAGGGAAACAATATGTTAAGAGTAGGTATGCTTACAAGTGGTGGTGACTGCCAGGCGTTGAATGCTGCAATGCGAGGTGTGGTCAAATGTATTACGAGCAGCAAGCAAAAAGGTGAAGTGGAGATTTACGGTTTTCTTGATGGTTACAAAGGTTTGATTTACGGAAACTTCTGTATGCTGACACGTTCGGATTTCTCCGGTATCCTTACAAAGGGCGGCACGATTCTCGGTACAAGCCGTACACCGTTTAAGCTCATCAGAGAGCCGGATGAGAATGGTCTTGACAAAGTGGAAGAAATGAAACAGACGTATCACAAATTGAAATTGGATTGTCTTGTTATTTTGGGTGGTAACGGTACACACAAAACAGCAAATCTTCTTCGCGAAGAAGGCTTAAATGTAATTACCCTTCCAAAGACGATCGATAACGACCTTTGGGGCACAGATATGACATTTGGTTTCCAGAGTGCGGTTAATATTGCAACGGATGCAATTGACTGTATTCATACAACAGCAGCTTCCCACGGCCGCGTATTTATCGTGGAAGTTATGGGACACAAAGTTGGCTGGCTTACTTTGAATGCCGGTATGGCAGGTGGTGCGGATATCATCCTTATTCCGGAAATTCCGTACGATATTGATAAAGTAATCAAAGCCATTGACGAACGTGACAAAAACGGAAGCCGTTTTACGATTCTTGCAGTGGCAGAAGGTGCGATTTCCAAACAGGACGCTAAGCTTTCCAAGAAAGAGTACAAAGAAAAATTAAAGAAGAGAACACACCCGTCTGTTTCTTATGAAATTGCAGCTCAAATTCAGGAGCGTACAGGTCGTGAAGTTAGAGTTACCGTGCCCGGACATACACAGCGTGGTGGAAGTCCGTGCCCGTACGATAGAGTATTTGCAAGCCGTCTTGGTGCGGAAGCAGGTAAACTTATATTAAAAGGCGAGTACGGTTTCATGGTTGGTTACCGCAACCGTGAAGTTGTCAAAGTACCGTTAGATGAAGTCGCAGGTAAACTGAAAATGGTTTCCCCTGACGCAAGTATTATCGAAGAAGCTAAGATGCTTGGTATCAGCTTCGGCGATTAACAAAAGGAGTTTCGTATGTCTTATACAGCGCTTTACCGGAAGTTTCGTCCGGATAATTTTGAGGATGTCAAAGGACAGGACCACATTGTTACAACATTAAAAAATCAAATAAAAGCAGACCGTATCGGACATGCCTATCTTTTCTGCGGAACGAGAGGAACAGGAAAAACAACAATTGCCAAAATATTTGCAAAGGCAGCAAATTGTGAAAATCCGGTGGAGGGCAGTCCTTGCGGGGAGTGCCCTACTTGCCGCACCATTGCTGCCGGAGCAAGCATGAATGTAATTGAAATCGATGCTGCCTCCAACAACAGCGTGGATAACATCAGGGAAATTGTAGACGAAGTTTCTTATTCGCCGGCAGAAGGAAAATACAAGGTTTATATTATCGATGAAGTTCATATGCTTTCTATAGGAGCATTTAATGCACTTTTAAAAACGCTGGAAGAGCCCCCGTCGTATGTTATTTTTATTTTGGCAACAACGGAAACGCACAAAATCCCAATTACGATTTTGTCCAGATGCCAGCGGTACGATTTTAAGAGAATTACAGTAGATACGATTGCAGACCGCTTGAAAGAGCTGATGACTGCAGAAGAAGTAAACGTAGAAGACAAAGCCATCCGTTACGTGGCAAAAACGGCGGATGGTTCTTTGCGTGATGCATTAAGTCTTTTGGACCAATGTATTGCATTTCATTATGGCGAAGAGCTGACGTATGATAAAGTGTTGGACGTGCTTGGTGCAGTGGACATCGGTGTGTTCAGCAGATTGCTTCGCCATGTATTAGACAGAAATGTGCTCGGCTGCATTGAGCTTTTGGAAGAAGTGATTATGCAGGGGCGCGAACTCACACAGTTTGTTACGGATTTTACATGGTATTTAAGAAACTTGCTTTTAGCGAAGACTTCGGATAATATAGAGGATGTTATTGATATGTCCGGAGACAATCTTGCCCGCTTAAAAGAAGAGGCGCAGATGACGGATATGGAAATCATTATGCGCTACATCCGCATTTTTTCGGATTTGTCCGGGCAACTGAAATATTCGTCCAACAAACGTATTCTTACGGAAATGGCACTTATCAAGCTTTGTAAGCCGGAGATGGAGACGACAAAAGATTCTATTTTGGACCGTGTGCGCGAGCTGGAACAAAAATTGGAAAACGGTGTTGTTGCGGTAGCGGCACAGCCGGGCGCAGAACAGGCGCAACAAGCTCCTGTTTTGAAAAAAGAAAGGCCGCCTTTGCCGAAAGCAATTCCGGACGAAGTTGACCAGATTGTGAGGCGTTGGAGCAAAATTGTAGACGATTGTCCGCAGCCGATGAAGACTTACGTAAAAAGTGCTAGCTTAAGTCTGGGCGGAGATAATAAACTTATGATTGCGCTGGAGGACGGCATTGCTTCCGATTATTTAATCAAGCAGCCGGACAACAAGCAGCTTTTGCAACAAATCATTTCTGAAGCTATTCAGAAAGAAGTGGAAGTGAATGTGCAAAGCGTGGGAAGCGCAAGAGAATTTGAAGAAAACTATGTGGATTTAAAACAGATAATCCATATGGATATAGAGGAAGAAGATTAAGGGAGGATTTTAACCATGGCAAAACGTGGAGGATTTCCGGGAGGAATGCCCGGCAACATGAATAATCTTATGAAACAGGCGCAGAGAATGCAGCGCCAGATGGAAGAAAGCCAGAAAGAGATGGAAACAAAAGAGTTTACTGCAAAAGCCGGCGGCGGTGCGGTAGAAGTGACAGTTACCGGTAAAAAGGAAGTTACAAAAGTAAAACTTTCTGCAGAAGTAGTAGATCCGGATGATATTGAAATGTTGGAAGACTTAGTTATGGCTGCAACAAATGAGGCGCTTCGCATGGCAGAAGACGCTAGTGCAGAGATGATGAACAAGATGACAGGCGGCTTAGGAGGAGGGTTCCCGTTCTAATGGAACTTTACAGTGGACATATCAATCGTCTGATTGAAGAGTTGGCGGCATTGCCGGGTATCGGGTCCAAGTCGGCGCAGCGGTTGGCATTTCATCTTATTAACATGCCACAGGACCGGGTCAACAAACTGGCCAATACCATTATGGATGCCAAAGCCAATGTGAAATATTGCAAAGAATGTTACACGCTCACAGACCAGGAAGTCTGTCCTGTTTGCGCCAGTGGAAAACGCAACCACAACTTGATTATGGTTGTGGAAAACACCAGGGATATGACGGCATATGAAAAAACAGGAAAGTACGAAGGCGTGTATCATGTTTTGCACGGTGCGATTTCTCCGATGCTTGGTATCGGACCGCATGATATCAAATTGAAAGAACTTATGGTTCGCTTAAAAGAAGATGTAGACGAAGTCATCATCGCCACAAATTCCAGTCTGGAAGGTGAGACAACGGCCATGTATATCGGCAAATTAATCAAACCTACCGGAATTAAAGTGACAAGAATAGCCAGTGGCGTGCCGGTTGGCGGTGACTTGGAATACATCGATGAAGTGACCCTTTTGCGTGCTTTGGAAGGACGTACAGAGCTATAAACGCTGTAGCGTTTCGGTGTCCGGACTTTTGAAAAGGCAAATTCAGGGATGAGGTAACAATGTCGGATATAAAAAGTTATATGAAATATAAACAGCAACAGGAAAGAAGAGAGCAGTTTAAAGTTCAACCGAAAGCTGCAGAGAAAGACTACAAAACAAAAATCCGTGATCATCGGAGAAGATACATTCTTTCCATTTTGCTTATTTTTATTGTGCTTGCTGTTGTAGGTATTATTTTTTATATACAAATGAAAAACAGGGTCTATACCACATATGAAGTTAACAGCTCCATCGAAAGAGAAATGATTGATGGTACAAATGTAATCAATTTGGATGGAGCAATTCTTACATATAGTAAAGATGGTATGAATTGCTCGGATAGCAAAGGAAATGTATTGTGGAATCAAACATTTGAGATGCAAAATCCTATTGTATCCGTCCAAAAACAAACCGCTGCTATTGCAGATTATAATGGCAGAAGTATTTATGTAATGAATAACGAGAAGTTTTTGGGGCAGATTGCTACGAACTTGCCGATTCGCAACGTTACCGTGTCGGCCAATGGAATTGTTGCAGCGGTGCTGGAGGATTCTTCCGTGACTTGGATTTATCTTTATGACTCTACAGGTACGGAACTTGGATTTTTTAAAACAAGGATGAAAAACAGCGGTTATCCGTTAGACGTTGCGTTGTCAGAAAACGGACAACTTGTAGCAGTGTCGTTTCTTTATGTAGATAGTGGAGAAATAAAATCAAAGGTAGCATTTTACAACTTTGGTCAGGTCGGACAAAACGAAAGCGACAATTTTGTAAGTGGTTATGATTATGCTGATTCCGTTGTCCCTTGTGTCGGATTCATAAACTCTTCTACAGCATTTGCAGTGGCAGATGACCGTATTATGTTTTATACCGGTTCTCAGATACCGACAAGTGCCGCAGAACAACTTTTTGATGAGGAAGTGCAGGCGGTTTATCAAAACGACAGTTATGTCGGTCTTGTGTATTTAAATACAGAGGGCGATGAACGTTATCGCATGGATATCTACAATACAAGTGGCAGCAAAGTGCTTGTAAAAAAGTTTAATATCGATTATTCAGATATTATTTTTTGTGACGGATATTTCATTATATATAATGAATCAGAATGCCTGGTTTGCAACATGGATGGTGTAGAAAAATACAGCGGAAGTTTTAACAGCACAGTTTATGCACTTATTCCTACAAAAAATGTGGCGAAGTATGTGCTTGTGACTCAAAACTCGCTGGAAACCATCGAATTAAAATAAATGATAAAAGGTTAGAACAATGAATTATTTACTAATAGTAGTACTTATCATGTTATTGTGGCGTGTCATTGTTGGCTTTAAACATGGCATGGTAAAAGAAGTGCAGTCGTTTGTGACATTTCTTGTGGGCGCATTTTCCCTAGCTTTGGTCGCGAAGGCGGTTAGCGCTTTTGCAAATGGTGAAAAGTTGCATGCGATTATAGCGATTGTGCTGCTTGTTATTTTAGGCGCCATTTTTAAAATAGTAGATTTGCTGTTTTTCTCAGCCAAAACAATTGCAAAGCTTCCCATCGTACATATATTGGACAAATTGTTGGGAATTGTAATCGGTGGTGCTGAGGTTATACTTTCCGTATGGGCTTTCTACTATATTATGAGTCGGTTTCAGTTTGGAACATTTACGACAATGATGGCTGAAAATGTGGCGGACAATAAAATTCTTATGTATTTGTATAATCATAATTTTCTGGAAAAACTAATCGAGCACATAAGTGTATGGATTGTGTCTGTATTTTAATAGAACAAAAGTGAAATGATAATGAAAGCGTATGTAAATAACGATTGTGTTATAGACAGCGCTTTTTCTTTTGGATGAAAATAGTGTTCATAAAAAATACCTTCTATATATATTGGGCGAGCGTAATATTACGTTAATATTGCATTGCTTTAACACGCCAAAACCCTTGAAAATTCAGCATTTTTTGATGAGAAAAATTGGAAAATGAGTTGACACGGTGAGATGCTTATGTTAATATGAAAGTCCACCGCGAAAAACGGCGGTCAGATGAATTTGACACAGTTCAAAAAGAAATCTGAAAAAAATAAAAAAGTCTGTTGACAAAC
>JAZQDM010000106.1:0-1820 GCA_045546775.1 Lachnospiraceae bacterium | reverse complement strand
ACATTTGCAATAAAATCAGTACGCAGTGTTTCCACTCTTCCCAATTCTTCCGCCATCTTGTTGATTGCCTCTGCAATTTGATTAAATCCTTCCATACCGGAATTCTGCATAGGTTTAATACGAACGGAAAAATCTCCGGACATGATCTTTTCGGTTGCTTCGGTGATGATTTTAGTTGGACGCTCCACCATGATTTTGCGGCGAATATAATCTGCAAATTTGAAAAGAAATGTAATTAAAATCACATTCCAAAAGGTCACCTTTGCTGCTGCGGCGATGTTGTCGGTAGTAAGCGTAAGTTCCATAGTATCTGCCAATATACTCAAAAACAGCATCATACAGCAGGACACGATAAATCCCACGGTCAAAAAGAACAATAAAAAGCTGCTTACAGACCCCAGGATGCCTTTTATTGTCGGTTTTCTCATTTGATCACCGCCTTGTAGCCCAGCCCGTGAACGGTTTTGATTTCAAAATCATCACATTCGGATAATTTTGCGCGAAGCTTTGCCATATAAACGTCAACGGCTCTCGGTGCGGTTTCAGTATCGGCGTCCCAAAATTCATCCATAAGCTGTGTTCTTGTAAAGGTCTTTTTGGGGTAGGAGAGAAGCTTGTACAGTATGCTGAACTCTCGATTGGTCAATGCAATTTCCTCGTCGCCCAAATAAGCGGTGTGCTCATCAGCGTCCATTATAAAGCTTCCGATTTCAAGTTTACGGCTGGATGCAATCTTTGCACGGCGGAGAAGTGCGCCGATACGTAAAAAGAGCTCGTCAAGGTCGATGGGTTTTACCATATAGTCGTCCACACCGATACGGAAACCTCTTTGTTTGGAAGCAATATCGTCGCGGGCAGTCATAAAGAGGATGGGAATATTTTCATTCAACTCCCGTACATTTCTCGCAAATTCAAAACCGTCCACACCCGGCATCATAATATCCGATACGATAAGGTCGAACATGTTTTCATAAAGCGCATCGTATGCATCATTGGCATTAAGACACCCCGTTGCCTCATATCCACTGTGGTCCAAAAAGGCGCAGACCGTTTTATTCAGTTCCTTGTCGTCTTCCACAATCAAAACCTTGAACATGTTTATGCCCCCGTGACTTGTTTTACTGTAGTATAACACCTAAATGTTAAGGTTTTGTTTGCATTTTCGTATTTTTTGCAAAAAAAATGGGAAGATGTTCTCTTCCCGCAGATTTATTTGTTCATGATTTTGTCGCTCAACGCAATGATTTTATTGGCATACTTTTTGTGACGTGCATTGAGAAGTTTCTTATAAACGGGGTAGTTGATAATGGCAGCGAGCATTCCGGGGACACCGATTATAATACCCGGAATCATGGGATTTTCAATGCCCACCGTGGATCCGATTTCGGTCATCACAAGGCTCATTCCTGTGCCCATAACAATAGCGGCGATGCTTCCGAAGATGTATGTAAACATGAGAGCGGGGCGCTTGACTTTGTTGTCCAAAGCTTTCAGTTCATCCAAAGCTGTGTATTCTTTTTCTGTGTACTGAGTGCGAATCTTTTGTACCAGAAATTCCCGGTCATTTTTGTTCATTGTAATTACCTCTCTATATTTATTTAATTTTTTACGAGTCACTGATCGGACTCTTTAGTTCCGGAAAGACGCTTTTTTGCGTCTTCTACGCTTTCGCCTTCTTTTGTGAAGAGCTTTTCCACACATTTGTCGGTTACTTTTTCAAACCCTTCCACGACGCCTGTTTCGATTTTTTTATAGCCTTCAACAACACCGTTTTCGATTTTCTTGTAGCCTTCGACTACCTTCTCTGCAATTTTTTCATT
>JAZQDM010000105.1:0-10872 GCA_045546775.1 Lachnospiraceae bacterium | reverse complement strand
TGGATCTATATTATAAAAGTGGACACGATAAGCAACTATGCATTACAATAAACTGGACACCAAAAGGAGGTATCTGAGCATGTCCACAAACAAACACGGAACTCGCTACGACGAAGAGTTCAAAAGAACACTCGTCAACCTTTATCAAAATAGCAACAAATCACAGGCTGCCATTTGCAAAGAATACGGCGTATCCATCACCGCTCTCGGCAGATGGATTAAACAGTACTCAACTGTCGAAGTTGATGATGGCGAAGTCCTAACTGCAAAACAGGTCAAGGAATTACAAAAACGCAATGCTCAACTTGAGGAAGAACTTCTCATATTAAAAAAAGCGATTGCCATCTTCACGCCACACTCACACAACGATTAGAAGCTGTTCATAAGCTAAGATTCCAGCATGATATCAAAACTTTATGCCGTGTCTTGGGCGTTAATCGTAGCTCATACTACAAACATTACAATTCAGAACCAGCTGACCGCACCAAGGAAAATCAAGAGCTTGCAAAGATAATTCTTCAAATCTACGCAGACTACAATAAACGTCTTGGTGCATATAAAATCACTCATGTTCTTCAGCGTGATTATGGCATTCACATCAGTGTCGGACGAGTGTACCGACTGATGAAAAACCTACAGTTACCTAGAATGTCAACTGATAAACCACTTCACCGTGGCAAACATTCTGATAAGGGCGATTGTACCAATCACCTCCACCAGGAATTCAATCAAAAGGCTCCTAACATCGTCTGGACCAGTGATTTTACATATATCAAAGTTGGCAGTAAATGGTATTATCTCTGTATTGTAATGGATTTATTTTCTCGTAAAGTCATCTCTTGGCACATTTCCGGAAAACCGGATGTCGACCTTGTAATGACTGCCTTTAAAAAAGCTTATGATAAACGGAACTCTCCTTCCGGATTGATGTTCCATTCTGATCGGGGATCTCAATATACCGCCTTTGCTTTCAGGCAGTTATTAGATTCTCTTAATGTCGTGCAATCCTTTTCTAAGAAAGGTTATCCTTTCGATAATGCTTGCTGTGAATGTTTCTTCAAATACCTCAAAAAAGAAGAAGTTAATCGCAGGACATATCACTCTTTACAGGAATTGCACCTCTCTGTATTTGAATATATTGAAGGATTCTACAACTCCAAGCGACCTCATGGAACACTTGGAATGTTGACCCCTAATGAAAAAGAAGAACTATACTGGGAACAGGCCTAGGCAACTGTTCTCAGATATTTTTCTCTAAAAATCGTGTCTACTCTCTTGACTATAGTGCAATATTTTACCGCACCTTATCTTACAAACCGCCTTATTCGATTTCAAAGCAAGGCATTAACTCCAGCTTAAACAAATTTCTCTTATGAAGTGTATCAATTCGGTTTTTCAATGCTTCGTCTTCGCAAATTCCTTCGCGAATATAACGGTCTAACGCCGCATACGTAAAACCTAAATTTTCTTCATCGGTCTTTCCGCAAAGACCGTCAATGGGCACTTTATCCACCAAATCTTCCGGCAACCCAAGCTCTCTTCCGATTGCTTTTACTTCCGTAACGGTTAATCTTGATAACGGACTAAAGTCACCTACGCTGTCACCGTATCTTGTAGAATATCCGACCCAATCTTCCGACAAGTTACAAGTATTTGCTACACGTCCGTTCACACACTGGCTTACTGCATACAACGTTGTCATGCGGATTCTTGGCGGCAGGTTCGTTTTTGCCTGGGTGCTGATTTCCAAATCTTTTATATTGTTCAACACACCGTTTACCGCATCTTCCACATTCACTTCGTAGCTTTTGATTCCCAGATGGTTTACGAGTTTTTTAGCCATATCGATATCCGCCTGTATACCACAAGGCATCAACACACCGATAACCCTGTCTTTTCCAAGTGCTTCCACGCAAAGAGCCGCTACTACAGAACTGTCCTTTCCACCGGAAATACCCACAACTGCATTGCAATCCGGTCCATTCTTTTCAAAAAATTCACGTATCCATGCTACGCATCTATTCGTTACATCTTTCACATCAAAATTGTACATATTGACCTCCATCTTAATCTATGATTCCTTTCTAGCTTCTGTCTTCTTTCAAAAGATTATTCCACACGAATACTTTCCATGGAAGTCTGAAATTCCTCCAGCAAATCATCTTCTGTTGCAAGTACGTAATTTAAACAAATAAGGTATTCTTTGACATCGACTATATATACCCAGTGAATGATTTCGTGTCCTCCCGATTCGTAAAGGAGTGTATAACAATTGCCTGAGTAATCTTGGAATGCGACACTTTCTTCCGACAACAATTCTATATCCATCTCACTGTCTTCTTCGCTATTTTTTACCATCTCCATAACAAGGTCTGCATCGAACGCATCCAGGTTGATATTGGCAACTTCTGCCGTGCACCAAATATTAGAAAAATACGAATCCGAGCTATATTTGCCATATCCTGCAGCCTCTTTCAAAATGAACCCTTCCGGAGCATCAAACTTAAGCGGCATCTCTCCGATATTGATTGCATTTTTTTCCTCTTCCCCAAACAGCTCTTCGTCGCTTAAAATATCCTGTATTTCCTCTTCCGTCGTGCTTGCTTCTTCGGTTGTACTTTCCGTCTCAAGCTCCAGACCCTCATCTGGTAATACTTTCATAGACACACTCGCTCTTATCTCATCAAAAAACGCTTCGCACTCAGGCCAGAAATCTTCTTCCGTCTCTCCGTACACACCGCAGAAAAACATAAGTGCATGTGTCGTTCTTTCGTCTACCTTAATCAAATAAGTCAGTGTATACATTTCCACGTCCAGTACTTCCACTTTTATTCCAAGTTCTTTGGCTCTATAGCCGTCTACAGTAAAATACTCCTCCTTGATTTCTGTAATCTTCGCACCGGACTCTACATGCGCATATTGCTCTTTAAATTCAGACAGCATCATTTCCATCGTCATGCTGTCATAACTGTCATAGCTTTCGTCTTTCATATACTGCACAGACGGTCCGCCCGCTATTTCCGGAAAGCTCCATCCGTCCTCTTCTACGACATAACCGGCCGGAATGGTAAAACTTAATTCTTCTTTTTGAACTTCTAACGGTTCTGTGGCAACCGGTTGCACAAGATTTTCTTCTTTCTCAACATAAGAAGTCAACGTTACACTTTCCATAGACTTTTCAAAATCACCCATATATAATCCGGCATAACCTGAAAATGCAGATGTATCAATTCCTGCGATATAGGTGAGCGTATGTACCTCATCTCCCAAATCAACCATGTAAAGTATAGTAACCTCGTCAAAGCTATACTCTGTCATGGACATGCTGACTCCGAGTTTTCTTGCCGGGAATCCGTCTATCTCAAACTGTTCACTCAAAAACACTTCTTGGTCGGTCACATTCATACCTGACAATACGAATACATCCGACAACATGGTTACAATTTCCTCATCACTTCTGTCAAAAAACTCCGTCGTTTCCTGTTCTGCATCTATGCTGTACGTAAGCACATAAGCACCGGAAACATCTTCGTATTTCCACATCGCAACGGCTCCGTCCTCCGCTTCCGTTTCTGCAAGTTTCTCCGGAACCGCAAATTCCAGTTTGTATTTTCTTACATACCCTTCTTCCAGCGTTTCTTCTGTTTCTTGGGATTTTGTTTCTTCTGCATATTGCAACAACTCTGCCCAATAGTCCGGTCGCTCTTCTCCTTCGAATCCGGTTAAGCTGTACCGTTCTTCCCCTACGCGAACTTTAATCTGCCACACAATTTTTTGTTCTTCCGAGGAAGCATTTGTTTTATGCTTGTATGTTTCCTCATCGGCTAATATATTTTCTTTGATAAACACCTTGAAATCATCATTGGGAACAAATGCATCTTCCCATTCCTGCATTTCTTCCCCATATAATTTCGTGTTTTTTATTTCCTCGTCAAAATCAATCTTAACATTTTTATAAGTATCTTCATCGCACTCATAATACAGTTCTATTTCACTGATTTGTGTTTCGTCAATCTTTGACGCATCAAATGTCTGTTTCTTACCACAACCAATAAGTCCCATTGCAACAACCGCAATTGTACATAACAGATATATCATCTTGCATTTTTTTCCGTTCATGTTCTCGTCCTCTCTTTTTCTTGCCCTTAGCAATCCCGAAAAATTCCCGTCGCTTTCATGGCTTTTCTTAAAAAAGTGCCCTAACGCTAATCGCGTTCTTTGTTTCTCCCAAGTTCCAAAAGTTTCACAAAACATTTTCATATCATATGTCGCTTGACGCTGCTTAGCCCCAATGTTTTCACAAAGTACGTAATATCGTGTCCCCTACTGATTACATACCCGCGAATGAGTAACACTATCCCACCTTACTTTTTTAAGTTCCAAAAACGCTTCTGCACATTACTTTTTCTGTCGGGCCATCCCCTGCCCGTCTAAACTATACTCCAACCCTCTCGTTACTGCCCGGTCACTTCCACCTGGCACATTTTCATTGTTGCAAGTGCCGCCTCATGAGTTTCGGGTGTTACCCCCGCACAGCAACTTGCATCCACGCTTACTTTTATTTCCGGATACATTGCTTTCAAAATCAATGCATTCGACACAACACAAATATCGGTACATAAACCAACCAGTTCCACTTCTTCCAGATTGTAATCCTTCCAGTTCAAATAACCAAAAGTAGGCTTGTTGACATAAGTTGCTCCCTCAACTTCCAGTCCGTCATAAATCTTCCAGCCATCTGTTCCCTCAATACAGTGCTCTACCGGAAGATGCTTGCCTTCGTTTGTGGATAAGTAATCAGGTTTATGCGTGTCTCTTGTAAAAATAATTTCGTCCCCATTTGCCGCATACTGCGCAATCTTATTCTTTACATTTTCGACAATCGCTGCCGCTTCTTTTGTTCCCAATGCTCCATCCACAAAATCTTTCTGCATGTCAACTACGATTAATGTTTTCTTCATGTTCTTCCTCCTTGCTTTAGTTACTATCAAAATAATAATAACTCAAGAGGAGATATTTTCATTTCGATAATATGTGTCGTTGATGTTATGATAATATCATTTTGATAATATGTCAAGTGCTTTTTTAAAAATTTTTTGAATATGTAAAAATGTCTTTATTATAGTGTCTCTACAAAATCCAGCAATGCTGGAAAGCTTCCACTCGGATACACGGAAATATCCTTGTTCTCTTTGTTAATCAAACAATCTGTTAACAGAAATACGTTCATGCCAAGCTCCTCTGCTACCATGTCCTCTGTCACATCGTTACCGACCATGAGACATTCTTCCGGCTCTACACCTAGCTTCTCCACGATATCCTTATAATAATTCACATTTGGCTTGGAATATCTGGATGTTTCATATGTTGTATAAAACGCAAAATCCTCCGGGGTAAGTCCCGCCCACACAATACGTTGTTTTGTCGCAATCTGTGGGAAAATCGGGTTCGTTGCAAGCCCTACACGGAATCCCATCTCTTTCAGCTTCTGCACGGTCTTTGCAGCTTCTTCGTTGTAACCGCATACTTTTTGCACATCGGCAAATTCGTTTTCATAGTATTCCTCAAACAAGGGCATATCCGCTTTTGCATCTTTGCCGTATGCTTTGGAAAAGACTTCCCAGAACACTTCCTCGTTTGTCTGTTCCCCGTTGTTCTTTACCATGCCGGCAGTGCCTGTCCAAATGGCATTCACAAGCTTCTCCGGATCGTATCCGTGAGGTGCCAGTTTCTTTGCCAACAGACCAAAATATTGTTTTACAAACACATCCTGGTCCATGGGCAACAACGTGCCATCCAAATCAAATAAAATCACTTTTGTTTTCATCCTAAAACCTCTCTATGTTGTTTCTTATGTATGCTGTCAGATAGTTTTCTATCTTTGGTAATGCCGCAAATTCTGCATCCGTCTTTGAAAAATCATATATTTTTTCCTGCTCTGCAAACGCATCTTCATAACAGCGGGCAAACTGCGACAAATTGTGGACATCAATATTATTTTCATGAATGCATTTATCAAAGACTCTCTTATGCTCATAGGCGCCGATTTTTTCAAAGCACTCGCTCATGCGGGGCACACAGTACTCTCTTTCCACACTGCCAAGCACCGCGCGCATGCCTGCGATTTCTTCATCTTCCTGACCTAAATCCCAAAAATCAAACACCACTTCTGCCACTTTTTCTTCTTCAGAAAGATAGGCAGCTTCCGTACCACCACCTTCTCGCGCTTTCGTTTCTACTCTCGTCAGTATCACATCAAACAGCTCCTCATCAGAAAGTGCTGCCATCTCCTCATGGGACATGGAAAGTGCTTTCTCCCTTTTTACGGCCATCTCTTTTTCCAGCGTTTCCATAAAGGTTTCGTGATGGTGCTTCACTGATTTTCTCAACACACAAAAATATATCCCTACACAGACTACACCAATAATAATTACTAATCCTGCACTCATTCTATTTTCCTCCTTCATCCATCCGGCAACTGCCCTATTACGTTTCAAACGTCACATCTTTTGAACTGTCCCAAAAACTGCATACGCATTTCTTACCTCTACCGATTTCTTCCCGAATCTCTTCCATGTCAGGCTCCGTTCCATGCCACAAAAAGGAACCACTCCACTTGTCATTCTGATAGGTACACACAACTATTTTTTCATTGTGAACAATCCCTTTCAAAATATCAAAAAACTCCTCATATGTGCCGGTTTCATCATAAAAATGCGTGTGCCAGTCACCAAAAAACAGCGTTATTTCGTCTGCTACCTCTATGTCAAGTTCCTGCCCGGCATCGTTGACGCAACGGATAACAACCCACTCTTCCTTCGCATCCTGCGCTTCGTCATCGGTTGTTTTTTTCATCGAATCCGGCGTAATCATCTGCGGATGAAATGCCTCAACTACCGCAAGAATTTCATCCAGTTTTTCCAACGGTTCGTACTCTTTTTTCTCTTCTGTCCCCACAATTTTCCTCCCTCTAAAAACAAACTATCAAAATTATACTATGTTAAAAAATTTCTTTCAATAAAATAACACTGCCAAAGAGCAAAAACTCCCTGACAGTGCCACACAATTTACTATTCTATTTTTTATTTCCCGCAACACAATTTCACGGGTACTTTTTTCTCAAAGTTAGTTTCCATCGTCCAAGTCACAGCTTCACAATTTCTCATGCGGAACACTTGCACCAGATGGTCGACACCGTTTGCTTTCCATGCCTGCAAAAACTGTCTGGTCGGATGCGCAAAAATCTCCTGCCGTAAGTTTTCATCCGTGTCATGCTCCAGCACACCCGTTACACGTATTTGCGTACCATTGTGAAAGAAGCACATCTCTGCTTTGGGATTTGCTTTTATTTGTGCAAACACATCTTTGCTGGAAGCGGTATGGAAAATAATACCGTCCTCATCCGCCCGAAACAACATCATTCCGCGCACTCTCGGCTGGTCGCCCTCCATCGTTGCCAAATGAAAATGTAAGTTAGCGTTCATCAATTCATACATTTCTTTTTCGTTCATATACTTACCCTCCTGTAAAATTTTTCACCATTCTACAAGATTGCAAAAATGTATTCTTTCAAAATGCTACCACTTTTTTTCAAAATAATGCCACAATAAAGCATTCCTTAATCCGCGCCCTATCCGTCCCGGCACCACCGCTAATCCGCATATTTGTCACGATATTCTGTCGGCGTGACGCCTACCTTTTTTTGAAAACAGGAAGAAAAGTGCGCACTGCTGCCAAATCCGCATTTCATTGCGATGTCTGTCATCGGGTTCTCTTTTCTCTTTAGCATCAACTTTGCTGCTTTCAAACGCACTTCAATCAAATATTCGATGGGTGTAATGCCTATCTCATTTTTGAAACGACGGTTAAAAGATGTTTTTGACATATAACCCAAACCGGCTAACTTTTCCACCGTAATATCATCCATATAGTGTTGCTCTATGTAATGCTGCGCCCGCGCCACCGAATAATCCAGCGACACTGCCCTCATATCCAGTGTCTCTCCAAACACACTGCGAATGAGCCAATGGGTAATAATCTCCGTCTGCGCATCAAGCGTCACATCCGAGTTCATCATCGCCTTGCTGTATTCAAACACAAACGTATTTAACGCCTTCAAAATATCCTGGCAAAACTCAAATTTTTTGTTTTCAAATACCGGTACTTCCGGCGCGTACATGAGGAATCTTTTTTCAAAATATTCTTTTTCAATATAAATCAAATAGCAATGCATTCCCGCTTCGCGCACATGCGCTACCTGTGGCGAAGTAATGGTCGCACAATAATGTTTTGCTTTTTCTGAGTCCTTGGAAAAATCAATCACAATTTCATACGACGGAACCGTATGCTTTTTCTCCGTTTCCTGCTCATCCTGCAAAACCGGAATCAAAATGCCAAACGTATCCCGCACATAACAGTCGTATTTTGAAAAATCCCATTCTCCCTTTTCTCCAAGTAAATGTTTCATGCAAATTGCTCCTTATCAATAACCGTATTTTTTGCGCTTCGCCAAAAGCAACAACATCGTCACAATGAGCGCAGCAATTTCTGTCACAACGATTGCTGCCCAAATACCGTCCAGTCCAAAAACAAGCGGTAAAACAAGCACTGCTGCCATTTGGAACACAAGTGTACGAAGGAAAGAAATCACCGCCGAAAGCACACCGTTTCCAAGCGCGGTAAAAAAGGACGAACCGTAAATATTTAATCCGGCAAACAAAAACGACAAACTGTAAATGGCAAAGCCACGCTTCGTCATTTCAAACAACTCTGCATCGTAGCTTACAAATATGCCCGCCATCACACCGGACAATCCAACAGCAGCCACACACATCAGCACGCCGGCAAACACATTAAATGTCATGCTTTTTTTGTATACATTCTTTAATTCCTTTTGATTGGCTGCACCATAATTATACCCTGCAATGGGCGCCGTTCCAATAGCATAACCAAGAAAAACCGCAATAAAAATAAAGTTTACATACATAATAACGCCGTAAGCCGCAACGCCGTTTTCTCCGGCATATTTCATCAACTGCAAATTGTAAAGCATATTGACAAGAGACATGGATATGTTTGTCATAAGCTCAGAAGAACCGTTAAAACATGTTTTTCCCAACGCTCTAAAATCCACCTTCGCACGCACCAGACGCAACTCACTGTCGTTTTCTCGCAGAAAATAGATAAGCGGAATCAAACCGCCCACAAGCTGACTGGTACCTGTGGCAAGAGCCGCCCCGACAACGCCCCATTTCCATACACCAATCATCAAATAATCCAGCACCACATTTGTCAGGCCTGCCGCCACCGTCACAATCAAACCAAGCTTCGGCTTCTCTGCCGTAACAAGAAAACTTTGAAAAACATTCTGCAACATAAATGCTGTAAGCGAAAGCAACAACAACCTGCCATATGTCACACAGGGCTCCAAAAGCTCCGGTGTCGCCCCAAGCGCAAGCGCAATTTCTTTTGTAAAAATTATCCCAAGTCCGGACAACACAATACCTACAATAATGGTCACTTTCACAAGCATCGAAAATATTTCGTTTGCTTCCTTTTTCTTGCCTTGTCCAAGTGTCATCGACACAAGCGCCGTACCACCGGTTCCTATCATAAATCCAAATGCACCCAACATCATCGGAAAGGGCATAATCAAATTCACTGCTGCAAACTCAATTTTCCCCACGCAATTGGAAACAAACAGCCCGTCCACCACACCATAAATGGATGTAAAAATCATCATCACAATCGACGGTATGACAAACCGAAACAACCTCCCATATGTAAAATGATCGGACAACTTAATTTCCATAATATTCCTCCAAAGTAGCATATTTATAAGAATTAGATGAGCAAAAAGTCTTTTAAACTTTTAAAGTAAAAAAGCCGGATAAGAAAACGGACATTTCAATCCGTAGCCTTATCCAGCACAACATTTCCAACGAATGCTTTGCCCTCCGAGCCAGCATAAGTATCCTAACATAAAGAACGGGGAATTTCAATCGCGATTTGCTAGGAGCTGTGTTGCGACATCCAAATAAATTTTTGAAATTGTGTTGCAGACACTTGCACATTGTGTAAGTATGTGATATATATTTCTTATCACATCTAAATTATTATCAAAATTACACATCTTGAAAGGAGCAAATCTATGAAACAAACCTTTTCTTTTATGAACGCCACCGGTCCGGTGCAGTTCAAACTTACTAACGATTATCTTTTTCGGGCAGTTTTACAGGAAAGTAATGTAGCCCTCACCGGATTAATCTGCTCGCTACTACATCTATCCCCTGCCGAAGTCAAATCCGTCGTCATCACAAATCCGATTAAGCTGGGCGAATCCATCGATGCAAAAGACTTTTATCTGGACATCAATGTGTTGCTCAATGACCACACCCAAATTAATCTGGAAATGCAGGTCATCAATCACGGCGACTGGCCCGAACGTTCTCTAAGTTACCTCTGTCGTTCCTTCGACTCTCTCAATTCCGGGCAGGATTACATCGAAGCCAAGCCCGCCTTTCACATTTCTTTCTTGGATTTCACACTCTTCCCCGACAGACCCGAATTTTATGCTACATACAAGCTTATGAATGTCAAAAATCATGGGATTTATAGTGACAAGTTTGTCCTTTCTGTGGTAGACTTAACTCAAATAGAATTGGCAACCGAGGAAGACCGTAACAATCAGCTTGATTACTGGGCTTCCCTTTTTAAAGCTACCACATGGGAGGAGATAAAAATGATTGCATCCAACAATCCATATTTTACCGAAGCTGCCGAAACTATGTATGAATTGAGTGCCGATGAGGAAATCCGCCTGCGTTGCCAGGCCCGCGCTGATTATGAGCGCCACGAAAACTATGTCAAACA
>JAZQDM010000104.1:0-1520 GCA_045546775.1 Lachnospiraceae bacterium | reverse complement strand
CACAGAACGACATGGCTACGATCCGACTTCTTTGTTTTGTAGTAAGGTGATTTTGTGGATTTTACGGCTGCATGAGCAACTTCTACTAATGCAGGTTTGAGATAAACTCCGGCACGTGTAATCCTGACAGACTTTTTCTTTCCGGCACTTTCGTTGTTTCCGGGTGTTAACCCCGCCCAAGAACAAAGCTGCTTAGAGGAATTGAAATGAGAAATATCATCACCGATTTCGGATAATATTGTTATTGCAGTTTTGCGGTCAAGCCCCGGAATTGTACACATTAAAGAAAGTGTATTTTCGTAAGGTACGACCATTGAATTAATGGCTTCATCAAGCTTGTGAATAGAATTATCTATGTAGGCAAGATGAGAACGAATCGCATTCATACGAAACTTTTGCTGTTCGGTAATCTGATAACCTTCGATTGATTCGATGACGGAATCCGCTTTTTTCTTCAAACTCCTTTGGAGAAGAGAAACACAATGATCCGTATTGAAGGATTCATCGGAAAGCAGATAGTCAGTAATTGCCGATGCAGATTTGCCGAACATATCGGAAACTACCGAATCAAGACCGATATTGCAGACAGTAAAAGCGTTTTGAAAACGATTCTTTTCGCTGCTTTTCATAGAAACAAGCTTGAAGCGATACCGAGTAAATTCACGCAAGATCCTGATTGGCTTGGCAGGGATAAAGCTACCGGGAACAAGACCGAAACGGAATAGGTCACCTATCCACTTGGAATCTTTTTTATCGTCCTTGTTTCCTTTAACGGCTTTAACCCATTTGGGATTTGCAATTGTGATGTTGATGTTTTCATCTTCTAAGATGTTAAACACAGGAACCCAGTATTTACCTGTAGATTCCATACAAACATCAAGACAATTATTAGTTTTGAGCCAATTGGCAAAGTTTCTTAAATCACGGTTAAATGTTGAGAAACGTTTGCGTGAATAGCTCGGTTCTAATCCTGAAGTGGTAGAGATGACGGTAGCAACAAGGAAAGACTTGTGGACATCAACACCACAGCAAACAGGGTAAACAACTTTCAAAAGAAAAACCTCCCGTACAGAAAAGTATAGAGAGGAAAAGACATTGACTGAATCATCACACATTTAACAGGTGTTAAAACAATTCTTAACTTACGAGCTCTACGGCATCACTTATTTGTGCTTGAAAAGATGATTCTGACACTGATTAAAATACTGTTTTCGGAAAGTTCGTCTACAACTCCTCCCACCGTGTTTTGTAGTATATCTTTTCCTCAAGTACAGTATACTAAAAAATCAGCCGCAGTTCAGCACTTTCATTACTATTTGTGCTGACGCTTTAGCGGCAGAATGGTGATAAAATGAAGAAAAAGCCCAGACTTTTCTGGACTTCTTCGACAGTCTGAGACACGGTGCATCTGCACCGTGTTGTTTTTTTGAATAAAAGTAATATTTTGGACAGAAAAAAGAAAAAATTGTATTGAATTTTTGATTAACATAATATATAATAGGATACAATGGGAAAAATTT
>JAZQDM010000103.1:0-23440 GCA_045546775.1 Lachnospiraceae bacterium | reverse complement strand
GGTCTGTCCCCAGTTCCAACCGGCTCCGGTCCATTTTTCTGTGATATCGCACATAGCAAGATACAGGATTTTGAACAATGTATCGTCCGTAGGAAAGAAGGTCTTGGATTTCGTTACCTTGCGGAGCTGGCGGTTGAAATTCTCAATGGAATTCGTGGTATAAATGATTTTCCGTATCTCCGGCGGATACTTGAAATACGTGGACAACTGCGGCCAGTTGTTTCTCCATGATGCTATGGAAGATGGATATTTCTTACCCCATTTCTCTTCAAGCTGGACCAGATTTTCCAGTGAAAGTTCTTCGGTTGCTGCCTGATATACTTCTTTCAAATCCTTTACAAAAGGCTTCAAATCTTTATAATTCACAAACTTCGTGGAATAACGTACCTGATGGACTATGCATCTTTGGATTTCTGCTTTTAGAAATACGTCACTTTCATTGTCACCAATCCACATACCTGATACTTCTTTACGTCTGTTAAGTTTGATACCTATAGCAACATATATAGCTTTCTTAACTGTTTGGCTATTCTGCCTTACATGGAAATGTACCGCATCCATGAAAACAATAGCATATTTCTTTTCTAGAGGGCGGTTCTGCCATTCCCTGGCAATCGGAAGGAAGATGAGCAGAAATATCCCGTGTAGTCATGCCCTTGGCATACATGGACAGAACCTGATCTTCAATGTTTGAAATATCCGTCTGGTTCTTCTTAACAATCTGTGGCTCAAACTCGCCTTTGCGGTCTCTGGGAATATCGAGTTCAATTTCGCCCATGGATGATGTCACAGTTTTTTTGTTGTAACCGTTTCTGCTGGCATCTGTAGCCTTGTTCTGATAGTCATACTTGGAGTAGCCCAGTTTCTGGTCCATTTCTGCCTCCAACATACCTTGAAGGGTATCGCCCAATAAATCTTTGAGCATTTCCTGTACATCATTGGCATCCGTTGGCTGGTAATGCTCCAATAAGCTGTTGATGAACGCTTTGCGTTCCGGTGAAAGTTTTCTTTGTCTTGCCATAAAAATATCCTCATGGATTAATACTTATTTTAACATCAATCCAAGGGGATATATACTTACATATCTAGTTTACACAAAATTTTTTACAGTCTCAGAGAACAAGCCTTGGTATCCATTTAATTCTTGCACAATCAAAACCGCTGTGCTATACTCTTTCAAAAGCATATTTATTTCAATTTATTCTAAAGAAATTCATTCTATTATTCTTAAATATCAATTCAGAAAATCTATGCTTTTTATTCTCAAAAAATAAAAAATGCAGGAGATTTTTTGACCTCCTGCCATACAGACAGGAGGAGGTAACATGACCATTTTAGAGGATGTTGTGTCACAAGAAGCGCAGTATGACGAGTATGTGAAACAGATTTTGAGTGACCGGTACGTACTTGCTTGGATACTCAAGTATACGACAAAAGAGTTTGCGGAAATGTCGGTTTCAACCATTGCTACACAGTGTATTGCGGATGATGTGCGGATTTCCAAGAGAAAATTATTGCCCGAACGTATCAAAGGACAAAATACAGAGGATGTAGTGCCGAGAGAAGGTACTATCTTTTACGATGTGCGATTTAGTGCCTATATACAAAAAGGGAAGGAACCGATTAAGATACTTTTAAATGTGGAGGCACAAAAGAAATTTCATTTAAAATATCCAATCATAACACGGGGAATATTTTATGGAGCGCGGATGATTTCGTCGCAGATGCATACGGAGTTTACGCCGGAAGATTATTCTGATTTAAAAAAGGTTTATTCTATATGGATTTGCATGAATACACCGGATTATATCGGGAATGCCATTTCTGAATATCATATACAAAAGACGGATATTTTGCCCGGTATCCCGGATGAGAAAGATGCGTATGATAAGTTGTCTGTTGTTTTAATATGTTTAAATGGAACAAAAAAAGACCGTAAGAAGGGCGAAGGTGTTGTTGGTTTGCTAAATACACTTTTGGCACCGGACATAGATGCAGATAACAAGATCAAAATTTTAAAAGAGCAGTATGAGATTCCAATTAGAGAACAAATGGGAAGGGAGTTGGGACATATGTGTAACTTAGGAGAAGGCATACGGGAAGATGCCTTGGAAGAGGGCTTGGAGTTAGGAATGCAAAAAGGAAAAGCGGAAGGAAAAGAAGAGGGTTTACAGGCGCTTGTAAATACTTTGAAACCGATGTTGCTGACGGCAGAAGATATTATTGCTGCAATTAGGAAAAATGATATTTACAAGGATGTGGCAGAGGAGCAAATAAGAAAGTATTTCTAAAGTTTAATTTGGCCACAGTATGAATATTACAAATATGGCAATACTGTGACTATGGAAAGTAGAAAAGAATTTATTATCAATGCAATCTATTTTAGTCTTGTTTTAGGAAGTGTATATTTGCTGGTTAAGTATGTTGTACCTGCATTTATGCCCTTCCTATTAGCATTTTTGGTTGCAAGTTTGATTCATGTCATTGTGAAGCGTCTGCCGGTTGGAGAAGGCAAGAAAAGAAAAAGAGTTGCAATTGTGACGACGGCGTTGTTTTATATTCTGATTGCCGCCGGGATAGTGCTGCTCGCCAATGGATTTTTGATTTTGGGAGAAAAGGCTATTGAGGTGTTGCCCAATTTGTTTCGGGATGAAATTATTCCCTGGGTGCATTCTGTAGCGGAGCGTTTGGAAGCCAGATATGGCAACAACAGCATGGCAGGACTGGATGATATCGGGGACAAGTTTATGAATGGGTTGCGGGATTTTGGACAGCAGTTGTCACAAATATCCATGGATAAAATGATTGATGTGTCCGACCATGTCGTGAAAATTCCGGGTTTTTTTATTAAAGTTGTCATTATGGTGGTGGCTACATTTTTTATTGCGGCAGACTACAAAAAAGTAACGTTTTTTCTCATGGGATTTTTTTCGGAAAAGGGGCAGAAGCGTATTCGCAGTGTCAAATTTCATTTGCTGGAGATGTTGCACGCATATTTAAAATCCTATTCTGTTTTGATGCTGATTACGTTTGTGGAGTTGTGGATAGGTTTGCTTATTTTGCAAGTGCCATATGCCGTAGTAATTGCTTTTGGGGTGGCACTTTTTGATATATTACCGGTATTTGGAACCGGTGGTATTTTGATACCGTGGGCTGTTTTTTCCTTCTTGTTGGGTAATTACAAAATGACAATAGGATTGATTGTGCTGGATTTGGTCATCACAATTGCAAGAAATATTTTGGAGCCCAAAATCGTTGGAAAGCAAATCGGACTGCACCCGCTTATCACGTTAGTTGCGTTGTTTGTCGGTTTGAAATTGTTTGGTGTAGTGGGGATTTTTTTGTTTCCGATTGCCATTTCGGTTGTGATACAAATGGCAAAAAACGAAGAGATATAGAGTTGTATTTTCGAAGTTGTTGTGGAAAATAGCTGTGTTATGTGATAACATTATTTTACAAATATTTTGTGATTACAACGCAGGAGTGACGAACAAATGATGGATGATACAACAAAAAAATATCAGCTTTGGTTGGACTGGTTTATTTTGGATAACAAGTTGGATGTGGAAGAAATTTTGTATGAGGGTGAGACGGAGGATGGCGAGCCGGTGACGGTTACGCTGGAGCAGTTTTTGCAAAAATCTTTAGGATTGTACGGCTGGCAGGAGGATATTCGCCGTTATGCCATGCGGTCCCAATATATCGGCGAAGATGTATTGGTAAAACTGCGCGAAATGTGCGCAGAAAAAGCAAAGAAAGGACATTTTAGCAAGTAATACAGGTGAAACAATGAGTACAAAGTATCAGATTATAACAGACGGTTCCTGTGATTTGCCAAAGGAGCTTGCAGAGGAAAAAGGAGTTGTTGTTGTTCCTTTTTATGTATCCTTTGATGGAGAAAACTATTATCGTGAAATACAACAGATGGGTGTACGCGAATTTTATGACAAGATGGTGGACAATCCAACTGTATTTCCGAAGTCATCACTGCCGTCTATTCAGGATTACGCGGATGAATTTTTTGTATATGCAAAGCAGAACATTCCGGTAATTTGTATTTGTATTACGACCAAATTTAGTGCTTCCATGCAGTCTGCACTCAATGCAAGGGATATGGTGTTGGAAGCATATCCGGAGGCGCAGATTACGGTCATTGATGCAACGGTAAATACGGTGCTTCAAGGGCAGCTTGTTATGGAAGCGGTAGCGATGCAGGAGCTGGGTGTTTCCTACGAACAAAACATTGAACGCATCAACGAAATCAAAAAAACAGGCCGCATTTTCTTTACGGTGGGCAATCTTTCTTATTTGCAACACGGTGGACGAATTGGCAAGCTTGCCGGTATGGCAGGTTCGGTGCTTGGTATTAAGCCACTCATTACGTTGAAAGAAGGGGAGATATTCCCGTCAGGCGTAACGAGAAGCCGCAAAAAATCATTGGAGAAGATTTTGGTGTTGCTGGATGAGTATTTGAAAGAAGTGCACGCAGATGTGGAGGAATATAGTTTTTCCGTCGGATTAGGCTATGACAAAGAAGAAGCGGAAGCATTTCGTGAACAGTTACAACAGTTTTTGAAACAAAACTACAAAGCGGTAGATAACATTCCGATTTATCAGATTGGTGCGGCAATTGGTGTGCATACAGGGCCATATGCGCTTGGTATCGGAGTTATCAAGAGGCATGGTTATGACAGAAAAGGATAGGGAATTAAAGCTCACTTATACGAGCATTTTGTTAAATCAGGCAGGAGAAAAAGTAGTTCGGGTCAGTTTTGAATGCCAGGGCGAGAAAGGGCGTCAATTTGCGGAGGGGATTTTGCCGCAAGCGATTATTGAAAGCAGTGTCGGATTTGACGCGGAAGAAGTTGCCAAATTGGAGGAATATTTAAAAGACAACGGTGCGGATATCATGATCAAAGCAAGACAAATCACCGGTATCACGCACTGGTTGAAATAAAAGAAGGGAGTTAAAAAAATGAATAATAATTTAAGGAAAGTGGCCAATTGGTCACTTGTATTGGTGCCGGTTTTGTTGGGAATCGGGCTCCAATACGCATGTAGTTATGCGGCAGTATATGCCATCAAAGGATTTGTGCATTTGCAGGCGTTGATGGAAGGGACGGAAGCATCTGAATTTGTAATCAGTCGTTTGACATTCCGTTATGTGGCGCATATTCTTGTATTTTCACAATTGGTTGCATTGCTTGTGTTTGGCATATGGTTCAAACGCCAGACAAAAAACAACAAAAAGGTACATATCAAAGAAGTGATACATACAAAAACAGTGGGATGGCTTATTCTTTTTGGAATAGCGTTCCAGTTGATGACAAATTTTGTTTTGTCCATTGCCTATCTTTTTGTGCCGGATATGATTGATGAGATGTCAAAGATGACGGAACTTGCCGGCATGGCAGATTTGAGTCTGATTGCGATTCTTGCGACTGTTATTATGGCTCCGATTGTGGAGGAAATTATGTTCCGCGGCATTACGTTTACATTGGCAAAAAGAGCAGGTGCTAATTTTGTTGTTGCAAATGTGATTCAGGCATTTTTGTTTGCTGCGTACCACATGAATTTCGTGCAGGGAAGCTATGCTTTTGTGCTCGGATTATTCCTGGGATATACCGTTAAGAAATACAAAACAATATATCCGGCCATATTGACGCATTTGAGTTTTAATTTGGCTGCAAATCTATTGAGTGCGGTAAGCGGATATCTTCCGGAAGAAGGCTGGGTTACTGTGATTTTGATTGTAGTATGTGTCGTGACTACAGCGCTAGGTGTTGTTTTGTTCAGAGCGGACAAAGCACCGGTCATAACAGAGCAGGAAGAGCAAAAAGAAAAAGCTGACGAAATGCCAGCTCTTTCCTAAAATTACATAGTCATAGGTATTTTATATCTTACTTTGCGATATATTTTCCACACGATTACAGCCGGAAGGCTGATAACCAAAAACAAAGTGGAAAGTAAACCGGCAGCAATACCAACGATTGCAATCGGTATAATAGCAACGCTCATGTTGTAACCTCTCCTTTTGTAACGATATTGATAGTTTGTATTTTAGCAGTCAAAATTCGTTTCGGAAAGGGAATCGGGGCAGTCTTAGCGCAATCTTAACACCCGTATTTTGTGAGCCAGTAGTTGACTTGCAAAAGGTATGCAAGAAGCTGCGGTCCGGCCATCAGCTGTCCGTACCACGGTTTGCCGTAGTCGCTTGGTGACTGCAAAAATTGAATCAGTTTATGTTTGTCAACGTATGTGTTGATAGGAGAGGAAGTATTTTCTAATACTTCCAAAAGCCTTTGCCCTAAAACGGTTTCGTATTCCGGATGGTATGTTTTGGGGTAAGGGCTTTTTTTGCGGTACAATATACTATCCGGCAAGTATCCGGTGGAGGCGTATCGGAGAAGACCTTTCACAAGTCCGTTCGGACATTTCATATCCCATGGAACGTTCCATACATATTCCACAATGCGATGGTCGGCAAAGGGCACACGTGCTTCCAGGCCGCAAGCCATACTTGTGCGGTCCATGCGGTCCAGTAACGTTGCCATAAACCATTTGATATTTAAATAGGCTATTTCGCGGCGGCGTTTTTCGGTTGGGTTATCCTCCGGCAAAACCGGTGTTTCCAGAATGGTATTTTGGTACGCATTTTGGGAGTATTCCAGCAAGGGCAGTTCTGCCAGTACCTCGTCTTTTAGAAGGAGGCTTCGCATGGACATATCCGGTGTCCACGGAAAGTTGTCGGCGTCAAAGCATTCTTTTTTGTGAAACCACGGGTAACCGCCGAAGATTTCATCCGCACATTCTCCGGTCAGAGCTACTTTGTGATGTTGTACGACTTGTTTGCAAAAGTACAAAAGGGACGATTCCACGTCTGCCATACAAGGCAAATCTCTGGCATCCACGGCGGTGTACAGGTTGGCAATCAAATCGTCGTTGTCGCATTCCAAATAGGTGTGGTTTGTGCCGCAGTATTGCACCATCTGGTCCACAAAGGGACGGTCTTCAGCAGGCTGAAAGGCATTGGACTTAAAGTGGATGGAATTGTCTTTGTAATCAAACGAGTAAGTAGAGAGGGGAATCCCCTCTTTTTTTAATTCCCGTGCGCTGATGGAGGTGACAAGACTGGAATCGATGCCGCCGGAGAGAAAGGTACATACCGGCACGTCGGAAAGCAGCTGTTTTTTGACCGCGTCCTGAATGAGGTATGCGGTTTTTTCGATGGTCTGTTCAAAGTCATCTTCGTGTGGTTTGCTTTCCAACTTCCAGTATGTATATTCTTTTACTCCTTCGTGGGAAACGCAAAGAAAGGTTCCGGGAAGCACTTCTTTTACGTTTTGGAACACACCTTTGCCGTAGGTTTTAGCCGGTCCCAGTGCAAAAATCTCACACAGGCTTTCTTTGGAAATGGCCGGACGGTTACCCGGGTAGGCAAACAGTCCTTTCGGTTCGGAGGCAAACAAAAAAGTGTCCTGAAAAATCGTAAAAAACAAAGGTTTTACGCCAAGCCGGTCGCGGAACAAAAAGAGGCAATCTTTTTGTTTGTCAAAAATGGCAAAAGAAAAAATGCCGTTTAACTTTTCCACAAAGGAGATGCCTTCCGTCATGTATCCGGCAAGAAGCACCTCCGTGTCACTTGTGGTAAGAAAAGTAACGCCTTTTTGCTCCAACTCGGCCTTCAATTCTTTCATGTTATAAATTTCGCCGTTGTGGACAATGGCACAAGTATTTCCGTTTTCCATGCGCATCATAGGCTGCTTTCCGTTCTTCAAATCGAGAATGGAAAGTCTGGCGTGTGCAAGGCCGCAATGCGGAAACAAAGCGGTACCGTGTTCGTCATTGCCCCGGTGCTGCAAGCTTTTTCGCATCGTGTCAAGGATGGAGGAGTAGTATACTTTTTCGTCCGTATAATCAAATTTTGTTTGAAAAAAACCGGTAATTCCACACATATCAAATCACCTCCTACTGAAACGGACTTTGAATCACAGGTTGCAGTTGTTTGCCGTTCAGTGCCTGTTCCAACGTGGGAAGCAAAAGGGACGTATGGGCAACCATGGAGTTTGGTTTGTTTTGCGGGTCATCCTGACCAAAAGGTACAAAGTAAATGTTTTTTACATTCAAGACTAGACCAATATTTTTTAAATTCATACCAAGGGCATCGTTGGTGGAAAGAGACAGGACGAGCGATCTGTCGTTTCGCAAATGTGCTTTTGCGGCCATGAGCACCGGACTGTCCGTGATGCCGTGGGATAATTTGGCCAGCGTATTTCCTGTGCAGGGCAAAATGACGAGAATGTCAAGAAGGCCTTTGGGGCCGATAGGTTCTGCCTCGGGAATGGTTAAAATAGGCGGATTGCCGGTAATTTGTTCCGCCTTTTTCAAAAAGTCATCTGCCTTTCCGAAACGGCAGTCTGTAGTTTGAGAAGTGTCAGAAAAAATCGTTTGTATATAGGCACCGGCAGCTGCCAATTTTTCAAGCTCCGGAAAAACACGGTTGTACGTGCAGAAGGAACCGGTGAAAGCAACACCGATTTTTACATTTTCAAGTGACATAAGGAGTCCTTTCGCTGTGCGAGCATTTTAGTTTACAAGTATGCGATGGGACTAAATTACGTTCTTAAAAATGTAGTCGGCCATAAATTGGGCGCTGGAGAGTGGCGCATATTTTCCGGGGAGTCCGGGAAGTTTTATAGTCCGGATGGAGAGTGCCTGCGCTGCGCCTGAGTCGATGCCGCCCGGGGCAGAAGCAATGTCACAGAGCAGGCATTTTGGGTGGACGAATGCCAAGTGCTTTTCGTCCAGTATGAGGGAAGGAACCGTATTGACGATAAAGAGAAAGCCGGGAAGCCTGCCGGGAAGCATTTCAAAAGGGATGGCATCGTAGTGCATGGAAAGCGCTTCTGCGCGTGCAACAGGGTTTCTTGCGCAAATGCAAACATTCATATGAAGGGCGTGCAATCTTTGAGCCAGTGCTTTTGCGCACGTTCCGAATCCGAGAATGAGTACGTTGCTGTCGTGCAAATTGTAAGGAGAGTGGGCAATCATTTCCGAGATGGTGCCTTCTGCCGTTGCAATGGCATTTTGGATCGTCAAAACTTCGTCGCGCATATAATCGTAAGTGTCAATTTGGTTGGTGCTGCAGGCGTCTGTGAATGCTTTTGTAAGACACCCTCCAACGAAAGTCTGTCCGCTTTGTAACGCAAGCTCTTCAAACGTGTAGGCAGATGGAATGCCGCCAAGGATTACCGGTGCCGCTTTGCACAAGTCGGGAAGAGGCATGTCATAAGCAACAATACGTCCTTTCGCCAATAATACGTCAATCAAATCGTCCTGCCGTTTATCGCCGGGCAATACAGAAAATTGATAAGAATAATTCATTGTGTTTTCCAACTGTTTTTTTGTTACATCTTATGGTGCAGTAAAACAATAGTTGCCAGTTGGGAAAGTGAATTTATGGAATAATTTAAAAATGCGTTTGAATTATAAAACAATTTTGACCAAAAATGACAAAATGAGTCGCAAAACATACAAAACAAACAAGATTTGTTGAAAATAAAAGAAAAATATGGTAAAATGTAACAAATTTGAGTGACCGAAATGCGGACGTGACAATAGAGTGCATGAGCGGGCTAAGGAGGCTAACAATGGGAGACAAAACTACGAGAAAAGAGAATGTAAAAGGCGAAACTTCCATACGTTTTGGCGGATTGTTCAAAACGATTTTTTTGACGGCAATTCTTTGTATGATGATACCGTTGATTATTTGTATGGTATATGTTGTAAAAGTGGTAGGAAATAATGTGGAAGAGACGGCAGATGCAAACTTGCAGCAGTTGTCCATTGAAAAGATGCATGAGGTAGATTCCATTATTCAAAACCAGATTGCCATGACAAAGACGGTTTCAGATTCTCCTTATGTGGCAGAAATTGTGGCAAAGCAGTTTAAAGATGGCACGTTAGACAACGTGGCGAACAAAGAATTGACCGCTTATTTTACCGGAATTTTTGAGCAGGCCAACGGATATTATGAAAATTTCTTTATTACATGCGGACCGGCAGGTATTGCAGATGGTCTTAACGGAAATACATTGCATGATGTAACCGGTGAACCATGGTACGAAGCGTGTATGACGGAAGGTGCCTTTATTGGCAACAATATTTCTCCCGTTACGGGAAGACCGGTTTATGTTATTTCCTTTGGTGTGAAAGATCCGGTTACCGGAAAATATGTGGGCGGTTTGAACAATTCCATTGATTTGGCAGCGATGACAGCGTCTGTTACCGGTTCCATCACGGATGAAAAAACAAAAGTAATGATTATTGATGTGGAAGGAAACGTTGTTGCAAGCGAAAATGCAGACGAAATTCTTCAGGTAAATTTCTTTGACCATAACGAGAGCACAAAAGCACTGATGGAGACGATGGGCACCGGCGAAAACGGACAGGCTGTATTTGAGTACAATGGTGTAAGTTATGTAGGTGCATACTCCAGTGTAGGAACGATGTACACCCTCGTATATATGCCGGAAGCAGAATACATTGCCATGGTAGGAAGCATGGTAAAAAATATTATTGCGGTTGTTTTGATTTGTTTCGTAATCGCAACTATTGTTATTGTATTCATTTCCTTGTCCATTACAAAGCCGCTTGGCAAGATGGTTTCCATTATTGAATCATTTGGAAAGGAAGATTTTTCCAAAGAAGTTCCGGAAGAGTTAGTAAAGAGACACGATGAAATCGGTGTGTTGGCAAAATCCATGCAGACTATGCAAGGCTCTATGCGAAGAGTGTTTGGTAATATCATAGAGGAAACAGATAGTGTGAATTCAAAACTGATTATTTCCGATGAAAGATTGACAGATTTGTCGGCAAGAATGCAGACTGTAAACGAAATTACTACTAATCTGGCAGCAGAAATGCAGGAGACAGCTGCAGGCACGGAAATGATGAATCAAAATGCGATGAGCATACAGGAAGCAATCGCATCCATGAATCAAGAGACGCAAAATGGAAAACAACTTTCCGAGGATATCAGCCAGAGGGCACAGGAGCTGAAACAAAACGTAGTACAGTCACAGCAACGTGCAAATGCGCTTACTGCTGAAATTAGTGAAAGCTTAAAGAGCGCAGTAGAGCAGTCAAAGGCCGTGAATCAGATTGATGAATTGTCAGAAGCTATTTTGGAAATTGCTTCACAGACTAATTTGCTTGCATTAAATGCTTCTATTGAAGCGGCAAGAGCCGGAGAGATGGGCAAAGGTTTTGCCGTAGTTGCTGAAGAAATACGTAAATTGGCAGAAAATTCACAAAATACAGTAAGTGCAATTCAGGATGTAACAAGACAAGTAGTTGTAGCAGTAAATAACCTGGCAGACAATTCTGAAAAGACGCTTACATTTATTGATGAAACAGTAATCGGCGACTACAAGACTATGGTGAATATCGGGGAGCAGTATCATGCGGATGCAGGTGCCGTACAAAAACTTGTAGATGAAATATACGGCGCAGTTGTAAGTTTGCAGGATGCAATCGATTTGATGACCTCTTCCATCCGGGAAATTTCCCATGCTAACAACGACGAGGCGGCAAGCATTACCGATATTACACACAATACATCAGACGTATTGGAAAGTACGGAAGCAGTCAATGAAATTATGCGTGCAGTCGAAGAGAGTACAACAAAATTGCAGGCCGAAATCAGCAAATTTACAATTTAAGAAAGAGCGTTATTATAGCGGGTGGCGAGAGTGCTACCCGCTTTTTTCGGTGTGTGGCTAAAAAAGACGCGATATATAATTATAAAAAATATATTAAATCAACGGATATGAGAGAAAGTGAGAAAATGAGAGAAAGAAAGAGAAAACGAAAGAAAATAAAAGAAAATAAATGATTTGTCTTTTTGGATGAATTTGCAAACTGTTGCATATAAAATTAATATATGACTAGTGTTTAGCACTCGACATACAAGAGTGCTAACAAAGCAAAAAAGATTATTATTTTAAGGAGGAAATATAGTAATGAAATTAGTACCTTTAGGTGACAGAGTTGTATTAAAACAGTTAGTTGCAGAAGAGACAACAAAGTCCGGAATCGTTCTTCCGGGACAGAATAAAGAAAAGCCACAGCAGGCAGAAGTAATTGCAGTAGGACCGGGCGGAATGATTGACGGCAAAGAAGTAAAAATGGAAGTAAACGTTGGCGATCAGGTTATTTATTCTAAATATTCCGGAACAGACGTAAAGATTGAAGAGGAAGAATATATCATCGTTAAACAGAGTGATATTTTAGCAATTATATCTTAAAAAATAAAAAAGAAATCATGGAGGCAGAATCATGGCAAAAGAAATTAAATACGGTGCAGAGGCACGTGCCGCTTTAGAATCCGGTGTAAACCAGCTTGCAAACACAGTAAGAGTAACGTTAGGACCGAAAGGAAGAAACGTAGTTCTTGACAAATCTTTTGGTGCACCGCTTATTACAAACGATGGTGTTACTATCGCAAAAGAAATCGAATTGGAAGATGCATTCGAAAACATGGGTGCACAGTTAGTAAAAGAAGTTGCTACAAAAACAAACGACGTAGCAGGTGACGGTACTACAACAGCGACTGTTCTTGCACAGGCAATGATTAACGAAGGTATCAAAAACCTTGCAGCAGGTGCAAACCCGATTATCCTTAGAAAAGGTATGAAAAAAGCAACCGATTGCGCAGTAGATGCAATTGCAAAAATGAGCTCCAAAGTGAACGGCAAAGAGCACATCGCAAGAGTAGCTGCAATTTCTGCAGGCGATGACGAAATCGGTCAGTTAGTTGCAGACGCAATGGAAAAAGTTTCCGGCGACGGCGTTATCACAATCGAAGAGTCCAAAACAATGCTTACAGAACTTGACCTTGTAGAAGGTATGCAGTTTGACCGCGGATACATTTCCGCATATATGGCAACAGATATGGATAAGATGGAAGCAACTCTTGACAATCCGTACATTTTAATTACGGACAAAAAGATTTCCAACATTCAGGAAATTTTACCGCTGTTAGAGCAGATCGTACAGTCCGGTGCAAAATTATTAATCATTGCAGAGGATGTAGAAGGCGAAGCTTTGACAACATTAATCGTAAACAAACTTCGTGGTACATTCAACGTAGTAGCTGTAAAAGCACCGGGATACGGCGACAGAAGAAAAGCTATGTTGGAAGATATCGCAATTCTTACAGGCGGTCAGGTAATCAGCTCTGAACTCGGCTTAGAATTGAAAGATGCAACATTAGATCAGCTCGGCCGTGCAAAATCTGTAAAAGTACAGAAAGAAAACACAGTTATCGTAGATGGCGAAGGCAACAAAGAAGCAATCGAAGCAAGAATTGCACAGATTAAAATGCAGGTGGAAGAGACAACTTCTGAATTTGATAAAGAAAAATTACAGGAAAGACTTGCTAAACTTGCAGGTGGTGTAGCGGTTATCCGCGTAGGTGCTGCAACAGAAACAGAAATGAAAGAAGCAAAACTTCGTTTGGAAGATGCTTTGGCAGCAACAAGAGCAGCTGTAGAAGAAGGTATCATTTCCGGCGGTGGTTCTGCATACATTCATGCCTCCAAAGAAGTTGCAAAACTTGCTGAAACTTTGGAAGACGATGAAAGAACAGGTGCAAACATCGTATTAAAAGCTTTGGAAGCACCGTTATTCCACATTTCTGCAAATGCAGGTTTGGAAGGAAGCGTAATCATCAACAAAGTAAGAGAATCCGAAGCAGGAATCGGTTTTGATGCGTTGAAAGGTGAATACGTGGATATGGTAAAAGCAGGTATCCTTGACCCTGCAAAAGTAACAAGAAGCGCATTACAGAACGCTACAAGCGTAGCTTCTACGTTATTGACAACAGAATCCGTTGTTGCAAACATCAAAGAAGATATGCCGGCTATGCCGGGCGGCAACCCAGGCATGGGAATGATGTAAGCGACTAAGCGAACGATGCGATAAACAGGAAAGAGGCGAAGGTTCAAACTTTTAAGTTTGAAACCCACGCCTCTTTTTCTTTTTATCATACCGTTGCAAACGGTATCCGCGAGAAAGGCATCCGCCTTTCTCACGGATAAGCGACGTTCGCTTAGTCTTGCGTAAGCGACGTTCGCTTAGAATTCTATTTTTTCAAACACGTTAGCGTCATAACCGGCCTCACTTTCCAGATCCTGAAGGTGCTCATCCAAAAACTCTATTGGATAATAAGCAAATTCGTCAATTCCGTAGACACCAACGGAAGAGTAATCCCAAAAACGGATTTGTATAACATAGTCTTCTATTTCAAAGAACATAGTATATACTTTCGTGTCTCCAAGGTCACCGGTCAGGTAAATGTGTTCGGCAGGTCCAAAACGCTCCGTCATTCGTTCAATGAGTAAAGCCCAGTTTTGTCCGTCTGATGAATCTACCGGTCCGGCACCGATTGTGTTTGCGATGGATTCATAAGTACCATAATCTCCCATGTAAGAGTCTGTGCTCCACCAGTTATTTGCCACACATTCAGAGGCCGGAAGACAATCATCGGAAAAATTAAATATGGTAAGATACTCGTAATATTTGCTGTCGGAACTATATACTTCTACTGAGACACTTTTCCCGGAAAAAATTTGTCCCTCCAAAGAAAGAAGTTCACTTGCCGGAACATTTTCGATTTTTCTTTCATCGGTTTTTGAATAATAGCCGTCTTTGTCCAATTCATAAGTCTTGCACAAATAGGAAATCGTGTCAGCATGTTCCGCAATGGACTCAAGCGTCACCGGCGCACCGGTAAAGGCAGAAGAATCCATAATAGTCATCATTGGTGTCTCGGCCGGTTGAGGATAGTCCTTTAATGATTCAAACAATTCAGGTGCATGCAAAATGTCATCGGCGGAATCCGAGTTATTGACGTTGTCAACGCTATCATCGTAGCTATCGTCGTCGTTAATTTCCACCCATATGGAAGCATCGTCTTGGTTGTCGTTTTCGTCTGTTTTCTTGGAACCGCATCCGGTCATAAGTGCCAGTGAGAACGCACCAAGAAACAGTGTCATAAGTAATTTCTTTTTCATGTTATACTCCTTTCATTTGCCATTTTTGTGGCCTTGTACAAATTTACAATTTTATTTTTAAGCAAATAGTTACCAAATGCAATTTGAATGCGATGAGAGGTAATAGTGATGCGATAAATGGTATTTTGAAAAATAAACACAAAAATAAGAATTAAAATGGAAATGTCACACAATTTGTGTTATAGTGTGAATAAGATATTTTTTGGGCGGTATGATGTGACAGGAGGTAGGGTTATGGTTTTAAACTTAAAACAAAAGACAAAGACACTGCAAAACCATACGGATTTTTCGCTGTTGTTCGATAACTGTAGAAAAAATGCCATTATTTTGGCAGAGCAGTTGGACCAGACTACAGCTAATTTGCAGGCTGCACTTGATGGTAACGGGGAAATTGCGGGGAAAGTACAGAACATTGCTTCACAAACAAACGGTCAATTGGAAGCTACCAGAAATTTAAAGGAACAGCTGAGCAAAATTTCAGAAGACCAGCAGGAAATTTTCACACATGTCAAAGAAGTGGAAGATGTGACAAAACAGGCACAGAATGTTTCGGTGGAAGGAAAAGGTACCATTGAAGAGCTGAAACAGACATTGAATGTGCTCTCGAAGCGTCTTGTCGATACGGAAAACTTCATCACACAGATGAAGAGCAGTATCGAGGCAATCAGTCAGGTGAGCCAGTTTATTTTATCCGTCAGTTCGGATTTGAATTTGTTGTCCTTAAATGCGTCTATCGAGGCTGCCCGTGCAGGACAGGCCGGCAGGGGCTTTGCGGTTGTTGCGGAAGAAATTACAGGCTTATCCACGACAACGCAGAGCAAAGTAAAACAGATTGAAGAAATCATTGATTCTTTGTTAAAGGACAGCGAAGATGTAGAGAAAAGTTTGGAACAGGGTATTGCTGAATTTGAAAACGGAAATGAAGTTTTTGGACAGGTCAGCAATCAGTTTGACACAATCGGTTCCATGAATGATGATATTCAAAAGAAAGTACATGCTATTTTTAAAGGCATGCAAAATGAAAATAACAGTATCCGTCAGGCAGAGGATGTGGGAGAACAGTTGCTTGCGCAGACAGCGGATATTGTGCAGGATACGGAGCAGGCATCCGAGATTATGCAGCACAATGTGGAGGAACTTACAAGAATCCACGGTGCCAACGAAGAGATGAAAGTAAATGCGGGCCGTTTGGAACGCATCATCGAAGTAAACAGTACCAACATCAAGCCAACAAAGAAAAAAGCAAACAAACCGATTCGTATTGCGGCGATGGTACCTACTCATGTGGAATTGTGGGACGATATTTGCTGTGGTATGAAAGAGGCAAAGAGACAGCTTGCTAATGTGGGTGCTACCGTTGATATTTATGCAATGCCGATTTGGGAATTTTTCCCGCGGAAAGCGCAAGTGTTCCAGCAGTGTGTAGAGTCCGGGTATGACGGTATCGTAACGGTGCCCTTTGGCCTTGACTTTGATGAGTCTGTGGCAGCGCTGGCAAAAAAAGGTGTGCCGGTTATGGGCTTTAACAACGACTTTGGACCTGCCTCCAATCGTTTCGGTTGTGTATTGCAGGATCCGTATGCATCCGGTGTGAAAGCGGCAGAGGTGATGGCACAGGCAATGGGTGGAAAAGGTAGAATTCTTATTTCCATGCAGGCATCTCCGGACTACCTTGCCCGTATTGAGGGCTTTAAAGCCGAACTCAAAAAATACAAGAAGATGACTATTGTAGATACGCTGGAGTTTGAAGCAGGCTTCTTGGACAATGAAGTGGTGGAAAGACAGTGTAACGAATATTTTGCAAAACACAAAGGCATGTTTGATGCTATATTCCATGTATGTACCGGACAGCAATTGCTTGCAGAAGCTATGATGAAACACGGCATTGCAGACAGTGTTTTTGCAATTGCATACGATATTGATGCATCTACCATTGACTTTTTACGCAAGGGTGTATTAAATTATGGTATTGGACAAGATCCGATGGCACAGGGGCATGATCCGATTATTCATTTGTACAATTATCTTGTAGCGGGTGAAAAACCGGAAAATTCAGTGATTCCGACACGTTTGGAAGTACATAGCTCAGAAGATGCTAAGAAAATTGTATATTAAAAGATGACATAAAAAGAAAACGACGAGGTAATGATTTCATGAAAAAATTAGAAGAATATGTGAGAAGTATTCCGGATTTCCCGGAGGAAGGGATTATTTTCAGAGATGTGACAAGCGTGTTGCAGGATGCAGACGGGCTTCAGCTTGCCATTGACACGATGCAGGAAAAAATAAAAGATTTGGATTTTGATGTAGTAGTAGGTCCGGAATCCAGAGGATTTATTTTTGGAACACCAATTGCATATAATAATCACAAACCGTTTGTACTCATCCGCAAAAAAGGGAAACTTCCTTGCGAGACAATCGGTATTGACTATGAGTTGGAATATGGCACAGCCACAATCGAGATGCACAAAGATTCTATCAAGCCGGGACAGAAGGTTTTGATTGTAGATGATTTGATTGCTACAGGCGGAACAACGGAAGCGATGATTAAACTCATCGAGATTCTCGGTGGCGAAGTTGTCGGGGTTGTTGTTTTGATTGAGCTTGCCGGCTTAAACGGAAGAGAAAAAATTTCAAAATACCGCTTGGAATCTGCAATTTGCTATGAAGGCAAATAAGAGAGAAAAGGCAAAACGCATCTGCGTAAGACAACTGGGACTGACGGAAAAAGTAACAAAATAAGGACGGTTTTTTGTATGGCAGAAGAGAAAAAAGGTGTAGTAATTGATGATGGAAGAATTGAATCGGTGCAGGAGTTTTTAGGTCCGGAAGAATTGTTTCGGGATTTGATTGCACGCGTGCACAAATATCATCCGTCGGATGAAGTTTCTTTGATAGAAAAAGCCTATTCTGTAGCCAGCAGGGCCCACGAAGGACAGGTGCGAAAATCCGGAGAACCGTATATTATTCATCCCCTTTGTGTCGGCATTATTCTTGCCGATTTGGAAATGGATAAAGAGACGATTGCAGCAGGACTTCTTCATGACGTATTGGAAGATACGATTATGACGGAAGACGAGATGCGCGAAAGATTCGGTGACGATGTAACGTTGCTTGTAGATGGTGTAACAAAATTGCAGCAGTTGCAACTGACAAGTGATGATGGCGAAACCAAATCGCCGGACCGAATGGAAATGCAGGCAGAAAACTTGCGTAAAATGTTTTTGGCGATGGCGAAAGATATTCGTGTTATTTTGATTAAGCTTGCGGACCGTTTGCACAATATGCGAACATTAAAGTACAAATCACCGGACAGCCAGAAGCGCATTGCGAAGGAAACTTTGGAAATTTATTCACCCATTGCACAGCGTCTTGGTATTTCCAGAATTAAAGTAGAATTGGACGATTTGTCCTTAAAATATTTGGAGCCGGACGTATATTACGATCTGGTAGACAAAATTGCAATCCGAAAAAGTGTGCGTGAGGCATACATCGAAGAGATTGCAAGAGAAGTGCGAAGTCACATTGACGGTGCCGGAATCAAAGCCAAAATTGACGGCAGAATCAAGCACTTTTTCAGTATTTACAAAAAAATGAAAAACCAGAACAAAACCCTCGACCAGATTTATGATTTGTTTGCGGTGCGTATTATTGTGGATACGGTAAAAGACTGCTATGCGGCACTTGGCGTAATCCATGAGATGTATAAGCCGATTCCGGGGCGTTTTAAAGATTATATTGCCATGCCGAAGGCAAATATGTACCAGTCGTTGCATACGACTGTTATCGGAACAAACGGACAGCCGTTTGAAATACAGATTCGTACGTACGAGATGCACAAAGCGGCGGAATATGGTATCGCAGCCCATTGGAAGTACAAAGAAGCCTCAGACGGCAAAAAGGTAGAAACACAGGAAGAAGAAAAGCTTGTTTGGTTGAGACAAATTTTGGAGTGGCAGCAGGACATGTCCGACAACAGAGAGTTTATGAACTTGTTAAAGAGCGATTTGGACTTGTTTTCGGATAACGTGTATTGCTTTACCCCAAGCGGTGATGTCAAAAACCTTCCGGCAGGCAGTACGCCGGTAGATTTTGCTTACAGCATTCACAGTGCGGTAGGTAACAAAATGATTGGTGCCAGAGTAAACGGGCGCCTGGTGACGATTGATTATGAAATCAAGAACGGAGACCGTATCGAGATTTTGACGTCCCAAAATTCAAAGGGACCGAGCCGTGACTGGCTTGCCATCGTTAAGAGCCCGCAGGCAAAGAGCAAGATCAACCAGTGGTTTAAAAACGAATTTAAAGAAGAAAATATTATCAAAGGCAAAGAGCTTTTGATGGCATACTGCAAAGCAAAAGCAATTAATACGTCCACTATTATGAAACCCGACTACATGGAAGCTATTATGCGTAAATACGGCTTCCGTGACTGGGATTCCGTGCTTGCGGCAGTGGGACACGGTGGCTTAAAAGAAGGTCAGATTATTAATAAAATGGTGGAGCGCTATGAGCGTGACAACAAGAAGAAAATGACCGATGAGGAAGTTTTGGCAGCGGTTGCCGAAAACAATTCCAAGCCGGTTGCCATTAAGTCAAAGAGCGGTATTGTGGTCAAAGGCATCCACGATGTGGCAGTGCGTTTTTCCAAATGTTGCTCGCCGGTGCCGGGAGATGAAATTGTCGGTTTCGTCACAAGAGGCAGGGGCGTATCCATACACCGTACGGACTGCGTCAACATTATATGTTTGCCGGAACTTGAGAGAGCCCGCCTGATTGATGCGGAATGGCAGCAGGGTGCAGATGCAAACAGCGGCGAAAAATATTTGGCAGAAATACGTATTTTTGCGAATAACCGTAACGGACTTCTTGCAGATGTTTCCAGAGCCTTGACCGAAAAAGACATCAACATTCTTTCCATGAACACGCGGGTAAACAAGCAAGGTTTGGCGACGATGTCCACCTCGTTTGAAATCGGCGGCAGGGAAGAACTCATTCGTATCATTGACAAAATCAGAACGATTGAGAGCGTAATAGATATTGAAAGGACGACAGGTTAATGCACAATTTAAAAATCGGACGCATCATGTTAGGGGTGTGCCAGACGAACTGTTATTTTGTATATAAAGACGGAGAAAAAGACGTACTTGTTTTTGACCCGGCGGACCGTGGCGATTATTTGTACGAAAAATTGAGTGAGTTAGGATTCAAAGTGGCAGGTATTTTGCTCACACACGGCCATTTTGACCACATTTACGGATGTGCCAAGTTAAAAGAGTTAAGCGGAGCAAAAGTATACGCTTATGAGGCAGAAAAAGCGCTTTGCGAAGATGCAGGGCTTAATGTGTCTGCACAGACAGGAAGAAGTTGTACAATCGTTGCCGACGAATATGTAAAAGATAATGCAGAGATTACGCTTGCAGGCATGACTTGCAAAGTGTTGGCAACACCGGGCCATACGGCAGGAAGCTGTTGCTATTACTTTGAGGAAGCGGAGTTGTTAATCAGTGGCGATACGTTGTTCCAGGAATCCGTCGGACGTACCGATTTGCCCACCGGAAGTATGTCTACCCTGACCCGTTCCATCCGCGAAAAACTGGCTGTTTTGCCGGACGATGTAAAAGTGTATCCGGGACATGGAGATGCCACAACAATCGGACACGAGAAACAGTACAATCCGTTTTGGTAGAAAGGAAAACTGATATGATAGCAGTAAAGTTAAATATCATGCAGTTTGAATACGATATCCACTCTCTTGTGAAAGCCTTTTATCCGGGCGTGGACGTAAAGGTTTTGGAAAACACATCAGAAAAAGAATCAGAAGAAGGAATGCCTGAGTTTGAAATCCAGTTTCAAAGCGCCGGCATTTCTTTTTGTATCCATGAGCATGGTAAAAAAGTATACGAAAAGACAATTGCGTTAAACAAGCCGGACAGCCGCCCGGATGTAAAAAATGACTTAAAACAGCTGATTTACGATTGTTTAGCAGAGTATTTGGGACGGGAACTGCCGTGGGGAACGCTCACCGGAATCCGTCCGACCAAAATTCCGATGACGCTTTTGGAAGAAGGAAAAGACGAGCAGGAAATTTTTCAGTACATGAAAGATACATACAAAATCAGCGATGAAAAGGGACATTTGAGTATTCAGATTGCAAAAAATGAGCGTGAAATATTAAAACCGATTCATTACAAAGAAGGGTACAGTCTTTACGTGGGCATTCCGTTTTGTCCCACCACATGTCTGTACTGTTCCTTTACCTCTTATCCGATTTGTGTGTGGCAAAAGCGGATGGGTGAGTATTTGGACGCGCTGGAAAAAGAAATGGAAGCGACAGCAGAAATCATGCAGGGCAAAGTGCTCGATACCGTATATGTAGGTGGCGGCACACCGACTACGCTTACTGCACAGGAACTGGACCGCATGCTCACCAAGTTAAAATCCGTGTTTGACTTTTCACAGGTAAAAGAGTTTACGGTGGAAGCCGGCAGAGCGGACAGCATTACAAAAGAAAAACTGGAAGTGCTTTTTAAGCATGAAGTGACGCGTATTTCCGTAAATCCGCAGACGATGAACGAGGAGACGTTAAAGCTCATCGGCAGACAAGCTACCGCGGCGCAGACCAAAGAGGCATTTTTACTTGCTAGAGAAGTTGGTTTTGACAACATTAACATGGATATTATTTTGGGGCTTCCCGGCGAAACGGAAGAAGATGTTGCTTATACTATTGAGGAAATCAAAAAGTTGCAACCGGACAGCCTGACCGTGCATTCTCTTGCCATCAAGCGTGCATCAAAACTCAGCCAATGGATTGAGACAAACGGCATCCGCACCTTGAACAACACGGACAAGACAATGGAAATTGCTGCCGAAGGAGCTAACGCTCTGGATATGGAAGCGTATTACTTATACCGCCAAAAAAATATGTCCGGCAATTTTGAAAACGTAGGATACTCCAAGCCCGGAAAAGCCGGAATTTACAATATCCTCTTCATGGAAGAGAAGCAGTCCATCGCCGCCCTCGGTGCCGGCAGCATCTCGAAGAGAGTGTACGAGGACGGACGCATTGAACGATGTGACAACGTGAAAGACGTGGCACTTTACATCGAGCGGATTGATGAGATGATCGAGCGGAAGAAGGAACTTTATCAAGAAGGGTAAGGCGATTTGGCTTGGTGATGGGATAGAGAGCGAAATTTGAAGTTTACAGAGAGGTTTGATTATGATTATTTTGATAGCAGGAGCATCACATACAGGCAAAACAGCATTGGCACAGAAGTTGCTCGAAAAATATAAATATCCATATCTTTCAATAGACCATTTAAAAATGGGTTTAATACGAAGCGGTAACACGGAACTTACTCCAACAAGTGATGATTCAGATTTAACAGCATATTTGTGGACGATTGTTCGTGAAATGATAAAGACTGCAATAGAAAATAAACAAAATTTAATTGTCGAAGGTTGTTACATTCCTTTTGATTGGGAAAAAGATTTTGAACAGAAATATCTTGATAATATTAGATATTATTGTCTGGTAATGAGTGAAGATTATATTAGAAATCATTTTGATGATATAAAAAACTATGCAAGTGTAATTGAAAATCGTATAGATGATGATTATTGTACTTTGGAAACGGTATTAGAAGATAATAGGCAAGTCTTGGAACTTGCGATTGCACATAAAGTGAATTATATACTCATTGATGACGAGTACAAAACAGATATTGATTTAGAGAGATAAATTTCAGGTTTCTGGCGAGTTTGAAAGCATGCATGAATTTGAACAAGGTGTAATATTGCAGGAAACTGGAGAAAAGGTTAGGTGATGAATATGGATAACATTTTGTATATTGCTGAAATTGCATATGAAACAGGAGAACTTCATTTTAGATATTCCCGTAAAATGTCATCAGATGGTAGCAAATGGATTCGAGATGGTCATTTTGTGGAATATTATAAAAATGGTAACATAGCTTCAGAAGGAATTTATCAAGATGGATTGGAACATGGTTATTGGAAAGATTTCCATGAGAACGGTAGTTTGGCTTCTGAAGGATATTATAAAAACGGTAAAGAAACTGGAGTTTGGCGATTTTACGATGAAAACGGAACTCTAGAGGGAGAAGAGAATTACCCAGAAGAGAATTAGTATGTGGATATATGAATGTGTCACAAGACAAGAATTTGAATCAGTAAAAGATAAAGTAGAGAAATTTATAGTGATGCTTGGTGGTAATGAGGTATCTGTTGATTTGTCTTATGAACAAAGAACACGATCTTATTCAGGAAAGGATATTGTAGAAAACATTTCGACAAGACCAGCTTTTGAATATAGGGGCCAATATTATAGAGTGGATGAA
>JAZQDM010000102.1:0-4728 GCA_045546775.1 Lachnospiraceae bacterium | reverse complement strand
CCTTCTTCGTAACCGACTACATCAATATCATACAATCTCGATGTAACCGTTTTGTCTCCGAATTTCACTTCAAAAGACACATCCGTTTTATTTAACCAGGAGCATTCCTCTATCCAGTCATTTTTTTCGGCACCTTGCAATTTATCTTTAAACACTTGTTTGAAAAGTCCAAAATGATAATTCAAACCAATGCCGTCACCGGGAAGCCCCAACGATGCGATGGAATCCAAAAAGCATGCCGCAAGTCTGCCCAATCCGCCGTTTCCAAGGGACGGTTCCGGTTCAACTTCCTCCAAGTCACTCAGTTGTTTCCCGTTTTTGGCAAGAATATCCGCCATCTCATCATATATGCCGAGATTCAACAGATTGTTGGACAACAATTTGCCAATCAAAAACTCTGCGGAAATATAATACACTTTCTTATCTCCGGCTATAACCGGTTTATTTTTCATACACTCTTTTGTAAGCTCTAACACACTGAAATATAACTGTTTATCAGAACAATCCTTGATTTCTTTTTGATAATTCTTTTGTGTAATCTCCTGTAACTGCAACTCCAAATTCATCGTGCTTTTTGCTCCTTCCCTGATTCCCTGCTCTGCTTAGATACATCTATCTCTTTAATACAAGATGTCTCGGCACACCATTTACCATATAGGGCATCAATTCACCCATAATAAGTGGCTGTGCATAATCTACAAAATCCTGCGTTACGTCAAGGCCATTGTCGGTAATCCATTCTAACGGAACGCTCTTTTCATAGTTGGCAATCGCATGAATATCGTATGTGCCGGTTTTGCAATGATACGGGAACTGACTGTCGCGAATCAGTGTAACCATGACGCCTGTCTTTCCTTCCATCGCAGCGGAAACCGCATTCATTCCTGCCACAAAGGCTTCGTCTATATCCGTCAAAGAAGCAATATGTGTGGCTGCACGCTGTACCGTAGAAAACTCAATAGCACGCGTTTTATAACCCAATTCCTTTGCAATCACACCGGAAAGGGTGTTGCCGCAACCGGATAACTGTTTGTGCCCGAACACATCGGTTCCCTGGTCTTCGTTGCCGATTTCGCATACAAAACGTCCGTCCGCCAGTTTTACGCCTTCGGAAACTGCCACAACGGCAGCACGTCTTGTCTTTGCAATTTCTTCCATATCTTTTACAAATTGATTGATATCAAATGTTCTTTCCGGCAAATAAATAGCTGCCGGTCCTTCGCAGTCGTCTCCACGGCAAAGTGCTGCTGCCGCAGTAAGCCAGCCTGCGTGGCGTCCCATAATCTCAACGACACAAATGGACGGCTTGTCCAAGCCAAAAGAACCGTTATCGCATATCACTTCTTTTACGGTTGTGGCAATATATTTTGCTGCGGAACCGTAACCCGGACAGTGGTCTGTCACCGGCAAATCGTTATCCACGGTTTTCGGAATACCTACAAAGCGCTGGGATTTGTTATGTGCCACTGCATAGTCGGACAACATTTTAATCGTATCCATGGAGTCATTGCCGCCAATATAGAACAATGCTTCAATATCGTATTTTTCCATAATACGGAATACTTCTTCGTATACGTTTTCATTTCCTTCGATTGCAGGCATTTTGTATCTACATGTTCCCAAAAATGCAGATGGTGTTCTCTTAAGTACTTCCAAGTTCATGCCATCGCTTAAATAATCATCCAAATCTACAAGCTGTTCCTGCAAAAAGCCTTGGATTCCGTGGTGCATACCATATACTTTTTTCACGCCAACTCTTTTTGCTTCTTTGTAAACACCGGCAACCGATGCGTTAATTACGGCGGTAGGTCCTCCGGACTGTCCAACTACAATATTTCCTTTCATATCTGCCTCCATAAATAAAATCTTTTTGTTTTCTGCTCTCCGGCCTCTGCCGAAAATAACTCTGTTTTTCTTCAAAAAAAACAAATATACGTGACTGCGCATCGCACAGCTTATATATTTGTTTTTCCTAAGGGAACGGGCTCACCTATAAAATGCGCCTATTCCGCTTTACATATTCAATATTATATCATATTTCTAAGCAGTTGTACTGCCGATTTGAAAAGAATGCAAAAAAATTACTGAATGAGATATACAAAGTATGCTACATAGCCGAGTAACATAATTACGCCGCCCCAGCGCTTTAACTGCTTATCTTTATTCATTACGCAAATCCAAAGAAGCACACCTACACCAATCGCTACAATACTGTCAACTAAAAACTGTGCCTGATATGGAATTTCCGTAATCAAACCTGAGATACCGATTACAAACAAAATATTAAAGATGTTACTACCAACAATATTTCCTACCGCAATATCTGCTTTTTTCTTTAATGCAGCCGTAACACTCGTCACAAGTTCCGGCAAAGAGGTACCCAATGCAACAATCGTAAGACCAATCAAACGCTCGCTGAGACCAAAGATCGTTGCGAGTTTTGTTGCCGCATCAACGGCTACGTTACTACCTGCCACAATAAGAGCTACACCTATAACAACAAGCACAATCAACTTCAGAACGCTTTCATTTTTCTTCGCTTCTGCTCCTTCTTCCACGGTTGCCTGACCCTTCTTAGCCATACGGAACAAATAAGCAAGATATATGCAAAACAAACCGACTAAAATCAGTGCATCACCCAAACCGATTGTGTTGTCTGTAAGACCAAGCACAGCAAAAACAACAGAAATCACTACCATAAACGGAATTTCATAACGAATAGTAGATTTCTGCACTGCAACCGGAACAATAACTGCCGTAAGGCCAAGTATAATGAAAACATTCATGATATTGCTGCCAACGACATTTCCAACCGCAATGTCCGCACTGTTTTTCAGTGCTGCTGAAATACTAACTGCTGCTTCCGGCGCACTTGTGCCCATTGCTACAATCGTAAGACCGATGACAAGCTGCGGAATACCGAGCTTATCTGCAATTTTGGAAGCACCTTCCACAAACCAGTCGGCACCTTTGATTAACATCACAAAACCAACTACAAGTAACAAAATTTGCACTAAAATATCCATCTCTTCCTCCCTCTTTTGGCAAGTGTTGTTTTTAGCAAAATCAAAAGAGACTTTCAGCACACTTTGTATGCTAAAAGTCTCGTACCTTCAATACCTGAAAGATGCACAACCATGACTTAAAGTCAGGGCATGTTGATTGCGCATAACAACTACTCCCTCTTAGATAAATCATATTTAATCTACCATAATCGACATAATTTGTCAATTATTCAATACGCATGGATAATGCACTCTCCTCGAACATCAGCCACCACTGCGCATTATTTACCTGCGTATAAGCTATCGTTGTTGTTATGTCCGTATTCACCATATATTCCATTCGCCTGTAATAAGTTCCGTTAAACCAATATGAATAGATTACTTTCAACGCCTCACAGCCATCCATTTCAAATGTTCCATATTCTTCTAAGGAAATATCTATCTTTTGTCCCAACTGGGATGTGAGACTGGAATTAATTTTGGCAACATACGTTTTTGCATCCGGGAACGTTCCATACAGTGGTGATGTATAAATATAAATATTGGAACCGTCCGTCGGATAGCCGGTCGATACATAAATACCGGAAGGAGCAATAAACTCCTTAAAGCTTTCCGGAATATCGACAACTGCTTTGCCTGTTCTAGGTTCTTCCATTTCCGACTCATCCTGCGTTTCCATCGGCAAACTTGTTTCATTTTGTCCATTTTCACCAACGCTTCCCAGAGCATCGCTTTGTATAGAACCTGTTTCGTTTTCTACCGTACTCTCAGTCGATATATTTTCTCCCTTATCTGTACTGCATCCGCATACACCCATGATTATAGTAACGATAAGCAAAAGCCAAAATATTTTTCTTCTCATATTGACTCTCCATCTGTGTGCTTCATAAACTCATTCTCAGCTATGACTAACGGATTCCATATCTTTCGATAATATAATCCATATCTTTGTCGCCTCTTCCGGAAAGGTTGATAAGAATCGAACCTTTGCCCATCTCTTTTGCAAGTTTCATACCATATGCAACAGCATGAGCACTTTCGATAGCCGGAATGATACCTTCCAATCTGGACAATGTAAAGAATGCATCGATCGTCTCATCATCAGAGATAACATCGTATTTTACTCTTCCCAAATCATGCAAAAATGCGTGTTCCGGACCGGATGAAGGATAATCAAGACCACTTGCTACGGAATAAACCGGTGCCGGCTCTCCGTTTTCGTCTTTTAACATAATACTGTTAAAGCCGTGCATAATACCTTCTGTACCATATTTCAAACTTGCTGCGTGGTCGCCTAATGCCGGACCTCTTCCAAGCGGTTCCACACCATAAATATCTACCGGATCATTTAAAAATCCGGAAAACATTCCCATCGCATTAGAACCACCGCCCACACAAGCTACAACGGCATCCGGCAATTCGCCTGTCATATTCAAAAACTGTTCTCTTGCCTCAATACCGACAACACTCTGGAAATCACGTACCATCATCGGGAACGGATGCGGTCCCATAACAGAACCGATACAGTAAATGCTGTCTTTGTACTCTTTTGCGTATGCTGCAAATGCTGCATCCACGGCTTCTTTTAATGTTGCAAGACCGTGTGTTACTTCAATTACGTTAGCGCCAAGAATTTTCATTCTTGCCACATTCGGTGCCTGTTTCTTAATATCAACAGCCCCCATATAAATATCACATTCCAAGCCAAAGTATGCCGCAGCCG
>JAZQDM010000101.1:0-2639 GCA_045546775.1 Lachnospiraceae bacterium | reverse complement strand
ACGGGCGGTATCAGTTTAGGTATGGCTTGGCAGTGTTGTCTTGCAGTGGCAATTACATTCTTTTCTATCTTTTTTGCAACACATTATGTGTCGCTCGGTTCTCTTTGCATGTACGTCGTGTTTGTGATTGCGCTTGTTGTGATGGGACAGATGGGATGCTTTGGCATGACACAGGCTTGCCTGACAGAAATGTATGTAATTGCGGTTTTACTTATGATTATGGCATTTGTAAGACACAGAGGAAACATTGAAAGACTTGTGCACGGAAATGAGAGAAAAACCTATTTAACAAAGAAAAATAAGGAGGACTAAACATGGCAGTTTATAGTGTGATCGGTGCAGGAAGCTGGGGGATTGCCCTTGCGAAAGTACTTGCACAGAACGGCAATGATGTGACAGTTTGGTCGATTATTGAAGATGAGATAAAAATGCTTCAGGAAAATAAAGAGCATCTGACAAAACTTCCGGGTGTAAAACTGCCGGACAATATGTCATATACAACAAATCTTGAAGATGCGGTAAAGGGAAAAGAGATGATTATTCTTGCAGTTCCTTCTCCTTTTACAAGAAGTACGGCAAAATCTATGGCACCGTTTGTTGCTGACGGACAACTTATTGTCAATGTAGCAAAAGGTATCGAGGATGAAACCTATATGACGCTGACAGATATTATCGAGCAGGAAATTCCGCAGGCGACAGTGGCAGTGCTTTCCGGACCTTCCCATGCGGAGGAAGTCGGTAAAAATATGGCGACAACACTCGTGGCAGGAGCAAAGAAAAGAGAAACGGCAGAATACATACAAAATGCCTTTATGTGTGATTTTCTGCGTGTGTATACAAGCCCGGATGTGCTCGGTATTGAAATCGGAGGCGCACTGAAAAATGTTGTGGCACTTGCAGCCGGAATTGCAGACGGACTTGGTTGCGGAGATAATGCAAAAGCAGCGCTTATTACGAGAGGTATTGTAGAAATTGCACGTCTCGGTGTTGCTATGGGCGGAAAAATCGAATCGTTTACCGGACTAACGGGTATCGGTGATTTGATTGTGACGTGTTCATCTATGCATTCACGTAACCGCAGAGCCGGAATGTTAATCGGACAGGGATACACTATGCAGGAAGCAATGGATGAAGTGAAAATGGTAGTGGAAGGTGTTTATTCCGCAAAGGCAGCTGCAGGTTTGGCTAAGAAATACAATATTTCCATGCCAATCGTAAAAGAAGTGAACGACATTCTCTTTGACGGACAATCTGCACAGCAGGCAATTACAGATTTGATGTTCCGTGATAAAGCAGTAGAATCACATACGCTTATTTGGGATGAATAAATTATGAAACGGCCGAAGAGTAATAAAAGAAGAATACGTATGCGGGAAGAATATCTTGATAAAGAGATTTGTATAAAGCGTGCGCAAAAGATGGTTTCGTACAATGGATGGAAGAACGTGTCTGTCATGCAGATTGCCAAGGAGATTTACGGTCATGCGTATGTATATTATCATATGAAATGGCTCGGGAAATTGCCGGTGACGAATCGGTTGATATACAGTCATGTGGCAGACGGGATTGATGCGGAAGATAAAATAGATCCTTTTCAAGTTGTATGGGAATGGATATGGAAGCATAAGTGAAAAAATGAGAAAGGAACTTCGTGGAAGGTTCCTTTTTTGTTGTTTGTGCGAAAAAGATGTATAAAAATGCAAAAAATATGTCAAAATATGTAATAAAGTGGAATAATTGTATATTTTTTGGTAGTATTATTTTGGATTATTTTGTAAACGGGGAAGAAAAAGGTGGAGACAATTCTAATTTTAAATCTCATTTTGGCGATAGCAGAAACTATGGCAATCTTTTTTTTGACAAAGAAAAGCCTTTCGTTTAAAAGTTGGAAAAAAACTTTGTTTTTCGGCGTTGGACTTTTTTACGTGATGTGTAATGTACCGAATATTTTCGGACAAATCAACAGGAGTCTTACTAAAATTATCCTGATTTTTGTAATATCATTCATTTATCTTGTTTTTACCAAAGGAAAAGAAATATGGGGACTGGCGTGGTTCTATTGTAATATTCTGATATTCAGATCAGTTTGCCAGTTGTTTAAGTTTATTTTTTTGACGGTGTATTGTAAGACGGATTCGCAGCTTGTCGAGTTTTATATGGAGAATATGACACAAACAATTATAGTGTTTTATATTCTGTTTTGTATACCTGGATTTTTTGCAGCAAGGTATATTTGGGGACAGTTCCTGTTGTGTACACCGGCAGTTTTAAAAATTACAAGCCTGATTATGCTTGCGATTTTCTTCACGACAGACTTTTTAGGCGAATGGGTCCAGATTCTTACGACAATGCCGTCGGTGCTTCTTTTGTTAACGCTTGTAAATATATGGCGCATCGGTTATCAAAATGTCGGTGAGCATAAGCTCAGCTATTACAAAGAGTTGGAAGCGCAGGTGGCGGAAACAGACCGTGAGCTTGAGGAAATCAGAAGAGAAGTAGAAAAGTTCTACAAACAGGCTGATGAGGAAGAACACTATACGATGCAGTTGTTGCAAAAAATTGATGAAATTAAGGATTTAAAGTAGGAGAGTATTATGCACGAATTGTTTTATCAGTATGGATTTATATTTATTATTTAT
>JAZQDM010000100.1:0-69174 GCA_045546775.1 Lachnospiraceae bacterium | reverse complement strand
GCTTTTGAATATAGGGGCCAATATTATAGAGTGGATGAATTACTGAAAGTGGTAAAGTATACACTGGAAATTGAAACATATCCTAAGGATTATTGAAGCACACTCAAATTCAGTTTTACAATGCATACGCCCTAAAAAAGTAAAGGAGCCTATTCAATCCAAAATTGACTAGACTCCTTTTTTTAATACGAAAATTCTACCCGAAATGACATTACTTCCGTCTCGACTATCGTGACATGTGGATATATCTTTTCCATCCGTTCGTCTGGAAAATGTGTATCCAGAAATACTTCTAATGCAGTACGCGTATCGGCGTCGGAGGCGGAAAACAGTGATGCAGTTCCTTCCTGTATCCGGGAAGCGGAATTCATACCGGGAGTATTCCTCTCCGTATAACGCATCATGGCAAGTGACGAAACAAGCATATCAAACACCATAAATACAATCAAAGCATTTGTGGCGATAACGCCGGTTCGAACCGGAATCTTTTCAATTACAGCAGACAACTTCGGATAAAGAAAGCGAAGCCAAACGACGACGGCGATGCCCCAAAAGAAGCAAAAAAGCAAGTTGATGCGTCCGCCAAGCTGAAGCGTGTAATCGCTGTAATCCCAAAAGATTGTGCCAAATACCATTTCTGTAAATACACTGCAAAGGTATTCGTAAATTCCGCCAAGCAGTGTCCCCATCCAAAAAAGGAAGGAGACGCTTTTGTTGCGGAAAGGATACAAAAGTGCGGTCAGCAGACTGCAACCAAGCCCCCATACAATGCTAAAAGGCCCATACACGACGCTGCTTCGGCTCATGATTTCACCGTAATAAAAAAAGCAAAATACCGTCTCTATGACATCGCCCAAAAAGGCGCCAATAAAAAACAGCACAGCAAGTTTATAAAAGCTGCAACCTTCCGCAAAGTTGCAGCTTTTTGAAGAATTGCACTTTTTGGCAAGTTCTCTTTGTTTTGTAGTTTGTTTAAAAGTAGTTTCTTGCATTTACATCATCGAAGATGTGCAAGTGAAGTTTTCCCTGATTTCGCAAATAGATTTTGTAAATGTATAGCAAATTTTCTCAAAAACGCTACTTAATCCTGCATAGCTAAAATGGCATCCAACAGATGTTTTGCCACATCGTCTTTGCTCATCACAGGAAGTTCTTTCATATCATCTTTTGTGATGATTGTAACTACATTTGTGTCCGTGCCAAAGCCGGCACCTTCCTGTTTGACGTTGTTGGCAACAATCATGTCCAGATTTTTCTTTTCCAGTTTTGCCTTGGAGTTTTCCAGCATATTTTCCGTTTCCATGGAAAAACCACACAAGAACTGTCCCTTTTTATGTTCTCCCAAATATTTTAAAATATCATCGGTTCTTTCAAGTTGGATGGAAAGTTCGCCATCTTTCTTTTTCATTTTTTCGGAAGCAACGCTTGCCGGACGATAATCGGCAACGGCAGCGGCTTTGATGACAATGTCCTGTGCATCAAAACGGCTTGTTACCGCATCAAACATTTCTTTTGCGCTCTCAATCGGCACAAATTCAAGGTAAGAGGGCGGTGTGAGGGAAGTTTTGCCACTGACAAGTGTCACGTTTGCACCGCGAAGCATGCAATGTTTGGCGATGGCATAACCCATTTTTCCGCTGGAGTGATTGGAAAGGAAACGGACCGGGTCTAAGCGTTCCATCGTAGGGCCTGCCGTAACAAGGATGTTTTTGCCTTTCAAATCTTTTTCGTATGCAATTTCTTTTTCGATGGCTTCAAACAGCACTTGCTCGGAAGGCATCTTTCCGTCGCCTACATCGCCGCAGGCAAGGTAACCGTTGTCCGGTTGGATGACTTCGTAGCCGTAGTGCTCCAATTTTTTCAAATTGTCCTGCACAATGGGATTGTGGAACATATGCGTGTTCATGGCAGGAGAGATGATTTTTTTGCATTCACAAGCCATGATTGTTGTTGTAAGCATATCGTCGGCGATGCCGTTTGCCAGCTTGCCAATCACGTTGGCAGATGCCGGAGCAATCATGACAAGGTCAGTCTGTTTTGCCAAAGATACGTGTTCCACACTGTATTGAAAATTGCGGTCAAATGTGTCAATGAGACATTTGTTTCCGGTCAATGTTTCGAACGTAATCGGATTAATAAAATTGGTTGCGTTTTGTGTCATCAAAACAGTGACGTTGCAGTGTTGTTTTTTTAACATGCTTGCCAGGTTGGCAATTTTGTATGCGGCAATGCTGCCGGTTACTGCGAGAACAACATTTTTTCCTTTAAACATAAGTAGTCCTTTCCGGGCCAAATAGCTGGCTCTGTATTTTGCTTAGTCCGCTTTTGCGGAACGTTTTGTCGTTTTTGTATTTTTATCGTAGATGATTTTTAATCCCTTTAACAGCAAATCATCGTCCAAAATGATATCGTGTTTACAATGCGGAACAATGGCTTTTGAGAGGCCGCCCGTTGCAACGATGGTGGTAGAGTAGCCCAGTTCTTCCTCGATGCGGTCAAGCATACCGTCGATGCAGGAAGCGTTTCCGTAAAGAATGCCACTTTTCATACAATCTACGGTGTTCGTTCCGATTACTTTTTTGGGAGCTTCCAAAGCGATGCGCGGAAGCTGGGAAGTACGGGATACGAGCGAGTCGAGAGAAACGCGGATTCCCGGCAAAATCTGTCCGCCGATGTAATTGTTGTTTTTGTCTATGACGCAGATGGTTGTTGCAGTTCCCATATCGATAATGGTGAGCGGTGCGCCGTATTCGTGAATGGCGGCAACGGCTCCGACAACAAGGTCGCTTCCCAGCTGGGAAGGGTTGTCCATCAAAATATTCAATCCGTTTTTCAGTCCGGGACCTACTACAAGCGGTTTTACGTGCAAAAGTTTTTCCAAGGCCATTTTGATTACACCGTTTAACTGCGGAACAACGGAAGAAATAATGGCACCGTCAATATCATTTGCGTGGATGTTGTACAGTTCCATAACCGTTTTAAAATCTACCGCGTATTCCAGTTCTGTCTTTACCGTGGAAGTGGAAAGACGCTCCACAAAGTAGATTTTTTCGTCATCGATACAGCCGATAACAATGTTTGTGTTTCCCATATCAATTGCAAGTAACATAATAATCCCTCCGAAAAATCGAATACATGCAAAATTTTTGATTTCCTTAAAAAATGTAAAAAGGACTGTTGCATCCTAAAAGTAGGATGCGACAATCCATATGTTTTATGTACAAAAGACGCAAAGCGGTGTGGGCCTTACACAGAAGTATTTTGACTGATTTTGTGTAAAGGGTAACCAACAAGACCGGCAACAAATGTACAGACAAGCATTTCAAATACAGCGTTGACGCCTACAAATGTGCAAACGAAAATAATCACATTCTTTCCGCCAATCAATCCCTGCACATAGTCTGTATTTCCAAAAAGAACAATGAGTGCTGTCATGAAAAACAGAGTGTTTAAGAAAGCAGAGAAAAATCCGGTAATAAAGCAGGCGATGCGTGCGTTGATGGCTTTTTTGGAAGCTTTAAAAATAAAGCCGAGTAAAAATCCGTCCAAAATACGCGGTATAAAGCGCTGTACAAAAGCAAGGAACGGGTTGATGCCAAACAAGGTCACGCCCATTGCGCTTGCGCCACCGATACCGATGCACTGCAAAAAGCTTGTGAGACCGAAAACGGCTCCTGCGATAGCTCCACCTACAGGGCCAAGTGTAATTGCTGCGACTGCAACCGGAATTACATTAAACGTAATGGCGAGGGGACCGATGTTTAAGTACCCAAGCGGGGTGTACGCCATAATGACCAAAATTGCGGTCAGCAATCCTAAAATGGTGAGTTTCTTTGTGTCAAATTTCTTTTTCATATTCAAGTTCCTCCTGTTATCATTCTCCCTTAGCGGAGATACAATACTCGCATATCATAACATTCTTTTTTTTATTTCGCAATGACAACTGTAACTATTTCTTGAAAAACATGACGAAACAGTGTAAAATCTTTGGAGAATACAGATACAAAGAGAGGAAACGATATGGCATTGAGCAAAAAGCCTGTTACAGGCATGAAAGATATAATGCCCGAAGAAATGCAGATTCGGGACTATGTGATGGGAGTGATTAAAGAAACTTACGCAAAGTTTGGTTTCACTCCGATGGAGACACCTTGCATGGAAAACATTGCAAATTTGAGCAACAAACAGGGTGGAGAAAATGAGAAGCTGATTTTTAAAGTATTAAAAAGAGGCGAGAAATTAAATTTGGAAACGGCACAGGAAGAAAATGATTTGGTGGATTTCGGTATGCGCTACGACTTGACCGTTCCGCTTGTGCGCTATTATTCCAATCATTCCAACGAACTGCCGTCCCCGTTTAAGGCACTTCAGATGGGCAACGTTTGGCGTGCGGACAGACCCCAGAAGGGCAGATACCGCCAGTTTATGCAGTGTGACATCGACATTTTGGGCGAGGCAACAAACCTGGCAGAAATCGAGCTTATTCTTGCAACGACAACGACGCTTGGAAAATTAGGATTTAAAAATTTCCAGATTCGCATTAATGATAGAAGAATTTTGAAAGCGATGGCAGCTTACAGCGGTTTTGCAGAAGAAGACTACGACAGCATTTTTATTACCCTTGATAAAATGGATAAGATTGGTATCGAGGGCGTGGAAAAAGAACTGTTGGAAGACGGCTATGCAAAGGAAAGCGTGGACAAATATTTGGATTTGTTCAAAGGCATGCAGGAAATGGAAGACGGTCTTTCCCTTATTGAAGAAAAGATGACAGGTTTCCTTGACGAGGATGTGAAAGTAAGTTTCCGTGAGATTATTGACAGCGTGAAAGCAACAAAAGGCGATCACTTTGAGCTTGTGTTTGATCCGACATTAGTGCGCGGTATGTCTTATTATACCGGTACGATTTTTGAAATTGCTATGCCGGAATTCGGCGGCAGCTGCGGTGGCGGCGGCCGTTATGACAAGATGGTTGGCAAGTTTACCGGCAAAGATACACCGGCTTGCGGATTTTCCATCGGTTTTGAGCGTATTATTTTGATTTTGATGGAAAGCGGATTCAAAGTGCCGGGACAGAGCAAGAAGATTGCCTACCTGATTGAAAAAGGTGTGGCAGGCAAGGAACTTTGCGATGTCATTGCAAAGGCACAGGAAGAGCGAAAAGACGGCACACAAGTACTGGTTGCCAGAATGAATAAAAATAAAAAATTCCAAAAAGAACAGCTTATGGCAGAGGGCTATGAGGAGTTCAAAGAATTTTATAAAGAGCCGTTGAAAGGTTAATGTTAGGAGGACAGTAAAGCATGGCTGAGTCAATGAAAGGTTTAAAAAGAACTCACAGATGTACAGAAGTGAGTGTAAATAATGTGGGCGAAACCGTTACCGTTATGGGATGGGTTCAGAAACAGCGTAACAAAGGCGGTATTATTTTCGTCGATTTGCGTGACCGCTCCGGTTTGTTGCAGATTATATTTGAAGAAGAGGAATGCGGCACAGAAAGCTTCCAGAAAGCGGAAAAAATCAGAAGTGAATTTGTAATTGCAGTTGTCGGTACGGTGACAAAGAGAGCCGGTGATGCAAACGAAAATCTTGCTACCGGTAACATCGAAATCCGTGCAAAAGAAATCCGTGTATTGTCCGAAGCACAGACACCGCCGTTCCCGATTGAAGAAGATTCCAAAACAAAAGAAGACCTTCGCTTGAAATACAGATATTTGGATTTGAGAAGACCGGATTTGCAGAGAAACATTATGCTTCGCAGCAAAATCGCAACTTCCATCCGTGCCTTTCTTGCAGAGGAAGGATTTATTGAAATTGAGACACCGATGCTCACAAAATCCACACCGGAAGGAGCAAGAGATTATCTTGTGCCGAGCCGTGTGCACCCGGGCAATTTTTATGCACTTCCCCAGTCACCGCAGTTGTTTAAACAGCTTTTGATGTGCTCCGGATACGACCGTTATTTCCAGATTGCAAAATGTTTCCGCGATGAGGATTTGCGAGCAGACAGACAGCCGGAATTTACACAGGTGGATATGGAATTGTCTTTCGTTGACGTAGACGATGTGATTGAAGTAAATGAGAGACTTTTGAAAAAAGTTTGCAAAGAGGCAATTGGCCTTGATATCGAGCTTCCGATTCCGAGAATGACATGGCAGGAAGCAATGGACCGCTTTGGTTCCGATAAGCCGGATACCCGTTTCGGCATGGAACTTACAGATGTATCAGAAGTAGTGAAAAATTGCGGATTTGGTGTGTTTACATCCGCTTTGGAAAACGGTGGTTCCGTGCGTGGTATCAACGCAAAAGGACAGGCGCAGATGCCGCGTAAAAAGATTGATGCACTTGTAGAATTTGCAAAAGGTTATGGTGCAAAAGGTCTTGCTTATTTGGCAGTACAGGAAGACGGTACGTACAAATCTTCCTTTGCAAAATTTATGACAGAAGAAGAGCTGGCAGAACTTGTAGCTGCTATGGGCGGTGAAAAGGGCGACTTGCTTCTTTTTGCAGCAGATAAAAATAACATTGTATGGAGTGTGCTTGGTGCGCTTCGTCTGGAAGTGGCAAAACAGATGGAAATTATTGACAATGACAAGTTTAATTTCCTTTGGGTAACCGAATTCCCGCTTTTAGAGTACAGCGAGGAAGAAGACCGTTATGTGGCAATGCACCATCCGTTTACGATGCCGATGGACGAAGACTTGGCACTTTTGGACAGCGACCCCGGAAAAGTGCGCGCAAAAGCTTACGATATCGTATTAAACGGCGTAGAATTGGGCGGCGGTTCCGTGCGTATTTTCCAGAGTGATGTACAGGAAAAAATGTTTGAAGTATTAGGCTTTAGCAAAGAAGATGCTTACGACCGTTTCGGTTTCCTTTTGAATGCATTCAAATATGGCGTACCGCCACATGCAGGACTTGCCTATGGTTTGGACCGTCTTGTTATGCTTCTTGTAAAAGCAGAAAGCATCCGCGAAGTTATCGCTTTCCCGAAAGTGAAAGACGCATCCTGTCTTATGACAGACGCACCAAACGTAGTAGATGCAGCGCAGCTGGAAGAATTGCAGATTGCAATCAACCTTGCAGAACAAAGCGAAGAAGCGTAAAATAGAATAAAAACCGCCCTGTGGCTTTTTGGGCTGCAGGGCGATATTTGTATTCGGCGTTTGAAAGCCGATAAGCAGGGGAAAGGGCATGGCAGCGCAATGAAACTCTATATTTTAGACATAAGAAAAGTGAGACAAAACAGCATACTTGAGGAAAAAATATTTGCCGGTCTTTCCAAACAACGGCAGGAAAAAATAGAACGATGTCGCCATGATATAGACAAACTGCGCAGTCTTTGTGCCGGCGCATTGATGCAGCTTGGTGTGATGGAATGGGAAGAATCTGAGGAAGATTTTACGCTTCACAAAGTGGACCCTTCCAAAGTGAACTGGACTATGCTGGGGGCTTTTTTTGCCCCGGAACACAAGGCGCTCGTATGCGACTACAAGCAAAACGGAAAGCCGTATTTTGTCAACTATCCGCACATTCATTTTAATTTATCCCATTCCGGGAACTATGTGATTGCGGCATTTGATAAAAATCCGGTTGGCGTGGACATTCAGGAGCACCGCAGCATCAGCGACAGTCTGGCAAGACGATTTTTAAATGACTGGGAAGTACAGCAAGTGGGAGCGCGGACTGAGACTGCCCATTGGGAAGAGAAGATGTGCCGGCTTTGGACGGTAAAAGAAAGTTATATTAAGTTGACCGGAGAAGGACTGCAGAAATCCATGAAAGAAATACGAGTAGATATGCAAAATGCTACAATTGAAAATAGGCATGGCGAGCCGTTGGCGACATTTAAAGAGAAAGTGCAGAATGGGAAGTATTATATTTCTGTTTGCCAATTTTAACCGGGAATAAATGACTGTTACAAAGTAGCTGAAAAAGCAGAAAAAAGAAGAGACAAAAGCGGTACTTTCTTCCTATTTTTCTGAAAATACATAAAAAACAAACAAAAGAAACAAAATATTATTGAAAATAACAGTGAATGTGTGGTAAAATCATTACATATAAACAGGACAAAACCGAGAGATTTCGGAGGGATGACATAAGAGTTAGGAGGTATGACATATGAGATTAAATTTTTCCGAAATGAACATTAAAGACAGGCTGACGGCGTCGTTTCGCTGGGTAATTGGGCTTGTCAGCATTACAGCAGTCATCGCAGGAATTGCACTGTTTTATACGGTAAACCGATATGATTTTACGTTAGAAAACTATGCGTTCCCACAAGGTGACATTGGCCGATTGATGAATGCGACGGCAGAAGTGCGTTCCGATACAAGAGCCATTATCGGATACGAAGAGCAGTCGATGATTGATTATTCCGTACAGCAACATGAGGAGCACGTGAAAGAAGTAGAAAACTGGCTGGCAGAAGTTCGCCCGACGATGGTTACCAAAGAAGGCAAAGCGGCTATGGAAGCTGTTGAAGGAGCGTGGAAAGCATATTTAGAGAAAGATGCAGAAGTGATTGCACTTGGCGCGACAACCGATCAGGAATTGTGTATACAGGCACAGCATATGGCAGTGGATGAATTAAGACCACTGTATGATAAATTAGATGAAGCGATTGTTCATCTAATGGAAATTAATGTAGAAAAAGGACATGCCATGCAGGTGCGATTGGAAATACTTTCCATTGTATTGGTAGTAGCGATTGTGGTGTTTATTATAGCAGCCGGTATAGGTGCAATGACGATAGCAACGAAGATTGCAAAGGGCATTTCTACTCCGCTTAAGGCCATGGAGGAACGTTTGATTACCTTTGCACAGGGCGATTTATCTACACCGTTCCCTACGGTAGACACCAAAGATGAAATTGCAAGCATTTCTGAAGAAATGAAAGTCATGGCACAGAAATTGCAAATCATCATCAGCGATGCATCCCGCATGCTTGCTTCTATGGCAGAAGGTAATTTTATGGTAGATACAGAGGCGGGAAGCGAGTATGTTGGTGAGTTCAGCAACTTATTGTTAAGCATGCAGGCAATGAACGATGATATGAGTTCTACGTTGCGTCAGGTTGATGATGCGGCAGAACAGGTATCCGCAGGTTCTACAAACCTTGCTGAGGCAGCACAGGCATTGGCAGAAGGTGCAACGGATCAGGCGGCATCCATTGAAGAGATGCAGGCTACGATTGTCAGTGTTACAGACGGTATCCGCAAGACAGCATCCGATGTACAGGATTCTTACAATCAGGCATTAAAATATGCACAGGAAGCTGATGTGAGCCGTGAGCAGATGAAAGCAATGATGGGTTCCATGGAACGTATCAACGAGACATCACAAAAAATCGGTAACATTATTTCCGAAATTGAAGATATTGCGAGCCAGACAAACTTGCTTTCCTTGAATGCAGCGATTGAAGCGGCGAGAGCAGGTGAGGCTGGAAAAGGATTTGCGGTTGTTGCTGACCAGATTCGTAATCTGGCAGAACAGAGTGCAAAATCTGCAGTGGATACACGTGAATTGATTGAAGGCTCTTTGCGCGAAGTAAACGAAGGTAATGAAGTGGCTCAGCGCGTAGCAGAATCTATCGAAGAAGTAGTACATGGTATGAAAGCGATTGCAGAGCGTTCCGAAGCATTAAGTCATATGGCAGCAGACCAAGCCATGGCGATGGAACAGGCGGAGCAGGGAATCGATCGTATTTCCGAAGTTGTTCAGGCAAACTCCGCAACAGCACAGGAATCTTCCGCTACAAGTCAGGAGTTGTCCGCACAGGCAACAACAATGACTGCATTAGTAGGCAGATTCCGCATCCGATAAAAAAATATAAAACATTTTTTAGGCAGGTTGTATACCTGCCTAATTTTATGCCTGACACTCTGTATAATCTGCATAGTATTTGTTTTAAATATTATGAAATGTTGCGATTTTTTTGATAGCCCACTTCCTTTACAATAAAAGTGTGATAAAAAAGGAGAAGGAGTGTAGAAGATATGAAAAGGATGAAGTGGAAACAAAGATTGACAGCAGCTATCGTTGCACTCAGTTGTGTGTTAGGGCTTATTGGTTGCGGCAAAAAGGAGCCCGGCGAAGAAGCAGAAGTAACATCAAACGGCGAGTTTGTGTATGTGGCAGAGTATGAAAGAGTCGATTTGGAAGGGGCTTTTGAGTATTCAGTCATGCTTGGAAATACGCTTTACTGCGTTGTTACGGATGAAGTGGTGACGGAAGATGGCTACAAACAAAGGATTTTTTATCGGACATTGGAACAGTCTGCGTTAGAGGAAGTTCCGGTCGATTTTGCGCCGGGAATCCGTATTCAGTGCATCACCAAAGACGAGGAAAACAATTTGTTTGCCGTATTGGAAGTGCCGGATGAGGAAAGAAACAGTTATTTTTTGAATAAGTACAGTTCGGATGGTACGGAGCTTATGAGCAAGGACATTACGGAATTATGTCCGAATGATGAAAATTTCTATTTTGCCTGCATGGGACTGGATACAAAAGGACAAATCTACGTGGCGGATTCTGATTCAACGGTGCGTATTTTTGAAGGCAACGGAATGGAAAAAAGCAATCTGGTTGCCAACGATTGGATTACGTCTTTTGTAGCGATGCCGAATGGGAATGTTGCCATGTTAAATGCAGGTATGAGTAGCGCATGCACTTTGCAGGAAATTGACAGTGCAACCGGTTTGTACGGCAAAACATATTCGTTGGATCAGGGACGTTTGATGAAGGATGTTACTGTTGTAGGTAATGCGTTTTATGCGGTTACTTTACAAGGTGTATATAAATATGATTTGGAAACAGGGACAAGTGAAGAATTGTTTACATGGTTTTCCAGCGATATGAACAGTGATTATGTGACACATCTGGCGCAAATGGAGGATGGACACATTGCAGTTGTATTGGAAGACTATGATGTGGAAAATACAAGAGTAGAGCTCGCGTATATGACAAAAAAGGATGCTTCGGAAGTACCACAAAAAGAAATCATTACTTACGGAACCTTTTTTGTGACACCAAGTGTTCGAAAAAATATTCTTGAGTTTAACCGAACAAATCCAAACTACCGTATCGAAATCAAACAATACACGGATACGGAATCAGAACTGGCAGATTATCGTTTATATACAGATATTTTGACGGGTGAAGGACCGGATATTATTGATTTGACATATGGAAACGTTGAAAAGTATGCCCGCAATGGTGTGTTGGAAAATTTGACCCCGTATGTGGAGGCAGAGTTAAATGCGGATGATTATATCAATTGTACCTTTGATGCATTCCGGTATGATAATCAAATTTATGGTATTACTTCGTCGATTTGCATTCGCACACTTGTTGGAAAAACGGCGGATGTTGGGCACATAGAGAAATGGACTGCCAAAGAACTAATGGAGCTTTGGGAGTCAAAACCGGAGGGGACGATGGCGTTTGCCAATTCCGGCATGATGATGTATTACCTTTGTGGAATATCCATGAATGAGTTTGTGAATTGGGAAACCGGCGAATGTTATTACAATACGGAGGAATTTAAAGATATTCTTCGATTTGCGGTTCAGTATGAAAATAGGGAAAAGCTTGGAGTGGAATTGGAGTCAGAAGTAGAGCGGCTACAAAATGGTAGTCAGCTTTTCTATGATGCTTCTATAACTAACACATTGGATTATTTGATGTGTAAGGAGATGTTTGGAGAAGACATTACTTGTATAGGTTTCCCTTCCGGAGACGGTGGGGTTAGTTTCCTTACTCCGGATGTCGCACTTGGAATCAGTACAAAGTCGGAGCATAAAGATGGGGCATGGGAATTTGTAAAAAGCTTTTTGGCAGATGATTTTCAGACCGAATATTTGAATTGGGCGATGCCTGTTTCGCGTGTGGCATTGGAAGAGCGATTTGAGCAGGATATGTCCCCTGAGTACGAGTTTGTGGATGGAGAACGTGTGGAAAGTCCCAAACTAGTTTTTGGTGTAGGCGGTGTAGATATTGAAGTTTATGCAGCTACACAGGAAGATATTGATGCTGTGTTGGAATTGTTGGAAGGTGCAGATACAGTGTCTAACTATGATTCTGATATTTTCCGGATTATCTATGAGGAATCCATGCCTTACTTTGAAGGTCAAAAGAGTGTAGATGAAGTGGCAGAGGTTATCCAGAGCCGTGTGGAAGTATACGTAAACGAGAACCGGTAAAAGAAATGTTGCGTGTTATTTGAAGTGTCTGAAAAATAGCTGACGAAACGGTCTTACCAGCATAAGATAAAGTAACAGATTTTTTGAGGTGAATTTATGCCTACAGTTATTTTGGATGCAGGTCACGGCGGCGCTGATTGGGGTGCGCAATACGAAGGAAGACTGGAAAAAGACGATACGTTACAATTGACATTGGCAATCGGAGAGATTTTGGCGGCATCGGGAGTGAATGTGCTTTATACAAGAACGACGGATGTGTATGACCTGCCAATAGAAAAGGCGCGAATTGCCAATGAATCGGGAGCAGATTATTTGGTGTCCATTCATCGCAATTCCAGTCCTTACCCAAATCAGTATACGGGCGTGGAAAGTCTTGTTTATAACCGTTACAGCATAGCCGGAGAAATGGCTGCCAATATCAATGAACAGCTGGAAAAAGTTGGGTTTGTAAACCAGGGAGTGAATGAGCGCACGAATCTTGTGATTTTGCGCAGAACGTACATGCCGGCGGTGCTCGTGGAAGTAGGATTTATCAATACGGATGCCGACAATTACCTGTTTGATACAAAATTTTATGAAATTGCAGATGCGATAGCACGGGGGATATTGGAAACAATTTAATAGTGAAAAAGAAACATTTTTAGGTTTTATCAGAAATCGTCGCATTCAGCGACGATTTTGTTTAAAATTCATAAATTCTTAAGGTGCAACTTTATGCAATATGTTATACAATAGTAGCGTGGTATGAAAAGACAAAAAGGAGTATAAAAATTAAGATGAAAAAGAACAAATGGGGCAAAAGAATTGCGGCTGCATTTCTTGCAATCGGCTGTGTAGTCAGTCTGGCCGGATGCGGCAAAAAAGACACAGGTGCAGATGCACAGAGTGAGAAAAAAGAAAAGGATTATGTGTATTCTGCACAGTATGAAACGGTAGACATCGAAGGAGACTTTTATTCGTCTACCGTAGTGGGAGACAAGCTTTATTTTCCGTCATGGGATAATGATGAAGCGAACGAAATATACAAACAAAAGTTGATGGTTATGACGTTAGGGGAGACAACGGCAGAACAGGTGCCGGTTGAACTTCCTGAGAAATGTTTTATTATGCGAATGACGTCGGACAGTGATGGAAATCTTATTTTTGTTGCCAATATGCGTGTGAACGATGACCCGTGTATGATGCTGTACAAATACAGCCCGGATGGCACACAGCTTTTGGGCAAAGATATTGCGTACTTGGGACAGGATGCGGAATATTTCTATATTTCTTATATGGCAACGGATGCGGAAAACAATATTTATTTGACCGACGGAGAGTCAAGTGTTTGGGTTTTGGACAGTGAAGGAAATGAAAAAGCAACGATGCCGGTAGAAAATTGGATTATGTCTATGTTCAGGCTTCCGAACGGGAAAGTTGCCATTTCAACTTGGACCAACGAAGGAAAGACCGTTTTCCAGGAAGTGGAAGCGGCATCCGGAGCAAAAGGAAAAGTGTATGCGAATGTGCCGGACATGGGCAGTGATTTGGTTTCGGCAAATGGAGATTTATTATATATATCCGCAGGAAATGTAGTATACGAATATGATTTGGAAAGTCAGACGAAGCAGGAACTTTTTGATTGGGTATCCTGTGATATGAACAGCGATTATGTATCCAAATTTGTAGTGTTGGAAGACGGTCGATTCTTTGTCATTTTGGAAGATTATTCCTCGGACGAACCAAAAGTAGAATTTGCTTATTTGACAAGACAGGATGCGTCACAAGTGGTGGAAAAAGAAGAAATCACACTTGGAACCATCTGGCTTGACCAAAGCGTAAAAGAGAATGTCATTGCATTTAACAAAGAAAGTGACAAATATCGTATTGAAGTCATTGAATACGGTGCAGACGATTATGAAGCCGGCTTGACGCAGTTGAATGCCGATATCGTTGCAGGGAAAGGACCGGATATTATTGACTTAAGCTTCGGCAATGCCAATATGTACGCTGCACAAGGAATTTTGGAAGATTTGACACCTTATGTGGAAGCAGATTTAAATCAAGAAGATTATATCGAAAATGTATTTCAATCTTATACATATGATGGTAAAATGTACGGAGTGGTACCATCCTTTAGTATTATGACTGTTGTCGGAAAAACGGCTGATGTCGGAGAAACACCAGGTTGGACGATAGACGATGTGATGGCGCTTGCACAGTCAAAACCGGAAGGTACAGAGATTTTTAGCTACTGTGACAAAGAGATGATGTTATATTATTTGTGCAGTATGTCAACCGATTCTTTTATAGATTGGGAGACCGGAGAATGCTATTTTAATGACGGATATTTTGAAAAAGTGCTTACCTTCGCCAATGAATTCCCGAAGGAAGTAAATTATGACGAAGAAGAGAGTACACCTTCTAAAATTCAGAGCGGAAAACTGTTGCTTTTAGAAGCGGCTATCAGTGATGTGCAATCGTATCAGATGCATTGTGCGATGTTTGGTGAGCCGATTACTTGCATCGGATTTCCGTCAAACGGACAGAGTGGCACTTATATTTCTGCCACAGGCGGTCTTGGAATCAATTCACAGGCACAGTGCAAAGAAGGTGCATGGGAATTTATAAAGAGCTTTTTGTCTGAAGAATATCAGAATGAAAACATCGAGTGGGATTTCCCGGTACTTCGCTCTGCCTTGGAAGAACGTTTTGCAAAAGACATGACACCGGAGTATGAGACAATTGACGGAGAACAGGTCGAGTGCCCGAAAACAACTTGGGGATACGAAGATTTTGAAGTGGATATTTATGCGGCAACACAGGAAGATATCGATGCCATGTGGGCGTTGATTGAGTCGGCGGATATTGTAGCAGGATTTAACGAAGATATTTACAATATGATTTTGGAAGAAGCAACGCCTTATTTTGAAGGACAAAAGAGTGCGAAAGAAGTAGCAGATATTGTACAAAGCCGTGTGAAAATATATGTAAATGAGAACCGATAAAAGATGAAACAAAAACTAGGAACAACGAAGAGTAAGAAAAAAATATGGAAAGAACGGGCAGGCTCGGCGCTATTTTTAGCGCCAAGCTTTCTTGGCGTTATGCTCTTTTTTGTGCTTCCGTTTCTTGTTGTTATTTTTTATGCAGTAGTGGATAATCCGATTAACAAAGAATTTGTTTTTCTTGATAATTTTATCAACGTATTGAAGAATTCATCGTTTCGTCTTGCTGCGCTTAATACGTTAAAGTTTTCTGTAGTTGCGGTACCATTGGCAGTTATATTGTCACTTGCACTTGCGGCGGCTTTGGATTGTAAAATTCCGTTCAAAAGTCATTTGCGGTCTTTTTTCTTAAGTCCGATGATGGTTCCGGTAGCTTCTGTTGTGTTGATTTGGCAAGTTTTATTTCACTATAATGGTGTTGTCAATGACTTCCTCGCCAACTTTGGTGTGGACAAGATTGACTGGTTAAAGTCCGAATACGGACAAGTTGTTGTTATTTTATTATTTTTGTGGAAAAACATAGGCTATAACATGATTTTGTTTATGGCCGCAATCGGCAGTATGCCGAAAGATTTGATTGAAGTTGCCCGTTTGGAAAGTGCAACGAGATGGCAGATTTTTTTACATATCAAAATGCGGTATTTATCACCGACGATTCTGTTTGTTACGATATTATCGCTGATTAACTCCTTTAAAGTTTTTAGGGAAATATATATGCTGTCGGCAGACTATCCGTTTGACTCTATTTATATGTTGCAGCATTTTATGAACAATACATTCCGTAATCTTGACTATCAGAAATTATCGGCGGCAGCGATTCTTATGTCGCTTGTCATGATTGTCATTATCGGAGTCTTGTTTTTGATTGAGAATCATTTCGGAAAGGATGTGGAAGGATGAAAAAAAACGCAGGCTATTCCGGGAAATTATCTCTTTCAAGAAAGCGAAAGAAAAGCTATAAGATTTGGCGGTTTTTACTAGCCATTTTAACGATATTTTTTGCAGTGTGTTTTTTGATGCCGATTGTGTTGACGATTACAAACTCCTTTATGTCCGCGTCAGAAATATCGGCAAATTATGGTACGGTATTTGCCACAACAGATACCGGCGGAAAAGTTTTTATTGCAGAGAAAGTAAACTTAAAATTTATTCCGGATATGGTGTCGTTTAGTCAGTATATAACCGTACTTTTTAAAAGTCCGGAGTATCTTTTGAAATTTTGGAACTCTGTTATTTATGTAGTGCCCATTGTGGTATTTCAAATTATGACAGCGTGTCTTGCGGCATATGGATTTACAAGATACCAGGGGCGCATCAAAGAAATGATTTTCTTTGGATATATTATTTTGACATTGATGCCTTATCAGGTAACGCTTGTACCAAACTATCTTGTATCCAATTGGCTGAATTTGGTAGATACAAGGTGGGCAATTTGGCTTCCCGGTATTTTTTCACCGTTTGCAGTATATTTGCTTACGAAGTTTATGCGGCGAATACCAAAAGGTGTTATGGAAGCGGCAAAGATAGACGGAGCCGGAGAGTGGCAGGTGTTTTGGCAAATTTGTATGCCACTTTGTAAAGGGGCAATCTGTTCCGTTGCAATTTTGATTTTCGTGGATTATTGGAATATGGTGGAACAGCCGCTTATTTTGTTATCCGACGAAGAAATGCATCCGCTGTCGGTATTTTTATCAAAGATTAACGTAGGCGAAATCGGTCTTGCTTTCGCTGTTGCAACAATATACATGGTACCCAGTCTTCTCGTATTTTTGTATGGGGAAGATTATTTGGTAGAAGGAATTACCTACCAGGGCGGTATCAAAGGTTAAAGAGAAATCCGGAGGTTTTTTAAGATGGAGCAGAAGACAACAAAGAGAAGAGAATGGGTCAAAAATGCAGCAATCGTCTTTTTGTCGGTGTTGCTTGTATTGACATTTTTTTCCAATACAATTATGAATTATTCTTTGCCGGAGGTGGCAACAGAATATGTACAGAGTGGTACCATTACCGCTAAAATCCGCGGAACAGGTACGGTGGAAGCAGAGGACCCGTACAGTGTAATCGTGGGGGATACCCGTGTGATTTCCAGTGTGCAGGTAAAGCAGGGTGATATCGTTGAAAAAGGTGATGTACTGTACATGTTGGAAGATAAGGAAAGCGAAGAACTGGAGGCCGCGCTCTTGGAGCTGGAACAGTTAGAACTTGATTTGGATTCTGCCATTTTGCAGTTTGAAAAACAAATTTTGGACGGTTCTCTCTCAGCGGGTACCATTGCGGGCGTGCAGTCTGGAAACGGAGATACGTTAGCCACTGCGCAGGCAAAAGTGCAGGCGGCAAAAAATAAATTGAATGCACTTCTTGCCACAAAAGAAAGTTATGAAGCAAGTATTGCAGATATTACAACACAGCAGGCACTGATGGACAATTCGGAATCTTACAGCAAAACACTGGCATTACAGCAGTTGAATGCAGCCCAGGCAGAGCTTGAAACGGCCCAGGCAAAAGTGACAGAGTTGGAGGCATGGTTTGGTACAGCAGGATCCCAGACAGACGCTACAGCTGCCATGATTAACAGCGAGCAGGCGATGCTACAGACCGGATATGTGTACGAGGCGATTCGGATGTCTTACGATACATGGGATGCAGACGATGATGATCGTTATACAGAAGCAGACAATGCAACTATTACTGGCGGTGCCAATGTATCAGCAGACGATATTATCGGAAGCATCGGCGGATTGGTTGGTTCCAACTGGAGTGCCATTCTTACACTCAAGGAAGGCGAATACAATACCGCAGTTGCAAACTATAATGCAGCCAAAATGCTTGCAGACAATTATTCTATTAAACAGTCGGAACTTACCGATGCGCAGGCGGTAGTGACATCGGCTCAGCAAAAAGTGACCAACTGCCAGCTGCTTGTGGATAATTATGAGCAGGGAACAAGTGCGGCACAAAAAGCAGCGTTAGAGCAACAAAAAATACAATTGGAAGCTGCAATTACAGACGTTGAATTGCAGATTCAACATGCACAAAAAGAACAGGAACAGGTTCTTACGGATGTTGCCGGCGAGTTGGCTTTGGAATCTCAAAATGATGCAATTGCTCGTGCCCGTGAAAAAGTGTTAGAACAGCAGGAAGAAGTAGCGAAATTACAGAAAGACGCACAAAATGCGGTTATTGTGGCACCGGTATCGGGTACGGTTACAAGCATGAATTATGTGGCAGGCCAGTCCACTGTTGCAGGAGAAGCAGCGGCAGTAATTCAAGTGGAAGGCAAAGGATATACCTTAAGTTTTTCTGTCACAAAAGAACAGGCACAAAAAGTGAGAGTCGGGGATGTGGCAGAGTTGCAGGATTCCTGGTATTACGGTGATGTGACAGCAACTCTTACCGCAATCAAAGCGGACCCCACAAATCCGACACAAAATAAGTTGTTAGTATTCAGTCTTCAAGGCGAAGATATTACGCCGGGACAGTCGTTAAGTCTTTCGGTAGGACAAAAGAGTGCGGAATATAGTCTGACGGTTCCAAACAGTGCCATCAGAGAAGACAACAACGGCAAGTTCATTTTGATTGTAGAATCCAAGAGCAGTCCTCTTGGAAACCGTTACATAGCGACTCGAATAGATGTGGAAGTATTGGCATCCGACGACACACGCAGTGCGATTTCGGAAGTGCTCTATGGATATGAGTATGTGATAACAACGGCAACTAAGCCGGTTGAAGCAGGACAGCAGGTACGTCTGACAGAATAAATAGCAGGAGGGAGGAGTTCCGATGAAAAAGTTTATAAAAGAATTGAAAAAGCGGCAGATTATATGCGGCATAGTCGGAATTGCTTCGTTCATTCTTTTTTTAGCCCTGACTGTTTACAGCCATGTCGCAGTCAGTAAATTGAAAGACCAACAAATGGCGCAGCGTTGGTCGAATGTTTCAAAAACATCGCACGTAAGCTGTTTCTTTTCGCAGGGAACAGATTTGAATTCTTACACATTTCGTGCTTTTGAAGCACAGATGGAGAAAGTATTGCAGGCCGATGCCATTATGCAGGAGAGCGTCAATGCCGGTGCGAGAATGTGGGCATCCTGTTATAGCGGTGGCGGAGAGGTCAGTGTCCAAAATAATAAAGAGACAGTGAAAGTAAAAGCCATCGGAGTGGGTGGAGATTTCTTCTTGTTTCATCCAAAGCAGCTTTTGTTCGGGAATCTTTTTTCGGGCAATGAGCTGATGCAGGATTATATTGTGATAGACCAGGATACGGCATGGCAATTGTTTGGTTCCAATGATGTGGCCGGTATGCAAGTAACGATAGGCGGTGTGCCGCACATCATATCCGGTGTCATTGAACGGGAGGACGGTCATATAAATAAGATGGCGGGAAATGATGTGCCGTGCATTTATATGTCATATGATTCTTTGGAAAAATACGGAACCGGTTATGGGATTAACTGTTATGAAATTGTAATGCCAAATCCGATTAGCGGTTATGCGCTAAAGACAGTGCAGGAAAACATTGGCGTGGATGAAGCGGATGTAGAATGCGTGGAAAATACGACAAGATATGATTTTGTGCCATTGTGGAAAACTTTTTTGGAGTTTGGCAGCAGGTCTATGACACACAAGGCAATTATTTATCCGTATTGGGAAAATATTGCACGGGGATATGAAGATATTTTGTCGGTAGTATTGCTGTTTCGTATGCTGTTTTTATTACTTCCGGTAGGCATGATAGTGGTGGCAGTAATTGTTTGGTGGAAAAAGCGTACGTGGAATTGGAAAGACGTATTGCAAAAGTGTAAAAAAATCGGTATGATGGCAAAAAGTGGCGTAAAAAAACTTTTTGCTAAAGTAGTAAAATACAAAGACGAAGTGGAAAAAGAAACGGATTTGGATTAGGAGAAGGAGGTCTATTATGAAAAAGACGGTAAAACGTATTGTCAGCCTTTTGTTGTTGGCGGCACTTCTGTTGAGTGGCTGTGGGAAAAAAGGAGAAGACAAAAAAACAAGCAGCAATGCTACCACATCTAAAGATTATGTGTACCGTGTAGAAGAGATTCCGATGAATCAGGAAAATGGAGAAAATGCAAGCAATGTCTTTTACATGGATGACAAAATTGTATTGCTTGGTTACAAATGGATAGAGGAAACAGTCGATGCAGGCAATCCGGAAGAAGGAATGACAGAAGAAATGCCGGAAGAGGAAAGTGTTGGCGACGGTGCAGCAGATATGCCGACTGTACAGCCCAGAACATACAATGAGGCGGCAACAGAAGTGGCAGCTGAGGCGGCAGCCCCACTGGAGTTGGAAGAAGACCGGATTGATTTTGTGGAAGATGAAATTTGGGTGGACGACGAAATCTGGGTAGACGAATATCCGGTGTATACGCAAAAGCTTTACATAGCAGTTTATGATTATGCAGGAACAGAACTTTCTTATACGGAAATGGATGTAGATTCAAATTCCTGGTTGTCATGGGCTACGGCATCGGAAACAGAAGACGCAGTTTATGTAGTTTTTGAAAGATATGAAGAAGATTACAGCGATCCGGACAATTACGTTTATATGGAGTATCGTGATCTTGTCAAGTTTGCGTTTGATGGAACAGAAGAGTGGAAAGTTTCTATTAATGATTTGTCAAACGAGGAATTCCCGTATGTGTCCTGTTTGGAAAGTACAGCAGACGGAAAATTGCTTCTGTTTTTGCAGTCCGGCGAAGCGTTTGTGTTTGATGAATCATCACAGATAACAAAACAGTTTGTGCTGCAGGAAGAAAATTTGGGACAGATTTTGGTTTCTGATAATGGGAAAGTGCTTTGTACCATTTGGGGTGAACAAGGTATGACATTAAAAGAAATCGATTTGGAGGCTGGAAAGACTTTGCCGGCTGAGTACAAAGTTCCCGGAAATTCATACAATTATAGTTATTATGCCGGAACCGGATATGATGTAATTCTGACGGATTATAATGGCATGTACGGCTACAATTTTGGAGATGAAGAACTTACAAAACTTATGGATTATGTTGATTCTGATTTGGATGCATCAGGTCTTTACAATATTCATTCTGTCAGCGAAACACAATTTTATGCAACATATTATTCATATTCCGGAAATGTGACGTGCTATGCTTCTTTTACAAAAGTTCCGCCGGAAGAAATTGTAGATAAGAAAATTTTGACACTTGGATGTGCTTATATGGATAGCAGTATCCGTACGGAAGTAATCAAGTTCAACAAGAGCAATGAGGAATACCGTATTCAGATTAAGGACTACTCATCCTACAATACAGAAGAAGATTATTCTTTGGCATATTCGACTTTGAATTCCGATATTGTTTCGGGAAATATACCGGACATTATTATGTTGGATAGTACGATGCCGATTGCAAGTTATCAGAATAAAGGCTTGTTTGAAGATTTGTATCCGTATATTGACAAAGACCCGGATATGGACAGAGAGGATTTCTTGACGAATATTTTCGATGCATACAGTGGGGACGGAAAGATGTACCGTCTGATTCCGAATTTTACAATTGCTACTGTATTGGCAAAAACATCGGAAGTAGGTCCGGAACCGGGATGGACATTAGATGAATTGAATGCACTTATGGAAACGAAGCCGGATGATATGCAGATCTTTTATGATACGATAAGAGAAGTGGTATTGTCATGTGCGTTGCAGTACACAAGCAACCAGTTCGTGAATTGGGAAACAGGAGAGTGTAGTTTTGATTCCGAAGGCTTTATTCAATTACTTGAATTTGTAAATCAATTTCCGGAAGAATTTGATGAAAGCAGATATAACGATGATTCTTTCTGGATGTCCTATGAGAGTATTTTTAGAGATGATAAGGCGTTGTTAAATCAGACTTACATATACGAATTCCGTGAGTTTAACCGTATGGAAAAAGGTACATTCGGAGAAGATATTACGATGATCGGATTCCCGACAACGGTAGGAAACGGTTCTGCGATTAGTGAAAATGCAAGTTTTGCAATGTCCTCTAAATCAGAGTATAAGGACGGTGCATGGGAATTTATGAAAGTATTATTGTCTTATGAGTATCAGAAAGAGCAATATGGATTTCCGACAAACAGACAGTGCTTTGATGAGTTTAAGAAAGAAGCGATGGAAAAACCGTATTTTATCGATGAAGAGGGTAACAAGGTAGAATATGATGAAACATATTATATCAATGATGTAGAAATAATTATTCCGCCATTGACTGCAGAAGAAGCGCAGGAAATTGAAGATTTTATATTGTCATTGGATCAGACGGTTGTCTATGATCAGGACCTTGCCAATATTATCAAAGAAGAAGCTGCTGCATATTTCTCAGGACAAAAGAGTGCAAAAGAAGTGGCCGGTATTATTCAGAGCCGTGCAAAGATTTACATTAATGAAAATCGTTAATGGAAAAAAGGAAAGAGTATAAAAGAACCACGAAATGTGAGGAACACATTTCGTGGTTCTTTGTATTCAGTGTGCAGAGTAACGCACGTATTAGTTTTTCTCGGTTTCGGACTCTTGTTCTTCGGTTTCTTCACAAGTTTCCGGTTTGTTTTCGGGTAATGTCATAACGACCTTTGTAATACGGTTGTTGACAATTCCTTCTGCTTTTAAAGTAATGCCGGAATCAAGTGTGATTTCTTCATTTTCTTCCGGCAATCGGTCTAATTTTTCAATCATCAAACCGCCAAGAGAGTCGTAGTCTTCGGATTTCAGTTCAATTTCTAAAGCATCGTTGATATCGTCCAATTTCATGCCGCCCTCTACGAGGTAAGAATGTTCATCGATTGCCTGAATCAACTGTTCTTCGTCTTCGTCGTATTCATCACGGATTTCACCGACGATTTCTTCCAACAAGTCTTCCAAAGTAATCATGCCGACAGTAGAACCGTATTCGCTTAGTACAAAAGCAACGGTTGTCGTTTTTTCACGCATTTCCATCATTAAGTCTGCTGTCTTTTTGAATTCGTATGTGTAATGCGCTTTGCGGATAATGTCTTTAATTTGGAAGTTTTTCTCGTCTTTTACAAGAATAAAATCTTTTATATTTACAAGACCGATAATATTGTCTTTGTCGTCTTCATACACAGGAATTCGTGTGTACATGGACTCACGGAATATATTTAGCAAATCTGCATAGCTTGTATCAAGACTTGCAGTTACCATATCAATTCGAGGAATCATAATATCTTTTGCAACTGCATCAGAGAAGTCAAAAACATTGTATATGATTTCGCGTTCTTCCGTCTCAATAACACCATCTTCATGGCTTACATCCACATATGTTTTTAATTCGTATTCTGTCATCGGATTTGTCTTTTTGTTCGGGTCAATATGAAGAATTTTCATAACGATGCCGGAAAGTCCATCCACAAGGAAAATGACAGGAGTAAAAACGAGCATAAGGAAATAAATGACTCTACTGTAGGCCAGTGCAATTTTTTCGGAATATAGCATCGCCAGATTTTTTGGTACAATTTCACCGAAAAGCAGTACCAAAATTGTTAAAATTCCGGTTGCAATACCGACTGCAAAGCTGCCCCATGTATTGATGGCAAATGTTGTCGCAAGGGAAGATGCCGCGATGTTGACAATATTGTTTCCAATAAGGATAGTACTGAGCATCTTGCTGTAGTTATCTAATATTTTTTGTGTTGTTTTTGCGCTTTTGTTTCCTTCATCAATGAGGGAACGGATGCGCACGCGGTTCACTGTTGTAAAAGCTGTTTCGGCAGAAGAAAAGAAGCCGGAAAGAAGCAAAAGAACAACGAGTATTACTAATTGTATGACACCAGAGGTATCCAAGGTTAAATCACTCCTTTGGTAAAATATATTTTCCACAAAATCTTATAATACGTACAATTGAATGTCAAGTTAAGAGTTTCTAAAGAATATATATGTAAAAAATAAAATTTGGATATGAGGAGGATGTGCTTGGATAAGCTAATATCTGTTTTAAAAAAGCTATTGTTAGCCTACATAATTACTGCTGTTTTGTTAGTGGTTTTGTCATTTGCACTTTTCAAACTGCAATTGCAGGAAGGAACCATTCGGCTTGCCATTGTGTTTATTTATGCAATCAGTTGTTTCGTGGCAGGATTTTTGGAAGGCAAAGCAAGGGAAAAACAACAGTTTGTGTGGGGGTTTTTAACCGGTGTGGCATACTTTATTGTTCTTTTTGTTGTCTCTGTTGTGGTAAAACAGTCTTTGCAGGAAGTGATGGACAAAACGGTGACAACTTTCCTTATTTGTGCGGGGAGCGGTATGCTCGGAGGTATGCTCAGTTAAAAAGTACTTTACCTCATTGAGAAACTATGTTATACTACAAAAGATTACAAGGTGGAAGTTTCTTTTTGGTGAGAAACATTCTTAAGGAGGCAATCTAATGAAACATATTAAGACTTTAAACACAAGAGATTTGAAAGAATCTATGAAAAAAGGCGGCTGTGGTGAATGCCAGACATCTTGCCAGTCAGCATGTAAAACATCCTGTACTGTTGGAAACCAGAGTTGCGAAAAGGTAGTAAAATAGTAAAGAAAAAGATGTAAATGCAGATTTTATGTAAGCAGCGATTTCTAATCGCTGCTTATTTACGGTATTAAGAAAATAACGTAGTGAAAGGATAATAAGAACAGTGATACATCAGTATAAAAACAACGGATACAATATTGTAATCGACGTAAACAGCGGTGCCGTGCATGTTGTGGATGATTTGGTATACGATATGATTTCCATGATAGAACCGCTTGTAAACGAAGGCATTAAAGATTTGGATTTGATAAAAGCGGCAGTACTCAATTGTGCAGGACTGAAATATGCTCCGTCAGAGATTGAGGAAGCGGTGGAAGAAGTGATGGAGCTGGAAAAAGCAGGACAGCTTTTTACAGAAGATGTTTATGAAAATTACATATTTGATTTTAAAAACAGACAGACAGTCGTAAAAGCACTTTGTCTGCATATTGCCCATGACTGTAACCTTGCTTGTCAGTATTGTTTCGCAGAAGAAGGCGAATATCACGGTAGAAGAGCACTTATGAGCTATGAAGTGGGGAAAAAGGCATTGGATTTCCTTGTGGCAAACTCCGGAAACCGTGTCAATTTGGAAGTGGATTTCTTTGGCGGTGAGCCGCTGATGAACTGGCAGGTTGTAAAAGACTTGGTTGCATACGGCAGAAGCTTGGAAGAGCCGAATAACAAAAAATTCCGTTTTACTTTAACAACAAACGGTGTGTTGTTAAATGATGATATTTTGGAATTTGCCAATAAAGAGATGAGCAATATTGTGTTAAGTATTGACGGTCGTAAGGAAGTACATGACAAAATGCGTCCTTTCCGTGGCGGACAGGGAAGTTATGACATGATTGTTCCAAAATTCCAGAAAGTGGCAGAAAGCCGCGACCAGATGAACTATTATGTGCGTGGTACGTTCACACATCATAATTTGGATTTTGCAAGCGATGTACTTCATCTTGCAGATTTGGGATTTGAACAGATTTCAGTGGAACCGGTTGTTGCAAAACCGGAGGAACACTATGCATTTACGAAGGAAGATATTCCGACGTTACTGGAGGAATACGATAAACTTGCTGTGGAAATGATCAAACGTAAAAAAGAAGGGAAACCGTTTAATTTCTTCCACTTTATGATTGATTTGGAAGGTGGTCCGTGTGTGGCAAAACGTCTTTCCGGATGTGGCTCGGGCACAGAGTATTTGGCGGTTACACCGTGGGGAGATTTTTACCCATGTCATCAGTTTGTAGGGCAGGAAGAGTTTTTGCTTGGCAATGTGGATGAAGGCATTGTGAAACAGGACATTTGTAATGAATTCAAAAGCTGCAATGTTTATGCAAAAGACAAATGCAAAAAATGTTTTGCGAAGTTTTATTGCAGTGGTGGATGTGCTGCCAATTCTTACAATTTTACGGGAAGTATTAACGATGTCTATGAGGTTGGTTGTGAGCTGCAACGTAAGCGTGTAGAATGCGCAATTATGTTAAAAGCAGCAATGGCAGCGGAAGAGTAGAAAATGGGAGAAGGAAAATGGGAAACAAAAAGATAAAAAGTATCGTTATAGTAATTGCTTTTGTACTTTTCCTTGCGTTGTGTTCTTATACAGCGATAGTAGGATTTGGCGAGGATAAAGCAGGTTCTGCGCATAGCGTTCCGCTTGGTTTGGATTTGGCAGGCGGTGTCAGCATTACGTATCAGGTAGTAGGTGAAGAAACACCGGATGCAGCTGCCATGAGTGACACCATTTACAAGCTTTCTCAACGTGTGTATGTATATAGCACAGAAGCACAGGTGTATCAGGAAGGCGAAGACCGTATTAACATTGAAATTCCGGGTGTAACGGATGCTGCTGCAATCTTGGAAGAATTGGGTAAACCGGGCTCGCTCTATTTTATCAGACAGACAGATTCGCTCGGGAATTTGAATTATACAGTTTCTATCGGCATGAACGAAGAAACCGGCGAGCCGGAGTATGTTTATGCGTTGACCAAAACGATAGAGGAGATAGAGGCAGATGGTTCCGTTGTTTTAACAGGAACGGATGTGGCGAATGCAGAGGCCGGTACTTATACGGATAATTATCAGGCGCAACAGCATGTTGTACAACTGGTAATGACGGAAGAAGGAAAACAAAAATTTGCGAATGCAACAAGCATAGCCTACCAAAGAGGCGAGAGCATTGCCATTTATTACGATGGAGAAATTGTCAGTGCACCTCAAGTAAATGCTGCAATTACGGGCGGAACAGCTGAAATTACCGGAATGCGTTCTTATGAGGAGGCGTCGCAGCTTGCCTCTACCATTCGTATCGGCGGGCTCAAATTGGAATTGGAAGAACTGCACTCCAAAGTGGTAGGTGCACAGCTTGGCTCGGAAGCCATTTCGACAAGTATCAAGGCAGGAGCGATAGGACTTTTATTAGTAGTTTTATTCTTAATTGTTGTTTACAGACTTCCCGGTGTCGTAGCGTCTGTTGCACTTGTACTTTATGTGGCCATTGTTGTTGTCTTATTGTACGGATTTGGAATTACACTTACACTTCCGGGTATCGCCGGAATTATTTTGTCCATCGGTATGGCGGTGGATGCCAATGTTATTATTTTTGCAAGAATCAAAGAAGAACTGGCAGCAGAAGCAACGGTGGAAGAAGCGTTAAAAGCAGGATACAGCAAGGCGTTATCGGCTATTATTGACGGGAATATTACGACATTGATTGCAGCGGCTGTACTTGGTGTCATCGGTTCGGGTACGGTGAAAGGCTTTGCATATACGTTGGCTCTTGGTATTTGTGTATCGCTTTTTACGGCGCTCTTTATTACAAGATTGTTGTTAAATGCGTTATACAATTTAGGATGTCGCAGTGTGAAATGGTACGGTGTGGCAAAGAAGAGAAAAAGCATCAATTTCCTTTCCAAAAAAGCAATCTTTTTTGCCCTTTCTATTGTTATGACAGGAGCCGGTTTTGTTGCTATGGGAATACACCATGCAAACGGAAAAGATGCGCTTAATTTGAGTCTTGAGTTTAAAGGCGGTACTTCTACAAATGTGGAATTTGCATCGGATATGACCATTGAGGAATTGGATGCACAGATTGTACCGTACATCGAAGACATTACCGGAGACGGTAACGTGCAGACACAAAAAATTGAGGACAGTAACGCAGTTATATTCAAAACAAGAACATTAGATGCGGCAGAAAGAGATGCATTGGAAAGTGTTCTCGTGGAAAAATTTGGAGCAAATCGTGAGACAATTACAAGCGAAAGCATCAGTGCAACCATATCATCAGAAATGCGTTCGGAGTCACTTGTTGCGGTAATTGTTTCTGCAATATTTATGCTGATTTATATTTGGTTCCGTTTTAAAGATATTCGTTTCGGTGCAAGCAGTGTGATTGCACTTATGCATGATGTACTTGTTGTTTTAACATTTTATGCAATTGCAAGAATTTCGGTTGGAAGTACATTTATCGCATGTATGCTTACAATAGTCGGCTATTCCATCAATGCTACCATTGTCATTTTTGACAGAATTCGTGAGAATTTAGCACCGAAGGAAGACGAAAAAAATGTGGAACCGGATTTGAAAGAAGTGGTAAACAGCAGTATTACACAGACACTTTCCAGAAGTGTATTTACTTCCTTGACAACATTTATTATGGTAGCGGGGCTATGGGTAATGGGCGGTAGTTCCATTAAAGAGTTTGCATTGCCGCTTATGGTAGGTATTGTGTGTGGAACGTATTCTTCTGTTTGTGTAACAGGTCCTTTGTGGTATGTTTTCCGCACAAAATTTGCAAAGAAAAAAGAAGCGTAATTATGGCACAGTGGTTTGTTACAGCAAAGAAAGCTGATTTTGAGGCGATTGCAAAAAAATTTCATATTAGTCCTTATTTGGCACGGTTAATCCGCAACAGGGATATCGTTGATGAGGAAGCGATTGAGAAATATCTGAACGGAACACGCAGTGATTTGTATAATCCATTTTTATTAAAGGACATGGAAAAGGCAGTAGAGCTATTGCGTGAGGCTATTGCGGATGGGACAAAAATAAGGATAATCGGAGATTATGACATTGATGGTATATGTTCTTCCTTTATTTTACTGTGTGGAATAAGAGCGTTGGGCGGAAATGTGGATGTAGCGATTCCGCATAGAGTGAAAGATGGCTATGGACTGAATGATTCCATGATGGAAGAAGCGGCGTCGTCCGGTGTACAATTGATTGTGACATGTGACAACGGGATTGCAGCGGCGGAGCAAATTGCTTATGGAAATCAATTGGGACTTCGGACTATTGTGACAGACCATCATGAAGTTCCGTTTGTGGAAGAAGGCGAAGAAAAATCTTATGTTTTGCCGCCGGCAGAGGCAATCGTCAATCCAAAGCAGGAAGACTGTACCTATCCTTTTAAAGGAATATGCGGTGCTGTCGTTGCCTATAAAGTGGTGGAAGCCTTGGCAGAACATTGCGGGAAAACAGAAGATTTTGCCGGAGTGTTGGAAGAGGCAATACAGTTTGCAGCATTTGCCACAATTGGTGATGTGATGGAGCTGCAGGATGAAAACCGTATTTTGGTTCGGGAAGGATTAAGAAGCATGGAGCGAACACAAAATGTGGGACTTCGCGCATTGTTGCTTGCAACCGGATTGCAAGGCAAGAAATTATCCCCCTATCATATTGGTTTTGTACTCGGACCGTGTTTAAATGCCACCGGTCGGTTGGATACTGCTTCGCGTGCCCTTGCGTTATTGCTGGAGAACGATGAGACAGAGGCAATCAAAGCTGCCAACGATTTAAAAGAACTTAACGATGCCCGAAAAGAGCTTACTATGACCGGTGTGGAACAGGCGTTTGAACTTGTCGAGTCAACGGATTTAAAAAAAGATAAAGTACTTGTCATATTTTTGCCGGATTGTCATGAGAGTTTGGCCGGTATTATTGCCGGACGTGTGCGGGAAAAATACGGAAAACCGGTGTTGGTTCTTACGCGAGGTGATGAGGAAGTAAAAGGTTCGGGACGTTCCATTGAAGCATATCATATGTATGAGGCACTAAGCCGGTGCAAAGATATGTTTACAAAATTCGGCGGTCATAAAATGGCAGCAGGTCTTTCCATGCGGGAAGAAGATATCGATATGTTGCGTGAAAAACTGAATGCATCGTGTACACTTTCAGAGGAAGATTTTGAAGAAAAAGTACACATTGATATAGCGTTGCCGTTTTCTTATGTGACAGAGGAGTTTGTGGAGGAATTGGAAAAGCTGGAGCCGTTTGGAATGGCAAACAGCAAGCCGGTGTTTGCGCAAAAAGATGTAGTGATTTTGAGTGAACTGCTTTTGGGAAAAAACAAAAATGTAGGCAAATACAAAATCAGAGATGGCTACGGGGCCGTATATGAGATGATGTACTTTGGCGATGTGGCCAAGTTCAGTGAGTTTTACAAACAAAAGGAAAGTATCGCTGTTACATATTATCCGTCTTTCAACGAATATATGGGAAGAAAGAGTATACAGTTGGTACTACAGAATTATAAATAGACAAGAACCCCCGGTGGGAGACCGGGGGTTCTGCTTCTTATGAGGGGGGAGATAGTGAGTTCAATCAACTATCTATTCATACTATAAGCGGAAAATGTGTTCAAAATGTGTTCAAAGTGTTAGAAATTTATAAAGAATGATTGCAAATATGAAGTCTTTCTAAAATCAGGGAAACATACAATAGTAGAATAAAAATGGTCTGTTTGTACGGGGATAAACGGTTGCGTGCAGTTGAAAATAAGCCGTTTTTATGGTATGTTAAAGAAATGGATGAATAGGTACATACATAGTGCAAATGTATGAACTGTCTTTGAAAGGAGCGATGTAAATGTTTCCCTTGACGGAACTGTTACAGAAGATTCCCTATACTTGTATACAAGGAAATACAAATATAGCAATAAAGGATGTAGTATACGATTCCAGACAAATTACAAAAGACAGTCTTTTTGTTTGTATGATTGGTGCAAAATACGATGGACATTCGTTTGCAAATGAAGCCGTGGAAAAAGGCGCCAAAGTACTTGTTGTATCAAAAGAAGTAAAGGTTCCGGCACATGTTACCGTGATTCTTGTTGAGGATACACGATATGCGTTGGCATGGATAAGTGCAGCTTATTTTGGGTATCCCGCAGAAAAATTAAAAATCATAGGTGTGACAGGGACAAAAGGAAAAACGACAACCACTTTTATGATAAAGTCCATTTTGGAACAAGCCGGATTTAAAGTCGGACTAATCGGTACCATTGAAGTGTTAATCGGGCAAAAGCGTATTTCGTCCAAAAATACAACGCCGGAGTCGTATGTGTTGCAGCAATATTTTAAAGAAATGGTTGATGCAGGAATGGACGCGGTTGTGATGGAAGTTTCTTCCCAAGGCTTGAAACTGCATCGGACACAGGGTGTTGTGTTTGATATTGGTATTTTTACTAATTTGAGCCCGGATCACATCGGACCCCATGAACATGACAGTTTTGAAGAATATATGCAGTGCAAAGCAATGCTGTTTCAACAATGCAAAGTGGGAATTGTCAATGCAGATGATAAATATTGTGATGAAGTAACGAAGGGGCACACGTGCAGGGTGGAAACATATGCTTTGCAAACGAAGGCGGATCTGCGTGCAGACAATTTGACGCTTGTGCGGGAAGAAGGAACAATCGGCGTGCGTTTTCAAGTGTCCGGGAAGCGGAATTTTTTGGTGGAAATTCCCACACCGGGACGGTTTAGTGTTTACAATGCTCTTGCCGCGATGTCGGTATGTACACATTTTGGTGTTTCCGAAGAAGGCATGAAAAGAGCGCTTCAAAACGCAAAAGTGCGAGGTCGGATAGAACTTGTGAAAGTATCCGATGATTTTACTGTAATCATCGACTATGCGCACAATGCGATGAGCTTGAAAAGCTTGTTACAGACGTTGCGTGAATACAAACCAAAGAGGCTTGTATGTTTGTTTGGATGCGGCGGAAACCGGTCAAAGTTAAGGCGATATGAGATGGGAGAAGTAAGCGGAAATCTGGCAGATTTGACTATTATCACATCGGATAATCCGCGATTTGAAGAACCACAGGCCATTATAGACGATATTAAAACGGGCATGGCAAAGACAGCCGGAAAATATGTTACAATTTGTGACAGAAAAGAGGCCATTGCCTATGCGATAGAACAGGCACTTCCGGGAGATATTATTGTGCTGGCAGGAAAAGGGCATGAAGACTATCAGGAAGTGAACGGTGTTGTGTATCCGATGGATGAACGGGTACTCATACAAAAGATTTTGGAAGAAAGAGGAAGAATGGGCATTGAAGGGTAACTATGCAAATATTATAGTTGATATTTCCCATGAAAAAGTGGATCGGCCGTTTCAATATAAAATACCGGAAAGTTTAAAAGAGACACTTGCTGTAGGCGATTGTGTACAGGTACCTTTTGGAGCCGGGAATAAACCGAGAAAAGGTTATGTGATTGAAATAACGGATACTGCGGAATATGCAGTGGATAAATTGAAAGAAATTTTGGCGCGGGAAGAGGGAAGTGTTTCCGTACAGACCAATGCGATTAAGCTTGCCTGGTGGATGAAAACGACATATGGCTCGACTATGATTCAGGCACTCAAAACGGTGTTGCCGGTAAAAAAAGAAATCCGCAGCCTGGAGAAAAAAACAATCAAGCGATTGGTGGACTCTGTGGAGACGCAACAATATTTTGCAGAAGCTGCCCGAAAAAAACAAACTGCAAAAATGCGTATATTAGAGGAACTCGTTGGTGCAGAGAGCTTGCCGTATGAACTCGTGACGGGAAAGTTAAACGTTGCTTCTTCCACGTTAAAAAGTTTGGAAAAACAAGGAATTATTGAAATAGTAACAGAAAACGTATACCGCAATCCGGTCAAACATATGCAAGCGAAAACAGACCGGAAACAACTGAGCGAAAAACAGCAGGAGATTGTGGATACGGTTCTTGCAGAGTTTGATGGGAAAACACCAAAAACATATTTGGTTCACGGAATTACCGGCAGCGGAAAAACGGAAGTGTATATGGAACTGATTGAAGGGATGATAAAACGGGGAAAGGCCTCCATTGTCCTGATTCCGGAAATTGCCCTTACGTATCAGACGCTGATGCGTTTTTATACACGCTTCGGAGACCGTGTTTCTGTCATGAATTCCACTCTTTCAAGCGGGGAAAAATATGACCAGTTTGAGAGAGCAAAAAAAGGGGAGATTGATGTTATTATCGGGCCCCGCTCTGCACTGTTTACGCCCTTTCAAGAGCTGGGCATGATTGTGATAGACGAGGAACATGAAACCAGTTATAAAAGTGAGACCATGCCAAAGTACCACGCAAGGGAAACGGCAGTAGAAATAGCAAGAATGCATGGGGCGTGTGTTGTGCTCGGTTCGGCCACCCCTTCGTTGGAAGCATATTACCGGGCAACTACGGGAGAATACCGGCTGTTTACGTTGAAAGAGCGGTTGACAGGTGGTACACTCCCGAATGTGCATACGGTTGACTTGCGGGAAGAATTAAAAAACGGAAACCGTTCTATTTTTAGTGAAAAATTGAAGCAGTTGCTTGCGGAACGTTTGGCGGCAAAGGAACAAATTATGTTGTTTTTAAACCGCAGAGGCTATGCCGGATTTGTATCTTGCCGTTCCTGCGGGCTTGTCATGAAGTGCCCGCATTGTGACGTTTCGTTGTCAGAGCATCGTGGCGGCAAGTTGGTTTGCCATTATTGCGGATATGAAACACCGGCGGTAACAAAATGCCCGTCTTGCGGGTCAAAATACGTTTTAGGTTTTAAAGCCGGAACGCAGCAGGTGGAAGAACAAGTACACAAAGAGTTTCCGGGAGCAAGAGTGCTTCGCATGGATGCAGATACAACGAGAAAAAAGGAAAGCTACGAGCAGATTTTGTCTGCTTTTGCAAATAAAGAAGCCGATATTTTGGTAGGAACGCAAATGATTGTGAAAGGACATGATTTTCCGGATGTAACACTGGTTGGAATTTTGGCCGCGGATTTGTCACTTTCTGCCAATGACTATCGAGCCGGTGAGAGAACCTTTCAGCTTTTGACGCAGGCAGCCGGAAGAGCCGGGCGCGGACAAAAAGCAGGGGAAGTTGTGATACAGACATACCAGCCGGAACATTATAGTGTTGTGCACGCGGCACAGCAGGATTACGAAGCTTTTTATGAGGCAGAGATTGGGTATCGGGATTTGCTTTCCTATCCGCCGGTAGCCCATATGATGGCAGTGCAGGTGATGGCAAAGGAAGAAGAAAAAGGCGAAGCTTTGTGTGAGCATCTTGCAACATGTGCAAAGAAGCAAGAGCGGTTGGCTTGTGTAATCGGGCCGGCAAAAGCGGGCATTGGTAAAATAAATGATATTTACCGGTTTGTCTTTTATGTAAAAAGCCCACAATATGATATATTAACGGCAATCAAAGATGAATTGGAACAAAACATCAATCAAATGCAGTTGAAAAATGAAATGGTGCAATTTGATTTTGACCCAATGAATGCATTTTAGAATTAGAAAAATACAATTTTGGAGGAATGAGAAATGGCAATCAGAAATATTAGAGAAATCGGCGATGAGGTGTTAGGAAAGAAGTGCAAAGAAGTAAAAGAAATGACACCGAGAGTACAGGAACTTATTGAGGATATGTTGGATACGATGTACGAAGAAAGCGGCGTTGGCTTGGCAGCACCGCAAGTCGGCATCTTAAAAAGAATTGTGGTGATTGATGTAACCGGTGAGGACCCGATTGTCATGATTAATCCAAGAATTATTGAATCTGACGGAGAACAGACCGGTTATGAAGGCTGCCTTTCTGTTCCGGGAAAGAGCGGAAAAGTGACACGCCCTAACTATGTCAAAGCGGTGGCGCTTGATGAAAATATGGAAGAATTTGAAATTGAAGGAACAGAGCTTCTTGCAAGAGCAATCTGTCATGAATTGGATCATTTGGACGGACACCTTTATGTGGAAAAAGTAGAAGGACCGTTAGTAAACAATTCGGAACTTACCGAAGAAGATTTTGAGGAGTTGGAAGACGAAGAGTAGGAGGATATTATGAAAGTATTGTTCATGGGAACGCCGGATTTTGCAGTGGGAGCATTGGAAGCAATCATCCGGGCGGGACATCAGGTTGTTGGAGTTGTGACACAGCCGGACAAGCCGAAGGGCCGCGGAAAAGAAATGCAGTTTCCGCCGGTGAAAGAATGTGCGGTAAAACATAACATTCCTGTCTTTCAGCCGGTAAAAGTAAAAGAGCAGGAAGCGGTGGAAACATTGCGTACATTTGATGCGGATATTTTTGTAGTAGCTGCTTTCGGTCAAATTTTGTCAAAAGAAATTTTGGAAATGCCCAAATTCGGATGTGTCAATATTCATGCATCACTCTTGCCAAAATACCGGGGAGCGGCACCGATACAATGGGCGGTTATCAACGGAGAAAAAGAGTCCGGCGTCACAATTATGCAGATGAACGAAGGACTCGATACCGGAGACATGCTGATGAAAAAAGCAGTTGTGTTGGAGGAAAAGGAAACGGGAGAGAGTCTGTTTGATAAACTGAGTCAAATCGGAGCGGAACTCATTGTGGAAGCTTTGCCTAAAATTGAAGCAGGAGAGCTTGTACCGGAAAAACAGGATGAGGCAAAAAGCTCTTATGCAGGACGCCTTACAAAATCACTTGGAAAGATTGACTGGAGTGACAGTGCTGTTGCGATAGAACGATTGATTCGCGGATTGAATTCCTGGCCCAGTGCATATACTTCCTTTCATGGGAAAACACTAAAAATATGGGAAGCCGATGTTACAGCCGGTGACGAGACAAAAAATCCGGGTGTTGTGCTTGAGGTGACAAAAGATACCATCGTTGTGAATACGAAAGATGGAGCGCTTGCATTAAAGAGTGTTCAGTTGGAAGGGAAAAAGAGAATGGCCGTGAAAGATTTTCTGCTTGGCTACAAAGTGGAAGTGGATTGTTCTTTGTAAACGGATGTAGGCCTGAATTAGGAGGATATTTATGTTGGGAAATGTTGGGGTTATGTATGGATTTTACGGATTTTACTGGGATCCGACCTATTTTTTAGTAGTAATCGGAGCAATAGTTTGTCTGCTTGCAAGTGCCAGTGTAAACAGCGCTTTTTCAAAATATAACAGAGTGCGCAGCAAGACAAATATGACCGGAGCACAAGTGGCAGAGTTAATGTTGCAAAGAAACGGAATTTATGACGTGACAATTGAACATGTCGGGGGACATTTGAAAGATCATTATGACCCAAGAAATAAAGTGTTGCGTTTGTCGGATTCTACCCATCATGCAGCTTCCATTGCGGCAATCGGAGTAGCGGCGCATGAGTGTGGCCATGCAATTCAACATAACGAAGAATATTTGCCGCTCAAAATAAGAAATGCCATTTTGCCGGTAGCCAATTTTGGGTGTCGGTTTGGCGTGCCGATTATTTTACTTGGTGCATTTTTTGGACAGTTTTTTATTGAACTTGGAATCTGGTTATTTGCAGCTTCGGTGTTGTTCCAGCTTGTTACGTTGCCGGTAGAGTTTAATGCATCCAGCCGTGCGCTGGCGTTGCTTACGGATTATCAGATTTTGGATTTTGATGAAAATAAAAAATGCAAAAAAGTGCTGAACGCGGCAGCAATGACTTATGTGGCAGCAGCGGCCGCTTCTATTTTGCAATTGATTCGGCTTGTGCTTTTGTTTGGAAACAGAAGAGACGATTAAAGAGAGGACTTAACAGTGGAAAATACGCGCGAGATCGCATTGGAAATGCTGATGGAAATTACAGCACAAAAACAATACAGTCACAAAGTGATAGGACAGGTTTTGGATAAGTATAATTATATGAGCGGACAGGATAAAGCTTTTATGAAAAGGCTTACGGAAGGTACGGTAGAACGGCTTATTCAGATGGATTATGTGTTGAATGCGTATTCCACAGTTCCTGTAAATAAAATGAAACCGCTTATTCGCAATCTGCTTCGTATGAGTGTATACCAGCTTTTGTACATGGAGAGCATTCCGGACAGTGCTGTGTGCAATGAAGCAGTAAAGCTGGCAACAAAGCGAAAATTTCACAATTTGAAAGGTTTTGTAAATGGAGTATTGCGAAACATTGCCAGAAATAAAGAAACGATTGTGTATCCGGATGCGAAAAAAGAACCGGTAAAAGCACTTTCGGTCCGTTATTCGGTTCCGGAGTGGCTTGTACAGATGTGGATGGACGAATATGGATATGATACTTGTGAGACTATGCTGAAAGCACTTTTGGAAATTCACCCGGTTACAATAAGGGTGGATGAGCGTCTTACCGTGGAAGAGAGAAAACTTGTCGTGGAACGTCTGAAAGAACAGGCAAAGGAAGTGGAGGCACATTGTTACTTGCCCTATGCATATCGTGTCAGTGGTGTGGAAGGCTTTGCCAATGTAGAAGATTTCGTGCAGGGGAAATTCACCATACAGGATGTAAGTTCTATGCTGGCGGTGGAGGCGGCAGGCATACAAAAAGGCGATTTTGTGCTTGATGTGTGTGCGGCTCCCGGCGGAAAAAGCTTGCATGCAGCTGCCAAGACCGGAAAAAACGGAAGTGTGGAAGCAAGAGATGTGACGGACATAAAAGAGGAACTTATCAGACAAAATATAGAAAGACTCCACGCGGACAATGTCTCAACAAAAGTATGGGATGCTACGGTTTTGGATGAAAGTATGCTGGAAAAAGCGGACGTTGTACTTGCAGATGTGCCTTGCTCCGGACTTGGTATTCTGGGGAAAAAGAGGGATATCAAATACCGGGTAAGTCCGGAAAGTCTGACAGAAGTTTCGAAGTTACAAAAAGAGATTGTGGATACGGTTACAAACTATGTAAAACCGGGTGGTGTGTTACTGTACAGCACTTGTACCATCCACAAGGAAGAAAATGAGAATATGGTATCTTACATTACAAAGAATTATCCGTTTGAACCGGAAAGTCTGGATGCGTATTTGCCAAAAGAACTTCACGGCGAGACGACAAAACAAGGCTATTTGCAGTTTTTACCGGGGCAACAGGACAGTGACGGATTTTTTATTGCCAGATTCCGAAAAGCGGAAAAGTAAGATAGCAATACATTAATATACGAGGAAAACATGGAAAAGAAAGATATTAAATCTTTGACGATTGCACAATTAAAAAAAGAGATGGAACTTCTTGGACAGAAGGCGTTTCGTGCAAAACAACTTTATGAGTGGATGCATGTCAAACTGGCACGCAGTTTTGAAGAAATGACAAATCTTTCCAAAGAGTTTCGGAATCAGCTGGAACAAAATTATGAGTATACGGCACTTCGGGCAGTGCGGGTACAGGAATCCCAAATAGATGGTACAAAAAAGTTTTTGTTTGAGTTGGCAGACGGCAATGTTGTGGAAAGTGTTTGGATGAAATATAAACATGGCAATTCGGTTTGCATTTCATCGCAGGTCGGCTGCCGTATGGGGTGTCGGTTTTGCGCTTCCACATTGGATGGATTGGAGCGCTCGCTAAAAGCATCGGAAATGTTGGATCAGATTTATGAGATTACAAGATTGACCGGCGAGAGAGTGTCCAATGTTGTTGTGATGGGAACCGGAGAACCTTTGGACAATTATGAAAATTTGCTCTTGTTTTTGCAGATGTTGACAGATGAAAACGGATTAAATATCAGCCAGCGTAATGTGACGGTTTCCACTTGTGGTATTGTGCCAAAGATGCGGGAGTTGGCAGAGCAAAAATTGCAGATTACCCTTGCCTTGTCCTTGCATGCAACAACGGATGAAAAAAGAAAAAAATTAATGCCGATTGCAAACAAATACAAGCTTACAGAAGTAATCGAAGCGTGCGAGTATTATTTTGAACAGACCGGAAGACGCATTACGTTTGAGTATAGCTTGGTGGGCGGCGTAAACGATACGGATGAGGACGCCGGAGAGCTGATTGCGTTGATCGGCAAATTGAATTGTCATGTCAATTTGATTCCGGTTAACCCGATTGCAGAAAGAGATTTTGTGGAATCCACAAAAGACCGGGTGCAGGCATTCAAAAACAAGTTGGAGAAAGCAAAAATCAATGCTACGGTACGCCGGGAAATGGGACGTGACATTGACGGCGCATGCGGACAGCTCAGGCGGAAACACGTTAAACAGGGGATGGAGTAGGAAAAGAGATATTCCTAAAGCGCAAAGAATGTATAGAAGCGTTTCATTCTTGCCCTTTTTTTTCATATATGCTATCATTAGATATTGTGGAATAGTGGGTTTATCTTTCAAAAGAAGACTATCAGGAGGAAAAAACGGTGTTAAAGACGTTTTCCATAACGGATATAGGAAAAAAGAGAAAAGAAAACCAGGATTTTGTGTATACGACAGAGATGCCCATCGGCAATTTGCCGAATCTTTTTATTGTGGCAGATGGTATGGGCGGTCACAATGCGGGCGATTATGCATCGAAGTATACGGTTGAGACAATCATAAAGCAAATAGAACAGTCTTTTGAAAAAAATCCGGTCGTTATATTGGAGAAAGCCATTCAACAGGCAAACGAACATATCCGTCAAAAGGCAAGTGAAGATGAAACCCTGAGCGGAATGGGTACTACCGTAGTGGTAGCTACCTGTCTCGGAAAATATTTAAAAGTTGCCAATGTAGGCGACAGCCGTCTGTATATTGTTAATGAGCAAATCAAACAGATAACAAGAGATCATTCACTTGTGGAAGAGATGGTCAGAATGGGTGGTATTGACCGGGAATCTGCAAGAACACATCCGGATAAAAATATTATTACAAGAGCAGTTGGTGCCAGAAAGACAGTCGAGATTGATTTTTTCGATGTGGAGTTGGAAGATGATGATGTAGTCCTTATGTGCACAGACGGACTGACCAATATGCTTGAAGATGAAGAAATCCGCATGATTTTAAATGGACAAAGAGATATTGTTGAAAAGGCACAAGAGTTAGTGAAAGCAGCGAACAACAACGGTGGAAAAGACAATATAAGTGTTGTGATTATTGAACCTTTTGCGGAGGAGAAAAAGTAGCATGATTAAAATAGGAATGATAATAGGAGACCGTTACGAGATTTTGGAAAAAATCGGAACCGGTGGAATGTCCGATGTATATAAAGCAAAAGACCATAAGCTGAACCGTTTTGTAGCCGTAAAAGTGTTAAAGCAGGAATTTAGCGAGAATGCAAATTTTGTTTCTAAGTTCCGTATTGAAGCACAGGCGGCAGCAGGGTTGATGCACCCTAATATTGTAAACGTGTATGACGTTGGAGAAGAAGGCGGCATGCATTATATTGTGATGGAATTGGTAGAAGGCATCACCTTAAAGAAGTACATTGAAAAGAAAGCACGACTTTCTGTGAAAGAAGCAGTTAGTATTGCAATACAGGTTTCTATGGGAATTGAAGCAGCCCATAATAACCATATTATTCATAGAGATATTAAACCGCAAAATATCATCATTTCCAAAGAAGGAAAGGTGAAAGTGACGGATTTTGGTATTGCGAAAGCGGCAACAAGCAATACGATTACATCAAATGTAATGGGCTCCGTGCATTATACATCACCGGAGCAGGCACGCGGTGGATACAGTGACGAAAAGAGTGATATTTATTCGCTTGGTATTACGTTGTTTGAGATGTTGACAGGACGTGTTCCGTTTAATGGAGAAACGACGGTTGCCATTGCCATCAAACATATTCAGGAAGAAATGCCGTCCCCACGCGATTATGTATCGGAGATACCGGTTTGTGTGGAACAAATTGCTTTTAAATGTTGCCAGAAAAGTCCGGACAGACGTTACCAGTCTATCGTGGAACTGATGGAAGACTTAAAGAAAGCGTTGATTTCTCCGGACGAAGACTTTGTCCGTGTGTCAGACCCGGATGAAGTGGCCAGCACAAAATTTATTTCCGAGAGTGAAATGGCGCAAATTAAAAGACAATCCGGTCGCAGGGATGCGATGGAAGATACGATGCGTTTGAGAAGACCGATTATCATCGAAGAAGAGACCGAAGACGGCGAGTATGACGGTGAATATGATGATGAGGTTTATGATGAAGATTACGATCCGAAAATGGAAAAACTGACAACGGTTTTAGCGATTGTTGCGGCTGTTATTATCGGTATTATTATTTTGTTCCTTGTGGGAAGAGCAGTAGGTCTTTTCTCCGGTTCCGGAAAAGGAAACGAAGAGAGCAGTTCTGCAGAAACACAGTCCATTACGGAACAGGTTGCTATGATTGATGTTGTGGGCATGACAATGGAAAATGCCAGAACAGAACTTGTGAAATTAGGCATTAGTCCTGAATTTACCTATATAGAATCGGATTCTGTGGAGGAAGGTATTGTCATCAGCGCTGACGTTGTGAAAGGTACACTTCTTGATGTAAACAGCGTTGTTACGATTACAGTAAGCTCCGGTCAATCCGGTATTGAAGTGCCGGATGTAAGCGGTGTTTCTTACGCAGAAGCAGTAACCATTTTGCAACAGAAAGGTTTTGTTGCAAACAAGGCAGAAACGTATTCCTCGGAGGTAGAAAAAGGTAACGTTGTTTCCCAGACGCCGGAAGCCGGTGCTAAAGCACCGAAAGGTTCTGCGGTAACGGTTCGTGTAAGCCTTGGCGCAGAGGAGACCAAAGTGCGTGTTCCGAATGTAATCGGTCTGGACGAAGAAGATGCAACGATTGCTTTGATTGAAGCAGGACTTACACCCGGTGTGGTGGAAGAAGTTAACAATTCGGATGTGTCTTTGACCGGTTTGATTTGTTATCAAAGCTATTCCTTTGGTTCCTATGTGGAAGAAGGAACAGTAGTGGATATGAAACTCAGCATTGGACCGAAGGAAGTGACTTACAAGTACAATGGAAGCATTCCGGCACCTGCTGTGGAGGAAGACCCGGATTACCAGAACGGAATGAGTGTCCATGTGGTAATGCAGACAGCGGACGGCACTACACTTTTGGATACGACAACGAATTCTTTCCCGATTTCTGTCAATTACGCAGGCATCAAATCAGCCAACGGTACGATTACATTTACGTATACGATAACGACAGAGGCGACGGAAGTCATTGACCCTAACACCGGTGAAGTGACGACGGTTCCCGGAACAAGTACGGAAAAAACGGTGACAAGACAGATTGAGTTTACTGCGGAATAACCGGAAAGGAAACTATGCAGGGAAAGATAATAAAAGGAATTGCGGGATTTTACTATGTCCATGCAAAACAACAAGGCGAGGCAGAAGGTTGTGTCTATGAATGCAAAGCAAAAGGCATATTCCGAAAAGATAATATCAAGCCGCTTGTTGGGGATGATGTGGATATCACCGTTATAGATGAAGAGAAAAAGCTGGGCAATATAGACAATATATTGCCCAGAAAAAATATGCTGGTGCGACCGGCAGTGGCCAACATTGACCAGGCACTTGTTATTTTTGCAATGACTAAGCCGGCACCTAATTTAAATTTACTGGACCGCTTTTTGCTTATGATGCAGCAACAGGAGCGGGAGTGCATTATTTGTTTTAACAAATGTGATATTGCAACAAAAGAAGAACAGGACAGGCTTTTAAAGATTTATGAAAAGAGCGGTTGTCCGGTTTTGTTTGTCAGTGCCAAACAAAAGATTGGCATGGATGCTTTGCGTGAAGTGTTGCACGGGAAGACTACAACAGTAGCCGGACCCAGCGGTGTGGGCAAATCATCCTTGATTAATCAAATCCAGTCCGGAATCCGGATGGAAACCGGAGCAATCAGTGAAAAAATTGAACGCGGCAAGCATACAACCCGCCACTCGGAGCTGATTGCGGTTGGTGAACATACTTACATTATGGATACGCCGGGCTTTAGCTCGTTGCAAATGTTTGATTTGGAAAAAGAAGAACTTCGGTTCTTTTATCCGGAATTTGAACAGTACGAGGGCGGTTGTAAGTACAACGGCTGCGTGCACGTAAGCGAGCCGGACTGCAGGGTGAAAGAGGCAGTAGAGGCCGGAGCGATAAGCAAAACAAGATATGAAAATTATAAATTGTTGTTTGAGGAATTAAAGCAACAGAGGAAATATTGATAGACGAAGGAGATAGATTATGAAATTAGGTATCGTCGGTTTACCGAACGTAGGAAAAAGTACATTATTTAATTCACTGACAAAGGCGGGAGCAGAATCTGCAAACTATCCGTTTTGTACGATTGACCCGAATGTAGGTATCGTTACTGTGCCGGATGAGCGTTTGAAACTTTTGGGAGATATGTATCAGTCCAAAAAAGTGACACCGGCAGTCATTGAATTTGTAGATATTGCAGGACTTGTAAAAGGTGCCTCCAAAGGCGAAGGTCTTGGAAACCAGTTCCTTAGTAACATCAGGGAAGTAGATGCCATTGTGCATGTAGTGCGCTGCTTTGAAGATACAAACGTAATACACGTAGACGGAAATATCAATCCACTCAGAGATATCGAAACGATCAATTTGGAATTGATTTTCTCCGATATCGAGATTTTGGAACGCCGTATTGCAAAAACAGGAAAAGCGGCAAGAATGGACAAGACGCTGGGAAAAGAGCTTGCGTTGTTGGAAGGCTTGAAAGCACATCTGGAAGACGGAAAGCTTGCCAAGAGCTACGCAACAGACGACGAAGACGAGCTTGCGCTTTTGAATTCTTACAACCTTCTTACGTATAAACCGGTTATTTTTGCGGCGAACGTGGCAGAAGACGATTTGGCAAACGACGGTGCGGACAACGAAGGTGTGAAAGCAGTCAGAGAATTTGCAAAAGAAAACGATAGTGAAGTGTTTGTTATCTGTGCGCAGATTGAACAGGAAATCGCAGAACTTGACGACGAAGAAAAATCTATGTTTTTGGAAGACTTAGGATTGCAGGAATCTGGTCTTGAAAAATTAATCAAAGCAAGCTATTCCTTACTCGGATTGATTAGTTACCTGACAGCAGGAGAAGATGAGACAAGAGCTTGGACGATTAAAGTGGGAACAAAGGCACCGCAGGCTGCCGGAAAAATCCATACAGACTTTGAACGCGGATTTATCAAGGCCGAGGTTGTAAATTATAAAGATTTGTTGGAGCAGGGCTCTTTGGCTGCTGCTCGTGAAAAAGGTCTTGTGGGCATGGAAGGCAAGGAATACGTAGTAAAAGACGGAGATGTTATTTTGTTCCGCTTTAACGTATAGGAGGACCGGATGGGAAAGATGGATATTGCATTCCCGCATTTGGGAATTTATTTGGAAGATGTTCCACAGTGGTTTTCGTTGTTTGGCTTGGATGTAGCGATGTACGGCGTTGTGTTGGCAATCGCGCTTGCAGCAGGACTTGTGTTTGCAGACCGGGTGGCGAAGATGAATGGAGAAAATCCGGATTTGTATTGGGATTTTGCCTTTTATGCTGTTATTTTATCCATTCTTGGAGCGAGACTTTATTATGTCATTTTTGAATGGGACCAGTTTGAAGGTGATCTGCTTAGTATTTTTAATTTAAGAACCGGCGGACTGGCTATATATGGTGGTGTTATTACCGCATTTATCACCGTTTTTGTATATGCAAAAATAAAAAAGCAAAACCCGTTTCAGATGGGAGATACCGGAGTTTTTGGGTTGATTCTCGGGCAGGTAATCGGAAGATGGGGAAACTTTTTTAACCGGGAAGCATTTGGGCAGTACACGGACAGCTTGTTTGCGATGCGCCTTCCGGTGACATCGGTGAGAAGCCATGAAATTACAACGGAGATGGCGGATCATGTTGTAGATGGTATCAATTATATTCAGGTACATCCTACGTTTCTTTATGAGAGTGCCGGGAATCTGTTGATTTTGATTCTCATGCTCTTTTACCGAAAACACAAAAAATTCCACGGGGAATTGTGTCTGTTTTATCTGGGTGGATATGGCCTGTTGCGATTTTTTGTGGAAGGTCTTCGCACGGACCAGTTACACATTGGGGAAACAAATATTGCAGTTTCGCAACTTTTGGGCATACTTATGTTTGCCGGTGCGGTTATTGTCGATATAGTTGTGAGATTTGTCAAAAAAACAAGATGTAGTGCTGTACCAAAAGACGACAACTAGATATTGTGAAATGCCGAAAAATGGGCTTTGCAGAGGAATTTGCAAGGTCTTTTTTTTTACGGAAAATTAACGATTTCCCTTGTCAAAGTGGGTTTTTTAGTATAGAATTGCCTTATAAGTGGTGAAAAGTGGTGTGAAGTGGTAAAAAGTGGTGAATCACACCCACTACTTGTGAAGTAGGTGATTGATATGTTTATGGGAGAATACAATCATACAATTGATGCGAAAGGCAGGTTGATTGTTCCTTCAAAATTCAGAGAAGCATTAGGCGATGAATTTGTTGTTACGAAGGGACTGGATGGCTGCTTGTTTGTGTACGACAACAAAGAATGGGCTGTATTCGAAGAAAAACTGAAATCACTACCACTTACAAATAAAGATGCACGACAGTTTGTACGTTTCTTCCTGGCAGGAGCTGCCGGCGTGGAGGTGGACAAGCAGGGAAGAATTTTGGTTCCGGCTTCTTTGCGGGAATTTGCGAAGTTGACGAAGGACGTTGTGCTTGTTGGCGTAGCAAGCCGAATTGAAATTTGGAGCAAAGAGATTTGGGAAAACAGTGCTGCCTTTGACGATATGGAAGAAATTGCAGAGCACATGGCTGATTTGGGACTCGGCATTTAAGGAGTATACATGGAATTTAAACATATATCCGTTTTGCTTAATGAGACAATTGAAAATCTGAATGTAAAACCGGACGGCATTTATATGGACGGTACGCTTGGCGGAGGCGGACATGCTTATGAAGTATGCAAAAAGCTTTCAAAAAACGGCAGATTTTTCGGCATCGACCAGGATGATGCGGCAATTGCGGCAGCAACGGAGCGTTTAAAGGAATTTGAAGATAAAGTTACGATTATTCGAAGTAACTATTGCAATGCAAGAGAGGCACTTTTGGACAAGGGCGTCGAAAAAGTAGACGGAATCGTACTGGATCTTGGAGTGTCATCGTATCAACTCGACACAGTCGAGAGAGGTTTTTCTTATAAATATGATACGGACCTGGATATGCGAATGGATAGGAGAGCCGGCTTATCTGCTAAAAATATTGTCAATGAATATTCGGAAATGGAGTTATTCCGCATTATTCGCGATTATGGAGAGGATAAGTTTGCAAAGAACATTGCGAAACATATTGTCAGATACAGACAGGACAAGCCCATTGAAACAACCGGTGAGTTAAACGACATTATCAAAGCCGCCATTCCGGCTAAAATGCGGGAGAAGACGGGGCATCCGTCCAAAAGGACATTTCAGGCAATCCGTATAGAATGCAACCATGAGTTGGATGTTTTGAGAGATTCTCTTGATGATATGATTGATATGCTGAATCCGGGAGGAAGACTTTGCATTATCACCTTTCACTCGTTGGAAGACAGAATCGTCAAATCTGCTTTTAAAAAGCAGGAAAATCCGTGCACATGTCCGCCGGAATTTCCGGTTTGCGTATGCGGAAAAGTTTCCAAAGGAAAAGTCGTTACAAGGAAACCGATTTTACCGGGAGAGGAAGAATTAGAATATAACAAAAGGTCAAAGAGCGCAAAGCTCAGGGTTTTTGAAAAAATATAGTTAGAGAGGTTGAACGCCATTATGGAGAGAAGTAGGACGTCGACGCGAACTTACGCTGACAGACGAACACATACGTATGGTAGAACAGAATACATACACGGGAATGCAGTGCGCAGATTGGATGTGCAGCGGGAGCTTCAGGAACCGCCGCGCAAGAAAGTAAGCCACACTACAAGAAAGAACAGAGAAAGAGCATTTCATATGAACTTTCCGTATGTTTTGTTTCTTGCATCTGCCCTTATTATTATGGGGATTACATTGGTTGGTTACATTCAGATTCAGGCAGAAATTACAAATACAGTAGAACATATTTCACAAATGGAAAGTCAGTTAAATGATTTGAAATTGGCAAATGATGAAGCATACAGCCGAATCACAAGCAGCATTGATATTGAAGAAATCAAACGGATTGCAATCGGCGAGCTTGGTATGCACTATGCAGAAGAAGGACAAATTATCAGTTATTCGGTAGACGGAAGTGATTACGTAAGACAATTCTCCGATATTCCGCAATAAGGTGATTACGCCGGAAAGGAAAGGGCTGTAAAGTGCAGAGAAATAACAGAAATAGCCAAAGAAATACAACAAACACAACACGAAGAAAAAAGAATAGATTTACAATTACGATGCAAAAGAAGCTGGTAGTACTGTTTGGACTGATACTACTGGCTTTCGCCGGTTTAAGCTATCGGCTTTATGCAATTACAAAAGAAGATGGTGATAATTATAAAAAGCAAGTGCTGTCACAACAAAAATATGACAGTACTACTTTGCCGTTTAAGAGAGGCGATATTGTAGATGCTACCGGCACACCTCTTGCAGTCAGTGAAAAAGTGTATAACGTAGTTCTTGATACACAGCTTATGTTGCAGGACGAAGAAGCGCTGGAACCAACAGTGAATGCATTGGTGACGCATTTCGATATCGATGAAACAGAACTGAGAAACTATATTAACAACAATCCGTCTTCCGCATACAAAATATGGGCAAAGAGACTGTCCTATTCGGAAATCAGTGATTTTGTTGCGCTGCAGGAAGATGCGGAACAAGGGAAACATATTGTCGGAGTCTGGTTTGAAGAGGAATACAAGAGAAGTTATCCCAATGGAACACTTGCCTGTGATGTGATTGGTTTTACAAGCAATGACAACGTAGGAAACTATGGGTTGGAAGAGTATTATAATGATGTGTTAAACGGAACGCCGGGTAGAGAGTACGGCTATGTAGGAGAAGATTCTACATTTGCCAGAACAACAAAAGCGGCGCAAGACGGAAACACTATTGTAACAACGATTGACGTGAATATTCAGAGCATTGTTGAAAAGCATTTGAAAGCTTTTAATGAAGCGCATATGAATGAGGCAAGAGTCGGACTCGGAAGCAATAATACAGCTTGTATTATTATGGAAGTGGATACCGGAGAAATTCTTGCTATGGCAAACTATCCGGCATATGACTTGAACACACCGAGAGATGTGGAAACATATATGACGGAGGAAGAAATTAAGGCATATTTTTCCGAAGAAGACCTGGCGCTTTTGGAAGCCGGAGAAAAACCTTATGAGAGTTTGAATGGACTGTGGAAAAATTTCTGTATTTCCGACACGTTTGAACCGGGTTCGACTGTAAAACCGTTCACAGTTGCAACCGGTCTTGAAACAGGGGCTCTTACCGGCAACGAAGTGTATAACTGCGACGGAGGGCTTACTGTTGCAGATCGTTATATCAAATGTCACAGTTACAGCTATGGCGGAGAAGGTGTTGTTTCGGTAAAAGACTGTATCGCGCTTTCTTGTAACGTAGGTATGATGCATATGTCACAGGCAATCGGTGCCAAAGATTTTGCAAAATTCCAAAACGTATTTGGATTTGGCTTAAAGACTAACATTGATTTAGCCGGAGAGGCCAGAACGGTAGGCCTTATTTATAGTGAAAATCAGCTTGGACCTACGGAGCTTGCGACAAATTCCTTTGGACAGTCGTTTAACGCGTCTATGATTCAGGTAATTACCGGATTTTGTTCGTTGATTAATGGTGGATATTATTACGAGCCGCATATGGTAAGCCAGATTTTGAGTCCTACCGGAGCGACGGTAGAAAACATTGAGCCGCGTGTATTAAAACAGACGGTTTCTGCTTCTACCAGCGAAAAAATCATTGAATATTGCAATGCGGTAGTAACAGATGGTACCGGTAAAACAGCAAGACCGGCCGGTTATGCTATCGGAGGCAAGACCGGAACAGCGGAGACTTTGCCACGTGGTAATGGCGAGTTTATTGTATCGTTTATCGGCTATGCGCCGGCAGATGACCCGCAGATTGCAATTTATGTAGTAGTAGACCGCCCCAATGTGCAATATCAGGACAGTGCAAGATATGCCACTGTATTGACACGGGATATTTTGACAGAAGTGTTACCTTACTTGAATATTTTTATGACAGAAGAACTTTCCGAGGAAGAAAAAAAAGAACTGGAAGAGCGTCAACTTGCCATAACAATGCAGTATTCTACTCCGGAGGAAGATAGCACCGAAGAAACTACGGAAGAAGAAACTACGGAAGAGGGTACTACGGAAGAAGGCACTACAGAAGAAGAGACAATTGAGCGCATTTGGACAACCTTTCCTATCGATCCGGCAACCGGCTATGCGGTAGATCCGGATACGGGCGAATTTGTGGATCCGGACACCGGAGCGAAAATCGGCGGCGGTTCGCTGTTGGATGAATAAGCGAAAGGGTGAAGCAATAAAATGTACTAATACCTTTTTTGAGGAGTATTATGTACAAGACATTTCACAGAAAAAAAATAGTCGTTACTTTCTTTTTATGTGTTGCGATGTTTCTCGGCTTGTTTGGCAGACTCATTTTTTTGATGATCGGTCAAGCGGAATATTATACGGAAAAAGCGGAGCAGTTGCATGAGAGGGAAAGAAGCATTAAGGCGGCAAGAGGCCGGATACTTGACCGCAACGGTGTTGTTTTGGCAGATAACAAAACGGTATGTACCGTTTCGGTTATTCACAGCCAGATTACAGACCCGGATAAAGTAGTGGAAGTTTTGAGCAAAGAATTGTTGTTAGATGAACAAAAAGTCCGGGAACGTGTGGAGAAATATACGTCCATTGAACGCATAAAAAGCAATGTTGATAAAGAAACCGGAGACCGGATACGTGCCTATGATTTGGCAGGGGTAAAGGTAGACGAGGACTATAAAAGATATTATCCTTACGGGGAACTTGCCTCCAAAGTACTCGGATTTACCGGAAGTGACAACCAAGGAATTATCGGTTTGGAAGTAATATACGATGCATATTTGCAAGGAACGGATGGCACCATTTTGACGTTGACAGACGCAAAAGGTGTGGAGCTAAAAGAAGGCGGTGAAGGTCGAATTGAGCCGGTTAGCGGAAAAGACTTGCAAATCAGTATGGACATAAATATACAAATGTATGCCACGCAGCTTGCAAAACAAGTCATGGAGACAAAACAGGCTACCGGAGTAAGCATTATTGTCATGCAGGTAAAGACCGGAGAAGTGTTGGCAATGGTGAATGTGCCGGAGTTTGATTTAAATCACCCGTACACGCTTACCGACCCTTATTTGTATAAAGAGATAAAAACAACGGTGGAAGAAAATGGCGAAATGGTCACGAAAACCGAAAAAGTAGCGGCCGCACAGGAAGAATTGACGGACGAAGAATACCAGGACCGATTGAACCGGATGTGGAGAAACGGGGCAATCAACGATACCTATGAGCCCGGTTCCACCTTCAAAATTATTACGGCAGCGGCAGGCTTGGAAGAAGGTGTTGTTACCGTTCATGACACGTTCAGTTGTCCCGGCTATATTGTAGTAGAGGATAGAAAAATACGATGCCACAAAGTAGGTGGACACGGTGCGGAAACGTTTGTGGACGGCACAATGAATTCCTGTAATCCGGTTTTTGTTACGGTCGGAATGCGGATTGGTGCACAAGCCTACTATGACTATTTTGAAAAGTTCGGACTGTTAGGAAAAACCGGCATTGATTTGCCGGGAGAAGCGGCAACTATTATGCATAAAAAGGATGCCATCGGAGCGGTAGAACTTGCCACTATTTCTTTCGGACAGTCCTTTCAGGTTACTCCTATGCAGCTTATGACTACAGCTTCCTCTATCGTCAATGACGGCACAAGAGTGACGCCGCATTTTGGGGTGGCAGTGACAGAGGCAGATGGCGGCAATACGAGTACCTTTTCTTATGAGCAGAAAAGTGGAGTCGTAAGCGAAGAAACGTCTGAGACGATGCGGTATATGCTGGAACAGGTTGTGGAAAACGGGGGCGGAAAAAATGCCTATATTGAAGGGTTCCGCATTGCCGGGAAAACAGCGACAAGTCAGACTTTGCCGCGCGGAACCGGAAATTATATTGCTTCGTTTTTAGGGTTTGCTCCGGCGCAGGATCCGGAAGTGGCGGCCCTTGTTATCATTAACAAACCGCAAGGTTTGTATTATGGCGGACAAATTGCAGCGCCGGTAATCCGGCAGCTTTTTGAAAATATTCTTCCCTATTTGGAAGGAATGGATTATAATTAAGAGAATTACGTTTTTTATTATGTGCAGAAAGGACTTGGTAGGAGAGGATGCGTTTTCAGTCAACCATACCTGCGATACCGGTTATTGTTTCTTTTGCCGTAAGTGTATTTTTAACACCTGTAGTGATTCCTTTTTTGAGAAAATTGAAAGCAGGTCAGACGGTGAGGGACGATGGCCCAAAGTCACATCTGAAAAAAACAGGAACGCCTACTATGGGCGGAATTGTCATTGTACTAAGCGTAGTTGTTACATCATTAATGTACATAAAAGATTATCCAAAAATCATACCGGTCTTGTTTTTAACACTTGGTTTTGGTATTATAGGTTTTTTGGATGATTATATAAAAGTAGTTTTGAAACGGTCCATGGGACTTAGGCCTTTGCAAAAATTTGCAGGGCAGTTTGTCGTTACCGGCATATTTTATTATTATATCGTGCATCATCTGCATTTGGATTTGGCAATGCAAGTTCCATTTTGCAAAGGAATGATGCTGGATTTCGGAGCATGGAATGTACCGATTCTGTTTTTTATTGTAATCGGTACTGTAAATGGCACAAATTTTACAGATGGTCTGGACGGTCTGGCAAGCAGTGTAACTGTTATCATTGCAACGTTTTTTTCGGTAGTTGCAGTAGGGACACAGAGTGGTATCGAACCGATTACCTGTGCAGTTGCCGGTGCTTTGCTTGGCTTTTTGCTGTTTAATGTGTATCCCGCAAGTGTCTTTATGGGAGATACCGGATCGCTTGCACTTGGTGGATTTGTTGTTGCGTGTGCTTATATGATGCAAATGCCGCTGTTCCTTGCTATTGTCGGATTGATTTATGTGGTGGAAGTACTTTCGGTAGCGATGCAGGTTCTTTATTTCAAATTAAGCGGCGGAAGGCGTTTGTTTAAAATGGCACCGTTGCATCATCATTTTGAATTGTGTGGTTGGTCGGAGACACGCATTGTAGCATGTTTTTCTATTGTGACCGCAATCTTGTGCCTGGTAGCACTCATGGCGATGTAAAAACGAAATAGATGGAGTGTAAGGAAAATGGAATTAACGAACAAAAAAGTACTTGTAGTAGGAAGCGGAGTCAGCGGAATTGCTGCTGTTAAAATGTTATTGGCACATGGTGCGTTTCCTATTTTGTTTGATGAAAATGATAAAGTGACAAAAGAAGACATTTTAGCAAAACTGGATGATACATGCGAGGTGGAAATTTATGTACATAATCTTCCGCAAGAGGTGGAAGCGTGTGTAGAACTTCTCGTGTTGAGTCCGGGAGTGCCTACGGATACCCCATTTGTTTTGGGGTTCCGAGAGAGAAACATTCCGATTTGGGGTGAAATTGAATTAGGCTTTTTTGCGGAAAAAGGAAGCGTTATCGCGATTACCGGAACGAATGGTAAGACTACAACGACAACACTTGTGGGTGAGATTATGAAAGCCCATACAGAAAAAGTGTTTGTAGTGGGAAATATCGGAAATCCTTATACGACGGAAGCAGATAAGACGACAAAAGATTCTGTGACAGTGGGAGAAATCAGTAGTTTTCAGTTGGAGACAATTGAAAGTTTCAAACCACTTGTTTCCGCGATTTTGAATATTACACCGGATCATTTGAACCGTCATCATACGATGGAAAACTATGTGGCGGAAAAACAAAAGATTGCCAAAAACCAGACAAAAAAAGAGTCTTGTATTCTCAATTACGACAACGAATATACAAGAAAATTTGGAGAGCAATGTCCGGCAGAAGTGATTTATTTTTCTTCTTCCCAAAAGCTTTCCAATGGTCTTTATTTGGATGGGGAAGACATTTATATGGCAAAAGACGGGGAAACGACCCGGCTGATGAATATACATGATATGAATCTTGTGGGTATGTGCAATGTGGAAAATGTGATGGCGGCAATCGGTATATGCACAAGTGCAGGTGTACCTATGTCTACTATATTAAATGTTATTCGTACGTTCAAAGCAGTGGAACACCGCATTGAATTTGTGGCCACAAAGAACGGTGTGGATTATTATAACGATTCCAAAGGAACCAATCCGGATGCAGCCATACAGGGCATTAAAGCCATGTCAAAGCAGACCGTTTTAATTGGTGGCGGTTATGATAAAGAGAGCGAGTATGACGAATGGATAGAAAGCTTTGACGGCAAAGTAAAGAAACTGGTTCTGATTGGACAGACGAGAGAAAAGATTGCAGCATGCGCAAAAGAACATGGTTTTACGGATTATTGTTTTGCGGATACGTTTGAAGAAGCGATACAAATATGTGTAGAAACAGCGAAACCGGGAGAAGCGGTTTTGCTCTCTCCGGCGTGCGCAAGTTGGGGAATGTTCCCGAACTACGAAGTGCGCGGAAAGATTTTTAAAGATTATGTGAATGGTTTAGAGGAGTGATTTGGTGGCAAGAGCAGTAAGACGAAAACGGCACAACCAATCAGAATACTTTTTTGATTACAGCCTGTTGTTTATTGTATTGTTTTTGATATGTTTTGGACTGATTATGATTTATTCGGTCAGCAGTTACGAAGCAAATCTGGAATACGAAGATGCGGCATATTATTTAAAGAAACAGATTTTTTCATCGGTCTTTGGCATAGTGGTTATGGTAGTTGTGTCGGTCATTCCGTATCATTTTTGGGAGCGCTTTGCAACATTGGGTTATGTTGTTTCCGCAATTTTGATTTTGCTTGTCATGACACCGCTTGGCAGGGAAAGTCACGGTGCAAGACGATGGTTGAATGTAGGTATTTCCGTACAGCCGGCAGAAATTGCAAAACTGGGTATGATTTTGTTTTTGGCCAGTTTTATTTGCAAAATGGGGCGTAGTATCCGGACAACAAAAGGATTCCTTATTGTTATGGCCATACCGGCACCGATTTGTCTTATGGTATGGAAAATTACCGATAACATGAGTTCGGCAATTATTATATTCGGTATTGCGGTGCTGATGCTTTTTGTGAGCAGTCCGGATTATAAAAAATTCATTATTGCGGCGCTCATCGGTGTGGCGCTTGTTGCAGTTATTGTTTATATGATAGCCAATGCGGATACTACCGATTCTATGTCGTTCCGTGGCGAGCGTGTACTTGCGTGGCTTGATCCGGAGGCGTATGCCAGCGGCAAAGGATTCCAAACGTTGCAAGCATTGTATGCCATTGGTTCCGGCGGTGTTTTTGGAAAAGGACTCGGGGAAAGTATGCAGAAACTGGGGTTCTTGCCGGAAGCGCAGAATGATATGATTTTTTCTATCATATGCGAAGAACTCGGATTGTTTGGAGCTTTTGCAATCATTTTGATGTTTATCCTTTTGATTTGGCGGTTTATGGTCATTGCAAATAATGCAAACGATTTGTTTGGCGCATTGCTCGTAGTAGGTGTTTTGGGGCATGTTGCAATTCAGGTTATTTTGAATATTGCGGTTGTTACAAACACGATACCGAACACCGGTATTTCCCTTCCGTTTATCAGTTATGGCGGAAGTTCGGTTATGTTTTTGCTGATTGAAATTGGGTTGGTGCTGAGTGTTGCGAGGGGTATCAGAATAAAGGATTTATAATATTATGAAAGTAAGCGGGAAAAAACATAAGCAAAAAAAGAGCCATAAAAAGTTGTTTATCTTTTTGGGTATTTTGTTTTTGTTTATTTTAGCGGCAGTTGCGTTGCTGTATGTGGATACACATTACAAGATTCGTAACGTGTATGTGGACGGCAATGTGCACTATACTGACGAAGAAATCATGGACATTGTGTTAGATGGGCCGATGGGAGACAATTCTCTTTATCTGTCCATCAAATATAAAAACAAAGGGATGGATGATATTCCTTTTGTGCAGATGATGGACGTGGAAATTCTTGCGGCGGATACGATACGAATTACGGTATACGAAAAAGCACTTGCCGGATATGTAGAATATTTAGGAAACTATATGTACTTTGACAAGGATGGAAATATTGTGGAAACTTCTTCCAACAAAACGGCAGGCATTCCGCAAGTGACCGGGCTTGCATTTGATTATGTGGTCATGTATGAACCGTTACCGGTGGAAGACCCGGCCATTTTTGAAGCCATTCTTGATATAACACAGCTTTTGAACAAGTACAGTCTTGCTGCGGACAGGCTCTATTTTGGGAGTGGCGGGGAACTTACTATTTACTTTCAAGATGTGAAAGTAGCAGTGGGAACCGGTGAATATATGGATGAGAAAGTAATGCTTTTGCAGAGCATTATGCCGGATTTGGAAGGAAAAAGCGGAATCTTGCATCTGGAAAGTTATACAGAGGAAACAAAAAACGTTTCTTTTACACCGGATTAGATGTTTTAGGTGTGTAAATACATGAAAAAAACACGAAAAAATTAAAAAAAACTGGTTGCTAAATTGAACAAATAATTATATGATAGTCTATATGAGTTTAAAAGGGATATTGAAGGAGGAGAGACCTTGCTTGAGATTAAGACAAATGACGCAGAAGCTGCAGCAAAGATTATCGTAGTCGGTGTCGGCGGTGCAGGAAATAATGCTGTTAATAGAATGATTGATGAAAAAATTGAAGGTGTAGAGTTTATCGGTGTTAACACAGATAGACAGGCTTTGCAGTTGTGCAAAGCACCAAAGTTGTTGCAGATTGGCGAAAAGCTTACAAAAGGTTTGGGCGCCGGCGCGAAACCGGAAATCGGTGAAAAAGCGGCTGAGGAAAGTATTGAAGAAATTACAGAAGCACTCAAAGGTGCCAACATGGTATTTGTTACATGTGGTATGGGCGGCGGTACAGGTACCGGTGCTGCACCTGTTGTTGCCAAAATTTCCAAAGAACTTGGAATCCTTACAGTTGGTGTTGTTACAAAACCGTTCCGTTTTGAAGCAAAAGCCCGTATGACAAATGCAATCGGTGGAATTGACCGTATCAAAGATAACGTTGATACGTTGATTGTCATTCCTAACGATAAATTATTAGAAATTGTTGACCGTAAAACAACGATGCCGGATGCTTTGAAAAAGGCAGATGAAGTGTTACAGCAGGCAGTACAGGGTATTACAGACCTTATTAATGTTCCTGCCGTTATCAACCTTGACTTTGCAGACGTACAGACTGTTATGAAAGACAAAGGTATTGCACACATCGGTATCGGTGTCGGCAAAGGTGATGACAAGGCAAGTGAAGCTATCAAGATGGCTGTGGAAAGTCCGCTTCTTGAGACAACCATTTCCGGAGCTTCCGATGTTATCATTAATGTTTCCGGTGACATTACATTGATGGATGCTTCTGAAGCAGCTGATTATGTAAGAGAACTTACCGGAGATGATGTGAATATTATCTTTGGTGCTATGTACGATGAGTCCAAAACAGATTGCTGTACAATTACTGTTATTGCAACCGGTTTGGAAGACAATGCTCCGGCAGCAAACAATCGTGTTGCATCCGGTTTTACATACAAAGCACCGACATCTCATATCACACCAACTTCATTGCAGGGCATGAATTTGGGTGGACAGGCTACACCGCAGGTAACGACTCCGGTTCGTCCGATGCAGGGAATCAGCAGACCGGCAGATATCCGTAGCAATGTAGAAGAAAAGAAACTCGAGATTCCGAATTTCTTACAGAGAAAATAACAATAAAGCAGGTGTTCTATGAATATTACGATTACAGGTAATCTTGGTTCGGGAAAATCAACCGTATGTAAAGAGTTGGCGAAAATTGATTATCAGATTATATCCACAGGAACCATCTTTAGAGAAATTGCAAAAGAGCGTGGTTTGTCCGTTGTAGAGCTGAACGAAGAAGTAGCAAAAGAAATTGCAGCCGGCAAACATGACATTGATGATATGATTGACAACCGTAGCAAAAAGCTTGGTGACGAGCTTGATAATGCGGTGTTTGACTCCAGACTTGCATGGAATTTTGTGACAGAAAGTTTTAAAGTATTTCTTACCGTTGACATTAACGAAGCGGCAAGCCGTGTGTTTAATGACAACCGCGATACAGAAGTGTATGCAAGCGTGCAAGAGTGCAAAGAAGCACTACTGGAAAGACAGCATTTGGAGCAGGAACGTTTTGCAAAGTTGTATGATATCGATTATTACAACATGAACAATTACAACTTAGTTCTTGAGACAACCAATGCAAAGCCGGAAGATATTGCAAAAGAAATCTTGGCACAGTATGCAAAGTATCAGGAAGAACGCTTTAAACAAGTTATGTTGTTAAATCCGACTTCTGTGTATCCGACAAAAAAAGTAGAAGCAGAAGCTTGTGACGAAGTTGCAGACACGACATGCGGAAGCATCGAAGTGGCAATCAAAAATAATGAATGGTACGCTTTGGGTGATCATACACCGCTTCTTGTAGCACTTCAGAGTAAACAGACATTTTTGAAGGCTGTGGCGAATGCAGATGTAGAGATTACAGCAGATTTGGATGCGGTTCAGACACTGGAAACAGCCGCAGATTTTAAATACAAAAAATATCCTGTCACACAGGACGAAAAGAGTTTGATTCATTTTTAAGCAGTCTTTTACAGACTGCTTTTTTTGCTTTATAGGAAAGACCTTGTCACACTAAAGTGTGACAGCCTTTCCTATAAAGCAAAAACGCTCCGCGAGGATGCGCACTCGCGCGTTCAAGGAAGATGTCGCTGACGCGACCGCGCTCGGCGCGAGAGTCCGCAAGCGGACTCTTTGTTCTGCTCACATTTTGCGGTAAATAACACATCTTTTTGGATAGAAAACGACAAAATATGTGCTTCAGAATTAGTATAATGGGAACAGAAACGGAGGTGGACGGTGCAATATATTGTTTATGTTGACTATGTTTTTTTCCTGAATTTTATAATGGATTATCTTATTTTGGCGTTTGTAAATCTAGGGTTGAGGACTTCTGTCAGGCAGTTGAGAATCCTTTTTAGTGCGCTCATTGGTGCGGGTGGAAACATTTTCATAACATTTCTGTTACCACTGCCGTATCCGTTAAAGGTGCTGCTTGGTCTTATTCCGTTTAGTGTGTTTATGCTGTGGATTATGTTTGGCAGACGATTGTTTTCGTTTATCGCAAAAGCAATGATAAGTTTGTACTTTTTTTCTTTTGTATTAGGAGGGGTATTGCTTTTTTTGACAAAATACATGCCAATTACAGGAGAAAATTTCCTTTTTACAATGGTGCTGCCTGCGATAGTCGTTTATGCGATGCTCTATTTTTTTATAAAAAATTATCAGCAGGCATCGAACGAATGCGAAGTAGAAATTTTTTTTGAAAATGGCTCCTGTAAGGTGAAAGCTTTTGTGGATTCCGGTAACATGTTGTATGAACCTATCAGCAAAAAGCCGGTCTGCGTGATAGACGAAAGTGCAGTACCGAATCGGGAAAACGTATTGCGCGAAGAAAAATGTCGGGTAATCCCATATCATAGTGTCGGGAAGAAAAGTGGAATTTTGCTAGGATATGAGTTTGATAAAATGAAAGTGTACATACGGGGAAAAGTGTACGATAAAAACTGTGTGATTATTGCGGTGAGCAAAGAGACCGTTTTTGCAAATGGGAAATATCAAATGTTGCTTCACCCAAAGTTGTTAGAAGGAGGAATTTAATATGATACTAAAACTTGCGATGCCGGGACGGATTCAATTTCGGATGATGCATACGCCGGCGAATCTTTTTGGGGCAAAACAGGGAGAAATCCACTATATTGGTGGAACGGATGTGTTACCACCGCCGTTGGAAGCGGAGGAGGAAAACGAAGTTATTCACGATTTGGGAACAGAGTATGAAGAGCAGGCAAAATCGGTGTTGATTGAACACAATTTGCGACTTGTCGTTTATATTGCAAAAAAATTTGACAATACAGGTGTTGGTGTGGAAGATTTGATTTCAATCGGAACGATTGGTTTGATCAAGTCCATCAACACTTTTAAACCGGATAAAAATATTAAGCTGGCAACGTATGCGTCGCGATGCATCGAAAATGAAATTTTGATGTATTTGCGCCGCAACAACAAAACAAAGCTGGAAGTGTCCATCGACGAACCGCTGAATGTGGACTGGGATGGCAATGAGCTTTTGTTATCAGATATTCTTGGCACGGAGGAGGATGTAATTTACCGTGACATGGAAAATGAAGTAGAGCGGAAAATGCTCATGAAAGCCGTTGGGAAACTTTCGGAACGGGAGCGAACCATTATCAAGCTTCGTTTCGGATTGGGAAAACGGGACGGGGAGGAAATGACGCAAAAGGAAGTGGCGCAGTTTCTTGGAATTTCGCAATCTTATATTTCCAGATTGGAGAAAAAAATAATGAGACGTCTCCGTAAAGAAATGGTAAGAGAAGTGTAAATGTTGTAAGAAATTTTTGTGTATTTACATAAAATAGTAGCACAATAACGAATGAGATGGTAAAATAAGGACAACAAAGAGAAATCTTTCTTAAGAAAGATAACAGTGCAGAAGAAAAAATTGGCTGCATGGAAAGGAAAAAAATGAGTAAAGATTTAATTACATTAACGATTGGCAAACAAAAAAATATTGCACTTATTGCACATGACAGCAAAAAACATGAGATTATACAGTGGTGTGAACAAAACAAAGAGATTTTGAAACATCATTTTCTTTGCGGCACCGGAACTACAGCAAAAATGATTACAGACAAAACAGGACTTCCGGTAAAAGGTTATAACAGTGGCCCGTTAGGCGGTGACCAGCAGATTGGTGCCAAAATTGTAGAGGGAAGAATTGACTTTGTGATTTTCTTTTCCGACCCGTTGGCAGCACAGCCGCATGATCCGGACGTAAAAGCGCTTCTTCGTATTGCGCAGGTGTACGATATTCCGATTGCCAACAACAGAGCGACGGCAGATTTCCTGATTACTTCTTCTATGATGGATCAGGAATACAATCACACCGTAATCAACTTTAGCCAGAATATCAAAGAGAGAGCACAGACATTGTAATGCAAATAGGTAAAAAATAAGGGAGCAGTAGCTCCCTTATTTATTGTCCCAATTAATAATTTTTCCGGATTTTTGTACTTTTTTTGTAAGAGAATAAGCAAGTGTTTCCAGCTTTTCATCTTCAAATGCTGCCCATTCTCCGCCGAGGCAGTCTTTGATTTCAGCCACAGGTTTTTGTAAAAAGCCAAGTGCTTCGTCCGGTTCATAGCCTTGTATGGGGGATACACCTTTTTTGCCACACAAATAGACTGTGATGCTTTTTAAAAGTTGTTGTTCCCGGTCCATAAAAGTAGCTTCTGCCTTTTGTGCGTCGCGTTCAAACGCTTTTTTAATATCGTGCCAATCTACCATGTAACGGTCCCTCCGAATACCAGTTTTCTCCATATCATTATACTCGTATCCGGGAAAAAGTACAAGGGTCAAGCGTTTAAATAGGCACGCATTGTTTTTAAGGCATTTTTTTCCAGACGGGAAACTTGGGCTTGGGATATACCGATATATTCGGCCACTTCCATTTGTGTTTTGCCTTCAAAAAAGCGGAGAGTAATAATTTCGTGTTCCCGGTCGTTTAGTTTTTTCATTGCTTCGCTCAAAGAAATCTGTTCAATCCATTTTTCCTCTTTGTTCTTTTTGTCGCTGATCTGGTCCATCACATAAAGAGTGTCGCCACCGTCCGTGTAAATCGGGTCGTACAAACTGCAAGGACTTTGAATGGCATCCAAAGCATAGACGATATCTTCTTTGGACACACCGATTTCCTCGGCGATTTCCATGACGGTCGGTTCCCGCAAATTCCGTTTTGTCATCGCCTCTTTCGCATAGATTGCTTTGTACGCAGTGTCCTTGATGGAACGGCTTACCCGGATGGTGCTGTTGTCGCGCAGGAAACGCCTGATTTCGCCAATAATCATAGGAACCGCGTATGTGCTGAATTTGACATTTAAGGAAGAGTCAAAGTTGTCAATTGCCTTAATGAGACCAATGCAGCCGATTTGAAACAAATCATCCACATTTTCATTGCTTGCAGAAAAACGCTTAATGACACTTAAAACAAGTCGCAAGTTCCCTTCAATATATTCCTCTCTTGCGGCCGTGTCGCCCTGTTCAATTCTTGCAAAGAGAGCATCCTTTTGTGCCTGTTTTAAAAGAGGGAGTTTTGCTGTATTTACCCCGCAGATTTCCACTTTTCCCTGTGCCATGTGTAAGCCTCCTTCGTTTGCGTCCAACGTTGCTCAGATAAGGAGCTGTCCGTTGATTTTTATACTAAAATCATGTACAAAACACAGGAAAATTATTCATGTAAAGTTGCAATTGTATGAGATAAAGCACCGAGTGACACTGCATGCATATAATAAAAAAAGTGAGTATTGCAGGTGGAATCATGCTTTTTTCGGAGTTTAGGTGCAAAGAAGTAATCAATGTACGTGATTGTAGGAGACTGGGCAAAGTGGCAGATTTTGAGTTCGACCATTGCACCGGTCAGATTAAAAAAATTATTATTCCGGGTGCATGCAAATTTTGCAATTTTTTTTGTAGTGAGCCGGACATTGTCATTTGCTACAATGAAATATGTCAAGTTGGGCCGGATATTATTCTAGTTAACATAAAGATATAATTGACATGAATTGGCAGATATTTTATAATATAAGAGGCAAAAACCTAGATTATATCAATATGTTAGCCTATGAGAGGCAGATGGGGGTATCTATGAAGTGTCCATTTTGTGGTCATGAAAATACAAGAGTAATCGATTCCAGACCGGCGGAGGAAAACAATTCTATCCGTAGAAGACGTGTTTGTGATGAGTGTGACAAGCGTTTTACCACATATGAGAAGGTGGAAACGATTCCGCTTATTATTATTAAGAAAGACAATAACAGAGAGACATACGACCGTTCCAAGATTGAGGCAGGCGTACTTCGTGCATGTCACAAACGCCCGATTAGTGCGGCGCAGATTAACCAGCTCGTAGATGAGGTGGAAACCGAGATTTTTAACCGGGAAGAAAAAGAGATTCCGAGTCAGGTAATCGGCGAACTTGTGATGGACAAATTAAAAGATTTGGAAGCCGTTGCCTATGTCAGATTTGCTTCTGTTTATCGTGAGTTTAAAGACATTAATACGTTTATGGATGAATTGAAAAGCGTGTTGAATAAATAAACAGATTTTCGAAACACCTTGCATAAGTGCAGGGTGTTTTGTTATAGTAAAGAAAAAAAGTGGCGCATATTATATTCGGCGGACGCGCCTTAAAGGCAGAGAGGATTACGGATTATGTTCGAAGTGTTTTATCCGGATGCATATTTGGATTCTACTTATTTGATAGATTTTAAAAAGGAATATGAAAACGGTGTGCGAGGTGTTATTTTTGATGTGGACAATACGTTGGTTACGCACGGAGCACCGGCAGATGAAAGAAGTCTGGCATTGTTTGCACAGTTAAAGGAACTGGGCATACAGACTTTGCTTTTGTCCAATAACAAAGAGCCCAGAGTCAAATCCTTTAGCGAGCAGGTAGGAAGCCGTTATATTTTTAAGGCCGGTAAACCATTGCCGAAAAATTATATCAAAGCAATGGAACTTATGGGAACCGATACAAGTTCCACGCTTTTTGTGGGTGACCAGCTTTTTACAGACGTGTGGGGCGCAAACAAGGCAGGAATTCGGTCCTATCTTGTGAAACCGATTCATCCGAAGGAAGAAATCCAGATTGTACTCAAGCGCTATTTGGAAAAAATCGTGCTTCATTTTTATAAAAAGACATTGGATGCACAGGGAGAAAAATAGATGGAAGGACAAAACAATTATACAAACGGAAAAACAAGAACGTGCGGTTTGATTGGAAATCCGGTGGAGCATACGATGTCCCCGGTTATACATAATTCTCTTGCGGCAGTGTTTGGACACAATTTGGTGTACGTGCCGTTTCATGTGGAAGCGGATTTGAATGCAGCAGTAAAAGGTGCGTTTGCTTTAAATATTTTGGGCATGAACGTGACTGTGCCTTACAAAACGGATGTGATTGCTTCCTTGGTTGCTATCGACCCGTTGGCAAAGCAAATCGGAGCGGTCAACACGCTGGTCCGCACAGAGAGTGGCTATAAAGGATACAATACGGACATGCCGGGCTTGTACCGCGCCATGAAAGAAGACGGTGTACAAATCGAAGACGGAGACGTTATCATATTAGGTGCCGGCGGCGTGGCAAGGGCAGTGGCGGTGTTGTGTGCCGAAAAGCAGGCAAAAAAAATCCGTATTTTAAACCGTACGGTGGAAAAAGCACAGGCGGTAGCCAACGAAGTAATCGGCTTTTACCCGCAGGCAGATGTGGAAGCGCTGGCGCTTTCGGATTATGAGAAGCTTGCCGGAGAAAATTGGATTTGCATTCAGGCAACCAGTGTTGGCATGTATCCCAATAACGACAGCTGTGTTGTGGAGACAGAAGAGTTTTACAAGAAAGTAAAAGTCGGCTATGACTTGATATTTAATCCCTATGAGACAAAATTTATGAAGCAGTTAAAGGCGCAGGGAAAACCTGCATTTAACGGACTGAAAATGCTTTTGTATCAAGGAATTATTGCGTACGAATTGTGGAACAGCTGCGAAGTGACGAAGGAACAGGCAGCAGTAATATACAAAAAAATGCAGGAAGAAATGGGACAATAGGAAACATGGGAAACGTAATTTTAATAGGATTTATGGGATGCGGAAAGAGCAGTATCGGAGTGAGACTGTCTTATAAATTGAAAATGCCGGTTATCGATACCGACAAAGTAATACAAAAGAGACAAGGATGTACGATTTCGGAATTGTTTGCCGAAAAAGGCGAAGCGTATTTTAGACAATTGGAGACGGACTATGTAAAAGAACTGCTTACACAAAAGGGCAGTCACATCATTTCCGTCGGAGGCGGCTTACCGGTGCGTGAGGAAAATCGTGCACTGTTGAAAAAACTGGGCATGGTTGTTTATTTGCGTGTGCGACCGGAAACGGTGTACAAAAGATTAAAGCATGATACGACACGTCCGCTTTTGCAGGGCGACAATCCGATGGAAAAAATCGAGACACTGATGAGCGAGCGTGCACCTCTTTATGAAAGCGGTGCGGACGTGATTATTGATGTGGACGATATGGAAACAGAACAGATTATGCAAAAAATCATGCAGATTTATTGGTCGCGCCAGCATAAAAATGAAAAGAAAGACCGCAAAGAAAAGCAGGCAGCAAAACCTGCAACGAAAGATACCGGAATGAAAATTCTTGTTATCAACGGTCCAAACATTAATTTCCTCGGCATTCGTGAAAAGAGCGTTTACGGAAAAGAGGATTACAACTATTTGCTGAATATGATTGCGCGAAAAGGAAAAGAGTGCAATTGCCGCATCGAAGTATTCCAGAGCAATCACGAAGGCGCTATCATCGACCGTATTCAGGATTCGTATTTTGACGGAACGGAAGGCATTGTCATCAATCCGGGTGCCTACACCCATTACAGTTATGCGATTCGCGATGCACTTGCAAGTATTACTGTGCCGAAGGTGGAAATTCACATTTCCGATATTACAAAAAGAGAAGAGTTCCGAAAAGTTTCGGTGACGCGGGAAGTGTGCGACACGCAGATTTTTGGCCAAGGTTTGCAAGGCTATCTTATGGCAATTGATTATGTGCTCAATACAAAAAAACAATTGTAGGACATGTTTTTTTAAGAAACAGTTGAAAAATAAATTATTTTAGTATAAACTATTATAGAATTATAACGTGATAAATTTTAGGAGGATTATTTTTATGATTTCTGCAGGTGATTTCAGAAATGGTATTACCATTGAATTAGACAATAACATCTACCAGATTATTGAATTCCAACATGTAAAACCGGGAAAAGGAGCAGCGTTCGTTAGAACAAAGCTTAAAAATATTAAGAGTGGCGGTGTTGTAGAAAAAACTTTCAGACCGACAGAAAAATGCCCGCAGGCACGTATTGACAGAAAAGATATGCAGTACTTATATTCTGATGGTGACTTATTCCATTTCATGGACACAGAAAACTATGAGCAGATCGCTTTGAACCAGGAGTCTATCGGTGATGCTCTTAAATTTGTAAAAGAAAATGAAATGTGTAAAGTATGTTCTCACAACGGAAACGTATTCGCAGTAGAACCGCCGTTATTCGTAGAACTTGAGATTACAGAAACAGAACCGGGCTTCAAAGGCGATACAGCTACAGGTGCTACAAAACCTGCAACTGTTGAAACAGGTGCTACCGTATCCGTTCCGCTTTTCGTTGAACAGGGCGATGTAATCAAGATTGATACAAGAACAGGTGAATACCTTTCCAGAGTATAATCATTCGAAACTGTATAAAAAAGCTTGTAAGACAATGGATTTTTATCCATTGTCTTTTTTGTTATGGCGACGAGGAAAATGGTCATCGCGCTTGCGCGGATGACCATTTGACGACCGCTAATCAGAGCGCGATACGCAAAGCGTAACGCGTCTTTGCGCACGGAGATTACGCGAAGCGCATCGAATTCAGGCAATTTGGAGAGGAGAAAACAATGAATTTTGATGAATTTGTAGCTGCCGTAAAAGAGCAGTTAAAGCTTAATTTTGGAGAAGAAACCGAGATAAATATCAATTCGGTAAGGAAAAATAACGGAGTTGTTCTGACCGGTATTGTCATTATGGAAAAGGACAGTCACATTGCACCTACCATTTATATGGAAGGTTTGTATCATGCGTACAAACATGGAATGCAATTGCAACAGGTGTGTGACGAGATTATGGAGATTAACCAAAACAGCAAAGTTTCCTGCGACGAGGAACTTACCTTTTATCACGATTTTGAGCAAGTAAAAAAGAAAATTTATTATAAACTGGTCAATGCACAAAAAAATGAAAGTTTACTGGAGGATGTGCCGTTTATCCGTTTTCTGGATTTGGCAATTTTGTTTTGTTGTGACTGTAGCGGTCCGCAGTTTGGGAATGCTGCCATTTTAATTAAAAACGAGCATTTAAAAATGTGGAATGTGACAGTGAAAGAATTGTATCGGGAGGCAATTGTCAATACACCTGTACAAAATCCGTTTGAAATAAAAACGATGCAGGAAATTATAAAGGAACTGTTTGAGGCGGATATACGGAAAGAAATGCAGGAAAATCACATTTCTTTTTCAGAAAGCTGGGTGGAGGAAATGGCGATGCACATGTTGGAGGAAGAAAGTGCGGCGGATTGTACGCCGATGTATGTTTTGACGAATACACACCGAACACATGGTGCAGCGTGCATTTTGTATGCGGATGTGTTAAAAGATTTTGCCCAGGCGCTCAATGACAATCTGTATATTTTGCCAAGCTCCATTCATGAAATTATTATGGTTCCTGCATCGCTGGCAGGAAAAGCGTCACAGTTGAGGGAAATGGTGGTAGAAATCAACGCTACGCAAGTGCAGGAAGAAGAAGTTTTATCGGATTCGGTGTACTTTTTTGACCGGTTTACGGGAAAAGTGGAGATAGCTTAAGTAATAAAGGGCGTAAATGCGCGTATTACAGGCATTTTGTTGGAAGAATTTGTACGGTTCTTAGACTAGACAAAACGGTGTTCATGTGTTATGATAGGCATTGTGTTGTAACAAATTTGTAATATATCACACTAGTTATTGCGGTGAGATATAGAAAATATGCACCCGTAGTCTAATGGATAGAACGGAGGCCTCCGACGCCTTTAATGCAGGTTCGATTCCTGCCGGGTGCATCTTTAGCACAAAGACTATGTAAGGTTTTCTGTGCATCACAGGTCAATACAAACAAGGAAAGGTGTTTATATGACAGATAAGAACAATATGAAAGATACATTCCAGAAATGTAAGGAATGGATTTTGAATCACAACCGAATCGTGTTTCCGGCAGTTATCGCAATATGCGTTGTTATTACTGTAATTGTTGCGTTAGTTGCAAGCAAAAAGGAAGCGGCAAACCAGACAGTGGACGGAGAGGCAGTGACAGCAGAGGCAAACGGCGAAATTGTTGTGCCGGAAGACCCTTTTGAAGTAAATGCGTATCCGGAAATTAATAATTTGATCAGCTCCTATTACCAGGCGTTGGCAGCCGGTGATGTGGATGCAGTTATGGCAATTAACAACTATGTGGATGACACGGAAAAAATCCGTATCGCAGAAATAAGCAAATATATTGAAAGTTATCCGATTATTGATGTTTATACAAAAAAAGGACCTGTAGAAAATTCATTTGTTGCATATGCTTATTCCCACGTAAAATTTTATGATTATGATGTTACGGTTCCGGGCATGCAGGCATTTTATATCTGCCAGAAAGAAGACGGAACATATTACATCAACGAGGGAGAGAGAGATGAATCCGTTTTGGTATATTGCCAAAGCATTTCCCTTCAGGACGATGTAGTGGATTTGAACAACAAAGTAACGGTGGAATACACAGATTTGTGTGCAAGCGACAGTAACTTGAGCGCATTTTTGGTAGAGCTTGACAATCAGCTTAATATTTCCGTTGGAGAGATTCTTGCAGCAGCAGAAGCAGAGTCAGAAGCTGCCACAGAAGCAGAAACTGCTACCGTAGGAGCAGAGGTTGAGACAGAGACCGAAACAACGGTAGAAGAGCCGGAAGAAGATAAAGTTATGACTGCCCGCACAACGGACGTTGTAAATATCAGAAGCTCTGACAGTGAGACCGCAGATAAATTAGGAAAAGCACAAAAAGGCGAGACATTCACCATATTGGAAAATAAGTTGAATGGCTGGAGCCGCATTGAATATAATGGGGAAGAGGCTTATATCCGTTCCGATTATTTGGAAATGATTGAGGAAGAGCCGGCAGAACCGGAAGATGACGGTGCAACAGAAAACGAAGATACACAAGAGGATGACACACAATCTTCCACAAGCACAACGACCGGAGATGGCGAAACACGTTATGTTACTGCAATCGAGAACGTAAATATCCGTTCCGGCCAGAGCGAGACAAGTGATAAACTTGGCGTGGCATACCGCGGTGAAAAGTTAGAGTTGATTATGGAACTGGCAAACGGCTGGTGTAAAGTAAAATACGACGGCGAAACAGCTTATGTGAAGTCCGAGTATGTAGAAATCGATTAAGAAACAAAATTTGAAATTAGATGAAAAATGTCCCTTTCGACGGAGTGGTCGGAAGGGATGTTTTTTTGAGAATATGGAAATAGTGGTAGTAAGAGACTAACGTAAAATTGCTACTTCTTACATAGTTACAAATATTGAATTTTCTAAGTGTTTTGAGAAAATGTATCACGTATTACGCAACCGGCGTATATTCGACATCCTGTCTCAAATACGCCTTTTTCATGCATCGTGCATGAAAATTGCTATACATGAAACAAAACACTAAGAAAATACAAAAATTTGTAACGATATGTAAGAAGTAGCAATTTTACGTTGGTCTTTCTTACTTACCACTATTTTTTCTATATCCCCAAATATATTTATGCATCGTGAAAACTGCATACAAGTTGTACTTTCGGGAATGATAGTTTTATAGATGATTTCGTCTAATAAGTCGGCGCGTATTTGTGCCGGAGTTTGATCATAAGCGAAAGGAGCAAAACAGATGCAGAAACAGGATTTGGCAATTTATAGAGGGATTCAGAAAAATACAGAGATGGCGATGAAGGCCATTGATACCATTTCGGATAAGGTGCATGATGCGGAATTGTCCAGACAGATTGCAAGACAGGGCATGAAATATACGGAGCTTCGTAATCGTGCGATTGGAAAAATGATTGAGGAGAAAGCAGAACCGTATCACGGAAACCAGTTTCAAGACTTGATGCTTAAAATGGGAATCAATTCCAACACGATGCTTAATACAAGCACAAGCCATATTGCAGAGTTGATGATTCAGGGAAGTAACAGAGGACTTACCGACATGTACAAGACACTTAACCACAACAAAGAGGCTGACAAGCAGAGCGTGGAAATGGCGAAAGAATTAATGGATTTTGAAGAGAAGAATATTACGAGATTGAGAACCTATTTATAATTGTATACAAGTATTATTGTACAATGTGCATAAAAATGGGTAGTAAATTTTTTATACTTTAATGTAATAACGTGCTTGTGATTTTAAAAGACAGCCTTTATAATAATACGTGGACAAAGAAGTCCGCGACACAATTAGGTTTGTGATTTTTTGTTAAAGGAGGACAT
>JAZQDM010000099.1:0-17258 GCA_045546775.1 Lachnospiraceae bacterium | reverse complement strand
CGCATAATAATATATAGATTATAATCCACGTTCTATACCTTCTTTACTAAGTATGTTGTATGTCACGTTTAAACTAACCCGACACTTTGCACGGTAAATACAATATAATTTCTCCCTACCGATTCAAAGATCTTATCCGTTCTTCCACAATACTAACATCCATTTCCAGCTCTTGTGCGATTTTCTGAACGTTTTTGCCACTATTCAGCTTTTTCTCGATCAGTTCGTCAAGCAGCTTGTTGTAGCCGTTTTGTTCGCCGATATGCTCACCCTTTTTATAACCATCCGCTTCACCTTTTCTGTAGCCACTATGCTCGCCGACACGTTTTCCTTTACTATAACCGGCAGCCTCGCCTTCCTCATAGCCCTCTTTATACGTATCCCGCATGTGTTTTTCTTCGTCGTATTGTGTCAAAAGCATATGCATTACCTCCGCCCGGTTTTTCACCAGTATATCCATTAAAATTTCTTTTTCAATGCAATTGTCCATGGCATTTTTGATGGCCCGCTTTAACGACATGTTCTTGGAAAGATTGTCATTTACTTCCGCAATAAATTCCGCGTATTCCCACACACGCCTGCATTTCACCATCAGTTCCTTGTTATGACCGCGGTTTATGTTGAGCATCACCGCCCGACATTCTAAGCATCCGGTTCCTCGACCTGTCTCGAAAGAGTCTGACAAATACAATTCTGTCTTGTCTTTCTGCTCTCTCATTCCATTATAAAATATCACGTACTCCGGTGTAGGGAGCTTGATAAGTTTGGAGCCGTACACATTGCGCTGTTCTTCCGCGATAATACCCTCGTACTGTCTGGAAAAATAAATGAGTCCCCGTATCGGCATATTCGGTGAGTAGGTACTTTGATGTTCGTATAAGTTTAGCCGATTGCCAATCATAAACGACAAATCGTTTTTCATTTTCATGAAAATGACGTCTTCCAGCGTAATGATTTCCAAATCATTGGGATTCGTGTAATCGCTGTCGTTCACCGCATTGTAAAGCTGCAACAAATCCTTCTTGTCGCGAAATAGGAATCGAAAAAGCCTGTCCTTGTATTTCCGGTTGGGCCGAAACTTCTTCCATAAATATTTTTTGTTGTACCATCTTTTGTTTTTTGCCATAAACCTACCTCCATTATAGCCATTTTTGTTGTTGTTCACAACTGTTGTTGTTTGAAATGTTCCGGGAAAACCGGTGGATTCACAGGACAAATTTTTTGATGTGTTGCTTTTTAGACTTCGCAACATGTTTCCTGTGCGTTTTGAATAAAAAAGAATAGTTCTGCGATTTGAAATCGCTGGATTTGTTCTGATAATACTACAGTATTTGTAAAAATGCAAAATGTTTTTGCATTTTTACAAAATTGTCTCCATCCCGATTTTTTGCGGGACGAGTCCGCACTTTTCATAAAATTTCATGGCGCCTTCATTCAATGACCACACATTCAATGTCACATTGTAGCATCCGCTCGTTTTGGCAAATTCCACAACATGCTCATAAAGGCGTTTGCCGATATTTTGACCGCGCAACGTTTCATCTACGCACAAGTCATCAATGTACAACGTCTTAATGTCAGTCAAAATGTTGTCTCCGATTTTTTGCTGAAACATGCAAAATGCGTATCCAAGCACTTCCTCCTTCTCGTCCACAGCAACAAAAATGGGTGTGTTGTCATCTGCGATAATTGCTTTCAGTTGCTCATCGGTATATTTTTTGGTACCGTATTTAAACAAGTCCGGGCGGCCTTTATGGTGCACAAGACACACTTGCAATAACAAACGGTTCAACCCGTCCATATCCTGTTCTCTTGCTCTTCTGATATTCATAATACTCACTCCTTTTATCGCAACTCTTTCAGCTTCACTGCCTTCACACGGTCCAGCAATTCCTCTTCGTCAGCTGTCTCATCCAAAACAAGACCGTGCTCTACCTTCTTTCCGGTCTGTTCATCAATGGTTACGAAAGTAAGCATACCGTCGATTGCTTTTTCCTTTGTGAGTGCATCATACGCATGAACCGCCACAACAAAGCTTGTCTTACCTGTATACACAACACACGCTGAAAAAGTAACAATTGTACCCGGTTTCACCGGCTTAAAAAAGGACATATTTTGCAAATTGCGACAGACAATTTCATTTTTGCCGTAAGAGGACGCCGCTGCCACAAACGCTGCCTCTACAAGCCAAGACGCGGCACGCGCTGCAAATAACGTTCCGTGATGATTTAAATCCTCTCCCACTACAAGATGAGACGTTTCATACTTTTTCATACTACTGCTTACTCCTTACTTTATCTTTTTGGCGCAAATATCCTGCAAACAACATTTGTCGCAATACGGTTTCGTCCGCGCCGTACAAACGTCGCGCCCATGGTACACAAGCCGGTGGCAAAAATCATTGCCCTCTTCCGGCGGAATCAGTTTCCACAACGCCATCTCTACTTTCTTTGGTTCTTTGATGTTGTCCACAAGCCCCATACGGTTTACCAGACGGATGCAATGGGTGTCTGTCACGATGGCCGGTTTGCCAAATACGTCGCCCATGATGAGATTCGCACTTTTCCTTCCCACGCCGGGCAGGCTTAACAGTGCATCAAAATCGTCCGGCACCTTTCCGCCAAAATCATCCCGCAACCGTTTCATGCAGGCACTAATATCTTTTGCTTTGCTTCTTCCAAGACCACACGGTCTTACAATGGCTTCTATTTCATCCACTTCTGCTTCCGCTAATGCTTCGATGCTCGGAAATTTGGCATACAAATCCTGCACTACAACATTTACTCTTGCATCGGTACACTGCGCCGCAAGCCGCACGCTTACAAGCAGTTTCCAAGCCTCATTGTATTCCAGCGAACACGTTGCATCCGGATATTCTTTTTTTAACCGTTCGATAATTAAAAGAGCACGTTCTTTTTTTCTCATGTTTTTTTACTCCTTTCCCATGGAAGCTGTGCCAGTATAATCGCACAAAAAATCAACACGCATCCGACAATTTCCCGTCGTACCAATGCTTCCTGCAAAATGAGCCACCCCGCCAAAACCGAAACAACCGATTCCAAACTAAGAATCAGCGAGGCAATGGTCGGGTTGTAATTTTTTTGCCCAATAATCTGAAGCGTATAAGCCACACCGCAAGACATCACGCCTGCATACAGAATCGGCTGCCAAGCCTTCAAAATATTGTTTATATCCGGTGTCTCCGTAAAAAGCATCACGATTCCGGATAAAAGACCACACACAAAAAACTGAATACACGCCATTTTAACGCCATCTGTCTTTGGCGAAAAATAATCAATCACAAGAATATGTCCGGTAAACAACACCGCACCGCAAAGCACATACAAATCCCCGATTTCCAGCACAAATCCTTCTTTTATGCTAAGGAGATAAAATCCAAGTACTGCAATCGCCACGCTTATCCAAATTTGAATACCGCATTTCTTTTTCAGAAAAATACCTGCAATTGGCACGAGCACAATATACAGTGCAGTAATAAATCCTGCTTTTCCGACCGTTGTATACTGAATACCGATTTGCTGCAAATTGGATGCCAAAAACAACAATATACCGCAACACACGCCTCCGGTCAGCAATGTTTTTTTATTTCCACTATCCTTTTGACACGTTATTTCTTCCCGCTTTTTTAGCCCATTCAAAAACCCAATACAAGGAATAAGAACCAAGCCGCCTATTAAACTTCTCACGCAATTAAACGTAAATGGTTCCACATAATCCATACCAACGCTTTGCGCTACAAACGCAACACCCCAAATGACTGCTGTTGTAAATAATATCAAAGGATTTTTCCAATTTATCTGCTGTTTCATATTTTGAGTCTTCTTTCTTTTTACTCCTAGTATCATAACACAAAAAGAGCTCTTCTGCACATTTTTGTGCGGAAAAGCTCCTGTTACCTTTTGGCATATTGACGATATGTTGAATCCTATGCACTAATTTAAAATTTTTACTGCTGTGCCGTAAGCGATAACTTCTGCAGCCCCCTGCATAATTGCAGATGATGCATATCGGATATTCACAATTGCATCTGCCCCCATTGCCTGTGCTTCTTCAACCATTCTTTTTGTTGCAAGTGCACGCGCTTCGTTCATCATCTCATTGTATGCACGCAATTCGCCACCTACAATAGTTTTAAAGCTTTGTGTAATATCTTTCCCGATATTTTTACTCTGGATGGTACTTCCTTTTACCATACCAAGCATTTCCAATTCTTTTCCTGCAATGTAATCAGTAGTTACTAAGATCATCTTCTACCCCACTCCTTATTTCTTTTATTCTCTCCATTAAAACATATAACATAAGACAAATAAAGAGAAATGGTAAAATCCCGAAAATAACTTTCACAATGCCGGGAACCGGCATTAAACAGCATATTGCAATATAAAATGCATAATATATACATAAAAGGACTGTAATAACAATCGGTGCTACCATCTTCCTTTTGTGCTTTTCATCTCTATTTTGCATATTATAATCGTTCATTCCGCTCTTCCCTATTGTATTATATTGATAATACAATAGTACATTTTGTTACATATGTCAAGCTATTAACACAAATTTATTTATATTCTTCCAATTCCTTCCTATTAATGCTATAATTAAGCTGTAATATGACATTTTATAAAGGAGGTACAACAATGGTAGGTTCTATTATGTCATCGCCTTATATGGGAAATTATAACAGCTACGGTTACGGTGCCGGTTCTGCCGGAGTTGTACGCAATCCCGGTGAATCCACGCAAGTGAAAGCCGGCAAAACTTCTTCTCCTGCAGAGTGTCAAACTTGTGAAAACCGTAAATATCAGGATGGTTCGGACGAAATGGTTTCCTTTAAGTCCGCCGCACACATTTCTCCGGAAGCAGCTGCTTCCCGCGTGCGCGCACACGAACAGGAACACGTATCCAACGCTTACAAAAAAGCGGCAATGAAAGGTGGCGAAGTCGTATCTGCCTCTGTATCCATTCACACATCGGTCTGTCCGGAATGTGGACGCACCTTTGTTTCCGGTGGTGAGACACGTACCCAAATACGTTACTCTAACGAATCCAATCCTTATCAACAAAATAAAAAAGCTATGGATGCCATAGCCTTTCGAGGACAAAATGTAGATGTCGCCTGCTAATGCAAGCGACATCTTTTTGTTACATTTTAAACTGTCCAATGACTTCGCCAAGTCTCTGTGCAATGTCATTGCAATCTGCAGACAACTGATTGATCGTTACTGCAACTTGTGTCGTAGCTTCATTTTTGTCTACAATCTGCTGAATACCGGCTGCGTTGTATCTTGCGCTCTCGTTTACTACTTCCATGTTGTGATTGATGGAATGAACGGATGTTGCAAGACTTGCCACCGCATCGTTAATTTCAAAAATCTGTCCCTTAATCTTGCCTACTTCGTCAATGTATGTGTTGGAACCATCTACAAACTCGTTGTAGTTGTTCAAAACATCTTCTTCCAGATATTTTACAACTGCATTGAAACTTTCTGTAATATGGTCCACAGAGCGGTTACATTCACCAATAATTTCCTGAATTCTAACGACAGTCTGCTGTGACTGTTCTGCCAAAGAACCAATCTCTGTTGCTACAACCGCAAAACCTTTTCCGGCTTCACCGGCACGGGCTGCTTCGATGGAAGCATTTAAGGACAACAGGTTCGTCTGTGTGGAAATGCTGATGATTTCGCTTGCCATTTCATTGACTTTTTCAATGGCTTTTAAGCCAGCTAAAGCTTCCTGCAAATCTGCCTTGGTACGTTCTACCGCCTGAACGCCTTCTGCCTGACTTGCTTTGATGTTTGTTCCCATAGACTCTGCCACGCGAATCAACTCATCAGAGGAATTCGTACTCACTTGTACTCGTTCCACAATCTTATCAATAACATCTCTTACTTCTTTGATTTCGTCTGCTGCCGCTGCAACCGATTCCTGTGTGGAATCCAACGTTGCGGACAACTCCTGTGTTGTTGCGGAGTTATCACTCACGCAATCGGTAAGCTGTACAGAACTGCCGCTTAATGTCTCTCCGGTTTCATCCAACTGCGCACCGAAAGTCTGCAATTTTTCAACTGTGCTCTTTAAAGACTCCTGCAAATCTGCCGTGGAGCTTGCAATACTTCCCGCTTCACTCTTAGCACCTACAAATTTCTGCATCTTCGCATCCGGCGCCAAATCAAGTCCGCCGATTTTGCGGATTGCACCTTCTACTACACCAATCGGTCTCATGCTTGCACCTACAACAACTGCTACAACAATCGCCATAATCACAAGAATAATAATACATAATCCTAAAATGGAATTAGAAATCAAATTTGCGCTTGCAAACACTTCTTCCGTTGTGTCACTGGCAACTAAAACCCAACCGTATTCCGGCAGATTTTTGTAAACCATAATTTTTTCTTCGCCGGTAATGGAATCTTTATACTCTGCCGTACCAATATCAAAAGAGCTGTCTCCTTTTACCGCTTCTATAACGTCCACATGCTCTTGTATTGTAATGGGCGCATTCACCATGGACTCGTCCGGATGGTAAAAATATAAGCCGGTATTTACGTTTAACAACGTATATTCCAAATTTTCTTTTCCTACTACTTCAATTGCCTGAAGCACATCTAAAATTTCATCTGCATATAATGCTCCACCAACAATTCCAAGTTTTGAACCGGTCTCATCAAAAACAGAACAATACATCGGATAAACCATTTCTCCGGAACCGCTGCTGGATTGCTCCAAGGTATAAAGCTGATGCACTTCCCTGTCTGCAAAGATAATCTCATCAAATGCCTGACTTTCTGCCGCATCCATCAACACATGCCCTACCGCTGTTTTTTCTGAATGAGCCAAAATCGTCGTATCTTTCTTCATAACAAACATACTTTCAAACTGTGTGTTTGCATCATATATTTTTCTAATATAGGTTTGCGCATTTTGCACTAAAGTAGACGCTGCCGGGTTTTTTAATACGTTACGTATATCGCCGGATGTACTCATAGACATCATAACCTGCTCTGCAATTTCTAACTTTTGCGTCAACAGTTCACACCTTGTATTCAGTGCATCTGTCAAGCTGTTTTCCGCTTCCTCTCTAAATTTGTTTGTCGTCTGCGTAGATACGAGAAAATACAAAGTGAACAAACCTATCGTCAAAACGATTAAAGTTATCAAAGTCACTTTGACTCTCAACTTCATGTTTTTTAACATAGCCACCCTCCTTAGTAGTCTTGCCTTCTCCGCCCCATTTGAAACGTCCGGCTTCTTTGTCTAAATTGTATATAGAACATGAAAAATATTTATTGAAATTATAACATTTTTACAACTTTTAATCAATAGATACTACAAAAAGAGTATACTTAATTTAGATTTTATACAAATCAAAAAAAGGACCGGTCAGGTCCTAATTTTGCAAAATTTTTAACATTTCTTCTGCCGCAACAGACAAATGATTTTTATTGTTTGTAACAATACTGAATGCTCTTTTCGGAATCCACTTGTTAAATCGGAGTTCAAACAATTTCCCGTCCGTAATCTGCTCCTGTGCAAAGTCTTTTACAACACATCCAATACCAAGATTTCGCAGCGCAAACTGCACAATCATATCGCTGGTTGCCAGTTCAAATTCCGGATTGAGTGCAATCCCCTTTTCTTCAAAAAAAGCGTCAATATAAGTTCGTGTACTTGTATGTCCCTCCAAAAAAATAAGCGGAAGCTTTTGCAATTCTTCAAAGTCCAATGTTTTGTTTTTGTAGGACATAAACTTTCTTCCTGCTACAAAAGTATCCTGAATTTCTTTCACCGAACAGACAGACATCCAATCCGCCTGTTCAAACGGAGTACTCACTACACCAAAGTCTATTTTCCCCTCTTCCAAAAGGCGCAATGTCTCCGGTGTGGGGCCATTTGTAACAGTTACTTTTATATCCGGAAACCGTTCATGAAACGTCTCCAAAAACGGGAGCAAGTAGAACCGTAATGTCATGTCGCTGGCACCTATTTTGATTTCACCAAGCTCCAAATTTTTCATACTTTGGAGTTTGCGCTCCCCCTCCTCCATTTGCTCGTAGCCTCTTTTGACATAAGAAAAGAGCACCTCGCCTTCTTTTGTCAGGCAAGCCCCTTTTGCCGCACGGCTGAACAAGGATACCTCCAAGTTTCTCTCTAATTGTTTCACAGACTGGCTTATCGCCGACTGCGATACATTAAGTTCTTTTGCCGCAACGGTAAAGCTTCCCGTTTTAGCCACATAATAAAATACTTTGTAATACTCTAAATTTGCTTTCATGCTCTCCCCTATTTTCTGCGATAAATGATATCATTCCTACCCGGGCCATTGGATATCATCGTAATCGGATATCCAATCTGTTCCTCCACAAACTCTATATATTTGCGGCAATTTTTCGGCAGTTCCTTGTAATGTCGTATGCCTCGGATATCTTCTTTCCAACCGGGCAATGTTTTGTATACCGGCTTCGCTTTTTCCAGCTTAGCCGTCACCGGAAAATCCTTTGTAATTTCACCGTCAATTTCATATGCTACGCAAACCGGAATTTCGTCCAAATAACCGAGCACGTCCAATACGGTAAATGCCACATCCGTAGTTCCCTGCATGCGGCAGCCGTATTTGGAAGCCACACAGTCAAACCAGCCCATACGACGCGGGCGCCCTGTGGTGGCACCATATTCTCCGCCATCTCCACCGCGTCTGCGCAGTTCATCTGCCTCTTTTCCAAATATTTCCGACACAAACGCACCCGCTCCTACTGCGGAAGAATATGCTTTGCAAACGGTAATAATCTGCTTGATTTCATAAGGCGCAATGCCCGCACCGATGGCCCCGTATGCCGCCAAAGTAGACGAAGACGTTACCATCGGATAAATACCGTGATCCGGATCTTTTAACGTTCCCAGCTGTCCCTCCAGCAAAATGGTTTTGTTCTGTTGGATAGCATGGTGCAAAAACAAAGATACATCACACACATAAGGTGCAACCATATCCCTGTATTCATGCAATGTTTCAAGCAATTCCTCCGGTGTCAAAATCGGTTCGTGATAAAAATATTTTAAAAGCACATTTTTGACCTCGCAAATGTGCATCACTTTTTCTTTTAAAATATCATCGTCAAACAGTTCACTTACCTGAAAGCCGATTTTTGCAAACTTATCCGAATAAAACGGCGCAATACCGGACTTCGTGGAACCAAATGATTTTCCGCCAAGCCGCTCCTCCTCGTATTTATCAAACAAAATATGATACGGCATCACAATTTGCGCACGGTCCGACACGAAAATCTTTGGCATCGGCACGCCTTTTTCCGTGATGGATTTTATTTCCTGAAAAAGAATCGGGATATTTAATGCAACACCGTTACCGATGACGCACGTTGTATGATTGTAAAATACTCCCGACGGCAACGTATGAAGCGCAAATTTTCCATATTCATTCACAATCGTGTGTCCCGCATTTGCTCCACCTTGATAACGCACAACAATATCTGCTTCCTTGGCAAGCATGTCCGTAATCTTGCCTTTTCCCTCGTCACCCCAGTTTGCACCAACAACTGCTTTTACCATAATATCCTCCATCATTTCCTATGTTGACTGTTTTAACATGGACGATTATACACCCGTGAACATTATTAGTAAAATGAATATTTTTTATACATATTATTAGTATTTCTTATACTGCAAATTCATTGACGCTCTACAGCAATCCGCTCTTCCTTAATCCTTTCGGATAATGATTTTTCATCACGTTTCCGGCAAGCTTTCCCCAACCAAGGCTGTAGCCGTCCACACTAATCAAATACCAGCCTTTTTCACCCTCTGCGTTTAAGGTAAGCCCGGCAATAAAATCCGCTGCCGACCGGTCACTTGCCGACAATTGCAAATGTCTTTTTGCATCGTCGGGCTTTAAGAAAAGCGCAAGTGCATGTGAAGGCTCAAAGCGATTTTTTTTGAGAGTACCAAGATGTAAGCCAGGACGCAACACCTTTAATCCTGCTAATGACGGCGTTCCGTGTGGCGCCATATATAACTGGTCACCAAATTTCAAAAAAACACCATCCATTTTTTTCTTTAATGTTTCCTGCTCAAACTGTTCGTATTCCCTGCATTCTTTTGCAGAAATACCACGTTGTTCGCCACCACGGCAAAACCCTTTGTAGCCCTCGGACACATCGCCTGCTTTTTGTAAAATCGCGGCAAAATGCCCTTCGCCTTCTATTTTGTGCGGAAAAAGCCGTATCGTTTTTTCCAATCCTTCTGCCGGATGTTTTACCCAATCCGCTCTTCCTTCTGACATTCCTTCTGTCTTTTTGGCTTCCTTTATAGAAAAATCCGGATTTCTTTGGAGAAACCGGCTGACACTTCCCTCGTTTTCTTCCGGCGCAAAAGTGCAGGTAGAATAGACAAGAATACCACCGGGTCTAAGCATCTGTGCAGCGCAGTCCAATATTTCGTCCTGCCGTTTCGCACAAATTTCCACGTTTTCTTCGCTCCACTCCGAAATCGCTTCCTCATTTTTTCGAAACATCCCTTCTCCGGAGCAAGGTGCGTCTACCATAATTTTGTCAAAATACTCCGAAAACGCTTTTGCAAGATTCGCCGGAGACTCATTTGTCACAATCCCATTTCCAATGCCCATACGTTCCATATTTTCGGACAAAATTTTGGCTCTGGCAGGGTGAATTTCGTTGCACACCAAAATCCCTTCTCCTTGCATGGAAGCTGCAATCTGGGTACTTTTTCCGCCCGGCGCCGCGCACAAATCCAGAACCCTCTCACCCGGTTTCGCAGCAAGCAACATTCCCGGCACCATAGCACTCGCCTCCTGAATATAATAAACACCGGCTTCGTGATATGGATGTTTTCCGGGGCGATCTTCTTTTTCGTAATAGAAACCGTTTTCTTCCCATGCGACCTGTTTCAGCGAAAAAGGAGACGTCTGCAAAAATTGCTCTCGTCTTCCTTTTCCCGTATTCAGTCGAAGCGATTGGCTTTTTTCTCTGTCATAACTATCCAAAAAAGCATGGTATTCCTCACCTAGCATTTTTTCCATTCTGTCTGTAAATTGTTTTGGAAACATGTAAACTCCTTATTCGCCTTTTATATCTTTTAACAACTGTTCCAACGGGCGGTTTTTCTCTCTTGGCTGATTGTCCAAATATTCTTCCCGCACATGCTTTCGCATATGTTCTACTTCTTCCTGCAATTCTCTCGCAGACAATAATGCGCAGCCCTGTCCCCGGATAATAATCTGCTCCATGCCGTCCGATGTGGCAACGGTAATGCGGTATTTTTTGCTGTTTTCATGCGCAAACTGCTCAATGAAACTGTCCGCAGTCTGAGCTTCTTTTGTATATACAACCTGGATGTTGTGATAGGAAAATACTTCCGTATCATGCCCTTTCACGCGATATGCATCAAATACGACGATCAGCTTGCAACCTCTCATTCCCTGATAATCGCAAAGCACATCTAACAATTTATCTCTTGCACTGTCCATATTGACTGCTGCAAGTGCCTGCAAATCTTCCCATGCAAAAATAATATTATATCCGTCCACAAGCATATATTCTTCCTGCTTTTTGACCGGTTCATAAGTCCATTCCGCAGTGCGCACCGGTGCCGAAGCCACGTTTTTCTTTTTCCACGGCATTTTTCCTTTTCCGGAAGCTTTGCTCTTATCATTGGCATGATAGGTCCGGTCCAATATAGCATCAATTTCTTCCGCTGCCAAAAAGAGTTCTACGCTCTCCTTCTGTTTGTGCGTCTGCCTGTGCTCCAACGCAAATTCATCCGATTGTTCCGTCGCCTTACACGCACATTCCAAATGCATATGTTCTTTCACTTCGTCCCACGGCACAACAAACCCGGCCCCATGGGCGCAAAAAACAGAGCCTGTGGGATTTTCTGTATCTGCTTCCGCATCGTATCCCATTGTACCTATGACTTCCTCTGCATTATGACACGGATAATAGCCTTTTAACGAAAGAGACAATTTTCCCATGCCCTTTGTATACGCATGCAATTGGGTCTGATAATCCTGTATTGTTGCCGCAGGAACCATTCCGTTTAAAACGGCGATTCCATCCACATTACCGGCCAATTCAAAGTTGCCATGCATCTTTTCCAAATCGGTCATCGCCCGACCGACTGCCGTTTCCGGCACTTCCATACGAAACTCATAAAAAGGCTCCAGCAACACACTTTCCGCCTCCTGCAAACCTTGTCGCACTGCCCGGTAAGTAGCCTGTCTAAAGTCACCGCCTTCGGTATGTTTCAAATGTGCTTTTCCTGCAACTAACGTAATTTTCATATCCGTAATCGCAGAGCCGGTAAGCACGCCGATATGCTCTTTTTCTTCCAAATGTGTCAAAATCAAGCGCTGCCAATTTCGTGCAAGCAAATCCTCGCTACAATCTGCCGCAAAACAAAGCCCACTTCCGGGCTCACCGGGCTCCAGTTTCAAATGCACTTCCGCATAATGTTTTAAAGGCTCATAATGCCCGACACCTTCCACGGTATTTTTGATTGTCTCTTTGTAAACAATATTTCCGGCACCAAAAGAAACAGCTACACCGAAACGTTCTGCAATGAGCTGTTTCAAAATTTCCATCTGTATTTCTCCCATCACCTGTACTTGGATTTCCTGCAAATCTTCTTTCCAAACAACATGCAGCAACGGGTCTTCTTCTTCCAATTGTCGGATTTTGGGCAACATAACCGCCGCGTCTACTTCATCCGGCAACAGCACGGTGCAACAAAGCACCGGTTCCAGCACGGGTATTTTCTTTTCAGATTCTATGCCGATTCCCTGTCCCGGGAATGTGTCAACCGGTCCTGTCACCGCACAAACGCTTCCGGCTTCTGCCTCTGCCACCACCTCGTACTTTTCTCCGGAATAAATACGTATTTGGTTTACCTTTTGTTCCCCATCCAATAACTCTTTTACTTTCAGCCTACCACCGGTTATTTTCATAAAAGTAAGACGGTTGCCTTGACCGTCTCTTGAAATCTTGTATATTCGTGCACCAAACTGTTCCTGTCGTACCGGCTCTTCACAAAAACAAAGCAACGCCTCCATAAGTGCATCTACACCTTCTACTTTTAAGGCAGAACCAAAAAAGCATGGGAATACTTTTCTTTGTAAAATCAATGTGCGTATTTTATCTTCCGCCACAGTGCCGTGCTCCAGATAATACTCCATTGCTTCCTCATCCGTCGTCGCCACATCTTCCAAAAACAACGTATCCTCTTCCGAAAAATCAATGCACCCGTCATCCAGACGCTTTTTGATATTTTCCAAAAGCAGTTCCTTCCCTTTGTGGGTACTGTCCATTTTGTTGATGAACAGAAAAACCGGTACCTTATATTTTTTTAGAAGCTGCCACACTGTCAATGTATGGCCCTGTACGCCATCCATACCATTAATCATCAAAACAGCATAATCCAAAACTTGCAGGGTCCGCTCCATTTCTGCCGAAAAATCCACATGCCCCGGCGTATCCAAAAGGGTTATGGAAAGTTCTTTGTATTGCAACTGTGCCTGTTTGGAAAAAATAGTAATTCCGCGGTTCCGCTCCAATGCATGTGTATCAAGAAACGCATCTTTATTGTCCACCCTTCCAAGAGTCCGGATGACACCGCACTGATAAAGCATTGCCTCTGATAAAGTTGTCTTTCCTGCATCGACATGTGCCAAAATTCCTATGACCAATTTTTTCATTTATGCCCGATTCCCTATTTCTCCTCGTATTATCCGATCACTTGTGTGAAATAACCGCCCTTCTGGCGTTCTTTTGCACGATAAAGCACCTCATCCGCCATGGCCAGCAACGTAGCATAGTCTGTTTTCCCTTCCGCACAAAATGCAATACCACCGGATGCAGAAACTACCTTTTGCTTTCCGTTTGGCAAAACAAGCGGTGCGTTTGCTAACGAATCATAAAATTGATTCATGCGTTTACAAACTTGCTCTATATTTTTGCATTGGTACAAAAATGCATAAAACTCATCTCCGGAGCGTCTGCCGGTAATCATATTTTCTTTTGCACAATCTGCTAAAGTATTGGCAAATTGCTTCAAATACTCATCCCCGAAATCATGCCCGTAGGAATCGTTAATCTGTTTGAAATTGTCTACGTCAAACATGACCATTGCCACATTTCCTACATCGCCCTGTTCCAACAAAGTACATACATCTTTTTCAAAGCTTCTTCGATTTTGAAGGCCGGTTAACGCATCATAGTCTCGTTCTTTCATAAGACTATACTTTTTCAGCATATGTGTAGTCACGTCCTGCACCACACCGAATACTTTATCTTCTTCTCTCTGTTCATCAATCTGAATCCATTTTTCCGGTATTTCAGATATTTTGTATACCGCCTCTTCTTCTTCCGGGCGTGCTTTCAGCTTTTCTAATTTTTTTACAAATTCATGGCGCTCTTCCAGCAATTCTTCCAATTCTTCTGCTGTCAAAGATAACACATCCGCAATCTTGTCTGTAGCCCACACATGACGGAACTTGTCGCTGTATTCGTATGCTGCAATAGGCATATCCATTTTGTCCATGATGTGCGCAATTTTGTTGGAATTGCTTGTAACACCTTTGACCATACGATTGATGCCATCCTCTAACTTTTGAAACTCCAAAATATCGGATTCGCATGCTATTTCTTTTGTATCGCCGTCTTCCACCTCATGCAAATCATTAATAATTTTATGAACACCATCTATAATCTTTCTTTTGACCAAAAGTTGAATCAAAAATGCTACAGCAGCCCATATTATCACAAAGTAAATTACTACAATAATCATGCGTTCAGTGACTTCAGAGCGCATTTTACTCTGGTCAGTGCCGACGCCGATGATAATATCTCCATATTGCCCCACTACATGAAAAGCTTCTCCTCCATCATATACAAGAACTGCTCCGTTTTCGGCTTTTTCAATGTAGTTTTCCGGAAAACCTTTTTGCAAAACATTTTGTCCAACGTAGTTTTCGTATGTATGTGCCAATACAATATTCGTCGATGCATCAACTGCATATACAACTTCCTGTTGGCTTGTTGTAATTCTCCTGAAAATATATTGCACTTCATTTTTTGTTTTTTCTTCTGTATAGTGCGAGCGATTCATACCAATAACAACGATTCCGTCCGCATCCTGTCTCTCTACCCCAAAATACTGTAAAAGTTTGCGTCCTCCATTTGCCATCTTTGCATTTTGTATCACAGAATCCGCATCCTCTGTCAAAATCTTTAAAAATTCACTTGTCTCTTCGCTTGCACGCAAATCAAGCCCCCGGTACACAGGGACTGTGCTGCACTGAACAATGCCGTTTTGGTCAGTCACAAGAAGCTCATCTACATCTAACAAAACCTTTACTTCTTCCAGCTCTTTTTGATTTTTCAATAGACCCGGATTTTGCTTAATCAAAAAAGCAAATGTTTTGCATCGTGTGACGTACTCATCCTCCAGCTCGTGTTCTAACATGGTCAGTTCTTGTTCATTTTGTTCCAGCATTTGCGCAATTTGCCTTGATTTGCTCTTTGCATTTTCCACTGTTCTGTCATGAACCTCATCATTTAAGATAGAATAATTGACAGCAACAGTAAAAAGCATAGCCACAAACATGACAATGCACAAATACTTCGCTATAATTCGTTGCATTTTTTCACCTACATTACACAGCGTACTACTTAATTCCCATTTTTTGGTGTTACATTTTCCGTTTCTTTATATAATATCTATCATACAACATTTTAAGGACTATTGCACTAGAAAATGTTATTTTCGCATTTTTTTGTACAATAGTCCTTATCTAAGCTTTATAATTCTTCTGTCACTTTCTTTTATCTGGGTTCCCGATAATCGTCTTCATCATCGTCCAGCCAGTCTTCTTCCGGACTGTTAACTTTTGTTTCTTGTACATCATTTGTGAAATACACTGTCTCTTTGCTATTTTTCATTTTTTCATACAAGAAGATTGCAACCAAAATTGCAACTACAAGGAACACTGCCAAACCGACCAAAATAACAATGTCACTGACCACAAACGGGGAACTGTTCTCCCCATCCTCTTCCACTATAACTACTGCTTCTGTCATAGTTTCCGTTTCTTCCTGTGATTCCGTAATCGGCTCGGCAAGCACCGTTTCCGTCTCTTGCGGCGCCTCATTTTCCATCGACTTATCCGCCATAATAATCACATATTCGGAAGCATGTTCCATCAAGAACGAAACGTGACCTTCTTCGGACACCTTTGAATATGCAATAAATTCCAGCTCATTTAAACTCGGATTGTAATAATATAAATTAGCAATCATACCATGATAGGCTTTGTCAATTCGCACCTTCAATTCTGCATCGAAACCAAATTCGCCATTGTGCGCTAATGTCATTGTAATGGTATCACGTCCGCCTGCCATAGATTGAATCACATCTTGTGGTATCTGTGCATTTCCGACTGTAACACTCATATCCACGCCTTCTAAAGGTACTTTTTGCATTGTACTTCCCATAACACGCCATGATACCTCATCCGACATTTTAAGTTCCAAATCAACATCCTCTCCCTGAATGTTTGATAAGATGTTGGTCGGAAGTACCGTTGTTAATGTCATATCAATCTTGCGTACTTCAGTCTCATCATTTCCGTACTGTGTATCTTTGTCTACATCAATCTCCACTTCCAACAAAGAATTGTTAGGCGTTGTATTCGTATTCGAGTTTGTATTCGTATTTGTATTTGTATTCGTATTTACATTTGTATCCGGCTTTGCGTTATCCGTATCGTCAACTGTTACGTCATCTTTTTCGGTACCTGTACTATTAGTCGTTGTACTGCCCGTTGTCGAATTGCCAGTTCCCACCGGAGTACTTGGACTCGGCGTCGTTCCGGTGTTTGGCGTACTCGGCGTTGTACCGGTGCTTGGCGCACTTGGGGTACTTGGAGTGCTCGGCGTTGTACCGGTGCTTGGCGTACTCGGCGTACTTGGAGTGCTTGGTTTCTCCGGTTCGCTTGGCGTACTCGGCGTACTCGGCGTACTTGGAGTACTCGGTTTCTCCGGCTCACTTGGCGTACTTGGAGTACTTGGTTTCTCCGGCTCACTTGGCGTACTTGGAGTACTTGGTTTCTCCGGCTCACTTGGCGTACTTGGAGTACTTGGTTTCTCCGGCTCACTTGGCGTACTTGGAGTACTTGGTTTCTCCGGTTCACTCGGTGTACTTGGAGTACT
>JAZQDM010000098.1:0-35592 GCA_045546775.1 Lachnospiraceae bacterium | reverse complement strand
GCTGCTTTAAAAGCTGCTACACCACTCGGAAGAGGTCTTGGTGCTTCACCAGGTGCTGCTTGCGGTAAAGTAGTATTTACAGCTGATGATGCTGTAGCTTGGGCTGAAAGAGGAGAAAAAGTCGTATTAGTACGTCTTGAAACATCTCCAGAAGATATCACAGGTATGAAAGCTGCTCAGGGTATCTTGACAGTTCGTGGTGGTATGACATCTCACGCTGCTGTAGTAGCTCGTGGTATGGGTACATGCTGTGTTTCCGGTTGTGGTGACATCAACATGGACGAAGAAAACAAGAAATTTACATTAGCTGGCCAGACATTCGTTGAAGGTTCTGAAATCTCTATCGATGGTACAACAGGTAACATCTACGGTGGTATCATCCCGACAGTAGATGCTCAGATCGCAGGTGAATTCGGTAGAATTATGGCTTGGGCTGACAAATACAGAACACTTAAAGTTAGAACAAATGCTGATACACCGGCAGATGCTAAAAAAGCTCGTGAACTCGGTGCAGAAGGTATCGGTCTTTGCCGTACAGAGCATATGTTCTTCGAAGAAGACAGAATTGCAGCATTCCGTGAAATGATCTGTTCTGATACAGTAGAAGAAAGAGAAGCAGCATTAGATAAGATTCTTCCTTACCAGCAGGGAGACTTCGAAGGATTATTCGAAGCTTTGGAAGGTAACCCGGTTACTATCCGTTTCTTAGATCCGCCACTTCATGAGTTCGTTCCGACAGAAGAAGCTGACATCAAGAAACTTGCTGACGCACAAGGCAAATCTGTAGAAGAAATCAAAGCTATCATTTCTTCTTTACATGAATTCAACCCGATGATGGGTCACAGAGGACTTCGTCTTGCTGTAACTTATCCGGAAATTGCTAAAATGCAGACAAAAGCTGTTATCCGTGCAGCTATCAACGTTCAGAAAGCACACGCTGACTGGAGCGTAAAACCGGAAATCATGATTCCGCTTTCTTGTGATGCAAAAGAATTAGCATACGTTAAGAAAGTAGTAGTAGAAACAGCAGATGCTGAAATCGCAGCAGCAGGCGTTGAATTAGCATACGAAGTAGGTACTATGATGGAAATTCCTCGTGCTTGCTTAACTGCAGCTGAAATTGCTAAAGAAGCTGACTTCTTCTGCTTCGGTACAAACGACTTAACACAGATGACATACGGATTCTCTCGTGATGACGCTGGTAAGTTCTTAGATGCTTACTATGATACAAAGATCTTCGAAAACGATCCGTTTGCTAAATTAGACCAGACTGGTGTTGGTCAGTTGATGGAAATGGCAATCAAATTAGGAAAACCGGTAAACAGCAACTTACACGTAGGTATCTGTGGTGAGCACGGTGGAGATCCTTCATCCGTAGAATTCTGCCACAAGATCGGTTTGGACTATGTTTCCTGTTCACCGTTCCGTGTGCCGATCGCTAGACTTGCAGCAGCTCAGGCAGCTATCGCTAGCAAATAATTAAAGATATTATTTGTAAAGCAAAAGAATAAAAAATAAGATTTTTATCCCACTATTTACAGAAATGTAGATAGTGGGATTTTTGCGTTATACAATTCAGTAACCATATTGATAAATTTTCAATTTTGACATATAATAATATTACAAACACATGCAAAACAACTACACAAAGTATAGTGAAGGAGGAATCATTATGGCAGAACAGGTATTGATTCAATTTCGTGCAGATAAAGCATTAAAACAGGAGGTTGCAGAGATTTACGAAGCACTGGGGATGGATTTGCCAACAGCTTTTCGTATGTTCATGACCAGAAGCAAGATGGTTAAGGGACTTCCGTTTGAAGCAACATTGCCGGAAACAACAATCACAAGAGCTGAGGCTAAGAATGCATTCTATGAATTGAGAGAACAGGCGGCTGATGTACCAGAGATGTCTCTGGATGAAATTAATGCTGAAATATCAGCGGTTAGGGTGGAAAGAAAAAGGTAAGTGCTTATGGTGTATTATGCGGTTATAGATACAAACGTTTTCATTTCAGCGTTGCTTTCAAAACGAGCAGATGCAGCAACAGTACGAGTGTTGGATGCTATGTTTGATGGTAAGATTGTGCCATTATATCATAACAACATTCTGGAAGAGTACGATGAAGTGTTTCCACAACCGACAGGTGAGATACTGGTTGACATGGATGACTTGGTATTTTATGAGGTTGCCATGGAGAAGAGAGATGATGATGCTTATTTAGTGACAGGCAATCAAAAACATTATCCAATCAGGGATTTTATAGTAACTCCGGCTGAGATGATGGCGATTATTGACAAATAAGGAGGCGTAGAACCATGCATAAAATCCTTTCCCAAATAAAAAGCATTATGGAAGAAACCATTGAAAAATATCTTCCCGATATTTGCATGTGCGATTTGGAGGAACATGGTGCAGTTTACTATATGAACGCAAAAAACGGAACAGAGTTTGACTGGTATGTGAATGAAAAACTGTCCGATTTTATGATGTTTTATGATGATGAGAATAATATGGGGGCCATAAAAGCCACACTTTGCGATAATGGTGCCTTGCTTTTATATGTTTACGGAGAGCGTGGAAAGTCGCTTGTTCAGACGTTTGAAGACTGTCTGGATGTAGAAGAAGAGGAATTGCTAGCCTTGGCATGCATGCTTCGCAACGAAGCGGACGATAAAAGCATCTGGGATGCAAGCATTGAGAAAATTGCCACAGATGTAGCACCGGATGCGGCAAAAATAAAGGAATTTCGCGACAATGCGCATTGCTATGATGAGATGAAAGAGCGTAAGGCATTGTTGGGGCAAATTGCATATGTTTCCAAGAAAATCATGGAAGAAGGATGGAAAATCGGATATATGTATCGCGATGAGGCGATACGGGAAAACGATAGCGGTTGGACTTTCATGGCAGGCAATGAGGATGAAGCATATACGGATGATTACCGCAATATCCAATTGATGAGTGTGCATTCGGTCCTTCAATACGACAAAGCGATTTGGAAATATATCAACAGTCCGGTTGGAACAAGACTTATCCGGATCTCGTCAGATGAATTTGAAGAAGACCATAATGGTAAAGAAATTTACATGGAAAAAATGTAGCAAAGCAGATGCTGCATTGTTTTTCGAATGGAGGAACTAAAGTGGAGTACATAAAGGCAACAACAGAAATGGCAGAGGCGATACATCATGTTTTGCATACCGCTATCCGTACAGTTTACCCAAAGTATTATCCAAAGGAAGTAACGGAGTTCTTTTGTAATCATCACAGTAAAGAACATGTTTTGGAAGGGATAAATTCCGGAAACATGGGTGTTTTGATGGTAGAAGATAGGATTGTGGGAACCGGCTGTTTTGACAAAAATCATATAACAGGAGTGTATGTTTTGCCACAATATCATAAGAAAGGGTATGGAACGCATATCATGGACTGTCTGGAGGCGGAAATTGCAAAGAAGTATGATGTGGCTGTTTTGGACGCTTCGCTTGCTGCCGCACTGTTGTATGAACATCGAGGTTACAAGACAGTTGGTCACGGCATTTATGAACTGGAAAATGATGTAAAGCTGGTTTATGAAATTATGGAGAAAAGACTGTAAAAAGACATGTATATTTGTTAGGTTCCCCACATAGGAGGTCTAATTTTGTTACAAAATTTTTTAACGACGGTATTGTCGAAAGCAGCCGTTCATAAAACGATGGATGAATACGAAAAAGAGCAAAAAGAAAATATCGGAACCTTAAAGCCTCCAAAGTTTGTTTTTGGGATAGGTGCTATCAGTATGGCAATTTCGCTTGCGGTAATATTGTTAACTCTGCTTTTTGTGAGAGATGCAGTTACAGTAATCTTTTGTGCAGTAGTATTCGGTATTTTGTTTTTGCTTGGATTATTTCTTGTGTGCTATGAAAGGAATTTTATGGCGATGTACAAAAAGGATGAGATTATCTACAGAAATATCTTTCGGAAAGTGCGTAAATTCTCATGTGCGGATATTGCACATGCGTATTACAAAGACAGAGGTGGTATTCAATTTGTTTTTAAAGATGGTAGAAAGCTAAGCTTCGATAAGGAAGAAAGAGTCTTTTATATGCAGATTGTAAAGGGCGCACAGGTGCAATGCAAATATAAAGGTGAGGACAATCCGGTTGTCAAAGTGTATTATCATCCGTTTTTTATGTGCCCGTGCTGGCTTTTTTGCGGAGGAATGTTGTTGGGAACGGTTTGGGAGCCATCGTTGTTTGTAATTTTTGTTTTTGCATTGGTGTTTTGCTTGGGGTGTCAGTTGAGTTATACGACATATGATAAAAAGAAAAAGATTTTAACGAGAACAAGATGGGGTTTTTCCAAGAAGTACGATATGAAGTTTCATTTGGCGAAGCCCGTTTATGAAAATCAAATGCTTATGGTGATAGAAATTTATAAATATGACAAAAAGGTTGGAAAAATTCCGGTTTCTGTAGAATATAAAAATCGTGCTGAATTAATACGTGAGATTTGTAGAGTGAGCGTATAGAAAAATAATGTAAGTTTTTTTGAACTGTGTCATAAGGGAGAGATACGTTGGGAGGAAAGTTATGAAACAAAAAATAGGAAAAATTATATTTATCATTTCATTTGTACCATATGTGATGATACCGGTGTATGGTCTGGTTTGTGCGTTTGTCGGAGTGGATTTTTTCTTTAGTACATGCTATGGTTTAGAAGCGTTCATATTAGGCATAATTGTGGCCGGATATACGCTGTTGTTGATGGTTCCTGTGATTCCTGTATGTGCGATTTATCAAATTTGTTATTTGCTCAGAAATAGAATTACAAAGTTTAGCAATATCAGTTTGAAAAAATATGTAAAGCTTTGTATTGCCGTAGGAGCGGTTTTGATAATTGGGTTATGTCTGCATACATATTCGTTTGAAATCGGAAAGTTAATAGAAAAAAACAAAGCAATACAAATGGGAAAGGTTGCTGAAGAGAAAATAGATTTTAATACACATACCTGGTATATGTCAGGTGTCTTTGATATTGATGAATATCAATACAATCAAGTTTTTGTTGACTATGACAAATGTGAAGTCGGAATTCTTATGGGTGAATCGTTTGGGGAATTTTGGAAAATCAGACTGTATGAAACTACAAAAGAAAGTGATACATACCAACATATCGTGAAAAATTATTTTGTGCAGGCAGATATTGAGTTACACGGACCGGGAGAAAGACTGGTGACATTTTATAAAGATGACTTTGCGAGCCATCGTACAATTGCAATGCTACTGTTTTTTGAAGACGGAAAAATATATTGTGCAGATGATATAACAGATAAGGATGGTTATGCAAAATTTTCATTTTTAAACAGTTACGAATTCGGAATAGAAGAAAACGTAAAATTTGAGGACTTAAAGTAAAAATGTATTATGCAATTATATTGATTTCGTTGCTAAATACTGACATTTCTTGTATAATATAAACAAAAAACAAAAAGGCAGGGTTACGTATGACAAGATTCGTAAAAAGAAAGACATTAACACCGGAACAGTATCGTAGGGCGAATTTTATTATGTGTATTATTTTGATTGTTTGCTATGTCGGATATACACTGGTTGATTGTATGAATATCAGCAAACATGGTATTACAACGTCCTTGTATGTCAGATGCATCCTGTATGCTGTTTCTTTGGTTGCAACGATAGTAATATACCGTATGATGGCAACGGTCAAAAAATGTATGATACTTTTTTCGGCCATCTTTTTGGTTGCCTATGCAACGTTAGTGTTTGGAAACGGTGTCGTAGTTATGATGCTTGTATTTCCGACATTAATTGGACTTATGGTTTATTTGAATTCTGTAGTTGTGATGTGCGGAGCAGTAGGTACGTTCATTATCGGTATTATTAAATGTATTATTTTATACAACGAAGGCGACATGGTTCTGTTTAATTACGGATTGTTAATTATGGCCGGATTTTTCCTTGGAATTCTTGGCTCATATTGGGCGATTTCTCTGTTAATTGAGTTTAGCAAGGAGGACCAGGCGGTCATTAAACAGGAAGCAGCACACAGAGAAGAAGTAGCAAATACAGTGAATGGTATTGTGCAGAAGTTGGATGGTGACTTTAAAGAAATCGTAGATAGTGTACATAGTATTAATGATGCTATGCAGGTGGCTGACAGCACTATGGATATGATTGCGCAAAGTTCTGACAGCACAGCGCAGGCGGTAGGCAATCAGGCAGAAATGACAACACACATTCAAGGCAGTTTGGAATCTGCAAATGAATTGGCACTTAGCGCAAAAGCAACAACGGAAAATTTGAAAGGCGTTATTTCAGAAGGAAAAAACCGCGCAACAGATTTACAACAGCAGTCGGATTTGGTAGACCAAAATATTGTTGGAATTTCAGAAACGGTAATGCAATTGGTAGACAATGTAATGCAGGTTTCCGGTATTACGGAGTCAATTTTGAATATTTCATCCCAGACAAATTTGCTGGCTTTAAATGCATCCATTGAGGCTGCAAGAGCAGGTGAAGCCGGAAAAGGCTTTGCGGTTGTAGCGGAAGAAATCCGCAATTTGGCAGAAGAGACAAAAGTTTCTACAGAACGTATTACCGAAATTATTAACCGCTTGACGGCTGTTACAAATGAGACCCAGAAAGGCATTGTGGAATCCACAGAATGTATTAACGTGCAACGTCAGAGAGTGGAAGAAGTAAATACAAGCTTTGCACAGATGGAACAGGGTATGCAGGAGTTGCAGGAAGGCGTTTTACATATGACGCAGGAAGTAGAGTCCGTTTTGTCTGCAAACAAAGAAATTGTAGACAGTATTTCTGTTTTGTCCGGTGCGGCAGAAGAAGTGTCAGCCGGCACACATACATGTAGGGAGACAATCGGAACTGCCTTTGATGAGTTAAACGTGTTCTCGGGCAATATAGACAGCGCATTCGAGCAGTTGCATATTTTGAAGCAGACTGCGGAGTCATAAGATGACAAAGAAATAGATGAAACGTTGTTGTTTCCGATACAAAATGGGGTATGGTTTGTATGAGAGGGTTAGACCGGACACAATTAAAATTGATTGCCGTTTGTGCGATGGTATGTGATCATGTCGCTTGGGGATTTGTTGAATTTATGAGTCCCCTTGGACAAGTGATGCATGTGATAGGGCGTTTGACGATACCGATTATGTGTTTTTTTGTAGCGGAAGGATTTCGTCATACATCCTCAAAAGCTGGATACATAAAACGCATGGCACTGTTCAGTGTTGTTGCAATGGTACCGTTTTATTTGTTTTTCGGAGAGCTTTATGAGTATAGACAAAACATTATATTTGACTTGCTGTTGGGACTTTTGCTGTTAGCAGTTTTGGAATGTAAACGACTGAAAATTTGGCAAAAGGTCCTGCTTTCAGCAGGTCTTTTTGGCATATCGGCACTTATTGGCGGATGGGTTATTATGCCGATGCTTTATATTTTAGTTTTTTATTATGTAAAAACATTCAAAAAGCAAGTTATATGGGTATGTGGCTTGACGATTACGCTGGAAGTATTTTTGATTGTGGCAATGCAACTCAATCAGATTTTTCATTTTTCAAAATATAACTGGCCCTGGTACGATAAATTGTATTTCCTTGGCTTTGTACTGCCCCTGTTTTTCTTAAAATATTACAATGGAGAAAAGGGAAAAACAGTTTTTGGAAGATACTTTTTCTATTTGTTTTATCCGGCACACTTTTTGGTGTTGGCAGGGATAAAAACGATAAGAAACGGGTTGACATCTTATGAGATTTATGTGGCCTTTCATGTGCTGGCATTGCTCTTGTGTCTTGGTGTTTTGATGCTTGTTCTTTGGGCGAAGCCGTCCCGTGGACAGAGCGGAACGCTGTTGCTTGTGGCAGCAGGGTGCATTTACACGTTTGGCTTTTTGGTAGAAATTACATCCGGCAATGTGGGCGGATTTTATGCAGCAACACTGATAGAATATTTTGGTGAATGTTTGCTGATGATTGCGTTTACGTTGTTTGTGGCAGAGATGTGCCACCGGGAAGTGCCGGCGTTTGTGTATGCACTGGAAAGTGTTTGCGGCATTTTTGTTATGTGGATGCTGCTCACCACAAGGGAAAATAAAATTTTTTATACAAGTATAGGAATCAACGAAGAAGGTCCTTTTCCGAGGCTGGTTTTGGAGTATGGATGGGGCTTTGACTTCTTTGTCGGATATATGGTTGTAGTCTGCGCCGGTTGTATCGGCATGTGTATATTCAATATGCGAAAAGCACATAGCGTAGAGAGAAAGAGGCTGATTTGTACTGTGACGGCAATTACGTGCCCGTGGATACCGAATGCAATCCGGGCCACCGGCATTACGGGCGGTTATGAAATTCCTTGTCTGGGAATTATGGCTGCGGTTGTTGTGGTTGGACTTGCATTAATCCGATATGGGTATTTTGATTCCCTTGCGCTGGCGGGAGAAAATGCGTTGAGCCACGGGCAGGAAGGTATTTTGGTTGTAAATAACCATCAGGTTATTACGTATTTTAACAATCGTATCAAAGAAGTATTTGGAGATATTTCCCTAAAGCAAAATGCGTACAAAAATACGCTTTTGAAGGATATTTTGGAAGGTACCAAAAAGACGCTTGAGCAGGATGGAAAGATGTATGAGATGCGTGTAGAACCGCTCACAGAAGGTGGTTATGTGCAGGGATATATGCTTTGGATGCTTGACATTACCGAGCATCATAAGCTGCTTATGCAGATTAGTGATTTGGCGCACAAAGATGCATTGACCGGAGTGTTCCATCGAAATTATTTTATTACCCTGCTGGATGAATATTTAAAAGAAGGCGCCGGCGGCAGTTTGTTTATGATGGATTTGGACCATTTCAGACAGGTAAATGACCGGTTTGGACATTTGGTTGGGGACGATATTCTTGCGAAATTCGGTGAAGTACTTTTAAAGCAGGGAGAAGAGACACTTTCCTGCAGAATTGGCGGCGATGAATTTTGCTTGTTTTACAAAGAGGCAATTGAAACAAAAGAACTGGAGGCAATGGCACAAAAGATATTACAAGACTTTCAGGTCAAAACTGCCGGTGAAAAATATGCAGGGATTTGTAGTGTGTCATTTGGTATCGCAAGGATTATTGAAGCTTCTGACAGAGATTTTGAGAGGATGTACAGCACGGCGGATAAAGCGTTGTACGTAGCCAAAAATCGAAGTCAAAATGCGTGGTATATTTTGTAAAAAGAATGGAGCGTGGAGAAGATGGACGTATTAACAATGAATTATATCGGCGTAAGTATTGGCATCGGCACAGTCGTTGTGTGCGTGCTTGTACTGTTTTTCTCCTTGCGTTATTTCAAAAAACGATATGCCCATGACAGCGAAGAAAACGAACGTCTTTTGAAAGATGAGTTGGAACTGATAGAAAAAAACAACGAGCAACTGCGAAAAGCCAACGAACAGGCAGAAGAAGCAAGGCGCGATGCACTGGCGGCAGACGCGGCGAAGGGTAAGTTTCTTGCTCATATGTCTCACGAAATCCGTACACCGATTAATGCGGTGCTTGGTATGGATACGATGATTTTGAGGGAGACAAAAGACCCCAAAATAAAAGAATACGCGTTGGATATTCAAAATGCAGGACAAACGTTGTTATCACTTATCAACGATATTTTAGATTTTTCAAAGATTGAGTCCGGCAAATTGGAAATCATCACAGTAGAATATGACTTTAGCAGTCTTATTCACGACATTTCCAATATGTTGAAGGCAAAAGCGGAAGCCAAAAAATTGGAACTGCGTATTTTTGTGGAAGAAACAATTCCGTCAAAGCTACTGGGTGATGATGTGCGCATCCGTCAGGTGTTAGTCAACCTGTTGAACAATGCAATAAAGTATACAAGCCAAGGAAATGTGTCGCTGCATGTTTCAGGTAAAGTGGAAGGAAGAAAAGCAGTTCTTGATTTTTCTGTGGAAGATACCGGAAGCGGAATAAAAGAAGAAGATATCGAAAAATTGTTTGAAGAGTTTGCACGCATAGAGGAAAAACGAAACCGAAATGTGGAAGGCACAGGACTGGGGCTTAGCATTACGACACAGCTTCTTTCCCTGATGGGAAGCAAGCTTCAAGTAGAAAGTACCTATGGGAAAGGCTCCAAATTTTCTTTTACTTTGGAGCAACAGATTATCGATTCTACACCCATTGGAAATTTGGAAGAGCGTATTCGGGAACAGTCTACGGACTATATGTACGCCTCTGCCTTTGTTGCACCGGACGCAAATGTGTTGGTAGTGGATGACAATTTGATGAATTTGAAAGTGTTTGTCAGCTTGTTAAAACCGACCAAAGTGAATGTGGATGTGGCGGACAGCGGAAAAGCGTGCCTGGAGATGGTGCGGGAAAAACATTACGACATTATCTTTTTGGATCATATGATGCCGGAAATGGATGGTGTGGAAACGCTGCACAATATGCAGGCACTGGAAGGCAATATGTGTGAAAGAGTTCCGGTTGTTGCGCTGACGGCAAATGCCATAACTGGTGCAAAAGAAATGTATTTGGCAGAGGGCTTTGATGCATTTTTGCCAAAACCAATTAATCCGGAAAAACTGGAACAGATGATTTTAAAACTGTTGCCGAGGGAACTGCTGTTGTTTGATTTTGAGGAAGAGGATGAAGACAAAACAAGCGATGAGGAAGAGATGATTTCCAAAGTGCCGGTAACGGACTGTTCGCTGCCTATTGTGGATGGCGTTGATTGGAGTTATGGTTTGCTTCATTTGCCAAGCGAGCAATTGCTGAAAAATACGTTACATGATTTTTACAAGACGCTTGAGGTGGAGGCAGAAACGCTGGATGCGTTTTATGTTCAGATAGCGGAAAATGCAGATATGTTGTCACAATACCGAATCAAAGTACATTCCATGAAAAGTTCTGCAAACCTAATTGGTGCTACGGTGCTTGGCGGTATGGCAAAAATACTGGAAAATGCGGCTGCAAACGCGGATGTGCAAGTGTTGGATGCCCTGCACCCGATTTTTATAACCGAGTGGCTCGGTTACCGCGAAAAATTGAAGATTTGCGTGGCAGAGTTTGGAGAAGATACGCAGGAGGCACAAGAAAAAGTGCAACCGGACAATTACGAATCTGTAATACAATATTTGGAAGCTTTGCGGGAAGCCGTGGCGGAGTTTGACATTGATACGATGGATGAGATGATGAAGAAAGTGGAAAGTTTCGGTTATCCGGAATCGGTACAAAAAGCAGTGGAAAGACTTAGTGTTTACGTCACTAATATGGATTGCGAACAGGCGGATGCAAAGATAACAGAGATCATCGGACAATTACAATAAAAACGGAGAGAAGACTATGAAAAAAATACTTATTATCGGCGAATTGAACCAATTAGTAGGCAATTTGAATCAGCATTTGGCAGGAAAATTTCAAACACAAATGTGTATGGACAGTTTGGATATGGTCAAAGCAATGACAAAAGTATTCCGGTTGGATATGGCAGTGGTATGTCTTGGCAGTGAAAAGGATTTGGATTCGGCTGTTTTGGACTATTTTAGAAGCAACAATTTCAAACGTCCGGTATTGCTTGTGGGAACAGCGCAGGAATGTGAGCGTTATGCGTCTTATTATGAAAGCCCCCAGTTTGATTTTGTGGCACGTCCTACCACACTTGGATTTTTGCAGAGAAAATGCGAAGAAATGTTAAAAATTGCAGAACAGGAGAGCGCAGAAGACGGCGCAGCAGAGACACCGGAACAGAGCAGAAAATGCATTCTTGCGGTAGATGACAGCGGTATTTTGCTCCGTAGCGTGAAAAGCATGTTGGACTCCAAATACGATGTCTGTGTGGCAAATTCCGGTAAAGTAGCATTGTCACAGGCGAAGAAAAAAGCCCCGGATTTGATTCTTTTGGATTATGAGATGCCGGACTGGGACGGAAAGCGGACGTTGGAAGAAATCCGAAACGACGAGACGCTGAAAGACACGCCGGTTGTATTTTTGACGGCAGTGGCAGATAAGGCACATATTGCGGCTGTTTTGGAATTGAAGCCGTCCGGTTATCTGTTAAAGCCGATTGAACAACAGACCCTTTTTGATTCCATTGAAAAGGCGATGATTAAAATTTAAGGGGAGTGTATTATGAAAAAGTTTTTAACAATACTTACCAGCCTTCTTGTTGGGGGACTGGCTTGCTTTATGATTGTTAAATATTTGGACGAGGTATTTGAGTTATGCCTGGTAGTGCTTGTTGTAGAAATTGTGAGCCTGATTATTTTAGGTGTCAACGGTAATATGAAGACGAAAGGTCAGGTTTTTATTGAAGAGGCGCAGGCGGCAGGTCGTGTAGTTAGGGCAAGATGTGTTGCTCGAAAGACCATTCGTGGAACTTATAGGACAGAGGATGAACCGCATATCAGAAATGACCACTACGTCGGAGAGTACGAATATATGGTAGGAGGTCGGGCGTATCGTTGCAAGCGAACTTCCCACATGAGTTTGCCGGAAGAGGTTACGATGTACTATGCTGCAGAAAATCCGGGCAAGGCAATCGCAAAAGCACAGGATATGGCAGGTTCTTATGCAGCGAAGGCGATGTTGCCGCTTTTGCTCGGAGTTCTTGTGTATGCGGTTTTGAAAATTGCGTTGGATGTGGATTTTGAAGCGCTCTTAAACGAAGCAATGAAGTATTAATTAAATAGTGATAAGTGAAGGGAGCAATTCGCTCCCTTTTTTTCATCACCCTATAGCCAAATGACACATTACAGTGTTATAATAGCAGAGGTAAAATTTAGGAAAAGAGGGAAAGAGTATGCCGTTTATTGATTCAAAGATTACCGTGGCTGTACCGCAGGAAAAAAGAGATATTTTAAAAGCGGAGTTTGGCAAGTCTATGTCGATTTTGAGCAAACCGGAAAGCTTCCTGATGGTTGGCTTTGAAGATAATTATGATCTTTACATGGGTGGCAATAAATTGGAAAAAGGAGCTTATGTTTCTGTGAGCCTGTTTGGAAATGCAACAGGTGCAGCCTATGAAAAAATGACAGAGACGATTTGCGATTTGTATGAAAAAGAGCTCGGCATTCCGAAAAATGCAGTTTATGTAACTTACCACGGGGTGAGCGACTGGGGCTGGAACGGACGCAATTTTTAAAGATGGAGGAATAAAGATGTATTACAATAATATTTTGGAGTTGATTGGCAATACTCCGTTACTTAGTTTGAAGGAGACAACCGGATACAACATTTTTGCAAAAGCTGAGTTTTTGAATCCGGGCGGAAGTATCAAAGACAGAATTGCTTTAAATATGTTGGAAGAGGCTGAAAAGAGCGGGAAGTTAAAACCGGGAATGACAATTATTGAGCCTACAAGCGGAAACACCGGTATCGGGCTTGCACTTTGCGGTATCCGTAAAGGTTACAAAGTTATTATTGTTATGCCGGAAAATATGAGTGATGAGCGTAAGAAAATTATCCGTGCCCTCGGTGCGGACCTTGTTTTGACAGAGCCGGAATTGAGCATTGGCGGTTCTGTAGATAAAGCGATGGAAATTGCAGCATCTTCTGATGAGTATTTTGTGCCGCAGCAGTTTGAAAATCAGGCAAATCCGCAGGCGCATTATCGTACTACGGCAGTGGAAATCGTAGAACAGTTGGGACAAAAAATTGACGTGTTTGTATCCGGTATCGGAAGTGGCGGAACATTGCAGGGAATTGCGTCCTACATTTTGGAAAAAAATCCGGATTGCAAAATTGTTGCTGTAGAGCCGAAAAATGTTTCCGCGCTCTTGGGCCATGAACCGGGACTTCATCAGATTCAGGGAATCGGTGACGGTTTCGTACCGGAAGTACTTGATACAAGTATTATTACCGATATCATTGAGGTGACAGACGAAGACGCTATTTCAACAGCCAGAGAACTTGCGAGAGTACAGGGGCTTTTAGTAGGTACGTCTTCCGGTGCCAACGTATTTGCAGCAAAACAGATGGCTGAAAAATACGGCAAAGACAAAGTGATTGCAACCATTCTTGCGGACCGTGCAGAGCGATATTTCAGCACATCCTTAATTTAATAAGATTTCATGCCCCGGCGTGATGCATGCAACTCCACCAAAAGAAAAGGAGTATTTTGGTAGTTTTGGATGCGTTGCGCCGGGGATTTTTTTACTTTATGGGAAAGACCTTGTCACACTCAAGTGTGAAAGTCTTTCCCATAAAGTAAAAACGCTCCGCGAGGATGCGCATTCGCGCGTACAAGGAAGAAGTCGCTGTCGCGACCGCGCTCGGCGCGAAAGTCCGTAAACGGACTTTTTTTGGAGGTAAAAATAAAACTATTTTGATTTAAAATAATCAAAATAATGCAATATATTAAAAAATGCTAGTTTATAATAACAAAAAATGAGCTATAATACTGCATACAAATGATAAATTTGAACAAAATATTAAGAAGAAAAACAAAAAATTTACATAATTTTACCTACAATTATTTGTATTTTTGAAAAAATAGTGTTAGAATAGAAAATAATCATGATGGAATATAGCATTGGATATTTGTGAAGTACCAGGAGAAGTAACATGGAATTTGATTGGCTGAATTCCCAAATTATTGACAAAACCAGTGAGATTATAATGCTCTTTGATGACAGCGGTGATGTTCTGTTTGCAAATACAAAAGCGTACGAGATGTTGGAGTATCGTGAAGGCGAGTTGGAATCGTGCAATTTGACAAGGATTTTCAGACAGGAGTTTCAGGCGGAAACCGGTGAGTATTATGCATTTGACAAAGAAAAAATAATGACAAAACCGGAAACGGCATTGTACAGAAAAAACAGTTCTTGTTTTACTGTAAGTGTACGTTTCTTTTGTGCGGAAAAAGAAGGACTGTATTATTTTTTAGCACAAGATATTACGGGGCAGAAAGATACGGAATTGCGTATTCGTCAGTTGAAAGAAGACGAGGAAAACAATCGGAAAGAACGCTTGGAGTTTACTGCCAATATTACCCATGAGTTGCGCACACCGGTAAATGGTATTAAAGGGCATGTGACCGCTTTGATGGAACAGGTGAGTGATGCAGAAGAGCGCAAAAAACTGGATGTGATTTTGTACTGCTGCGACAATATGTCATCGATTATCAATAACATTTTGGATTTTTCAAAACTGGAATCCGGCAAGTTTACCATCGACGAGCAGGAATTTGATTTTTACAAGATGATGGAAAAAGTGCTTGCAACGCACGAGGCAGCTATTTACAAAAAGGAATTGCAGCTAAAAGTTTTTGTGGACAAAAATATTCCGCAAATGTTGATTGGAGACGAACTTCGCTTGAATCAAATTTTGAACAACTTGTTGTCCAACGCCGTAAAGTTTACATCGGTGGGACATATCAGTATCGATGTCAGCAAGACCATGCAGACGAATGATGAAGTGGAACTGTTTTTTATGGTACAGGACAGTGGTATCGGTATTTCAAAGGAGGAGCAGGACCGGTTGTTCCAGAGTTTCAGTCAGGCGGATGCAAGTATTACGAGACGTTTTGGCGGTACGGGACTTGGGCTTTCTATCACAAAACAACTTGTGGAGATGATGAATGGCAGCATTCGCGTACAAAGCGAAAAGGGAAAGGGAAGTACATTTTCTTTTTATGTGAGACTGAAAACAAACAGTAATATACACGAAAGTCAGGATTATACACAAATTTTTGAAAAGTGGGATGCGTTCCGGGAGAGAGCAAGAGACGAGGAAGAAGCGCGGTTTTACCAGTTTGGAACCGACGAAAACAAGCGGGAAATCAAAAAGAGAATGGAAAAACTTGTATTGTCCATTGAGCTTGGTGCGTGGGAAAAAGCAGAGATGCTTGCGGAGACAATCAAAACATTGCTGGAAAACGGCGATGGTGATTTGAAGAGTCCGCTTCTTCGTATGAGTATGGCAATCCGGAAAGAAAACTATGAACGAAGTATTGAAACGTATGGGATGCTAAAGGGATTATTGGAAGAGAAGTTTGGTACGTTATAGGAAGGTGTGACACATATGTTAGGATTTGACAGGAATCAGCCGCCGCAGATACTGATTGTGGATGATATCAGTGTCAATTTAAAAATTTTGGCGAGCATCATTAAAGAACAGGGATACGAACCGCTTTGTGCACTTAACGTGCAGGAGGCAATAGACATTTTAAAAGATACAAAGCCGCAGCTTATTTTGTCGGACTTTGCTATGCCGGGCATGAATGGACTTGATTTTTGTAAGATGTTAAAAAACAGTCCGCTCACAAGAGACATTCCGTTTGTGTTTATTACGGTATTGGATTCTACCGAAGAAAAAGAACAGGCATTTAAAGCGGGTGCAGTTGATTTTATACCGAAACCGTTTGAGCGTGTGGAAGTTGTGATGCGTATTAACAATCAGCTGAACAGTTATCGTATGCAACAGGAAATGGCAGAGCACAACCGCATGATGCACAAGCTTTTGAGTGAGCAAAAAAGACAGATTGAAGAAGAACATGAAAATATGTTGTATGCGCTTGCAAAGGTAGTTGAAAAAAGGGACGTTAATACGGACAATCACTTGGAAAATGTAGCATACAACTGCAAACTTTTGGCGCAAAGTCTCCAACTTATGCCGGATTATGAAGAACAGATTACCGATGAGTTTGTGGAGATTATCGAGGCTGCGTCCAAAGTACACGACATCGGAAATATTGTAATCCGGGATGCCATTTTTCTAAAAGAAGGTGGTTTGGATGCGTGGGAGCGGGATGAAATCAAAAAGCATACCGAAGAAGGCGCCAAAATTTTGGAAGAAATATGTGAAGGTACAACCAATACAAGATTTTTGCGGATGGCAATCGATATTGCAAGATACCATCATGCAAACTGGGATGGAACAGGCTATCCGGAAGATGTACGGGGCGAAGACATACCGCTTTCGGCACGGATTGTTGCCATTATTAACAGCTTTGATGTACTTTTGAACAAGCGTTGTTACAAAGATGCTTATTCTTTTGAAGAAAGCTTACGTATTATCAATGATGCCAGCGGAAGTATTTATGATCCGGGTATTGTTGCGGTATTTAACAAAGTAGTAAAACAGATGCGAACAAAGTAAAAAGATATGATTACAGATACACAGTTTAACCGTATTGTTGCGTATGTAAAAAATCATTACGGGATTGATTTGAGTCAAAAAAGAGTCCTCATCGTAGGGCGGATGCAAAATTATCTTTTGCGCAACGGGTATTCCGGCTACGACGAATATATGGCGAAAGTGGAGGCAAATCCGAACGGTCGGGAAGCAAAAGAACTGATCAATGTATTGACTACAAACCATACTTATTTCATGCGGGAGACGAGACATTTTGATTATTTGAAGCAAACGATATTGCCACAGTTAAAGATAAAAGAGGCTGGTGCAAAAGATTTGAGAATCTGGTCTGCGGCCGCGTCTACCGGAGAAGAACCGTATACGCTTGCCATGATATTAAAAGATTTTTTTGCGCTGGAGCATGCCCAGTGGGACACAAAAGTGCTGGCCACGGACATTTCCACAAAAGTATTAAACCATGCGGCAAAAGGGGTATATTTAAAAGAGCAGGTGGCACCGTTGCCGGAGCATTGGAAACGGCGTTTTTTTAAAGAACTTAATGACCATGAATATATCGTCAAAGAGGAGTTGAAACAGGAAGTGATTTTCAGACAGTTTAATTTGATGCACCCACTTCCGTTTCGCAGAAAGTTTCATGTTGTGTTTTTGCGCAATGTGATGATTTATTTTGAAGATGATACAAAATACGATTTGGTAGAAAGAATTTATGATTTTATGGAGCCGGGCGGATATTTGTTTATCGGCGCAACGGAATCGTTGGATAAAGCAAGAACAAGGTTTTGTTACGTGGAACCCTCGGTGTATCGGAAAGTTTAAGGTAAAAAGAGGATGACGGATGACATAGTAAACAGTTAAGGTGGTACGCGAATATGAATCCGATAAAAGTGCTTGTTGTTGAAGACTCAATTTTATTTCGAAATCTCCTTGTGCAGAGTTTGAATGCAGACCCGCATATCGAAGTGGTTGCACAGGCAAAAGACCCTTACGAGGCTAGGGATGCCATTATAAAATACAAACCGGATGTGATGACGCTAGACATCGAACTTCCGCGCATGAGCGGTTTGGACTTTTTGAAAAAGTTGATGCCACAGTATCCTATGCCGGTTGTTATGATTAGCTCACTCAGTGAAAAAGTATTTGATGCGCTGGAAGCAGGAGCAGTAGATTTTGTGGCAAAACCGCGGGATATGAACAGAGAGCAGCTGATACAGTTCATGAGAACGGAGCTGACTACAAAAGTAAAAATTGCATCTACGGCAAAGCTTGGAAGGCTAAAGAGGGTGGAAGCTATTACACCGTTGGATGGAGGAGCCGTCAGCAAAACAAGTAAAAAGATGATTGCAATCGGTGCTTCTACCGGTGGTACAGATGCCATTTGTGACGTAATCAAAAATTTTAGAAGAGATGTTCCGGGGGTAGTCATTGTACAACACATGCCTGCCGGATTTACAAAAATGTATGCAAACCGCTTGAACGACCTGTGCGAGGTGGTGGTAAAAGAAGCGGAAACCGGTGACAAAATTGTGCCGGGACAAGTTCTTTTGGCACCCGGCGAAAAGCAGATGCGTGTTGTAAAAGTAGGCAACGACTATCAGGTGGAATGCAGGGCAGAAGAGCGGGTAAGCGGGCATTGTCCTTCTGTGGATGTGTTGTTTGAGTCGGTGGCAAAAACGGTAGGAAAAGATGCTATCGGTGTTATTTTGACCGGGATGGGCAAAGATGGCTCCAACGGCTTGTTGAAAATGCGAAATGCAGGTGCAGCGACCATCGGACAGGATGAGGAAAGCTGTGTAGTATACGGAATGCCAAAAGTGGCTTACGATATCGGTGCAGTGCAGTATCAGGCGAGTTTGTCAGCTATTCCGGGACAGATTTACAGTTTGTTGAGATAAAAAATAAGGATGCGACGTGGTACGAAACAGAAAGGAGAACGACATGAAAATTTTATTGGCAGAGGATGATTTTGCGAGTCGTAAATTTATGGACAAGTATTTGTCACAGTATGGGGAATGCGATGTGACGGTAGATGGCGAAGAAGCGGTAGATGCTTTTATGATGGCGTTGGAAGATGATGAGCCATACGATTTGATTTGTCTGGATGTAATGATGCCGGTGCTTGACGGGTATCAGGTGTTAAAAGCAATCCGTGACATCGAGGCAGAAAAGCAGATTCCAAAAGAAAAGAAGGCCAAAATTATCATGACTACAGCGTTGAACGAAGAACGCAATGTAAAAATGGCATTTGAGTTAGGATGCGAAGCATATTCCGGCAAACCGATTGATGTAGAAAAATTTGAGAAGGTTTTACAAAAATTAGGTTTGATTTAAGCAGAAAGAAACACAAATAGGACGGGAAGGAGACAGTATGGCAGAAGAATTTAACGTAGATGGAATGTTAGATATGTTTCTGTATGAAAGTACACAGCTGTTAGAAAAGCTGGAAGGAATCATACTGGAAAAGCAGGATGCAGACTGTTTTGACGATGATGACATCAATGAAATCTTTCGTATCATGCATACCATCAAAGGTTCCTCGGGTATTATGATGTACGAAAACATCACAAAAGTGTCCCATAAGCTGGAAGATGTTTTTTATTACTTGAGAGAGTCTCACCCCGATAATGTGCCCCATTTGGAACTGGTAGAAAAAGTACTTGCCGTGTCTGATTTTATTACAGGTGAGTTGGATAAAATCAAAAACGGAGAAGCGGCAGACGGAACAGAAGAAGAACTTTTAAAAGAGTTGGAAGAGTTTCTGGGATGCATTAAAGGAGAAATCAAAGAGCAGGGAATCAGACTCCCGCGTGAAAATAAACACGAAGAGCCGAGTCAGTTTTATATTGCGCCGGTAGCCGGTTCCGACAGTCATTTTTACCGGATTGTAATTCACTACAAAAATGACACGCAGATGAGTAACATCCGCGCTTATTCCGCGACATACGCATTAAAAGAAGTGGCGGAAGATTTGTTGTATTCGCCGGATGATATTATTACAAACGAGGCAAGTGCCGATGTGATTTTGGCAGAAGGCTTCCACATGCTTTTGCAGACGAAAAGCCTGAAAGATGAAATCATCGGTCTTATCGATTCCTCGGAAGCAGAAAAAATAGATTTTGACGAGATTACGGCAGCAGAGTACGCAAGAGGCCTGGCAGGAGATGTGCAGGAACCGCAGCCAATCATCATAAATCTGGATGATAAGGAAGAGGCAAAGCCGGCAGAAAAGAAAGCGCCTGCACCCGGTGATTACGTCGTAAAAGCAAAAGAAACCGGAAAAGGAAAGACGCTTGCGAAAAATCAGCCGAAGCAACAGAGTATTATCAGTGTCAGCGTAGAAAAAATGGATGCGTTGATGGATTTGATCGGCGAGATTGTGATTGCGGAAGCAGTTGTGATGCAAAATCCGGATTTGAAAGTGCCGGGACTTGAGCTTTCCAATTTCCAAAAAGCATCAGCGCAGCTGACAAAATTAACAACCGAATTGCAGGAAGTTATTATGTCCATGCGAATGATGCCGCTTACCAATACGTTCCAAAAAATGAAACGTATCGTGTTTGATGTTTCCAGAAAGCTTGGCAAAGACATCGAGCTGGAAGTGATCGGGGAAGAAACGGAAGTGGACAAGAATATTATTGAACATATTTCCGACCCGCTTATGCATCTTGTGCGAAATTCCGTGGACCACGGCATAGAAGAAAATCCGGAGGACAGAATTGCACTTGGCAAACCGGCCAAAGGAAAGATTACATTGGAAGCCAAAAACGAAGGCGGAAAAGTGTACATATGTGTGCGTGATGACGGTAAAGGTTTAAAGAAAGAAAAGCTGTACGAAAAAGCAAAAAATAACGGCCTGATTGGCAATAAAGAAATAACGGAATTTGAAGATAAAGAAATATACCGGTTTATTACATTGCCCGGATTTTCCACAAAGGAAGTTGTCACGGAATATTCCGGACGCGGCGTCGGTATGGACGTTGTTGTAAAGAACATACAGTCCGTAGGCGGTAAACTGGACATCGACAGCAAAGAAGGTTTTGGTTCGGAGATGACGCTGGTCATTCCGTTAACACTGGCCATTATAAACGGTATTGTTGTAAAGGTAGGCGGTTCTTCCTTTGTCATCGAGACATCGTCTGTCAAAGAATTTGTAAGGCTTACGGAAGATGCCATTGTACAGGAGCCGGACGGAGAAGAGTACATTATGCTTCGCGGCGAATGTTATCCGTTTATCCGTCTGAATGAAAAATATCAGTTGCCGGGCGAAAAAGTGCGTGTAGACAACGGTATCGTTGTTGTGTTGGAACACGAAGGACAACAAATATGCATTTTGATAGACCAGTTGATACAAGAGCAGGAAATCGTAGTCAAACCGATTCCGTCTTATGTCAAAAAAGTAAAGGGCTTATCGGGATGCACCCAATTGGGAGACGGTAGTATTGCACTAATTCTTGATATTGCCGGATTGATACAAGAAGAGGAAAGGAGCTAGTGCATGGTGGAAGAGTTCAAAGACGAAATGCTGGAAGATACGCAAAAAGGCAAATATATGACCTTTCAGACGGGCAAAGAAACTTTTGGCATTAGTATCAGTTATGTAAATGAAATCATTGTAATGCAACCGATTACGATGATTCCGGAAGTGGAAGATTACATTAAAGGATTGATTAATCTTCGTGGAAAAATCATTCCCGTCATTGATGTTCGTATACGGTTTGGTATGGAACCGATAGAATACACGGACCGGACATGTATTATTGTAATCAATGTAAAATCGACGGTTGTCGGATTGATTGTAGAAAAAATAGCGGAAGTCGACACGATTTCGGATGAAGACATTGTTCCGCCGCCTACGCTTGGAAAGCGGGAAAACGAGCATAACAAATATGTTTACGGGTTGGCGAAAACAGGCGATAAAGTGAAGCTGTTGTTAAATCCGGAAAAATTGATTAAGGATGAAGATTTGGAAGCTATCGTAGAAATACAAGAGGAAGATTAAGACGGAGGAAATAGGCCATGAAGAAGTTGAGAGTTTTAGGACTAAATATGACAGTAAAAGCAAAATTAACAGTTTTCAGTACATCGATGATTGCGATTATAGTTATTGTTGCAACAATGGCATCGTTGTTTGTTTCTAAGTTTAATGCAACTCATAATGAGAGATACTTTAATTACGGAGAAGGCTCCATGGAATTAAGCATGACAGCCGCAAACTTTAGTGAAGTAAAAGTACACCTCCAGAATGCACTTTACTTGTATGAACATAACGAGGCAAAACGTTCGGATGAGATGGAGAAAGTAAGTGCTTCTATCGAAGATGCCGTGTTTTATCTGACATCCTTCAGCGAACGCATCGGAGACTATGATGCAAACATTGTTTCTTCGTATGAAAAGTACATTTCTTATATTGACCAGTACGATGTATGCATGCAGAAAATAATCTCTTATGTTGAAGCAGGGAATTTGGAAAAAGCAAAACAGGAGTTGGTAAATACAGCAACACCTTTGGCAAATAACGCAGAAGTTGCATTGGATGAACTCATTGCAGTGCTTTTACAGGCAGGCGAAGATACAACGGCATCCATTGACGGACAGGTAGAGCGTGTGCGTGTGATTCTTTCCATCATCTTTATTGTTGCAATGTTTTTTGCAGGAGTGGAGATTGTATTCCTTCTTAAATCCATTACTGTGCCGATGAAACGCTTATCAGAAGCTGCACAAAAATTGGCAGTGGGCGATGTGGAAGTAGATTGTACAAAATTGTATGACGATGATATGGGCGCTGTTCTTGACGAGTTTGCAAAAATGACAGAAACCATCAAAGAACAGGCGCAGGTTGCTGAAAAAATGGCAAACGGCGACATGACCGTATCGGTAGAACCAAGAAGTGATAAAGATATTCTTGGAAAAGCGTTGCAGAAATTGGTACGTGACAACAACAAAACAATCGGCAATATTAAAGAGTCTACCAATCAGGTTACGGTTGGCGCAGAGCAGGTTGCTACGGCAAGCCAGTCGTTGGCACAAGGTTCCACACAGCAGGCAAGTGCCATTGAGCAGGTAACGGTTGCGATGGACGATATCGCAGTACATACAAAAGACAATGCGTCCAAAGCAAGTGAAGCAAACGATTTGGTACATAATGTAAAAGAAATGGCTGTTTCCGGAAATGACCAGATGAAAGCGATGATTCATGCCATGGAAGACATTAACGATGCCTCCGAAACCATTTCCAAGATTATCAAAGTAATCGATGACATTGCGTTCCAGACCAATATTCTTGCACTGAATGCAGCGGTGGAAGCAGCAAGAGCAGGTGTGCACGGAAAAGGCTTTGCGGTGGTAGCAGAGGAAGTAAGAAATCTGGCAGCAAAGAGTGCTTCCGCAGCAAGTGAAACAGCAGAAATGATTGAAGATTCTATTCATAAAGTAAACAACGGCACGAAGCTTGCAGAACAGACTGCACAGTCGTTGGATGAAATTGTAAAATCCATCGACCAGATTGTTGGTTTAATCAGCAACATTGCACAGGCGTCCAATGACCAGGCGACAGCGGTATCTCAAATCAACCAGGCCATCGGACAAGTATCCTCCGTGGTACAGACAAACTCTGCAACAAGCGAACAGTGTGCAGCAGCAAGTGAAGAGTTGTCCAATCAGGCGGCAACGCTTCGAAAACTGGTTGCAAATTATAAATTAAAATCCGGTGTGCATGGCGGATATGCCGCAGAATATGAGGCTACACCTTCTTATGCAGCAGGCAACTACAACGAACAGATTATTTCTCTGGACGGAGATTTTGGCAAATACTAAAATGCAAGAGCAATAAAAAAATACGCATTTCCTTTTTAGGAGATGCGTATTTTTGCGTAAACCGATTTTTTATAATTTCATAAAAAACTCTACAACAAAAACGGCCAGGCAGGAAAAGACGGCCACTTGAAAGAGACTTCTTCCAAACCATGCCAAAACCATTCCTACAATAAGTGCAACAAGGCCGGACCAGGTACTGTTTGTGGCTTCCAATATAGCCGGAAATGTCATGACTGCCAGTGTCACATAAGGCACATAAAAGAGAAAAGAACGAATCGTTCGATTTTTGATTTCTTTCCGGATTAAAGTAAGAGGCAGTACGCGAATAAGATAACTGACCAGTGCCATAATAAGTATGTATATGTAAACGTTGTTTGTCATCATTGTCACACCTCTTTCTTTGCGGTTTCATCTTCCTGCGGAACCGGAAACAGTATTGCCGCAAGACCGGAAATTACAACAGTCAAAATAATGATGCGCATACCGGAAGAAATAGTACTGAACGCAGGAACCTTTGAAAAGATAAAGCTTGCTGTCATGGAAAGCACAACTAAAACAGCTATGATTTTGTTTTTGCGTGCCGGCGGAATGATAATGGCAAGGAACATGCCGTACAAGCCGACGCTGAGTGCACTTACAACACTTGCCGGAAGTATGTTGCCACAAAGCACACCTAAGAAGGTGCCCAGTGCCCATCCGGGAATGGAAACAAGCATGGCACCGTATGTATAAAAAGGATTTAATTTTCCGGGATAAGCCATGGATATGCCGAATATCTCGTCTGTAATGTCAAAACCAATCAAAAAGCGGTGTGGGAATTTTGTTTCCGGCGACAGTTTTTGGCTTAGGGCGCAGGACATTAACAAATAGCGCGCGTTTGCAACCAGTATCATAATAGCCATTTCTACATAGCTCGCACCGGCGGCAATCAGTGTAAAGCCGGCATACTGTCCGGCGGATGCATTGACAAGCATACTGGTAAGGGTTGCCTGCCAGGCGGTCATGCCTGCATTTTTTGCAGCAATTCCAAGGGTAAAAGATACGGCCAAGTACCCTAAAGAAATAGGGATTCCGTGTTGCATGCCTTTCCGAAAACATAGTTTGTTGTCTTTTTTCATATGTACAATCCGCCTTTCCGCAGAGATTTCATTTGCAATTCGAAGTACTTCTTTTTATAATACCAATATATAGAATAGCGAATATTGTGTATAATTGCAAATAAAAATATTATGCAAACACAGACGAGGAGAGGAGTAGAAATATGACAGCATTTTGTATGTTTTTAAAGAAATTTCTGCGCTTTATATTAAAACCGATGTCGTTTTTGCCGGCACTCATCATTATGTATTTTATTACATCGTTTTCTGCACAGACAGCAACCGATTCTTCGCAATTAAGCGGTAAAGTAAGCAACAGCATTGTTGAAATCATAAATGAAAAATTGGATTTGGGGTTTAGCGAGGAACAGATTGAACATATATCCGAAAAAATAGAACATTACGTACGTAAACTGGCGCATGTGATAGAGTATTTTGTGCTGGCGGTAGCGGTAGCGTTTCCACTTTATGTATATGGCGTACGGGGAATTGTGCTTATGCTTGTGGCGGGGATGTTCTGTGTCGGATTTGCCGTGCTGGACGAATATCATCAGTCTTTTGTTTCCGGAAGATATCCGTCAAAGAAGGATGTGTTAATTGACAGTATTGGTGTGTTTTTTGGTATCATTGTGACAAGAATTGTAGGGTGGACCGGAAGAATGACAATCTTTCGTCCGCTTTCAAAAAAATAACTTCGTTTGCAAGTGAGGGAAGGTATGGAAGAGACAGTTTTACTTGGGTACGGAAGTGAGGTAGGCGTTCGGATTTGTCTGGAAGGTGTGGACGCGCAGGGCGATAGCCGACTGGATGCAGTGGATATAATTAAGAAGGCATCTGCGATGAAACCGGCAGGATTTTTAAATCCCGTTTTTTATCGCAATTTGCTGCATATAGATTCCAATTTACCCCTGATTTATACGAATCTTGTGTTTTTGTATTATGTTAACCAAGGGAAAGAAAGTTCGTTACGGGCACTTGTGCAGCAATTGGCAAAACAAAACAGCATCGGTTTTTCGGAACAGTGGATTTACGAAGAAAAAATCAGACAATGGCTTGTTGCCGCCGCGTTAGGGATTGGACCGGAACAGGAGTGGGATGGAAACAGCAAAGACATTGTGCGAAATATTGTTGTGGAATCCGGGAATCGGACAGTCTGCTTTCATGGTGCGCAGACAGTGGAATTTGGACAGTTTTTGTTAGATGTTTGTACCGTTCGTGCACCACACCAGACCAAAAATCTGGGCTATTTGTATGAACATGCAGGCAGACAGTATGTCAACTTGGCAATAGATATTGTGTTGTAGAAGCAGAGTGGCAATAAATATTGTACTTTGTAACAGAAGTGATATAATTGTGCGTAGATATTGTAATGCGGAGGAAGAAGAAAAATGCGTATCATCATTGTAGGATGCGGAAATGTTGGAGCAACTTTGGCGGAGCAGCTTAGTCAAGAAGGGCACAACATTACAATTGTTGACGAAAAAATAAGAAAAGTTGAAAATTTATCCAATACATTTGATGTAATGGGTGTTGTTGGAAACGGTGCAAGTTTTAGTGTACAGTTAGAGGCCGGTGTAAATGAGGCGGATCTTTTGATTGCGGTAACCGGTTCGGATGAGTTAAATTTGCTCTGTTGTCTTATTGCAAAGAAAGCCGGTGGATGTCAGACCATTGCAAGAGTGCGCAATCCTGATTACAGCAGGGAAGTAGGATTTATCAAAGACGAGCTTGGTTTGTCCATGATTATCAACCCGGAGTATGCGGCGGCACGGGAGATAGAGCGTGTTTTAAAGTTCCCTTCTGCGGAAAAGATTGATACGTTTGCAAAAGGGAAAATAGAGCTTATCAGTTACAAAATTTCGGAAGGTAATCTTTTGCACGAAATGCCACTTAAAGATATTTCCGGAAAACTTGGCTGCGATGTGCTCGTGTGTGTGGTTGTGCGAGGCGACGAAGTAATTATTCCGGATGGTAATTTTGTGTTAAAAGAAAAAGATACGATTTCGATTGTGGCGACTTCTGCCAATGCAGTTAAATTTTTTAAAAAAATGGGTGCTGCTACGACGAGAGCAAAACATGTGATGATAATCGGTGGCGGCGAGACTGCTTTTTATTTGGCGAAGCAGTTGATTGCGATGGGCGTACAAATCAAAATTATCGAAAAAGACAAAAAGCGTTGTGAGGAACTGAGCGAACTTTTGCCACAGGCTCTTATTATATACGGAGACGGAACTGACAGGGATCTTTTGCTGGAAGAAGGTGTGAAACATACAGAGGCTTTTGTGACCCTTACAAATTTTGACGAAGAAAATATTATGCTTTCTTTGTTTGCAAAGCGTTTTTCCAAGGCAAAACTGATTACCCATGTTCACAGAATTGCGTATGATGAAATTATAGAAGAGTTGGATATCGGAACGGTTATATATCCAAAATATATTACGGCAGAGTCGATTATCCAGTATGTCCGTGCAAAACAAAACTCTATCGGAAGCAATATAGAGACGTTGTATCGTTTGAATGATAACCGTGTGGAGGCACTCGCTTTTTCAGTAAAGGAAAATTCTCCGGTTGTAGGTGTGCCGCTTCAGGAGCTGAATTTGAAAGATGACCTTTTGATATGTTGTATTCAGCATAAAGGCAATATTATTACACCGGGTGGACAAAGTGTCATTAGCGTAGGCGATACGGTAGTTGTCGTGACGGTAGAAAAAGGACTTCACGATATCAAAGATATTTTAAAATAATATACAAATGTGATGAAGGGACTTTAAAGAACATGGAAGCAATGAATTATTCGATCATTCGGTATATTTTGTGTCGCGTGGTGGAGTTTGCAGGAATTTTTTTGTTGTTACCGTGCCTTGTGGCACTTATTTATGGTGAAGCGGAAGGGTTTGCGTTTCTTTATGTAGCCGCCTGCTGTTTGGTTTTTGGTAAACTGGGAAAAAAATGGAAGCCAAAAAGTAATGTTTTTTACGCCAAGGAAGGCTTTGTGACCGTTTCTCTCAGTTGGATTGTGCTCAGTTTGATTGGAGCTTTGCCGTTTTATATGACCGGCGAAATTCCGTCTTATGTGGATGCTTTATATGAGACGGTTTCCGGATTGACGACAACCGGTGCCACTATTTTATCGGATGTGGAGTTTTTGGCCAAATGTACCCAGTTTTGGCGTTTGTTTACGCATTGGATTGGCGGTATGGGAGTGCTTGTTTTGATTTTGGCAGTATTGCCTTTGTCGGGAAGCTATAATATGCACTTGATGCGTGCAGAAAGCCCGGGACCTTCGGTAGGAAAACTTGTGCCGAAAGTGAAAAGTACGGCCATGATTTTGTATGGCATTTATATTGTTATTACTTTCGTGCAAATTATTGCATTGTTGTGTACCGGTTTACCAGTGTATGATTCGATTGTTATGACTTTTGCGACTGTTGGCACGGGTGGATTTGGAGTTTTAAATTCCAGTGTTGCAAGTTATTCTATGGCAACGCAGACGGTGTTTATAATCTTTATGATACTGTGTGGTGTGAATTTTAACTTGTATTATTTGTTTTTGATTAAGAAGCCGAAAGATGCATTGAAAAGCGAAGAACTGCGTCTTTATTTGGGAATCATGTTTGGATCGGCATTGCTGATCGCTTTTCAGATAAAAGACCAATTCGCCGGTTTTTATGATAGCTTTCATACGGCGTTGTTTCAGGCGGCATCTATCATGACGACAACCGGCTTTACTACAGTGGACTTTGATTTGTGGCCGCAGTTTTCAAAAATGCTGCTTTTTATGCTTATGATTGTTGGTGCCTGTGCAGGCAGTACCGGAGGCGGCTTCAAAGTATCCCGTGTGTTGATAGCATTCAAAGCAGTGAAAAATGAATTGTCTTATATTATACATCCGAGAAGTGTTAAAAAAATCCATGTGGATGGCCGAAGCGTTCCGGATACGGTTATTCGCTCCACATTGACCTACACAATGACATATGTTGTTATTTTTTTGCTTTCCGTATTGCTGTTGTCGTTAGATCAATACGACTTTACAACAAATTTTTCTGCCGTTGCGGCAAATTTGAATAATATCGGACCGGGCTTCGGGCCGGTCGGACCTACCGGAAATTTTGGAGATTATTCTGTTTTTTCCAAATTTGTGCTTATATTAGATATGCTGACGGGTAGATTGGAATTGTTTCCGATGTTGATTTTGTTTTCACCCAAAACATGGCGAAAATAGTGTAAGGAGAATTGTTATTTATGAGCAAAGTGACTTATGAGCAAGTAAAAAAGGACGAGGAAATTAACCTGTATATCGAAAAAGGCAACCAGATGCTTGGTGTACTTGGGTACACAGACCATTCTCAGGCGCATGCCGCAAAGGTTGCAGAGACGGCCGGTATGATTTTGCGGGAACTGGATTATAGTGAGGAAGAGATTGAACTTGCCCAAATTGCAGGTTATATGCATGATATCGGCAATTGTGTAAACCGGAATGATCATGCACATCATGGGGCATTGATGGCGCGCCAGATTTTAAAGGAACTGGGCATGCCGATAAAAGATGTTGCGACGGTTGTTGCTGCAATCGGTCAGCATGATGAAAAAACCGGTATTGCGTTTGATGTTGTATCCGCGGCGCTTATACTTGCAGACAAAACAGATGTACGTAGAAACCGCGTTTGTAACAAAGAACATGCTACATTTGATATTCACGACCGTGTAAATTATGCGGCGGTCAGTTCTACACTTACCATAGAAAAAGAGAAAAAGATTATTCATTTGGAAATTGAGCTGGATGAGCAGATTTGTTCCATCATGGACTACTTTGAAATCTTTTTACAGCGTATGACGATGTGTAAGAGAGCAGCAGAAACTCTTGGAATGCGTTTTAAACTGACGGCAAACGGAACAAGAATGTGCTAATTTTTTCTAAATAAATACTTTACAAAACGAATAATAGAACCACGAAAACAAACTCGTTACATGCTGTGCAACAGAGCGTAACTCGGATAGTGTTTTCGTGGTTTTTTTGTTGTGACGACCGCTAATCAGAGAGCGATACGCAAAGCATAACTCGTCTCTGTATCAAATCACTGCCAAAAATGGAAAAAATGTCGAATTGTGCGTCAAATTATAAAATTACATAGATTTTACATACAACTTACGTTTTCATGATTTTTTCAAAATTTTGAATCTGTTAGACTCTGAAATGTAGCGAGGAGCTGCAGATGAAAAATAGTTTGTCATCCGAGATGGAGAGAAATGTGAAAGATTCGCTTTCACACAAGGAAGGAGAAAAGAAAAATATGAAAACAAAAAAATTGGCAGTTATATTAGGTGCATGTATTTTGTCAGCAGCAAGTTTGACTGCTTGCGGGAAAAGAGTAAACGAGGAACAAACGGATGAATTAAGTGGAAGTATTACGATGGCAGGAAGTACCTCTATGGAAAAATTCGCAAATGCTGTGGCGGAAAGTTTTATGGAACAATATCCGGATGTATTGGTAAGTACGGAATTTACAGGGTCCGGCGCTGGTATTGAGAGTGTAACGGCAGGAAATGTAGATATTGGGAATTCATCCAGAAATTTGAAAGAGGAGGAAAAGGCTGCAGGTGCGGTGGAAAATATTGTAGCAATTGATGGAATTGCGGTTATTGTGAATGTGTCCAATACAGTATCGAACCTTACAAAAGAGCAACTGATTTCCATTTATACAGGTGAGATTACAAATTGGAGGGAACTTGGCGGAGATGGGGAGCCAATCGTAGTAATGGGGCGCGAAGCAGGTTCCGGTACAAGAGGGGCTTTTGAAGAAATTCTTGAAGTCGAAGATGTGTGTACATATGCAAATGAATTGGATTCTACCGGAGCAGTTATGGCAAAAGTAGCTTCTACACCGGGAGCAATTGGCTATGTATCCTTGGATGTAGTAGATGACAGTGTGAGTGCGGTAGCGCTGGACGGTGTTGCAGCAACAGCGGAAAATATCAAAGCAGGAAATTACTTTTTAAGCAGACCGTTCGTCATGGCGACAAACGGGCCAATTTCAGAACAGAGTAAAGGGGTGCAGAAATTTTTTGAATACCTTGCCTCCGAGGAAGGAAAAACGGTTATTGAAGCGGTAGGTCTTATTGCGGTGGAAGAATAAGGAGAACGACTTTGGGTAAACACAATTTTTTTTCGGTAGTCAGAACACATAAAAGTAAGTCGGTTGCAGAAAGTACAGCACATATGATTTTTGTTGTATGTGCCTGCATGGCGGTGGTGGCGGGAGCATCTATTACAATTTATATGGTGTTAAAGGGGACGCCGGCACTTTTTAAAGTAGGAATCAAAGAAATCTTGTTTGGGACAGAGTGGAAACCAAGTGCAAAGCAACCATCGTTTGGTGTTTTGTATGTTATTTTTACATCTGTGGCCGGAACAGGCATGGCAATTCTTATCGGCGTACCCATTGGTGTTTTGACAGCTGTGTTTTTGGCAGAGGTGGCACCGAAACGGCTTGCGGCCATTGTAAAACCGGCGGTGGAGCTTCTTGCAGGGATTCCGTCTGTGATTTACGGGTTATTAGGCATTATGCTTTTGAATCCACTTATGTATAAGTTGGAAAAGTGGGTGTTTGCCGGAAGTGAAACACACCAATATACCGGAGGAAGCAATATGATTTCCGCAGTTTTGGTGCTTGCAATTATGATTTTGCCGACGGTCATCAATATTAGCGAATCAGCAATACGGTCGGTACCATCATACTTAAAATCGGCTTCCTTAGCGGTTGGTGCCACGCATATTCAGACCATACGGAAAGTGATACTTCCTGCTGCAAAGTCCGGTATTGTGTCGGCAATTGTGTTGGGGGTAGGGAGAGCAATCGGGGAAGCGATGGCGATTACATTAGTGTCCGGAAGCACTGTAAATATACCGTTGCCATTTAATTCTGTCCGCTTTTTGACAACCGCTATTGTCAGCGAGATGGGGTATGCGTCCGGGTTGCACAGGGAAGTGTTATTTACGATAGGGCTCATTTTATTTGGCTTCATTTTAGTTATAAATTGGACATTAACAAAAGCTTTAAAGAAAAAAGATGTGGGAAACTAGACGGTTACAAAAAAGTAGAAAGAGGAATAAAACGTGAGTATTTTAGTGGCAAAAAAAAGAAGGAGCTGGGACAAAATCTGGTACATAATGATTTATATGTCGGCTACGCTGTCTGTTGCATTGTTGCTTGGAATGATCAGTTATATTTTTGCAAAAGGTGTCGGAACTATCAATTGGAGTTTTTTGACTTCTGTTACGAGTGTTTTGAAAGGAACGGTAGGGATTGCGGGAAATATTGTAAATACACTGTATATAATTATCGTTACCTTGGCGATTGCAACGCCGGTTGGTGTGGGAGCTGCCATTTATCTTAATGAATACGCAAAACCGGGAAAATTGGTGAGATTGATTGAAACAACAACGGAGATATTGGCGGGGATTCCGTCCATTCTGTTTGGTCTGTTTGGTATGGTGTTTTTTGGCAATACGTTAGGGCTTGGATATTCCATTTTGACCGGTGCTTTGACGCTTGCGCTCATGATCTTGCCTCTTATTACAAGAAATACACAGGAAGCACTCAAAACGGTGCCGGACAGTTACAGAAACGGCGCATTGGGCATCGGTGCAACGAAGTGGTATATGATTCGTACTATATTGCTTCCGTCCGCAATGCCGGGCATTATCACCGGAATTATTCTTGCTATTGGAAGGATTGTTGGGGAGTCGGCAGCACTTTTGTTTACAGCAGGCAGTGACTTTAAGCTGCCCAAAATGGCGCTTGGTTATATTGACAAATTGTTTGAGTCAGGCGGAACGTTGACCATTCAACTGTACTTGAGCATGTCCAAGGCAGAATACGATGTTGCGTTCGGCATCGCGGTTGTGTTGCTTGTTATTGTTTTTGGGATCAATCTGTTGACGAAAATTTTGATAAAAAAATTTGATGTGCAGGCAAGAGAATAGGAGAGAAAACGATATGGAACAATCTAAAATAAAAACGGAGAACTGGAATTTGTACTATGGTCAAAATCATGCATTAAAAAATATTACAATGGAAATCGAAAAAAATGCCGTGACTGCATTTATCGGTCCTTCCGGATGCGGAAAGTCTACTTTTTTAAAAAGTTTAAACCGGATGAACGATTTGGTAGAAGGCGTACGTTTCAATGGCAGGATTTGGTTGGATGGGGAAGATATTTATGACAACAAAGTGGATACTACACTTCTTCGTAAGAAAATAGGGATGGTATTTCAACAACCAAACCCATTTCCTATGAGCATTTATGATAACGTTGCTTACGGTCCGCGCATTCATGGGTTGAAAAACAAAGCCAAGCTGGATGAAATGGTGGAGAAAAGTTTGCGCGATGCGGCTATTTGGGATGAAGTGAAGGACCGGTTAAAGAAGTCTGCGCTTGGACTATCCGGAGGTCAGCAACAACGTCTTTGTATTGCAAGAGCACTTGCAGTAGAACCGGAGGTGCTTTTGATGGACGAACCCACTTCTGCACTGGATCCGATTTCTACGTTAAAAATTGAAGAGTTAATGGAACAGCTGAAACAAAAGTACACAGTAGTGACTGTGACACACAATATGCAGCAGGCAGCAAGAGTCTCCGATTATGCAGCGTTTTTTCTGCTGGGTGAATTGGTGGAGTTTGACACTACGGACAATATGTTTGGGTCGCCTAAAGATAAGAGAACCGAAGATTATATCACGGGACGTTTTGGATGATGGAAGGAGGAATAGTATGTCACCAAGGAATACATTTGAAATGCAACTCACTCAATTACATGAGGATGTAAAAGAAATGGGTATTGCAGTCGAACATAACTATGATACATTGTTTGAGGCAATGGAAAGGAAAGATGCCAAAACGGTGCGGGAAATTTTAAAAGCAGATCAAGTTATCAACGACATGCAAAGAAGCGTGGAAGCGTCCTGCCTTTCTCTCATTACGAAACAACAACCGGTAGCAAAGGATTTGCGTCTTGTGACAGCATCCCTAAAAGTAGTCACAGATATTGAGCGGATTGGAGATCATTGTGCCGATATCGCGGAATTGCTCCTGCGCATGGAAATGAAGGAGTTAGGTGCTTATTCCCCGCATATATATGCGATGATTGAAGAAACCAAAAAGATGGAACATGCGGCAGTGGATGCCTTTGTAAACCGCGATGTAATTGCAGCTGCAAACGTGATAAAGCAGGACGATATTGTGGATGATTTGTTTAACAAAGTAAAGGCTGATTTAGTGAAGCATTTAAAAGGTGATACCGTAGATGCGGATGAATGCATTGATGTACTTATGATAGCCAAATATTTGGAACGGATTGGCGATCATGCAGTCAATATCGGGGAATGGGAAATTTTCCAGGAGACCGGTACAATAGAGGAAGTAAAGTTGTTGTAAATTAGAAACTCTTTTGTTATACTCTTTTATGAAAAGATTCAAATAGGGAATCGTATATTGGGAACAAAAGAGGAGCACTCACATGGGGAAACTTAAGAAGTATAAAGCTGTTCTGCTGGTAGCAGGTCTTGGCATATTAGTATGCGGATGCGGAAGTGGCGGACAGCAAAATATAGATGCAGGCATGAAGGCAATACAGGAAACGCAGTACGAGGAAGCACTCACTTTTTTTGAAAGTGCGCTTACTTGTGGTGAAGACGAGCGACTTATTTATCGGGGAACCGGGTTGGCACTTATGGGCATGACCCGTTACGAAGATGCAGCAGAAGCTTTTGAAGAAGCGTTACAACACAGTGGTATTTTGTTGGAAGACATAGATTATGACATCAATTACTATTTGGCGACAGCCTATTACAAAAGTGGTAATGTACAAAAAGCACTGGATGTATATGACGCCATTCTTGCTTTGAAAAAGAACGAAAGAGACGCCTATTTTTTGCGTGGAACAATCCAGTTGGAGCAAGGCAAATATGAGGCGGCCATCGCGGATTTTGAAAAGACGATTTCGCTTTCCGGCAAAGATTATGAGCAGCTGATAGCTATTTATGAAGTGTTGGCGCAAAACGGATACAAGCAAATCGGACAGGAATATTTACAGGCAGCAATTACAGAAGATGAAAAGTCGATGACGGATTCTGAACATGGTCGTATCAGTTACTATTTGGAGGACTATGGTACTGCATGTACTTACTTGGAACGTGCAAGGGCTGATGAAGAAGAAGTAGTAATTTTATATTTGGGAAAGACGTACGAGGCGCTCGGCGACTATAATTATGCGGCAAGCGTGTACAATGGCTATTTGGAAAAATATAGCGATTGTGAAAAAATTTATAACCAACTTGGCTTGTGTAAAATGAAAATGGGAAACTATGAAGAAGCGCTCACTGCTTTTCAAGCAGGCATGAATGTAGAAGATAATACGATGCTTCAGACACTTCAATTTAATGAAATTGTGGCATATGAGTATTTGGGTGAATACAAAAAAGCATCGGTGCTGTTAGAGGGATATTTGCAGGCTTATCCGGGTGATGAGGTTGCGCAGCGCGAAAATATATTTTTGCAAACAA